>JAVEVC010000039.1:0-28664 GCA_034005245.1 Bacteroidales bacterium
TACCGGCTAACACTATACCAAAGTGTCACATAAGTTACCCGTCGATTTTCTTGTTCGCCTGCAGAATCAGGAATATATTGACTCCTGTCTTTTAACCCGTTCTCTGCTGGAGCCGGAGACGCCAAGCATACGCATTAACCTGGCAAAATGGGCTAAAGCTCCTCTGAATGCAGTCCCTGTTCCCTGGTGTCCATCAGGTTATTTTCTCACGCATCGTCCCGACTATACTCCTGACCCTCTGTATCATGCAGGCTGTTATTACCCGCAGGAATCATCAAGCATGTTCCTTGAAGAAATTTTTAGCCAGCTTTTTAAAGATGCCGTTAACTTAAGGGTTCTTGATCTGTGCGGCGCCCCGGGGGGTAAAAGTACTCATCTTTCATCGCTGATCGGGAAGAACGGATACCTGGTCTCCAATGAAGTTATCATTAGCAGAGCGTCTGTTCTGGCAGAAAATATGTCCAAATGGGGTCTGTCAAATACTATAGTGACCCGAAGCGATCCGGCAGCGTTTTGCAACCTGCCCGGCTTCTTTGATCTGATACTTGTTGATGCACCATGCTCAGGAGAGGGAATGTTCCGTGAGCAATCGGCAATAGAAGAATGGTCGCCGGCTAATGCAGCTTTATGTTCTGAAAGGCAGAAGAGAATAATGCTTGATGTCTGGCCGGCTCTCAAGGAGGGCGGCTTTCTGGTTTACAGCACATGTACATTTAATCCTGATGAAAATGAGAAAAATATCAGATGGCTCAAGGACAACAGCTTTTGTGAGCCTGTGAGGATAGATATCTCAAATTATCAGGGAATTACTGAAATCGATCACGAAGGTGTTTACGGATACGGGTTTTATCCGGGCAGGATAAAAGGAGAGGGGCTTTTTATATCTGTCCTTCGAAAAATAAATTTAAATGATAAAAGACACAGAAAGGTCAAGATTCCGCTGAACTCCAGGGTCACAAATGATGAAAGAAGAATTGCCCGGGAGTGGACCTGTTTCAATGAAGACAGCCTTATAAAGAAGGAAAATGTTTTGATCTCAATACCATGTTCACATGAAGAATATTCGATTCTTTCATGCTGCCTCAGGATCATAAGGCCCGGAACAGATATATGTACGGCTAAAGGAAGCAACTATCTTCCTGCACATGATATAGCAATGTCGGTATATTTCAAACTGCAAAGTTTTGCTTCGGTTGATGTGGATCACATGAATGGGTTCGCATATCTCCATCGTGATCCCATTCCAATCCAGAATACCGTAAAAGGATGGAATATAGTGAAATACGAAGGGATCCCTCTGGGGTTTATTAACAATATAGGAAGCCGGATAAATAATTACTATCCAGTTGGCCGGCGGATAAGAATGGAAAGTTCACGGTTGATGAACGCGAATATTTTGAAATGGGAGCAGTAATTGCTGTTGTGAACCTTTCATGAATGTCCGAAGTTACTGTCGCTGATTATGCTTTTGATACGCTGTCAGCAAGAATCAGGTTACAGAGGACAGGAAGAAGGTTCATGGCTTTGATCATAATTTGTTTTGAATTCAATAATGATTTACGATGGAAAGCCTCACGCGTGAATTTCAGATTTTTGTCAAACCTGTTGGCGCTCATTGCAATATGAACTGCAGGTATTGCTATTACCTGAAAAAGCAAAAACTCTATCCTGGCGGTTTCAGCGTAATGACTGATGCAGTACTGGAAAATTATATAATGCAGCATATTGAAGCTTCAACAGAGGAGTTAATAAGTTTCTCATGGCATGGCGGAGAACCAATGCTGGCAGGGATAGATTTCTACAGGAAAGCCTGTGAATTGCAGAAAAAATACAAACCTGAAGGAAGGAAGATCATCAATGGCATTCAGACCAACGGAACCCTTATTAATGAAGGCTGGTGCAGTTTATTTTCCGAAGAAAATTTCATGGTTGGAATAAGCATCGACGGGCCCGGAGATCTTCATAACAGAATGAGAATTTTTGCAAAAGGAGAGCCTTCGTTGGGGAGGGTTATCCAGGGATATGAAATGTTACAGGGATACGGAATAACGAATGAGATCCTGTGTGTAGTAAGCTCTCTTAATGTGCGATTTCCATTGGTGGTTTATGATTTTTTCAGGCAGATTGAAGCAAAGTATATAACTTTCCTGCCATTGGTTGAAAAAAGACCGGGGGCTGTTTCAGGAGTAAGTCGTTACACCGTTCCTTCATTGGAGTTCGGCGTTTTCCTAAGCACTATTTTTGATGAATGGCTGGCGAAGGATATTGGCAGAATAAAGATCCAGATTTTCGAAGAAGCTCTCAGACCGGCTTTCAGGCAGGATCATACCCTTTGCATTTTTAAGGAGAACTGTGGAGGAGTGCCGGTGCTGGAACATAACGGAGACTTCTATTCATGTGATCATTACGTTGATAATGAACATTTTGCAGGTAACATTTCGAAGGGTACAATAGCCGGTTTCCTTGACAGTCGGGCGCAATCAGAATTTGGAAAGAAGAAATCACTTTCCCTGCCTGAATTCTGCAGGGTATGCGAAGTAAAAGAAATGTGCAACGGGGAATGCCCGAAGAACAGGTTCATAAAGACACCAGAGGGTGAGCCTGGCCTGAATTATTTATGCAGCGGGTACAGACATTTCTTCAATCACTGTCTGCCATTTATTGACACTTTGAGAAAAGCCTCCGCACTGTTTTCCTGCTGATCTGGCAAATTGAACCTGATGAAACCGCAAATTGTGATTATTCAAGTTTGGCCCTGAAAAAAGCTATCGTACGTTCCCAGGCCAGCCTTGCGGCCTTCTCGTTGTACCTGTCAGGATTTGTATCGTTATTAAAGGCATGGCTGGTACCTTCATAGATATAAATCTTATATTCCTTGTTGTGTTTCTTAAGGGCTTCCTTAAAGGGTTGGATACCGGCATTTATTCCGGCGTCATTTTCAGCATAGTGAGCCATTAGCGGTGCCTTTATCTTTTCCACATCCTCTTCTCCGGGCTGCCTGCCGTAATAAGGCACAGCAGCATCGAGATCGGGGGCGTTCACGGCGACCTGGTTAGTCATTGCACCTCCCCAGCAAAATCCTGTACAGCCAACTTTTCCCGTTGACAGCGGATGCGTCTTCAGGTATTTTACAGCCGCTACGAAATTCTGAACAGTATCTTCCCCGTTAAGCTGCTTGAACAATGCTCCTACGTTTGTAATATCATCAGGCGTTCCCCCCACAGGAGACAGAGCGTCGGGGGCCAGCGAAAGGAAACCCTCTTTTGCCATTCTTCTGGTAACATCCTGTATATGTTGCACCAGACCCCTGTTTTCATGAATAACTATTACTGCCGGAAATTTCTTTCCGCCTTTTGGCCTTGCAATAAAAGCCCTGATATCACCTGTCTTGCCAGGATACCTGATGAACTCGCTGATAATGTCAGTCTCAGCATCCCTGTTTTCAAATGCATGTAACTCATTATCTTCCAATACAGGAATCAATGCACAGGCTGCTGCAGTGCTTCCCGTTAAAGCAGCCAGCTTCTTTATGAAATACCGTCTGCCGGTGATCCCTTTTGTGAACCCTGAAATATGTTTCCTGATGCTCCTTTCCATAGGGTTTGAAATTAGAATGAAATCAAAATATTAAAATACGAAATAACAGCTGAAAATACAAATTGAATTTGCGTAGTAGAAGCGTTGCATGCAACGCTTCTACTATGCAATATAGGTATAATTAATATTATGTTAATTTATGACTCTGTGAAACATTTGCTATCTTTCCCGAAAGAACCTAATACTAAAAAATCTTCAGGAATGAAACAGGATATAGAAATAGCCCAGGAAGCCACTATGAGGCCAATAGTTGAAATTGCTGAAATGCTTGGAATAAAAGAGGATGACCTTGAATTGTACGGTAAGTACAAAGCAAAGATCCCGTTGCATTATATTAATGAGGAACGGATAAAGAATTCCAGACTGATTTTGGTTACGGCAATAACTCCCACTCCTGCAGGTGAGGGTAAGACGACTACTTCAATAGGTCTTGCCCAGGCGCTGAACAGGCTGGGGAAAAAGGCCACAGTAGTATTGCGTGAGCCGTCATTGGGACCCGTATTCGGAATAAAGGGCGGCGCTGCAGGAGGAGGATACTCTCAGGTGATTCCCATGGAGGACATTAACCTTCATTTTACAGGTGATCTTTCAGCTGTTGAAAAGGCGCATAATCTTCTGGCAGCCCTTATTGACAACAATATACAACTAAAGCAGGGCAATCTGGGCATAGATCCCCGGACCATAGAATGGAAAAGAGTTATGGATATGAATGAGCGCTCCCTGAGAGATATAGTAATAGGACTTGGCGGGACAACCGAAGGGGTTCCACGTCAGTCGGGATTTAACATAACGGCTGCTTCTGAAGTTATGGCAACCCTTTGCATGGCCAGCGACCTGATGGACCTGAAAAAACGGCTGGGGAATATCTTTATAGGTTACACCTACTCTGACCAGCCGGTGTTTGCCCGCGATCTTAAGGCGCAGGGAGCCATGGCTGCCCTTCTTAAGGACGCCATTAAGCCGAACCTTGTACAAACACTGGAAGGCACTCCTGCAATAGTGCATGGTGGACCCTTCGCTAATATTGCCCAGGGTACAAACTCAATTGTTGCAACCAAAACAGGATTGTCGCTGAGTGATTATGTAGTCACGGAAGCCGGTTTTGCCAGTGAACTTGGTGCGGAAAAATTCTTTGATATCAAATCCCAGTTTGGAAACCTGAAAACGAATGCTGTGGTTATAGTTGCAACCATACGGGCGCTGAAGTATCACGGCGGCGCAAAACTTTCCTCTTTGCAGAATGAAGATACCGAGGCCCTTAAAAATGGATTTGACAATCTTGACAAGCATATAGAGAACATGAAGTACTTCGGATTCAACCCGGTCGTGGCTGTTAACAGATTTGACACGGACACCCTGGCAGAAATTGATCTGCTCAAGAATTACTGTGTATCGAAAAATGTCAAAGTGGCAATAAATGAATCCTGGGCCAGGGGCGCGGAAGGAGCTGTTTCCCTTGCCAATGAAGTTTTAAATGCCATAAAGACCTGTCCCGACTGTTTCAGACCGCTATATGACCTTTCATGGTCATTTGAAAAGAAGATAGAAACGATCTGTACCAAAATGTACGGAGCTGATCATGTTGAATATACCATTAAAGCAAAAAACCAGCTCGACAGGATTGACAAGCTGGGTTTTGGAAACCTTGCTGTATGCATAGCGAAAACGCAAAAGTCGCTTTCGGACGATCAGAGCAAGAAAGGGCGACCGAGAGGATTCACGGTCAAGATAAGGGAGGTGGAACTGTCATCCGGGGCCGGATTTGTCGTTCCCATTGCAGGTACTATAATGAGAATGCCCGGCTTGCCTAATGTGCCATCTGCTGAAAGAATAGACATCGACAGCAACGGCAGGATCTCAGGCTTATTCTGATACGCTTTGGCTATTCCTGTCTAAGTAAAAATATACCTGGCAGGCATCATGATTATTGCCGGAGTAGCAGTATTGGGCAGCCAGAACTTCTTAAGGTTCTGAAACCTGCTGTCTTGATAATTCTGACATCAGAACTGCTTTAAACGTAACAGGCCGGGAATCATGATTGCCTGTATATATCTGATTCAGGTTGTTCTGCCTCGCCTGTGCGTTCATGTCTTATGTGATGAATAAGACGAAGCCCCTTCCGTTCACAGGAAATATCGAACCACTATGTTTTGCGTAAATCTTTATTTTGGCTACTTTTAGCATGATTAAGAAAATAAAACCAAAGGATTATGAAAAAGCTTCTTATTCTGCTGGTGATACTTATGATAACGCCTGAATTATTCACTGCAAGCGGGCAGTCAAGATCTTACAGGAATACCCGGTACTATAAAAGGTCGCTTCCAAAATACAGCTTTGGTGTAAGGGCAGGACTGAATTATGCCAGTCAAACCTGTATGACAGATGATGTCGACTTTGATGTGGAGAGAATCATTGGCTACAGTGCAGGCGGTTATTTCAGCTATTTCCTCCTTCATAACCTGGCTGTACAGCCTGAAATGATGGTTTCAGTCAAGGGTTCCCACTGGAAGGATGCCTATGATGATATGAAAGATGTTCTTACATATATTGAACTTCCGGTGCTTGTAAGCTATTATCCTGCAAGCACTGTCAACTTGCACGCCGGCCCCCAGTTTGGATACCTTGTGCATGCTGTTCAGAAAGATCTTGAAATGGACGAAAACAAGAGTATAAGAAGCTACTATGAGGATTATGATCTTGGCATTACATTAGGGATTGAAGCTGTCTTCCCATTCCGTCTGAACGTTGCGCTGAGGATGTTCCTTGGCCTGGTACCTGTTACAAACGATTACGGATACGTCGATAAATGGAAAAATAATTACTTTCAGATCTCAGCAAGCTACAGGATTGGCGGCCGGTAATCCTGGTCTCGTTAGTGCATCTCAGGACTGTTTGACATATTATTTTGTATATAAATATTGAAATGAAAAAAGCACTATTCTGTTTCTTTTCGATCGCTCTGGTTTTTACAGCATGTAAGAAATACAGCAAGTATGAAGGCATCCCGTTTCCAGAGAAGGCACCACGCGACTGGGAGAATCTGTCGGTTCTGAGCATAAATAAAGAAGCGCCGCATGCCACTCTTATTAGTTTTCCAGACGAGTTGTCAGCTCTCGGGAACGTCAGTGAGAGTTCCCCCGACTACCTGTCGCTTGACGGGATATGGAAATTTCACTACTCTGAAAAGCCTGACGAAAGGCCATGCTGGTTCTTTAAGGATGACTACGATCTGCGCGACTGGGATGATATTGAGGTGCCTTCAAACTGGCAGAGAAAAGGATATGATGTGCCTATCTATGTCAATATAGGATATGCTTTCAAAATGAATCCCCCGTTGATAGACCATAGCTGGAATCCTGTAGGATCATATAAAAGGACTTTCAGGGTGCCTGCAAAATGGAAGGACAAAGAAGTCTTCCTTAATTTCGGAGCTGTCAGCTCTGCATTCTATGTTTGGATCAATGAACAGCTGGCGGGGTATAGCCAGGACAGTAAACTGCCGGCGGAATTCAATATAACAAGTTACCTGAAAAAGGGAAATAACACTATTTCTGTGGAAGTATATCGCTGGAGTGATGGAAGTTACCTTGAAGACCAGGATTTCTGGAGATTAAGCGGGATACAGAGAAGCGTATTCCTCCATGCTCGTCCTGCTGCCCGTATCAGCGATTTCTATGCAATAGGAGACCTTACAAATAATTATAATGATGGACTTCTTAAGCTCGATGTTGCCCTGAAGAGCAATGATGATGTCCCGCAAAATGTTAATGTTGCAGCTTCACTTTTTGACGGAGATGTGAAGATCTTTACCGGATCGAAGGAAGTTAATCTTTCAGGAGGAACAGGTTCCATAAGCTTTTCCGGCGAAATTGAAAATGTGAAGAAGTGGTCGGCTGAAAAGCCTGATCTTTATTCTCTCGTGATCAGCCTCACCGATGACAAAGGAGAAGTCCTTGAGCACATAGGAGCAAAGATGGGATTCAGAAAAGTTGAAATTGTGAATTCAAATCTCCTGGTTAACGGGAAGTATATTTACCTGAAGGGAGTCAACCTTCATGAGCACAACGACATAACAGGTCATGTTACAGATGAGGCAACAATCATGAAGGACATAAAAACCATGAAGAGCAATAATATAAATGCTGTCAGAACATCTCACTACCCTCAGCAAGAGCTGTTTTACGACATGTGCGACAAATATGGCCTCTACGTAATTGATGAAGCCAATATTGAATCTCATGGCATAGGGTATGACAAGGATGTTACCCTTGCTGACAAACCTGAATGGGCAGCTGCTCATTTCGAAAGGATGCAGGGCATGGTCGAAAGAGATAAGAACCATCCTTCAGTGATAATATGGTCGCTTGGAAACGAAGCCGGAGACGGGCATAATTTCCTCAGTAACTACAAATGGACAAAGCAGAGGGATGCAACAAGGCCTGTACAATATGAGCGCGCAGAACAATTTACAAACACTACTGAAAGGCATACCGATATAATCTGTCCGATGTATACCCATGTTAATCAGATTGAAGCTTATGCCAGGAACCCGAAAAGTGACAGGCCTTACATACTATGCGAGTATGCTCATGCAATGGGCAATTCTACCGGGAACCTGCAGGATTACTGGGATGTAATCGAAAAATATCCTCTTCTCCAGGGTGCGTTTGTGTGGGATTGGGTTGACCAGGGTTTGCTGGAAACAGATGAAAATGGTGAAAGATACTGGAAATATGGTGGTGATTATGGATGGGAAGGCATCCCAAGTGACGGGAACTTCTGCATTAACGGCCTTACATGGCCCGACCGTACAGAAAAACCCGGCCTGAAGGAGATAAAAAGGGTATACCAGTATGTCGGCTTTACTCCTGCCGACCTTGAAAAGGGAATAATAAAAATATCGAATAAGTATGATTTTACCGATCTTTCAGAATTCACCTTCGACTGGGAGGTGGTGTCAGACGGAGTAACAATACTGTCGGGCAATGTGCCATTACCTGAATTGAAGCCAGGAAGTGAACTGCCGGTAACCCTTCCGCTGTCAGAAATAGTTCCTGCCCCGGGCGCTGAGTATTTCCTTAACCTGAAAGTATCAAAAAGCGAGGAATGGAACTCCGTACCTGAAGATCATGTGTATGCAAGCGCCCAGTTCAGATTGCCTGTGGAAGGCAGGACTGTCGCTGCCAAACGCGATGAGCTTGCAATGCTAAATACAAATACCGTTGATAATAAGCTTGAAGTAAGCGGCAATGACATGAAAATAACGTTCGATCTTGAGAAGGGACGCATGGAGTCTTTCATTTATAAATCGAGAAACCTGGTTACAAAAGGGCCCGAACCTGATTTCTGGAGACCGCCTACCGATAACGATTACGGCTATGGAATGGACATAAAGCTGGGAGTATGGAAGAAAGCAGGGGAAAGAACCAGGATAAGAAAGGCAGGCATAAGCCAGCCCGATATGGATAAGGTTATCGTAACCTTTGAATATGACATCCCCGACGAGACCGGACAAAAAATTGCCGGTTATGTTTCTACCTATACGATATACGGATCTGCAGATATCGTGATAAAGAATCAGTTCTCAAAAGTTTCTGAAAGGATCCCTGAGATTCCGAGGATGGGCATGCAGATGCAGCTTCCCGATGAGTTTGTAAATCTAAAGTGGCTTGGACGGGGTCCTCATGAGAATTATTGTGACCGGAAAACCTCGGCTGATGTCGGACTCTACGAAAGCACGGCCGGCGATCAATACGTACCCTATATAAGACCTCAGGAGAACGGTTACAAGACTGATGCCAGATGGCTGACACTGACCGACAGCAACGGAACAGGAGTGCTTGTAAGCGGAAATCCCTTAATATGCTTTGCAGCACTGAAAAATATCCACGACGACTTTGAATCGCCGGGCAGACTCTCTCAATATCGCAAGGATGCAAAAAGCGCAAACACTCATACTATTGACATAAAACCAAGGGAACTTGTCAACCTGAATGTTGATCTGGGTCAGATGGGCGTGGGGGGTGATGACTCATGGGGAGCTGAAATACATCCGCAATACCGTCTTCTTGGATTAAAATACGAGTATAGCTTCAGACTGAGGCCTGTAGTGAATGGAGATGATGTGGCAGGGATGGGGAAAGAGAGGTTTTAGAGGGTTTAAAGGGTCTAAGGGTTTAAAGGGTGATGGACTCCGGGTACAAGGCTCTGGGCGCCGGGCATCAGGGACACTCAGAACGATTCCCATCCCGGGAGGGGTCAGGGGTGGGTAAATCAGGTTGAAAGGGTTTAAAAAAAATAAAGTGAGGCCATGGAGATGAATCAGGCAAACACCGTAAGATTTATAAAAATTAATTATCAGGGAAATACTAATGATATAATAAACAAAATATGAGTTCTGTATTAAATTACCTTAAACTAAAACCGTCTCTTCAATCAGTTGATTATGTCGAGAATAAGAAACAATTTCACCTTTATTCACTTTTAACGGAACAAAGACATCCAAAGACATGGTCTTTAAGTTCCTCAATAGCTGAAAACACCCCGGAAGGCCTCAGAATGTTACTTTCTGTTGATGAGGACATAGTCAGGAAAGTAAAGCAACTATCGCTTAACACTTTGTACCTTGAACAGGCTTCAGATGCAATATACAGGGCAATCAGGAATGGGAAAAAGATCTACTTCTATGGCTGCGGATCCACCGGAAGGCTTGCCAAGCAAATGGAAAGTTCCTTCTGGAGACCATTCTGGAGAGGGATAAAAACATCGGAGCTGTGGGGAAAACTCAACGGTAAGTTCCCTGAGAACATAGAGGATTATCTTATCGGAGAGATGACAGGAGCCGACAGGGCGCTTATCAGTTCACTTGAAGGATTTGAAGATCTTCTGCTAATCGGGCGATTGCAGCATAACGACAGAGGCATCGAAAAAGGTGATGTGGTATTCTGTGTCACTGAGGGAGGAGAAACCTCATCTGTAATAGGTACAATAATAGAGGCATTGAACCAGTACGGTGAAATGACAGCAGAAGCTGCGGAAGAAGCCGCACGGAACCTTTACTTTGTTTATAATAATCCTGATGACCTGCTTATGCCTTTCGACAGAAGCAGGACTGTGCTTGAAAATCCCTTTATCACAAAGATCAATTTAACCACAGGCCCGCAGTCAATTACAGGTTCCACACGCATGCAGGCAACTACAAGCGAAATATTTGTTCTTGGATGTGTACTGGAAGAAGCATTATTCAAATTAATTAAGGAAAGTCTTGACAGCTCAGAACTTGAAAAAATCGGTTTCAGGCAAAACACAGGATTAAAGGAACGGCTTGAATCATTTTCTGAGGTGAAGTATGCCGTGGACAAGACAATATCAGTTCTTTCGGCACTTACAGATGCTGAATCAGAGACTTATGCAAAAGGAAGGTTTACAACATATTTCGCCTGTGATGCCCTGGTAACGGTATTTGTTGACAGCACCGAACGCAGTCCCACTTTCAGACTCTTCCCGCTCGATACAATAAGGGATGAGAAAAGAAAATCATGGATCCAGGTTTGGACTGAAGGGAATAACTTAAATGAAGCCTGGCATAATTTCCTTGGAAGGGATTTCGTAGGACTCGAAAAATCCTTTTACGAACCAGCCTTCGAAAATGAAATAGAAGACAGCTATCTTAAGGAAGTTGCATTGAAAAGCCTCGAAAATGCCGGATATGATCAAAAGGATCTTTATGATCTTTCATTTTCAGACTGGAACGTTAAGAACAGGGGCCCCGGCAAGGGTGATCTTGGAATAGTTGTATGTATTGACGATGAAATTGACATGTTTAACAACAGGCAATCTTCATTCAGGAGATTTGCGGAACTGTTCAGGGAAAGAGGAGGAAGCGTAGGAGTATTAAAGGTCAGAATGGATGATAAGCATTTAACCCTCAACGACTTTAACGCTGATATAGATATTGATATAACTTTGCCCGGCTGCCCCGACCCTATAACATTGCGAAAACAGATTGCCCTTAAGATGCTTCTTAATGCGCATTCGACGGGAATAATGGCAAAACTGGGCCGGGTTATAGGAAATACGATGACCAGCCTTAATCCCAGTAATTTAAAACTGATAGGAAGGGCAACATATCTTATCATGAGTCATGTAAATGACACTATTGTCCAGAAAGAATGGATTGACAGGTACGGTGAAAGTAATCTGCTGACTTTTGAAGAAGTAAATGCCGTATTGTTCGATTCCATTGACTACATGAATCTTAAAGGTCCGGGACAGACTGCGGAGGTGGCACTATCAATAATCAGGTTGCTTGAAGCACTTAAGCGGAAAGATAATGTTGGATGGGAAGAGGTCCAGGACATCCATGACAGGCAGGGCCTGGAAGGCTATCTGCTTGAACATAACCCCAGTCTGAGTGCTTCTGGTAAATAACTTAACTGTCTGAAGATTTATCCGGCCGGTTTCTCTGGCTTCAGGGATCTATTATAGGTTCTCCGGAGCTTGCTGTATAGAAAGCTGGCATTAAGCCAACTATTGTTTAGAAAGCTAGAATTGAACCAACTATATAGTGGTTGAAATTCAGGGGGCCGGTCCTGCTACTGGGTTGAATTCAGAATTCCAGTTTCACCTTCAGCATTTCATCTTCTCCGGTCATGATATTCTTTACATCATACACAAGCGGCAATACAGCTTTTTTGCTCACGGCAACCAATGTTGCAGAGTTTGCAGCTAGTTTTATTGAAGGTGGCGCATCGGCGGTTCCGTTAACAAGGTAAAATGTAATGTCGGATCTGTTGGTTACCTCGAAAAATATGCTCCTGTCATTCTCGTAATAAGGCTTGCCTACTGTTATACATGCATTGAAAAAGGGTCTGGCATACTCCTCTTTCCCGGCAATCATATCCTTGAAGTAAGCCAGGGTCCTTCCTGCAAACATAGCCTCTTTGAGGGCATCATGAGTCCTTGCTTTTGCAAAAACAAGAGTCATGGGCCTGTTGGTATATTCCGGTTTTGTGTAGTCCTCGCTGATATTTCCGTGAGCATCACTGTTTGCAAATACTGCAAGGTTATTATCCTTGCAGAAAGTAAGAACAAGAGGATAATATTCATTGTGGTTAAAGAATTCTATGCCATGGAGCCATCTGTTCCTGATAAGTTTATGGTGAATGTCGTACATTCTGGGAATACCGTCGGGTTGCTGGGCTTTCCATCCGGGATGGTTCCACAGTATAAAGGCGCCCTGCCTGACGGCTTCTTCAACGACATCAATAACCGAATCTTTAACCAGGGCTGCAGCATCCTTGATAAAAAGCGCATTCAGGTGTCCCGGAGGCATTGAACGGGTTATCTCTGTTCCCTGCACCAGAATTATATTCCCTTCCCTGGCTGCCCCTTCTGTTATTTTCCACGCGGCATTATGATCAACCGGGATGTAGTCTTTATGAGGCAGATATTCGAGGTGATCTGTAATTGAAACAGCATCAAGCCCCCAGATATAAGCTTCTGAAATCCTGTTTGTCGGCCACACATTTCCGTCGGAAAATACAGTATGAAGATGGAAATCGCATTTTAATGTAACATAGCCGGGTATGTCGGGTATGTTTACTATTTTTCTCTGCCCCGAGCCTGTCAGACTAATGGATGTGATAAGCAGAAGTATGATGATCAGCTTTTTCATATATTATAATTTTGGTTAGTACATATTCCTGTTAAAATTATCTGGTATCGGTCATGTGTCCTTTTCAATCCTTTCGACGATAATCTTATTCTGCAATTCTGCAATTCTGCTATCTTTCCACTTACTGCCTGAGTGCTTTTTAATTTCGCCTTTTGCCTTTTAATCAATCCACTCCAACCTTCCTTATATTTCCTCATAAAAATATGCCATTTTGGCGTCGAAGTCATCCCAGGTATATATTTTTTTCTTCCTGTTGAGAAAATAAAAATTGAGCATTGCAAAATCGCCGACACACATTGTGGTATGAACAACAAGGAACAGGGCAAGGCTCCATTTCCAAAGACCCGGGGCAAGCAGAACCAGGAAAATGAATGTTATCGTTGTCAGCAGGAAGGGCATGAGGGCCACAATCCTGAACTGTGCCGGTGAAGCGACATATCTATGTGCTGTTACATAGAACATATATTGCTTCAGATCCATGCCGATCCTTATACCTTTGGCTCCCGAAAGCCAGTAAGGTATGATGTGAAGAAATTCATGAACGGGAATATATAAGACCGGGAAAATAACCAATCCGAGAAATGTATGCAGAATAATATGTATCAGAGGAAAGTATGGTGCAATGTTAATTCTGACAGTCAACGCAATAGCCAAAAGTATAAAGCATACAGACCAGAAGAAGGCCATCACGGCCGATTTTCTCCTGATTTGATCAAGAACAAAGCTGAGAAGGTCATCGTATGGAATTGCTAGTAACTGTCTGTATTTCGACTGATCGTTGAGATCCTCAACTTGTAATGACATACTATAAAGCTTTCTTCAAATTTAGCCTTTGATAGCGGTCTGTCAAAAGAAAAACGGGATAAAATCTGCAAGGAGTTGCTTTTTGAGCAAACGATTTCTTTAGTCAGGGAGGTTAAGCTGCTTAACCAGATCTACAAATCGAGGATCCTGATACAGGTTTTTATACGAGGGCGTGCTTTTAATCCACGGAATAAAGTCATGTCTTTGTTTATAGGCTTCTTCAATCCAGAAGATAGCTTTATCTGTATCTCCGATGGCGGAATATATTTCAGCCAATCCCCATGTATGCCATCTCATATTCTGTGCTTCCATTTCAGCGGCTATCCCGAGCGCTTTGTCCCGCTGTCCGGCAAGAGCATAAGCCACACCCAGCCCACTGGCAAAACCTGAGCGGGGATTATATATTTTCTTTTGTATTGCAATAGCTTCCTCATGGCGTCCCGTAGCTGAAAAGACCATTCCCTGGACATAAAATGCCATGGGGTACTCAGGATTGATCTTAAAGGCTTCCTGTACGTAAATCAGTGCTTCTTCATAATACCCTGACCACTGATATAACCAGGCCAGGTAACCCGGGCAGATGGGATCAAGAGGATCGATTTCCATGGCTTTTTTCATTTCAGCTGCTGATTCGTCAATGTTGCTGGAGAGGGCATGATACCATCCATAAGTGTAATGTGCTCCTGAAATATTGGGGTTTAGTTCAATTGCCCGCTTAAGGTGGTATTCGGCATTGACAAAATCGTAGTCGTGATACAGATATGTCTCAGCCAGCACAACGTGAGCATCTGCAAGATTCGGATGAAGCTCCTCAGGATCAACCTCGATAGCTTTGAGTGCATATGCTTTTGCCAGATCAAGGGAAGCCAGTCCGGCTCCATGCCCGGCTCCGGCGTAACCGCGGGCAAGTCCGATATAGGGTTCGGGGTCAGCAGGATCAATGGCAATTGCTTCCTGATAGTATTTTATCCCCTGTTCAAATCCTTCCTTTGTAAGCTGATTCATATAATACAATCCGCGTGCACATGCTTTTTTTACCTCCGGATTAACATTGCGTGCAGCTATTACCTTTGCTTCTTTTTCTGTGGCCTTAACTTCCATGCCTTTCAGCAGGCGATTGATTATATCAGTGTAGGCGCTTGTAAGACCGCTGAAGCTTTCACTAAAGGAAGACCTGTAAAGGTACCTCTCTTCCGGGAAGGCTTCAACTACCCTGATCTCGACGAGAAGCTCTTCTTCAGACCCTTTGATCGATGATTCAATGAGATTGTCAACACTGAGCTTCCTGGCAATTTCCTGTATTGTTTCGTCACTGTTCCTGAACTGAAGCGTCGTTTGCCTGGGCCTTACTATAAGATTGCTGATACCCTGCAACTGCCCTGTTAAATCACTCTGGATCATTTCAGCGATCCATTCCATTTCAGGATTGCCGGTGAAATTCGAGACAGGCATTACGGCTATGGCTTTTCTGGATTCTTTTCCTGATGTTGTTCTGCTCCCTTCTTTCAGGGTTAATTTTAGTATGAGGTATATTATTGCAAGTATTAGCAGAAATCCCAAAATCACCGGAGCAACCAGCTTACCGGGGAATTTTTTAGGAGGTGCAAATGCTTCTGCAATGGAGGCCGGCCTTTCTTCGGGGAATCCTGTCTGGTAAGTTCTGGCAGTTCTCCGGCTTTCATCAGGATGAAGGCTGTAAATAACTTCCTTTACAGCATTTGCAACTTTGTTGATCTGATCGCGGTAATATGTTCTGTTAAGGTTCTTATCGGGATTATCATCAGGCTTCAGCGGTCTGTTGACACCCATTCCCGAGAAAATGAAATCAATGGACCGGAGCCTGCATCCAAGTTCGTTTTCAAGGAGTTCTGTGTCTGATGCATCAAGGTCATGAATTCTTATGGGTATAATACGACTGCAAACATTTCCCGATGGAAGGGTAATATCTCTCCCGATTTGATCCTCTCTGGCCATTCTGTTGAAGGCTACAAATTCATTCTGCCAGGCAAAACTCTTTGGATCACAATATGTTTGTGAGATAACAGGCATGAATATCACGGATTTCAGCTTGGTCTCAAGGCTTTTGTCAACATTATGGATCTCCAGCAGTCCATCATGAGGATTTTCATCAAAATATATCGAAACATCCTCCTTGAATGTTGCTTCAATCTCTCTTTTCAGATGGTCTGTAAACTCCGTTACCCAGCCATCGTATTTATTGTCTTTCTGGCGGTAGCTTATGAATATATCATATTCGTAACCGGGTATTATACTTGCCATAAGAGTATTATTTAACAGGATTTTTCAAACGTTAACTGTTTATCTATCAAATATAAGCCTTATTACGGGCAAAAGCAAGAAATAAAGACCGCGGATCTTTCGGTTTCAGGATTTACGATGTTGGAAAGATAGGATGGATTGAGGTAAATGGTTCTGGGCGCTGGGCGCCAGGCACAGGGTTTTGGGCGGAGGGATGTTCAAGGTTCCTGGTTCAAGGTTCAAGGTCAAAGCCTTTGTACTTTAAACCAGGAACAATCGCAGAATCGCAGAATAAACATGATGTATTGGCAGTTGGCAATTAAAACAGTTGGCAAAACCTATAAGAACTCCTGTATCGAGCAAAAGGATTGCAGAATCGCAGAATCGCAGAATCGCAGAATTTAACACTGGTTTTGACACACTTAAAATGCTGTTTTGTTGTTTTATGATATGGCCCGTAATTTGATACATTTGCAAAAAAGTCTGCCGCTTGAGAATTCGCTTGATCATATTGTTATCACTTCTGATATCACCAGTTATAAATGCGCAGGTTGATACCGCTGTGACAAAGGATACTGCACCATCAAGGTTGGTTGACACCCTGCCGGGAAATTATTATCAGCTTCATGCCACAGAAAGAGATGGTATCGTACTTCCGGAAATTGAGTTAAAAGAAGTATATATCGTAGGGAGGGAAAAGACTTCCAGAAAGTTTCCTTTTCACAGATATCAAAGGCTAACCTATAACCTGAAAAAGGTTTATCCTTATGCTCTGGTTGTGCGATCAAAGATCGGTGAAATAAATCATGTACTGGAAATGATACCCGATGACAAAGGCAGGAGAAAATATCTGAAAAATATTGAGAAAGATATTTTCGGAGAATACGAGGATGATGTCAGGGACATGACCATAACACAGGGCAGATTGCTTATAAAACTTATAGACAGGGAAACCCAGAATACTTCCTTTGAACTCATAAGACAATACCGGGGTAGTTTCTCGGCTTCCTTCTGGCAGGCTATTGCCAGGATATTTGGAACAAACCTGAAGGCAGAATATGACCCTTATGGTGAGGATTTTATCATCGAATTAATTATTGGTGAAATTGACGAAGGGAATCTGTAAATCCTTATAGACCTATGGTTTAAATGAATAAAATTATAATGTTCAATTAAATGAAACGCCTTTTTATTGCAGTGAACATAGCACCTGAACCAGCACTAAGAGAAATATTTTCAAGGTTCAAGACTATGCTGGCACATGAGAAAATTAAGTGGGCTGATACTTCTAATATCCATCTTACCCTGGCATTTCTCGGTGATACGAAAGAGGGCAGGATTAACTCACTTTCGCTAATGTTGCAGGAAAAATGTTCCGGCTTCGGATCTTTTGAGTTTGTTATTAAGGGATCGGGCATTTTTAAGGACTTCAGAGATCCAAGGGTTATATGGCTTGGTACGGGACAGACAGACCAGTTGGATATTCTGGCAGGAAATATTAAACGCGGGCTTGATGAAAACGGTTTCCCCACTGATGAAAGGGAATTCAGGCCGCACCTGACCCTTGGACGAATAAGGTCATTGAAGGATACCGGGGGCCTGAGGTCCTTGCTTGAACAATACCGCGACACAGATATCCAGAAAGTAAATGTTGGTGAAGTGATACTTTTTGAAAGCATACTCATGCAAACAGGGCCGCTGCACAGGGTTCTGGAGAGATTCCCTCTTTAAAGCCAGGGGAGCACATCGGATTACCCAGGCTCATAAACCCGGTTCCCCGAAGCTTGATGCAGGATTAAGGGGCATTGAAACAAAATTGCATCTCAGGTATCGAAAATTCTCCGCAGCAAGCTGAATGAATATTCAGATAACCGGAGAACCGGAAATAAACTACGATCCGGGAAATCTGGAATAGACCTTCATGTCGAAGGTTTTATTCTAAACGCATTTTTCTTATTTTTACCCGAAGAATTCTTTGAACTGAAAGTATGACAGATTCCTTTGAAGCTAAAGGCAAAAGAAAAAAGCTTGTTGATGAATTAAGGAAAAAAGGGATATCCGACGAAGATGTTCTAAGGGCTATCAATACCGTGCCAAGGCACCTGTTCATGGATCCTGCGTTTCTCAATCATGCATACGTTGACAAGGCATTTCCGATATCCTCAGGGCAGACAATATCACAACCCTACACCGTTGCAGTTCAGACATCACTTCTGCGTGTTAAAAAGCGCGACAGGATCCTTGAGATTGGCACAGGGTCAGGCTACCAGGCAGCCATACTGGCGGAAATGGGAGCCAGGGTTTATACCATCGAACGGTACAGGGAGCTTTACCTTAAAGCCCAGAAAATCCTGATCTCTCTGGGTTATTCAGCTGACTTTTTTTTCGGCGATGGCAACGAAGGCAAACCACAGTACGGACCATTCGACGGAATATTAATTACAGCAGCGACATCTGAGGTTCCGGAGAAACTGCTGATGCAATTGAAGACGGGAGGAAGGCTGGTCGTACCTCTTGGAAGGGATTCATCACAGATCATGACCGTGGTTGAACGAAAATCGGAAAATGAATATTACTATTCATCGCACGGCAGCTTTGTATTCGTTCCCCTGCTTAAAGGCACTGTTAACTGATTACAAAAATGGAAATATTCAGACTTACTTTTTCACCCATCGAGGTCAATACCTTCATTCTGAGTGATGACACAGCAGAATGTGCGATTATTGATTGTGGATGCTATAGCAGGGATGAATTTGAAAAACTGTCGAAGTATATAGAAAAGAATAATCTGAAACCGGTTCTGCTTCTTAATACTCACTGTCATCTCGACCATGTGTTCGGCAACAATTATATGCTCGAAAAATACAATCTCAGGCCGTGGTGCCATATGGAGGAAGAAATGAACAGGAAGAACGCAGTAAATTATGCACTTTTTTTCGGGCTTACAATGGATCATCCGCCTGAACCGGGAGGCTTCCTGATTGACGACCAGGAAATATCCTTCGGAATTACAAAGCTGAAAGCAATTCATGTTCCGGGTCACTCTGCGGGAAGCCTGGCATTCTATTCACAGGACGAAAAAGTTGTCTTCGCCGGTGACGCCCTTTTTGCGGGGAGTATCGGAAGAACTGATTTGCCCGGGGGTGACTACAAAACATTGATCAGAAGTATAACCGGCAGGCTTTTTTCTCTCCCTCCTGAAACGGTGGTTTGGCCGGGACATGGAGACAAAACTACCATAGATACCGAGATAAAGTCAAACCCATATTTCACTTAACGATTCTTTATCTGCATTTTGTTAATTATTAATGACTCTGGTCAGTTAATATTACATATTCTTATTGCTATTTTAGCGTCAGCCTAAACCCAATCCATTTATTATTGTTTATTCAAAAAAAATATTTTACATATGTCAGCCGATAAATTTTCCAACCGTCATAACGGTCCGCGTGACAATGATATTCCTGCTATGCTGGATGTTATTGGTGTTAAAACCCTCGATGAGCTCGTTGATAAAACAATACCTTCATCAATAAGGCTCAGGGAACCGCTCAGGCTGCCTCCTGCACTGAGCGAATACGAATATCTTGCCAGGATCAGGAAGATAGGAGCGGGGAACAGAATATTCCGGTCGTTCATCGGTCAGGGCTATTATGGCGTGGCACAGCTGCCGGTTATCATCAGGAATGTTCTTGAAAATCCTTCGTGGTATACATCTTACACACCTTATCAGGCTGAAATATCGCAGGGAAGACTTGAGGCATTGCTCAACTTCCAGACAATGATAGTTGAGCTGACAGGTATGCAAATAGCCAATGCCTCACTACTTGATGAGTCGACGGCAGCAGCGGAAGCCATGCTGATGATGTTCAGTGCCAGGTCGCGTGAGGCTGTAAGGGCTGGTTCTAATAAATTCTTCGTTGATGAGGACATGTTCCCACAGACTCTGGAGGTTCTCTTGACACGTTCAAAACCTCTTGGTATTGAACTTGTTACAGGGAAATATGACGAAGCGGAATTTGACGGATCATTCTTTGGTGCAATTGTGCAGTATCCGTCAGCATCAGGACAGATAAGAGACTACAGGGAGTTCTGTGACAAAGCGCATTCTGCCGGAATGCTTGCAGGTGCTGCTGCTGACCTTATGAGCCTGGCACTGCTAGCCCCCCCGGGCGAGTGGGGCGCAGATGTTGTGGTTGGCTCAAGCCAGAGATTCGGACTGCCCATGAGCTACGGCGGACCCCATGCCGGATTTTTTGCAACCAGGGATGAACTCAAGCGAAACATGCCCGGAAGAATTATCGGAGTATCCGTTGATGCGCAGGGAAATCATGCTCTCAGGATGGCACTCCAGACAAGAGAACAGCATATAAAAAGGGAAAGGGCAACATCGAATATATGCACGGCTCAGGCCCTGCTTGCAACAATGTCGGGCATGTATGCACAGTATCATGGCCCTGAAGGTCTCAGAAACATTGCAAACCACATCAGGAAATCAGCATGCACAATCAACAGCTCTCTTAAAAGCCTGGGTTATGAGCAACTGAACAGCCAGTTTTTTGATACGCTTAAAATTGCCCTGCCCGATGAAATAACTCAGGATGACATAAGGAAGATTGCAGAAAGCAAGGAGGTTAACTTCTTCTATCCGTCAGATAACAGTGTCATTCTCAGTACTGACGAAGTAACCACAATAGATGAGATAAATATTGTAACTGCAATTTTTGCAATGGCGGCCGGGAAAGAATCCCCTGCAACAGAAGATTTTTGCAACTGCAATAACATTGATGAGAAGTTCATCCGGAAGTCAGATTTCCTGAAAGCATCAGCTTTCAACAGCTATCACAGTGAAACCGAAATGATGAGGTATATCAAGATGCTTGAGAGAAAGGACTTTTCCCTTACTCATAGTATGATCTCCCTTGGTTCATGCACCATGAAACTCAATTCGGCAAATTCGATGTTTGCTTTGAACTGGCCTGAGTTTGGGAATATCCATCCATTTGTACCCGAAAACCAGGCACAGGGATACTTTCAGCTCATGAATGAACTTGGTGAGGCACTTAAAGAAATTACAGGTTATTCAGCCGTTTCATTTCAGCCGAATTCAGGGGCTGCCGGAGAATACGCCGGATTGCTGGTAATAAGGGAATATCATCTAAGCAGGGGTGAATCGAACCGTAATATTGTCCTCATACCATCTTCTGCGCACGGGACAAATCCGGCAAGCGCTGTAATGGCCGGAATGCAGGTTGTGGTTGTTGAATGCGACGAAAAGGGAAATATCGATTTAAACGACCTCAGGACGAAAGCTGAACAGCACAGGGATAACCTTTCCGCCTTTATGATAACTTATCCGTCAACGCATGGCGTATTTGAAGCTGAAGTCAGAAATATGTGTGAAATAATTCACAGTAACGGCGGGCTTGTGTATATGGACGGAGCAAATATGAATGCCCAGGTTGGACTGACAACTCCGGGTTATATAGGCGCAGATGTATGTCATCTGAACCTGCACAAGACTTTTTCTATACCTCACGGAGGAGGAGGACCAGGCGTTGGCCCAATTCTGACAAACGATAAGCTGGCTGAGTTTCTCCCTTCACATCCTGTTGTAAAAACAGGCGGATCGCATGGAATAACGGCTGTGGCTGCAGCACCGTTCGGAAGCGCTCATATCCTGGCGATTTCCCATGCTTATATAATGATGATGGGAGCTGAAGGACTGACAAAGGCTACAGAATACGCCATTCTCAATGCCAATTATATTGCTTCATCACTTAAAGGATGGTATAAAACCCTTTATACCGGAACATCGGGATTCGTAGCGCATGAGATGATACTTGACTGCCGTAATTTCAAGCCTGAATCAGGGATCACAGAATCTGATATTGCAAAGAGGCTGATGGATTACGGCTTCCATGCACCCACTCTTTCATTTCCGGTTCACGGAACGCTTATGGTTGAGCCCACGGAATCAGAGTCTTTAAAGGAACTTAACAAATTTATCGACGCACTGAAGTCAATCTGGAATGAGATTGAAGAAATAAAGGAAGGCAAGGCTGATAAAAATGACAACGTTTTGAAGAACGCTCCTCATACGGTGAAGGTTGCCGCTGCAGATGAATGGGATCATAGTTATGAAAGGCGCAAAGCTGCATTTCCGCTTCCATGGATCAGTGAAAACAAATTCTGGCCTTCTGTGGGGCGTGTCGATGATGGCTATGGTGACAGGAACCTGGTATGCACATGCGATCCTATTGATTCATACAGGCTGGAAACTTTTAAGTTCTGACGGAAATATTTAATTCAACGCCCGGTGATCGGGCTTTCTGCCTGCATTTGAGGATCAGAAGGTTGACTCAGGGCACATCCATGAAAACCAGGATGCATTGAATTACTATAGCGTATCGTATGAATAGAAGTTGCTGAGCTTACAGATGCAGGATCGATTGACTGAAATTGATTTTTATTTTTTTCTACCGAAATAAATTCCCAATTTTATTACCTGAACCACCGGTGCCTTATTGACTTCAGGATGAACAATTCCTCATGGGATGATCTTATTGATTTAATTAACGGCAGGAAGATTGATTACAATCCCATTGGATTTATTATTGACAGCCCCTGGATACCCGGGTGGTCTGGCATTTCGAACATTGATTATTATTCATCTGATGAGTTATGGTTAAGGTCGAACCTGATGGTGAATGAACGATTTCCGGGAATATGGTTCATGCCGGGATTCTGGGCGGAATATGGTATGTGCACTGAGCCTTCGGCTTTTGGCTCGCGCATGGTCTTCTCGGAAGGCAGTCTTCCATATGCTGAAAGGATCATGACTGATATCAGCCAGGCAGATTCCTTGCCGCATCCTGATGTAAGATATGACGGGATGCTTCCCTTTGTGATCAGCAGACTAAGGAACAGCTATGACAAGATCAGGGAGACTGGATATGATATAAGGTTCGCTGTGTCACGCGGCCCGTTGAATATTGCAAGCTTTCTGCTCGGAACTACTGAACTGATGATTGCCCTTGCAGCAGAACCTGAAAGGTCGCATAGATTGCTGGACAGGATAACCGGCTTTGTTTGCGACTGGTTGTCATGGCAGAAAGAATGTTTCCCATCAATAGACGGGGTGCTGGTACTTGATGACCTTATCGGTTTTCTGGGAGATGACGAGTTCAGGGAATATGCAATACCGCTCTTCAGAAAGATATTCACGTGCACCGGAGCAGAGGTGAGGTTTCTCCATAATGATGCCGAAGGTCTTATAACTGCACGATTGTTGAAAGAGATGGGAGTAAATATGTTCAATTTTTCTCATAATCATTCAATGGGAGAAATGCGTGATCTGGCAGGAGACGAAGTGGTTCTGGTGGGTAACATTCCTCCAAGGGATGTCATGGCAGCAGGTACTCCCAGGCAGGTTACAGAAGCGGTAAAAAAGTCTATGGGACAAATATCGTCTCATGACAGGATTATATGGTCTGTCGGAGGCGGGATGCCTCCCGGCGTAAAAGATGTTAACATAGATGCTTTTATAAATGCAGTCAGTAACTATTAAAATATTCTGTAATGAAAAGAACAATTCTATTGATCTTTGCAGCTGCCATGATAATGTCTTCATGCGGTTCAGGGGATTCACAAAAAAAATCGGACAAAAAGATGGAAAACAGGTATCCGTTCAGGCTTTTAACAGTTGATCCCGGTCATTTTCATGCGGCGCTTGTCCAGAAGTCAATGTATGACGAAGTATCGCCTGATGTAAATGTTTATGCCCCCGACGGCCCTGATGTCCAGCAGCATCTTGACCGCATAGCTTCATACAATATGCGGGCTGAGGATCCTACTCACTGGAATGAGATAGTATACAGGGGGAATGATTTTTTTGAGAAGATGCTTGCTGACCGTGAAGGTAATGTCGTCGTTTTGTCGGGAAACAACAGGAAGAAGGCAGAATATATTATGAGGTCAGTTAGTGCAGGGATGAATGTCCTTGCAGACAAACCCATGATAATCCAGGCAGAAGATTTTGCGTCACTTGAAAAAGCTTTTGCAATGGCGGAAGAGATGGGAATCCTGATCTATGACATAATGACAGAGAGGTTTGAGATCACCACAATACTCCAGAAGCTACTTTCCCAAAGTGAAGAAGTGTTCGGCACAATAGTACCAGGGAGCAAGGATGAGCCTGCTGTGTCAAAGGTAAGCATCCATCATTTTTCAAAAATTGTTTCAGGATCTCCCCTTATACGGCCGGCATGGTTTTTTGACGTTGACCAGCAGGGCGAAGGTATTGTGGATGTAACAACCCATCTCGTTGATCTCATCCAATGGGAGTGCTTCCCCGAACAGATCCTAAACCCTGCCGATGTAAGCATTGCTGAAGCAAGAAGATGGCCAACAATTCTGACATCCGATGAATTCAAGGGAGTTACAGGGCTGGAGAGCTTTCCTGATTACCTGCAGAAGGATGTCAAAAACGGGAAATTGAATGTTTATTCCAATGGTGAATTCGTATACCAGCTAAAGAATATATGGGCGAAAGTGTCGGTTGAATGGAAATACCAGGCTCCTCCGGGAGGAGGCGACACGCACTATTCAGTGATGAGGGGATCAAGGTGCGATCTGACTATCAGGCAGGGAGCTGATGAGAAATTCATTCCGGTCCTTTATGCTGAAAACATAAAAGGAATATCTGTTAGTGAATTAACAGAAAAGATCAATCAGGCTCTTGCCGGACTTCCCTACGAAGGAATAAGTACTGAACCTGCAGGAAAGAATTCCATAAGGATCAATATTCCGGCCAACCTGAGAGTAAGCCATGAAGAGCATTTCGGACAGGTTGCCGCAAAATTCCTCGAATACCTTAAAGCTGGCAGATTACCTGATTGGGAAGTGCCCGGAATGATCACCAAGTATTATACAACCACAAGTGCACTGAAAAAAGCTAAGGAATAGACAAGGTCTTTAAACCCTTTAAACTTTTTCAACTTTTTCAACTTTTTCAACTCTTTCAACCCTTTATTCCATCCACCCTGGCGGAGTTGAACAGATCTTCTATTACCATTGAATACAGAACGGGCAATTCTATGCCGGCAGCAGCAGCCTGCTTCGGGATAAGACTTTCGGGAGACGTGCCTGGTACTGTGTTTATTTCAAGGAAATATGGTTTCTTACCGACAAGTATGAAATCAACCCTTACAATTCCTTTGCATCCAAGATAGTCGTAGATACTGGAACTCAGGTCCTGTATTTCATTTCTGGTCTCTTCCGGAAGGTCAGCCGGAGTGACCTCTTCGGATTTTCCCGGGGTATACTTGGCTTCGAAATCGAAAAACTCATTTTTACTTATGATCTCCGAGACCGGCAATATGTACTTACGTGATTTTGTTTTCACAACACCACAGGCCAACTCTCTTCCACTCATAAAGGATTCCACAAGCACTTCATCACTTTCCCTGAACGCTTTTTCAAATGCTGGTGCCATTTCTTTTTCTTCTTTAACTTTGGTAACTCCGAAGCTGGACCCACTGTCGTTGGGCTTTACAAAGCACGGGAGTCCAACCTTGCTGATAATATTATGGTAATCAATATGGTCGGTTTTTCTGGCCAGATGGCCTTTTGCAGATTGGATTCCATATTCCCTGAGGAATAGCTTGCAGGCATGCTTGTTGAAGGTGAGAGCTGAGCAAAAAGCATTGCAGCTTGAGTAGGGGATCTTCATCATGTCGAAGTAACCCTGGAGAAGACCGTTTTCTCCGGGAGTGCCGTGGATCGCAATAAAAACAGCATCAAATCTTATCTTCCCTTCATCAGTTTTAAGTGCGAAGTCATTCTTGTCAACATTATGGTAACGGCCTTTGCTGTCTTCCCAGTACCAGTTCGACTCCCTGATCATGATAATGTAAGTATTGTATATTGTTGAGAGAGCCTTCCCAACCTCTGCAGCGCTTTTGACCGAAACGCCATATTCAGGAGAATCTCCTCCGGCCACAATTGCAATTGTTCTCATCATGTAATATAAATTTTGCTCGCCTAAATTAGTAATTAATGAGAAAATACAACCTTCATGAATGAACTTTGGTAGTGCAGAAATAACTACTTCTTTCCCAACATGACCAGGGGTAATGCCCGGGTTTGTAAAACCTGAAACAACTCATCGCAGAAGACCATGTCCATAGTTAAAATTACCTGATCTTATGTTTTGTAAAAGATACAGATATATTACCTTTGGTAAAATTTTAACAATAAACGGAAATGAAAAAAGGTTGTATAATCTGGCTTATAATAGGCGGTTTTGTATTGCTTGTCGTGCTTGGCATTGTTTCATGGGGCTCAAAGGTTTACAACAACATGGTATCCCTGCAGGAGGGTGTGACCAGCCAGTGGGGTAATGTTGAAACGCAGTATCAGCGGAGGGCAGATCTCATTCCTAATTTTGTCAACACTGTGAAGGGAGCTGCTGAATTTGAACAGGAGACCCTTACCAGGGTAATTGAAGCACGGGCAAAAGCTACACAGGTAACCATTGACCCTGCCAACATGACTGCCGAGAATATGCAGCAGTACCAGGCAGCACAGGGTGAAGTAAGTTCAGCCCTCTCAAGGCTTATGGTTGTAGTTGAGAAATATCCTGATATAAAGGCTACCCAAAACTTCAGGGATCTGCAGGTTGAACTGGAAGGAACTGAAAACAGGATTTCGGTTGAACGCAGAAAGTTCAACGAGGTTGCTCAGTCTTTCAATACCTACATTAAAAGGTTCCCGCAGAACTTGTTGGCAGGCATGTTCGGATTTGCGGCCAAACCGTATTTTGAATCTATGGAAGGTGCCGACAGAGCTCCTCAGGTACAGTTCTAACATGTTTCCGTTATGGAAATCAAGGCCTCAACCTTCTTTACCAGAGAACAGCAGGAGGAGATACGTTTCGCTATTAAAGAGGCAGAAGATGCCACCTCCGGAGAGATTAGGGTGCACATAGAAACATCACTTCAGGGAAACGTTCTCGACCGTGCAGCATGGGTCTTTAAAAGAATCGGGATGCATGAAACCAACGAACATAACGGCGTCCTGTTTTACCTGGCTGTCAGGAACAAAGAGTTTGCCATAATTGGCGACGGAGGTATAAATGAAAAGGTTGAAGCAGATTTCTGGGATTCTGTTAAAGAAGTGCTTGAGAACCATTTCCGGGAAAGCAATTTCACCCGGGGGCTCGTGGAAGGTATCCGCCTGGCAGGGGAACAGATGAGGGAGCATTTCCCCATTAAGAAAGATGATAAGAATGAACTGCCAGATGAGATATCATTTGATGATCCTGATCTAACCGGCGGACTATGAAAAGCAAGTGTTTACTGAAGACTGCTTCAGCTCTTCTGGCGTTATTCTTTCTTTCCGGTCAGGTATCGGCACAAGACATACCCGAAAAACCTTACCCGCCGCGCCTCGTCAATGATTTTGCAGGTATACTGGATCCATATGACGTACAATCACTTGAAAATAAGCTGGTTGCTTTTGATGATTCAACTTCCACCCAGATTGCAATTGTAACTGTCCCTGACTTAAAAGGCTATGCTATATCTGATTATGCATTCCGTCTTGCTGAGAAATGGGGTATTGGCCGGCAGGGTCAGGATAATGGAGTTCTTATCCTTATAAAACCCAAGACATCTGAAACATCGAGAGGGGAAGTGTTTATAGCGCCAGGTTACGGTCTGGAAGGAGCAATACCCGATCTGGCTTGCGAGCAGATAATAGAATATGAGATACTGCCTGCTTTCAGACAGGGAGACTATTTCAGCGGGCTCGACAGGTCAACCAATGTTCTTATGTCGCTGGCGTCGGGGGAATTCCCGGCAGATCAGTACATGAAACAAGGAGGCGATAATCTGGGCGAGATAGCTCCTTTCATCATATTCATAATAATTGTACTGATAATAATGTTCTTCCGCAGCAGCGGAGGCTCCAATCAGAAGCATATCAGCAAGAATGGCCTGCCCCTGTGGCTGTATCTAATGATGATGAATTCCGGAACCAACAGGCACAGTGGCAGCTGGGGCGGTTTTTCCGGCGGAGGAGGTTTCGGCGGAAGGGGCGGTGGCGGTTTCGGTGGTTTTGGCGGTGGCAGCTTCGGAGGAGGCGGCGCCGGCGGAAGCTGGTAGGAAGAGGAACAAGGTACCGGGCAAAGGCAGGTTCAAGGTGCCAGGTTCAAGGTGCCAGGTTCAAAGTTCCAGGTTCAAGGTGCCAGGTTTTGGGTTGGTTTTCAACGCAATAACGCAATAGCAATATAGAATGGTTTCTGCCTTTACCTTGAACTGTGAAC
>JAVEVC010000008.1:0-75991 GCA_034005245.1 Bacteroidales bacterium
CTTTATCAGGGGTGATTCATTGTACATCTCGTGCCATGAGAAGGGCAATATTGTTATTTGGAAAGGAAATCCTTCATATCAGGCTGAAAAAATAGAGATTAAACTTAGAAGGGACACTGTGATAAGGGTAAATGACCTATTCGGATATCATGAGGGGAAAATAGTTGTCCAGCTTGTTGAGGATGAGATCCTGAAAGATGAGAATATTCTGCAGCTCAGGGGAGGCAAACCATGGCTGATCAGCAGGGTAATTCCAACAGAAAGAGAAAGGATTATTCCCGAAGAAATGGTGCTTGTTCCGGGAAAAGATTTTTCATTTCATGTTGTAACCGATGAAAATTTTATTCCATACCCGGAAATCAGCGGAACGGTTTTCAGCATAGATAGTTTTCTAATCGACCGATATCCGGTGACAAATGCTGAATACTATGAATTTCTTGTCAGCTCAGGTTACAGGCCATCAGATACAACACGTTACCTGAGACATTGGCAATATGGGAAATATAAACAAGGGCAGGATAAGTATCCTGTCGTATTCATCAGTTATGAAGATATGAGGGCTTATGCAACATGGGCTGGTAAACGGCTGCCTACTGAGGCAGAATGGCAGTTTGCTGCCCAGGGGACCGACAATCGGAAATGGCCCTGGGGCAATGATTTCCATGGAACCTATTGCAATAACGCTTTCGAAAAGCCTACACCTGTGGATGCCTTCCCGAAAGGAGCGAGCCCCTTTGGAGTAATGGATCTTGTTGGTAATGTGTGGCAGATGACAGGCGATATGTACTTTAACGGATCCAATTATTTCATGATTATCAGGGGCGGTAGTTACTATAAACCAGACTCAAACAGCTGGTATATAGAAGGTGGTCCGCAGGCTCTCGATAGAACCCAGATCATGCTGATGGTATCACCGGCATTTGATAGAAGTGCCACTGTGGGATTCAGGTGTGCAAAAGATATTGACCATAAAAGATTTACTCCGTGATTCTTCCGGCTCCATTTCCAATCCGGGGATAATAGAAATCTGCAATCAGGCCAGTCCTTTCTTTGTATATTTTTCCAAGGATTGATGCAAAGTCACTTACATTCTCATTGCTGACAATGCTTACTGTGCAACCCCCGAATCCGGCACCAGTCATTCTTGTCCCTATCAACCCGGGAAGTTTCCTCCCTTCATAAACAAGCGTGTCAAGTTCATAGCCGGTAACTTCATAGTCTACCTTAAGTGAGTCATGCGACATGTTCATCAGCTCTCCGAACCTTCGGATATCATTCTCTTTCAAAGCTGACACCGCTTCGAGCACCCTGCCATTTTCGCTTATTACGTGCCTTGCTCTTTTTCTGATAACAGGGTCTTCTATGTATTCCTTGAGATGACTGATATCTGCCATGTTCAATTCGCTGAGGTTCTTGATTTTTTTGTATGATTGAAGCAGTGATACTGCTTTCTCGCACTCAGCACGTCTCTCATTGTACTTTGAATCAGTCAGCCCCCTTCTTTTGTTTGTGTTTGTAATTATAAGAGAACAATCTTTAAGGCTCAAGGGAACATTTTCATAATCAAGGGTATCACAATTCAGGAATATTGCATGATCTTTTTTCCCAAAGCCAACTGCAAACTGGTCCATAATGCCGCAGTTCATTCCTACAAATTCATTTTCGGCTTTTTGACACATCCTGACAAGATCCAGAATTTGAAAGCCTGCCAGGAACAATTCATTCAGTGCCACTGCAGTAACCATTTCAATCGACGCTGAAGAAGAGAGGCCTGCTCCGTTTGGCACGTCACCATAAAAAAGCAATTCCAGGCCTGAGATCTTAATGTTTTTTTTCAGGAACTCATTTATAACCCCAAGGGGATAATTAATCCAGCTTTTATCCCGGGCTGTGAGCAATTCTCTTAATTCTGTTTCCTGGTCTTCATTAAAATTCAGAGTGCTGAATTTGAGACAATTTTCACCTGTAGTCCTTATTGCCAGGTAAGTCCCGTAGTTCAATGCGCATGGGAAAACATAACCTGCGTTATAGTCAGTATGTTCCCCAATTAGATTGACCCTGCCGGGAGAGAAAAAAAGAACAGGTTGATTATCCCTGTTCCCATATTTTTCATAGAATTTTTCTTTTAAAATATCGATGCTCATGATCATACCTTAAGCTTTTTTTCAATTTCGTTTATCTGGTTTCTGAAATGCTTGTCAGTGTCAATAAGATTGTTTACAGTTTTGCAGGCATGCAATACAGTTGCATGGTCTTTTCCTCCTATGCGTGAACCTATGCTGGCAAGCGAGGCCTTGGTGAGGCTTTTCGAAAAATACATTGACACCTGCCTTGCCTGGACAATTTCTCTTTTTCTGGTCTTGCCCTGAATAAGATCAATGGGTATCTTGTAATAATCGCACACGATTTTCTGTATGTACTCTATTGTAATTTCGCGCTTAGAGGTACTTACCAGTTTTTCAACCATTTGATGTGCCAGGTCGAGTGTAATCTCCTTTCTGTTGAGGGTTGACTGAGCATACAGTGATATAAGAACCGCTTCCAGTTCTCGTATGTTATTGGAGATATTGGCTGCGAGGTATTCAAATATTTCTTCAGGCAGTTCAATTCCGTCATTGTATGCTTTCTTTTTGAGAATTGCCAGCCTTGTTTCATAATCAGGGCGCTGCAGGTCGGCCTGAAGACCCCATTTGAATCTTGAAAGAAGCCTCTGCTCCATGCCCTGTAATTCAACAGGCGGCCTGTCGCAGGTTAGAATAAGCTGCTTCCCTGACTGATGTATATGGTTAAAGATATGGAAAAAAGTATCCTGAGTTTTTTCTTTTCCCGCAAATTCATGGACATCATCCAGGATGAGAACATCTATCATCTGATAGAAATGAAGAAAGTCATTCTTGTTGTTGTTCCTTACAGATTCCACAAACTGTGTTTGAAATTTGTTCGCATTAACATACAATACAACCTTGTCAGGATGTTTTTCTTTTACCAGAATGCCTATTGCCTGGGCCAGGTGAGTTTTTCCCAGACCTGAATCGCCATAGATCATTAGTGGATTGAAGGCTGTTCCTCCCGGATTGTTGCCAACCGCAATTCCAGCTGATCTTGCCAGCCTGTTGCATTCACCTTCCACGAAATTGTTGAAGTTATAATCGGGATTCAGCTTAGGATCAAAATGCAGCTTTTTTATGCCTGGAATCACAAATGGATTCTTTATTGAAGGTTGTGTAACATCAAAAGGAACCTGAACAGGCTTATTGTTAAGATCGGTCTTATTCTTTGACGGATATTTTACGGTATAAGGCTTGCCATCTGAAAAATTTGAGTTTTCAAGAACAACATTGTATTCGAGCTTGGCATCAGTACCAATTTCACGTCTCAGGGTTTTCCTGAGAATGTCAATGTACTGTTCTTCCAGATATTCATAGAAAAATGGGCTGGGAACCTGGATTGTCAGAACATTGTTCTCAAGTTTCATAGGTATTATAGGCTCAAACCAGGTCTTAAAACTGACGGATGGAATAATGTCCTTTATGATCTGCAGACAGTTATTCCAAACATCAATATGCGATTTGTTCATGAAGGTTGTTAGTTTAAATATTTTGGTTTCTGTCTGGCTGATTCAGAAAGCAATATTTGTAAAAAAAAAAGTTAAAAAAAAAATTATTTTTGCTTGACTTTTTCAAAAAAAGTATATGTTTTTAATGGTCAGTAACTTATAGGATGAAAAAAATAAAAATATTATAAGTTACAGATATTCAATAGTTTATATGTATGTTTTCGGGCTTGTATATGTAATACAATTCATTATAGGTACATAGTCAAAATTCAACCACCAGCTATGAATCATTAGGACAATTTTACCATTGAATGATAACTGCACAATAAGGGTAAGATAATCTGAATTTTATTGATTTCCTATTGTTCCGGGACATTTTTTTTGCCAAAGACTGAAAAGTGAACGTAGCGCTTGGGATTTTCCTTAAGATCCTTCAAAAGTATGTTGAGACTTTCCAGGCTTGCAGTGAGATTGATATAAAGTGAATCGTCAGTCATTATTTTACCAGCAGTGCCTTTACCCATCGTAAGACCTCCCAGCAGTTTTTCTGCATCCTCCAATCCATTCTTCAGGTTCATGACTGAACTGTAAATGTCTGCGGCAGCAAGTGTATCGGTAACTGCTTCGAGACTGGTAAATGTATTGCTCATTTTATCAGTATTGGCAGCCAGCATCGCGGTAAACCTGTTTATATCGCTGATGGTTGTTTTAAGATCGGTTTCTCCCGACCCAATGATTTCGTTAATGCTGCCGGCTGTACTGCTCAGGCTTGACACTCCGCTCCTGAGGTCTTCCCTGAATTGCGGATCCATAATGTCGTTAACAGAGTTTATTACAGAATCAAGTACAGTTATAAGATCAACAACCTTGTCCTTTATCGGCCCCAGTTCATTTTCCAGGGCGCTGATGAGTGATTGTGCAAGCCTTCCCGGAATTGTATCCCCCGATTCGTATGTCCCGGGTCCGCTTCCATAAAGAAACTGAATCTTCATGCCGGCTATAAGGGTTGCCGTAGTTATTTCCGCAACGGTATTCACAGGCAGGCGAAATTTCTTGTCAACAGCCAGCATAACAAGGAGGCGTCCACTCTCAGGATCAGTGAATTTAATTGATTGTACAACACCAACCTTATATCCGTTCATCTCAACCGGGCTCGATTCGGCAAGCCCGCCAACGTTATCATACACAACATAATAATGATCTGTTTTGCTAAGGATGTTTTTCCCCTTGAGAAAACTGTATAGCCATATGAAGACAATTATGGTTATCAGAGCAGTTATTCCAACCTTAACTTCATTCGAGATTTTCTTCATTAATAGGGGCATTTATTTCTGGTTCTTTAATATCATCGCATCCTGCAAAGGTAATATTTTGTTATCTTTTACTGCAATCACAAATGAGTCGGGATATTTGTGAACGAGCTTCTTCCTGTGATCAACCGCTGAAGGATAATCCTGAAAGTTACCGATGGCATACTTGTAGATTCCATCAGAAGCCAGTTCGGAAATATTCTTCAGCCCCTTGAAGTTTTCTGGCTTAAGGTCTTTCCTGGTGGTGGAAGCCGCTATCTGTACCATGAATGTTACATTGCTTTCCTGCTTATCCTCCCTGCCAGATTGGAGAGGAATTTTTTCTTTTACTGTTGGTTCTTCTGCTACAGCGGTTGAGATCCCATTCTTCCTGTCAGCCTGGTTTATGTAATCCCTGCAAGCCCTGTATATCGCTGACGCCAGATACTCCTGGCCTTCCTTGGATACGAGGTATTTTTCTTCTTCAGAATTTGTCATGTATCCGGTTTCTATCAGAACACTTGGCATAGTCGTCATATACAATACCCAGAAACCAGCCTGTCTTACACCCCTGTCAACCCTGCCGGCTCTATCCCTGAACTGATCCTGAATATTGGATGCGAGTCCCGTACTTTGTTCATGAAATATATTCTGCATGAGCGCAAACATGATATATGACTCTGGTGATTTGGGGTCAAATCCTTCGTATTTTGTTGAATAATCGTCTTCAAGCAGAATCACCTCGTTCTCCTTCATTGCTACTTCAAGGTTTTCCTGGTCTTTTGCCACCCCCATAACATAGGTTTCAGCGCCTTTTACGCTTTTTGAGCTCGCCCAGTTGGCATGTATCGATATAAACAGGTCAGCTTTATTCCTGTTGGCAAATTCGGCTCTTTCCTTAACTTCAACAAATACATCGCTGCTTCTTGTGTAAAGGACTTTTACATTTTTGACATTTTGCTTGATATATTCTCCTGCCTTAAGCGCAATTGCCAGGTTGATGTTCTTTTCCCTGCTCATAGAGCCCAGGGCTCCAGGATCCTTCCCTCCGTGACCTGCGTCAATGACGACAGTCCATGTTTTCTGTGGTACCTGATTTTGAGGAAAGCAGTCAAGAACAGAAGCAAGAAAGCCCAATAGTATCAAATTTAATACAGTTATATTATTGGTACGAAGTTTGCCGTTTTTAACCGTGGAGCTCATGTTCCGTTCGTGTTTTTTATTTAGTTTTGCGCCTGACATCGCGACATTGCACAAAAACTATACAAAAATAGTATTTAAGTTGTATTATTTTAACGAAAAACGGTTGCTTGTAGTGTTCCTGGTGGCAGCCCGGTTTTTATCGTTATTATCACAGGATTTACAGACATCTCCTGATACAGCACTTTTCACTCCCGACCATACCGGCTCTGATACTCTGGTAATAAAAAGGAAAAACACATCTCCTGAAGCTATTGACAAACAAGTAATTTACAGTTCCGAAGGATACAAGAAAAACGATCTGGTCAATAAAAAAGCTATACTTACAGGAAATGCTACTGTTACATATGGCAACATAAAAATAAAAGCTGATTCCATTGTGTTCAATATGGCTGCAAATACTGTGTTTGCAGCAGGCAGAATAGACAGCACGGGCAAGGTCGTGGGAGCTCCGGTGTTTTCAGAAGGTTCTCAGGAATTTGAGTCGGATTCTCTGATATATAATTTTAAGTCACGCAAGGCATTGGCTTATAATATTGTTACAAAGCAGGAAGACGGGCTGGTAAGAAGCAGGGTTACCAAGCTGCTGGAAGATGGTTCATCGAATATCTCAAGAAGTACCTATTCAACATGCGATGCTGAAACTCCCCATTTCTATATAAATCTGCCCAAAGCAAAGGTTTATCCAGGCAAGAAGATCATATCAGGCCCAGGTAACCTGGTGCTGGAAGGAATACCTCTGCCAATAGCACTTCCGTTTGGATTTTTCCCAATCCAGACAAAGCGGGCAGCTTCGGGGATTTTGATACCGAAAATAGGGCAGGAACAGCAAAGAGGCTACTCTCTTACCGAGGGTGGATATTATTTCGCACTGAATGATTATTTCGACCTGGCTCTTAAGGGGAATATTTATACTAACGGAACCTGGATGCTTAATGCTACAACTAATTATAACAAATTATATAAATACAGTGGCAATTTCTCCTTCAGCTATGCTAATAATATCTCCGGTCATAAAGGTTTGCCTGACTACAGGTCAGCAACTAATTACAAAATCGGCTGGACCTATAACCAGAATCCCAAGGCTCGGCCGGGTTCGCGATTTTCGGCAAGCGTAAACATGAGTTCCAGCGGGTTCGATAAAACAAACAGTTATGACGTTTCTGAGCATATTACCACTCAGAGACAATCGAGTGTGAGTTATTCCAAATCATGGGATGGCACGCCCTTTAATCTTTCAGCCAGCATGAACCATAGTCAGAATGTGAAAAACAAGACTGTGAGCGTCAATCTTCCGAAAGTAAACTTCAATGTTGCCAGGATATATCCCCTCAAAAGCCGGAGAAGCCCTGGACCGAAAAAATGGTATCAGGAATTGCAGTTCCAGTATACAGCATCGCTTGATAATCAGATAAATACATATGACAGTCTGCTGTTTAAAAAGCAAACACTGAATGGAATGCGAAGCGGATTCAAGCACGATGCCCCCATTAGCCTCCAAATCCGTCCTTTCAGGAACTTTTCAATTTCTCCAACAATGTCTTACTCGGGCGTGCTCTATACACAGAAGATTGAAAAGAAATGGAATCAGGAGTATATCAACCCTGTTACCGGAGAACCGGTACCATCTCTGGTAAATGATACATTAAGAGGATTCTTTTACGGACATTCACTGAAACCTTCGGTAAACGCTAATTTTAGTCCACAGGTTTTCGGTATGTTTACTTTTAAGCCCGAATCAAGGGTCCAGGCAATCCGCCATGTCATGAAACCTTCTGTAGGATTCAACTATATACCATCTGTTAAAGGGCTGTCGTCAGATATGTACAGGCAGGTTCAGTCCGATACCACAGGCAGAATAACAGAGTATTCCATATACGATGGCAATATATACGGGACTCCCTCACTTTCAAGAAGGAGCAGCGGCATTACTTTCAGCCTTGTAAATATCGTTGAAGCCAAAGCCTTTCAAAAAAATGATACTACAGGTGAGGCCAAAAAAGTTAAGATAATTGATAATTTTGGAATTAATACCTCATACAATGTGTTTGCAGATTCAATGAGATGGAGTCCTGTTACAATGGCAATGAGAACAACAGTATTTGAAAACTTCAATATCTCAGCGAACAGCAGTTTTTCATTATACGGGCTTAGCAGCAATGGACGTCCAATAAACACGTTTTCCTATGCACTGAACAGGAAACTGTTGAGATTAACAAATTTTTCAGTGAGTCTCGATTTTGAACTGAGCAAACTGTTCAAGAAGGAAGGCAGCGATTCCCGTCAGAGCTCATCTCAGCAGATGGCACCAGGATCAAGATCGCCTGGCTCCATGCAGGAACCGGGAATGTCAAGGTCTTCAAACCGCCAGGGGGAAGATTTGTTATTTGATGAATACGGATATACTGTTTTTGATGTTCCCTGGTCAATGAATGTTAGATATAATTTCAACTATTCCAAACCTGCTTTTAAATCAATGCTGACACAGACTCTTTCCGTAAATGGAAATGTGACCCTGACAAAAAAAATGGCTCTTACGTATACCAGCGGCTATGATTTCAGAATGAAGGAAATTACCATGACACAAATAGGGATATCGCGGGATCTTCATTGCTGGGAGATGAATTTCAACTGGGTGCCGAATGGAACAATGAAGATGTGGAATTTCACCATCAGGGTAAAAGCATCAATATTATCAGACCTGAAATATGAAAGAAGAAAAGATTTTCACGACGATTACTATTGATTACTGCTGTTAAACGAGGGTAAATAATACCGTCTTGAAATGGTTTCTCAGCTTATTAATAAGATAATTAAGCCCGCATATAATTAATTATGCGGGCTTAATTTTATGTTTTTCCCTTGATAAGGTTGAGGCAAGTATTATTGTCAGGATTGTCAGGCGATTTTTATTCGGCTTGAATCTCGAACTCAACTTCAACCTTTACATCCCTGTGCAGTTTAATTACTGCCTTGTATTTGCCTATTTCCTTTATCTGGTCATCTGGCAGGGTAATACTTCTGCGGTCAATATCAAATCCTTTTTCCTTAAGTGATTCAGCAATCTGAATTGTGTTGACAGATCCGAATATTTTCCCTGTTGAACTGGTTTTTGCTCCGACAACAAGCTTGATCTCTCCAAGCTTTGCAGCTGTTTCCTGTGCGGCAGCTTTTATCTTTTCTTCCTTGTGCGCTCTTTGCCTGAGGTTTTCAGCATGCATTTTCCTTGCTGATTGTGAAGCGGGTATAGCATACCCTTTGGGGATGAGATAATTCCTTCCATAACCGTCCTTTACCCTAACAATGTCATCCTTCTGCCCAAGCTTGTTAACATCCTGTAATAATATAATTTCCATTTCAGATCCTCCTTATTTTAATAAATCAGTAACATAGGGGAGAAGAGCAATATGTCGCGCCCTTTTGACAGCCTTGGCAACTTTTCTTTGATATTTGAGAGAAGTTCCTGTCAGCCTCCGAGGAAGGATCTTGCCCTGATCATTCAGGAATTTTTTCAGAAATTCAGGATCCTTATAATCTATGTATTTGATCCTGTTCTTTTTGAACCTGCAGTATTTCTTCTTTTTTATTTCAACTGTAGGGGGTGTTAAATATCTTATTTCCGATTCATTCTGTGCCATGTCTTATTCCTCCTTAATTTTTCCTGATTCTTTCTGTTTCCTCTTTTTTTCAGCATATTCAATTGCGAATTTCTCCATCCTGAAAGTCAGGAATCTTATTATTCTCTCATCTCTGCGATACTGTACCTCGAGTTTTTCCACAAGGTCACCAGTGCCTTTAAATTCGAGCAGGTAATAAAAGCCTGTTGATTTTTTCTGAATCGGGTAGGCCAGCTTCTTAAGGCCCCAATTCTCTTCATGGACGATCTCACCATTGTTGTCGGTGATGACCCTCTTGAATTTTTGTACCGCTTCCTTCATCTGGTTCTCAGACAAAACGGGAGTTGCAATGAAAACGGTTTCGTACTGGTTCAACATAGTTGTAATAGTTAACTGGTTTTATTGGTTTTTGGCTCGCAAAAGTACAATATTTTTTGTTTAAAAAAAACCAAATAACTGAAAATAGATTGATATATCTGCTCGATTTTAGATAATTGCATGTACCTCTTTCAAGTATAGTCCATGTTATTGACACTGGTTTTAATTATATTTGCATAGCAAAAATAATGACAGGAATATATTTGCATAGCAAAAATAATGACAGGAAAGAGAGCCAGTAACTTATGGAGAACTTTATAGTTTCAGCACGTAAATACCGGCCGGCTACTTTCGATATGGTAGTAGGTCAAAGTTCAATTACGAATACTCTGAAGAGTGCCATCAGAAACAGGCATCTTGCACAGGCTTATTTGTTCTGCGGACCGCGCGGGGTTGGAAAAACAACCTGTGCAAGAATTTTTGCCAAAACCATAAATTGCAGCAACCTGGGAGATGATGTTGAACCATGTGATAAATGCGAATCCTGCATCTCATTCAATACATTGAGGTCTTTTAACATCCATGAACTTGATGCCGCTTCCAATAACAAAGTTGATGATATCAGAAGCCTGACTGAACAAGTAAGAATACCCCCTCAGATTGGTAAGTACAGCATATATATAATCGACGAAGTACATATGCTGTCAACATCTGCATTCAATGCTTTCCTTAAGACCCTTGAAGAACCTCCTCCGCACGCGATTTTTATTCTGGCTACAACTGAAAAACACAAAATTATTCCTACAATTCTTTCAAGATGCCAGATTTTTGACTTTAATAGGATCAAAATAGACGATATAATTAGGCGGCTTTCTTTTGTGGCTGAAAATGAAGGGGCTCAAGCTGAAATTGAAGCTCTTCATGTCATTGCTCAAAAGGCTGACGGTGCATTGAGGGATGCCCTTTCAATATTCGATCAGGTTGTAAGCCTGTGTGGCAAGAATATTACATACAAGGATGTACTTGAAAATCTTAATGTCCTTGATTATGAATATTATTTCAGAACTATTGAAGGAGCTGTCAATGGCGAGATTTCAACTTTGCTCCTTACCTTCAATGAAATACTGGAAAAGGGATTTGACGGCCATAATTTCATAACAGGACTGAACAATCATCTCAGGGATCTTCTTGTTTGCAGGGATGAAAGTACATTAAGGCTGCTTGAAACTACAGCTGCAATAAAACAAAGATATCTGCAGCAAACAAGGAGATGCTCGGAGGACTTTCTATACGGTGCACTTGAAATCGGAAGCAGTTGCGATTTATCTTATAAAACCAGCAAGAATCCAAGATTGCATGTTGAGTTGTCACTTATCCGCCTCTGTTCTCTCAGCAAGCCAACCAACGTCGAATCCGAAAAAAAAAAGCCTGATATAGTCGTTTCTGAACAAACAGAAGAGATTCTGGCACCTCCTCCTAAATCTGAAATAATACGGCAAACTGGACCTGATTCGCCTGACCGGTATAGAAAGCATGCCCCTCCGCCTGACAAATCTGCTGTTCAGGGTACAAAACCGGGGAAATCAATTTCAATAAAGTCGGTGATGTCAGAAGGACAGAATGTGAAAGAGGACCAGAACGTAGCAATTGTCCAGACCGAAAATGCTGAAAACACCCAGAAGGCTGAAAATGTTGAAATCAATGAAGTTACGATTGATAAAGCATGGAATGATTTTACCGATACACTTAAAAGTGAAGGAACCAGGATCATAAGCATGTTTAAATCAGTTAAACCTGAACTGGTTAATGACAATCTTATCAGAATTCATCTTAGCAATGCAGCCCAGAAAGATCTGTTTGTTCAAAATTACAAACAGAAGCTGATTACTTTCCTGACAGATAAATTAAGTCTTCAAGATATTGATATCGAGACCATTGTTGATCTTTCAGAGAATAACGATATACTATATTCGGATGAACAGAAATACAATTACCTGGTAGCAAAATACCCGGCTCTGAAAGAACTGAAGAAAACTTTCAACCTTGATATACATTGATCTGACCACGTTTTCCTATTTGAGCAAAAAGTGAACAAGAAAAGTGACATTGGAAAGAATCCTGAATATGCCGGGAAAAGCGAAAAACATCATAATCTGTCATCTCTGGTAATATCAGATCCTCTTTCAGCAGGATTAAAGTCTATGATGAGTGTTATTGACAGGGATTACCGATATGAAAGTGTTAATGTGAAGTTCTGCAGAGCACATGGAAAGGATCAGCATTTTTTCACCGGGAATACTTTGCCGGCCGTTTGGGGAAATGAAGTATTCAGTGATTTTATCAAACCAAAAGTAGATTTATGCCTCAGGGGAAAGATCGTCAGGTACGAGGCGTTCTTCAGGATTGCTGAATCCCGGATGAATTGTTATGAAGTATTTCTCCGGCCAGCCAGGGATTCGAAAGGGCAGGTAACTCATATTGTTGCTGAAACACTTGATATCAGCACTGTTAAACGTTCGCAAAAAAGAGCTGGAATTATCCGGAAAAGCCAGGGAAGTTTTGATAAAGACCCTCAGGGAAAAATACCTGCTTCAAAGGAAGTGGAAGCGTATGAAGTTCTTTCGGGGGGAATTGCTCATGATCTGAACAATATACTGACTACTATCGAAGGATATGCAGAGATGCTTGCAGCCGATCACCAGAATGATTCCGGCAGCCGTGAGAAGATATTAAGGATACTATCCTCGGTTGACAGGGCAAGATCGATAACGGGCCAGTTGCTTCTCACAAGAAAGCAAAGCGGTTTTGAGAAAAAGAATATTAATGTTTCGAAATTGCTGAATGAGACATTAGATCTCATAAGACCTAACCTGCCTCCTGACGTGATTATTGAAACAGAACTGAAAGCAGATGATGCCCGTGTTCTTTCCGATCCTTCACAAATATTCAGGATATTTTTCAATCTTGTTACCAATGCCATTCAGGCTATGGAACAGAAAGGAGGAATTCTTTCAATAAAAATGTTTGTTGCTCAGCGGGATACAATGGTAAGTATAAGAAACCAACGAAGCAGTGCAGGGAAATTTGTAATAATTTCATTTCAGGATACAGGCAAAGGCATGACTCCGGCTGTGATGAAACGGATGTTTGAACCCTTCTATTCAACAAGGGAAGGAAGAAAAATCTCTGGATTAGGGTTATCGGTTGTATATGAATTGGTTAGTGAACTGGGTGGAAGTATTTTTGTTTCAAGTGAGGAAAATATAGGATCCGAATTCGAAATTATACTTCCGGTGGTTTAACTTAAGCCAATAATCATGGAATGGTTCTTTATGTTTAAAAAGAGATTTTTAAAAACATTTTAAGAATTATAAATTAGCGTTTGATTTAGTACGGAATAAAATATCCTTAAATGCCAGGTGTACTTATCATAGAAGACGATGATGATCTGAGGGAAATGCTTAAAACTGCCTTTTCAAGGATTGATATTGAAGTTCAGGAAGCAGCCAATGGGAGAGAGGCCCTGAAACACTTCAAGCCCAATTCCACAGATCTTGTTATAACTGATATTATCATGCCCGAAGAGGACGGCCTTAAAGTTATCATGAAAATGAGGGAATTGAAGCCTGGAATTAAAATTATCGCCATATCAGGTGGAGGAAAAGCAGGTCCTGGCGGTTATCTGCAGGTGGCTAAAACTCTTGGTGCAGATGGAATATTCTCAAAGCCATTCTCTCTTAGTGACCTGATATCCATGGTGTCATCTCTTCTCAGACTTGAACAAAACGAATAAGATAATGTTATAGGTAGTACTAAAAAATCATAGTTATGTTAAAAGCAAAAATCGAAGATATCTGCAACAGGCAGATAGAAAGAGAAGGATACTCTTCAAACCTTTATCTGGCAATGGCTTCATGGGCTGAAACAAGTGGTTATGCAGGAATTGCTCAATGGCTGTACAGTCAGGCTGATGAGGAGCGGATGCATATGCTGAAATTTGTTAAGTATATAAATGAAAGAGGGGGTAAAGCAATTATTCCTGCATTTAAAAAACCAGGTATCGAGTATAAGAATATTGATGAAATGTTCAGGGAAGTCCTTAAACATGAACAGTTTATCACGGCCAGCATAAATGAGATCGTTGCCCTGACACTTGAGGAAAAGGACTTCAGCACATATAATTTTTTGCAGTGGTTTGTCTCTGAGCAGGTTGAAGAAGAATCATCTGTGCAAGCCATAATTGACAAGCTTCAGTTAGTCGGAAAGAATAACATGTACGCGTTCGACAGAGATATAATGAAATTACGAACGTCTGAGTCTGATGCTCAGGCTTCAGAATGAAAGAGAAATTCGTATTACTCACGTGTTTTTTATTAATAACAGCAGGGTATATTCTACTGGGTCAGACACGTATACCAAATAACGCTGTATATGGTGTATGTTACGCCGGCTCAAGGGTAAACAGGATATATATTCCACCTCCAAAGGTATTTGAGGAACATTCAAAAGGACGGAAAATCGGAAATATTACAGTCCTGTACAATGGATTTACTGACGACGCAAAAACAGCAGTAGAATACGCTTGCTCCATTCTGGAATCGTATCTTCCTCCTGACCTGGACCTTACAGTCAGGGCTTCATGGACCAAGATTTCCGATTCAGGGGTTCTTGGTAATTCTAGAAGTGCTGCATTTGTGGGAGGATGGTCAATCGATGCACAGAATCCTTTTGCGTATTATCCGATCGGTCTTGCAGAGAAAATAAGCGGGGAGAAACTGAATGAAGACTGGGAAGCTGACATCGAACTGGTTATTAACAGTTCTTCAAACTGGTATACCGGTATCGACGGAAATACTCCCACGAGGAACTATGACCTGGTAACGGTGATCCTTCATGAACTGATGCATGGCCTTGGCTTTTTCGATAGCATGGGAACCGACGGTTCTGTGGCATGGTACGGATTAAGTTCAATACCATTGATTTACGACACTTTTGTGGAAGATGTCAGTGGAGTTAAACTTACTGATACCCTGGTGTATGAACAAAATTCTGCAGAACTTTACCTGTCTCTTACAGGTGGCCAGCTTTATTTTAAAGGACCCCTGTCTGATACATTTGCCCAGGGCTCAAGAATCAAACTATATGTGCCTTCTCGGTGGGATGAAGGTTCGAGTGTATCACACCTTGATGAAACAGTGACCCGGCCGGAAAACTCGCTAATGACACCTTTCATTGATCTCGGAGAGGCTATTCATGATCCTGGCTTGCTTACATTGTCAATCCTCGGCGACCTTGGCTGGATAAATACACGGATATTGCACCAGCCTCCGGATGATACCGAAGAACTGATTTCATCAATTGAATTATCCTTGGAAATCATATCTGATACATCATATAATGAGGATAAGGTCGTGATGGCATATTCATTCAATGATTTCAGCACAACCGATTCCATCTATATGGTTCCTGGCAGCACCGGAGATTCATATGAGGGAACATTAAGTATTCCATCGTACAATACCAGGCTAAGTTATTACTTTTTCACTGAAGACGGATTCGGACGTGTTTACAGATCACCGTCATTGGGTCAGCTAATGCCGTATAATGTTTATATTGGCATTGATACAGTTAAGCCGTTAATAACTCATACTCCGGGAGAATATTTTTTTGAAGAAATGGACTCACTGCTGTTTGCAGCCTTTATCACGGATAATATCGGAGTTGATACGGCATATTTAGAATTGAAAATCAATGATGGAGAAGCCGGGTATTACGGATTGTTGAGAAGGGAAAATGATGAGTTCAATCTGCCGTTCCGTCTTAACCGGTCAATTATCCGTGGCGGGGATTCCATACAATACCGGATCATTGCTGTTGATGAGTCTTCAAGACGAAATACCAGTACTTCACCTGAAAATGGGTATTATATTTTGAATGCAGAAGAGCTCAAACCGGTCATTAGTCAGTATAGTACAGATTTTGAGGGGAATAGTGATGATTTCTTTAATGTTGGATTTGAAATAACTGATTTCACTGGTTTCAGCAGCAACGCACTTCACTCAGAGCATCCCTATCGAAGTCCTGAAGAAGATGATAAGAACCTGGAATTCATTTCTGTTTTAAGGCATCCAATAATTTTTGACCAGTCAGGCATGGTCATTAAATTCAGGGAGATAGTGCTTGTTGAACCTGGTGAAGATGGTTCGGTTTACGGCTTTTCAGATTTTTATGATTATGTGATATTGGAAGGCTCCAGGGATTTTGGAAGGAATTGGTTTAGTATTGCTGACGGGTATGACTGCCGGCAAAATATAACTTGGGAGAATGCATACAACAGCTCCATAGATGGGATTAATTCAACGTACCAGGCTAAAGAATCGATGTTTATCGATCATTTCTTCTATCCCAGATTGCCTGATAAAATCTCTTCGGGGGATTCATTGCTAATAAGATTCAGGTTATTCTCAGATCCTTATGCAAACGGATGGGGCTGGGTTATTGATGATCTTGATATTAATCCCCTGGTTGATAATATAAGAAATCCTCACATTGATGAAGAAATTAAACTATATCCAAATCCAGGTAACGGTTTTGTAAAGCTCGGCATAAATGATCCTCTTTCTTACAGGATCATCAAATACAGTATTTACACTACTTCAGGAATATGCCTGGTAAACATGCAGGATGCAGGTGATTCGGAACTTACTATTAATATATCAAAATATTCATCAGGTATTTACATTATTGTCCTTCATCTTGATAACATGGTAAGGACATTCCGTTACAGCCTGATAAGATGATAAATACCATGGCATCGAAACTGTTTGCTCATGGAGAACTAAAAAACACTAATTTTGCGGGGAATTCGAAATCTGCATAAAAATAATTAAAATGAGTATTGTCGATAAGGTTTTGGGTCTTTTCCTGGGGAACAAGTATGAGAGAGATATTAAAGAGATTAGCCCCTATGTTGAGTTGATAATTACGGAATATGAAAAACTGAAAGGTTTGCCTAATGATCAGTTGAGGAAGTTGAGTGAGGAATTAAAAAAGGAGATACGCCGGGAAACGGAACCTGAAGAACAGCAAATTGCTAAATTACGAGAAGAAGCTGAAAAAGAGGATGATGTAAACAAGAAGGAAGAATTATACAATGAAATTGACAGGACGGAGAAGCTTGTTAACGAGAAACTTGAAAAAGCATTGGATCGCCTGCTGCCCAGAGCTTTTGCAATAGTAAGGGAAACAGCACGCAGGTTCAAGGAAAATCCTGTTCTGGAGGTCACTGCTCTTGATTACGACAAGGATCTTGCTGCTACACGGGAGAGTATAACTATAAAGGGGGACAAGGCTCTGTGGAATAACAGGTGGATAGCTGGTGGCAATGAGATCTTGTGGGATATGGTGCACTATGACGTTCAGCTTATCGGAGGTGTGGCTCTCCATAAGGGTAAAATTGCTGAAATGGCAACAGGAGAGGGCAAAACTGTTGTTGCAACCTTGCCTGTTTTCCTTAATGCCCTGGCAGGTAAGGGCGTACATATAGTTACTGTTAATGATTACCTTTCAAAACGTGACTCGGAATGGATGGGGCCTATTTATGAATTTCACGGCCTTACTGTCGACTGCATAGATAAACATCAGCCAAATTCTGCTGGAAGAAGAAAAGCATATAATGCTGATATAACATTCGGAACAAATAATGAATTCGGATTTGACTACCTGCGCGATAATATGGCTGTCAATCCCGAGGACCTTGTCCAGAGGAAGCATCACTACGCTATTGTTGATGAGGTTGATTCAGTTCTTATTGATGATGCCCGTACACCTCTTATCATATCCGGACCAACTGCAAAAAGTGACACCCAGCAATTCGATGAACTGAAGCCTAAAGTGGAAAAACTCGTTAGTGCTCAGAAACGACTTGTTACACAAATTCTTTCAGATGCTAAAAAACACATAGCAGAAGGTAATAATGAGGGAGGAGGGCTTCTCCTGCTGCGTGCATTTAAAGGCCTTCCCAAGAATAATGCGCTGATAAAGTTCCTGAGCGAAGAGGGAAACAAGTCATTGCTTCTCAAGACCGAGAACTTTTATATGCAGAACAACAACAAGGAGATGCCCAAAGTAACGGATGAGCTTTATTTCATTATTGATGAAAAAGCAAACTCCATTGAACTGACTGAAAAGGGACTCGATCTTATCGCTACATCTGTTGAGGATGCCAGCTTTTTTATACTTCCGGACGTCGGCTCAAAAATAGCAGACCTGGAAAAAAGCCAGCTTAACGACAGGGAAAAACTGAAATTGAAAGATGAACTGTTACAGGATTATTCTGTCAAGTCAGAAAGAGTCCATACAATGACCCAGTTGCTTAAAGCACATACCCTGTTTGACAAAGATATTGAATACGTGGTAATTGATAATAAGGTTAAGATTGTTGATGAACAGACAGGCCGTATTCTTGAAGGCCGAAGGTATTCAGACGGTTTGCATCAGGCTATTGAGGCAAAGGAGAATGTAAAAGTGGAAGAGGCAACCCAGACCTATGCAACAATAACACTGCAGAACTACTTCCGTATGTATCATAAACTGGCCGGGATGACAGGGACCGCCGAGACAGAGGCCGGAGAACTGTGGAACATATATAAGCTTGATGTAGTGGTTATCCCGACCAACAAACCGATCATAAGGACTGATAAAGAGGATATTGTTTATAAGACAAAACGAGAAAAATATAACCAGGTAATCTCTGAAATAGAGGAGATGAACAGACAGGGGCGTCCGGTTCTTGTGGGAACGACCTCAGTGGAAATATCGGAGCTGCTCAGCAGGATGCTTAAAATGAAGGGACTGAAGCATAATGTCCTGAATGCAAAACTGCATCAGAGAGAGGCAGAAATTGTGGCAGAAGCCGGGAAAAAGGGAACTATTACCATTGCGACCAATATGGCAGGTAGGGGAACAGACATAAAACTGACTCCTGAGGTTCGCGATGCAGGAGGCCTTGCAATTATTGGAACTGAAAGGCATGAGTCAAGGCGTGTTGACAGGCAGCTTCGCGGCCGCTCCGGCAGGCAGGGTGATCCTGGATCATCCCAGTTCTTTGTCTCTCTCGAGGATGAACTTATGAGATTGTTTGGATCGGAGAGAATTGCCGGCATAATGGATAAACTGGGTCTTAAAGATGGTGAAATGATACAGCATCCGATGATCACCAAATCGATCGAAAGGGCTCAGAAAAAAGTTGAGGAAAACAATTTCGGCATAAGAAAGAGGCTTCTTGAATATGACGATGTGATGAACTCTCAGAGGGAAGTTGTATACAGTAAAAGGAAGCATGCTCTCCTGGGAGAAAGATTGTCTGTTGATATAGCCAATATGATGTATGATGTTACTGAGAATATTGTTGATTCATATCATAAGGAAGGTGATTTTGAGAATTTCGAATATGATCTGATACGTTCATTTTCAATTGATTCACCAGTCCCGGCATCTGATTTCGTAAAGATAAGTTCAGACCAGGTAACAGAACTGGTTTACGCAAAAGCTCTTGACACGTACAAAAGGAAGGTCGAATCAATTGCACAACAGGCTTACCCCGTGCTGAAAGACGTATATTCACGTATGTCGCACGTTTATGAAAATGTTGTGGTGCCTATCACCGACGGAGTAAGAGTGTTCCAGGTTATCACAAACCTTAAGATAACAGCGGAGTCAGAGGGCAGGGAATTGGTGAAAGCTTACGAAAAAACAGTTGTGCTTGCAACTATCGACGATGCATGGAAAGAGCATCTCAGGGAAATGGATGAACTCAAGCAATCAGTTCAGAATGCCACCTATGAACAAAAAGATCCTCTGCTCATTTATAAATTTGAGTCTTTTGAGCTCTTTAAGCTGATGATCAACAAAGTGAATAAAGATGTGGTAAGTACGCTGATGAAAGGTCATATCCCAATACAGGATCCCGACCAGGTTAAAGAAGCTCAGAGAAGGCGACAGGTTGATCAGGACCGGCTTAGAGCATCAAAAAGTGACTTCTCACAATATAGCAGCACCGGTGGAGGTGACAGCCAGGAAAAGAATCAAAAAGCTGAACCTGTACGGGTCGAAAAGAAAGTAGGTAGAAATGATCCCTGTCCTTGCGGAAGCGGCAAAAAATATAAGCAATGTCATGGCAGAATTCAGCAGCAGGAGACTCCAGGAGGTGTTTCCCCCAGGCCATGATCAGGCTTTGGTGACATCCTCCATAGCCTTCTGGATCCTCAATAAAGTTGAACGACTTACCTGAACAAGTGGCAAACGGAGATTATTCTGGCATAGATTCATTAAGCTGAGCATGGCTTTTATACCTGACGGATTACCTTCGATGAACAACAATTCGATAAGCTCAAGATACCTGAACAGTCCTTCCCTTGCTGATTTGTAGTTATTCTTTAAGGCATTGCCAATAATCTCAGATGTCTGAGCCGGAAATGCGTTGGCAAGCACTGAGATAACACCAGCACCTCCGGCTGCAATGGAAGGAAGCGCCATAAGGTCATCTCCCGATATAAGATTAAAGTTTTCGGGCTTACCTTTTATTATCTTTATGGTCTGATTGAAATCAGGGGATGACTCTTTTATTCCTGCAATGTTCTCACATTCGTGTGCAAGCTGCAAACAGGTTTCTGCAGAAATGTTAACACCCGTTCTCCCAGGGATATTGTATATTATGACCGGCACCGGGCTGAAGGTTGCAATCGACTTAAAGTGCTGGAAAATACCTCGCTGCGTTGGTTTATTATAGTAGGGGGCAACAGACAGGATCCCATCAACTCCGGTGAGGTCTGCCTCACGGATTGAATTTAAAACTTCACGAGTGTTATTCCCGCCAATGCCAACAACAACCGGAACCCTGTTATCATTAACTTCCAGAACATAAGATAGCACGGCCTGTTTTTCATCACTGGAAAGAGTTACTGATTCACCCGTTGTTCCCAACGCTACAATATAATTGACTCCGCCATCAATTATGTGATTAACAATCCTGCCCAGCGCAGCAAAATCAATGCTCGAATCGTTTTTAAAAGGAGTAATTATTGCCACTCCGGTTCCCTTGAACTTCTTCATCATTTGCCTATTAAATTGCAGTTTTTTCTGATCTGGAACTTAGCATGCCAAGATAGTGCATAATCTGATTCAGATAATCCTCAATGCCTGTGTTTTTTTTCAAATCTATCATGAGATCACAGGGAGATTTCTCAGGATTGTCGTTGGTTAATCCTGCCTTCAAAGATGCAACAGAGAGGGAACTGATATAAAGTAGAGGGAAAAGCTTGTTGAAGTTAATATCTATCAAAACATCAAACCTGGTATTTATAAATAATGCAACTTCAGGCGATTTTGGTCGGTAAAAGAAATCTATATCCTTCTCTTTAAGGCACGTAAGATAGCGAATGGCAGTATATTTATCTGGCAGCTCTTTTGCAGGGAAATATCCCATTATCTTAACTTCTATATTCTTTTGGTGCATCTTCTGATGAAAAGCTGCCAAAATTGGAAAATCTTCAGGCCGGGAAGCATCCCACACAATCCCAATTGATTTAATGCAGGCAAGTCCCGGGAAGACCCGTTTTCTTTCACGGCTCTTTAACTTCCCTTGAAGTAACGACATCCCGGTTTTTATCCGGATTCTCCTGAACAGTTCCATTGTGCAAACCTAACAGTTTTTTAATTATTCAGGCATCTTGGACAACTATTCTTCATTAATAATTTTAAGGAATTCCTCTTCAGTCAGTGTCCTGATTCCAAGTTTATCAGCCTTCGACTTTTTCGCTGGTCCAATGTTTTCACCGGCAAGTAAAAATGATGTGCTGGCGGATACTGAAGTAGTGTTTTTACCGCCGTGAATCTCAATCAGTTCTTTGTATTCTTCGCGACTGTGTTTGCTGAAGACACCTGAGATCACAATGGTTTTGCCAGCTAAGAGTCCTCCTTTAATCTCACTTTCCTCACGGCTGAAACGGATTCCACTGGATTTAAGTCTTCTGATAACGGATTTATTATCTTCATCTCTGAAAAAGGCAATAATGCTTTCGGCTATCCTGGGACCGATTTCATGAATATTTGTGAGCGACTCATAATCAGCAGATAACAATTCATCAACAGACTTGAATTCCTTTGCCAGTGTCTTTGCAACCGTCTCGCCAACATGCCTTATACCTAGTGCGAACAGGACCCTGTGATAAGGAACATTTACTGAATTCTGAATACTGGTGAGAATGTTATCAGCCGACTTTTCACCAAGCCGGTCAAGGATAACAAGCTGGTCAGCCTTTAAATCGTAGAGGTCGGCTGCTGTTTTTATCAATCCTCTGTTATAGAGCAGATCTACTGTTTCTTCACCCAGTCCTTCTATGTTCATTGCCTTGCGGCTGACGTAATGCTCAATTCTTCCCTTAATCTGAGGAGGGCAGTGGAGATAATTCGGACAGAAATGATTCGCTTCACCTTCATTTCTGACTAACATTGTTCCGCACTCGGGACATGTTTCAGGAAAAGAGATCTTCTGGGCCTTCTCATTCCTCCTTCTGTTATCGGCTCCAACGATCTTGGGTATGATCTCACCACCCTTCTCAACATATACCATGTCGTTGTAATGAAGGTCCAGGAGAAATATTTGATCAGCATTATGAAGAGACGCACGTTTTACGGTTGTTCCACCAAGAAGAACCGGTTCAAGATTAGCGACGGGAGTAACTGTTCCCGTTCTTCCAACCTGGTACGAAACTGACAGTAGCCTCGTGAGAGCCTGCTCAGCTTTATACTTGAAGGCTATGGCCCATCGTGGTGACTTTGCCGTGAATCCCAGATACTTTTGCTGCTTAAGCGAATTGACTTTTATCACCACACCGTCTATATCGAACGGGAGGTTCTTTCTTTCTTTTTCCCAGAATGCTATATAATCAATAACTTCATTGATGTTTTTACATAAGCGCATGCTTTCAGGAACCCTGAATCCCCATCCTGAAGCTGTCAGCATATTTTGGTAATGTGTTGAGAACGGAAGTTCTTCTCCAAGCAGATAATAAAACAGGCAATCGAGTTTTCTGGATGCAACAATAGCAGGGTCAAGCATTTTTAGGGTGCCAGAGGCTGCATTGCGTGGATTGGCAAAAAGAGTGATGCCCTCTCTTTCCCTGTCTTCATTCAGCCTATTGAATACGGCTCTTGTCATCAATACTTCTCCTCTGATAACAAAAAGCGGTGGGATATTGTCCCCTTTTACTGTAAGAGGTATGCTCTTGACAGTCTTAATGTTAATTGTTACATCATCGCCCCTGGTACCGTCACCCCTTGTTAGAGCATGGTGAAGTCTGCCATCTTTGTAAGTTATACTGACCGAAGCTCCGTCATATTTCAATTCACAAACATATTCAGGTAATTCAGCTGCACTTTTTTTCAGACGCATGTCAAAATCCCTTAGTTCCTTTTCACTGTAGGTATTGCCAAGCGAAAGCATAGGATAAATGTGCTCAAACTGCCTGAATTCTCTTTGTGGTCCGAGGTCGCTTCCGATCCGGCGGGTAGGAGAATCATCATCGGCAAATTCCGGATATTTCTTTTCAAGAGTTTTGAGTTCATTTATCAGGAGATCATACTCAAAATCTGAAATTGCAGGTTCATTCAGAATGTAATAGCGCCTGTTATGATTCTCTATCTCCAACCTTAGTCTTTCTATCCTTTCCTTTACTTCGGTACGGTTCATCTATTAAGATATTTTTGATGGCTTTTTCAGGATCAGGTCAACTCCAAACACCTTCTATCGGGGTCCCGCAAAAAGGACATTTCTTATTTTTCACAGCATTTGATACAATCCTGTATCCCTGCCTTACGATTAGTTTTTCTCTGCAGGATGGACAAATGGTGTCAGATAGTTCATTCCCAGGTGCGTTCCCTGTATATGTATATACCAATCCTTCTTCGGATGCAATTTTTGCAGCTTTTTCCAGTGTGGCTATAGGGGTGGGTGGTAGCTGTTCGAGTTTGTATGTTGGGTAAAACCTGCTAAAATGAATAGGTGTTTTTTCAAATCCATTGGAGCTCAGCCATTTGCACATTTGCCTTATTTCTGTCAAATTATCGGTCCATGTCGGGATTACAAGATTTGTTATTTCCAGCCATACTCCCATTTCCCTGTAGGTTTTTAGTGACTCAAGCACCGGTTGAAGTTCTCCTCCTGAAAGTTTAAGGTAGGTGGTTTCAGAAAATGATTTCAGATCTATATTTGCTGCGTCAATTACCGTGCATAGCTTTTTTAAAGGTTCCCTGTTTATATATCCATTCGATTTAATTATGTTTTTGATTCCGGCTTTTCTTGCCAATAAAGCTGTATCATAAACATATTCATAGAATGTAACAGGCTCGGAATATGTATAGGCGATAGATTTGCAACCCTGCCTGATACATTCCTCCACCACTTTTTCGGGCATTAGCTGGTAGTTCCTGGTCTTGTCTGGACTTGTCTGGGAAATGGTCCAGTTTTGGCAATTGAGACAAACAAGATTACAGCCAGCCGTTGCGATTGAAAATGCCCTTGTTCCGGGAAGGAAATGATAGAATGGTTTCTTTTCCATTGGATCTATATTGACGGAACAGGGATTGCCGTAGGCAAGGGTATAAAGCTTTGACTTATATACTTTCCTGTTATTACATTCGCTAAGTTCCCCTTCCTTCAGAACACATTCATTTGGGCAGATCCTGCAAAGAATGCCTCTTGCCGTCTCTTCCTGGAACATGGCCTCTTTTTTGTATATATCACGGTTTTCCGGAACATTCCCCATAAGATATTTTGAACCGGGAATAACTATCCCCGCAGATAGTGCAAGACATTTTTTCAGAAATTCACGTTTCCTCAAGTTAAAATTCTCTTCTTCCATTTCTTTGGGATAAGACTCAAAATTAATCAAAAGTTCCGTTTGTTCCCAATACTGGACGCCATAGCAATAACTACCAATAATATAGTTAAATATAAAGAATAGCTGATTCCAAGAAACGGTACCGCCAGCCCTGAAAAAAGTATAAATCCCAATGCAGATCCGGCCAGATCGGCAGTGTATACGCCTGAAACATGAGATTTACTTATGTCAGGTCTTGTTAAATCACGGAATAGCGAGCCGGTCATGAAAGCCGGGATGAAAGTGGCGATTGATAATATACCTGTTACAACCAAAAGATTGTTCAAGCCGAGAAACTTATTTGCCATTACTCCTGTTAAAGCATAGAAGCCGGTTAATATCAGGATTTTCATATTCTTTCCTTGATTAAGAGGACCTTCTCTCCTGATTCCTGACCCGGCGGCAAGTCCAGCCATAAGGCTTGCAATTATAAGACCGGTAAGCTGATACATGTTCCCGATTGTCAGTTGAAGCATAAAAAGAACTATTATTTCAAATCCCGCCAGGGCAGAAGCGGTGAAATACATGATTCTTCCATCCCTTGTTATCAGTAAGGCAGGTATTGCAAAAACTGCAAGCAGGATCAACAATGCCAGAGTGGTGTTCTTAAGGTTCTTGCTCAGGCTGAAAGCCTGATAATAAAAGCATGCAACCGGTACTGCTGCGCGGTTTTGCCTGATGTTTTCATTCATAAGATCCCTGACCTGAGCCGTTCGCGCTGCAACAAGATCATCGGCAAAATAATCTGAGTTAACATACAGGTTGTCGATCTTTTTTTCTGATGTCATTGACCCGAACGAAGTGTTTATTTCTTGGTCGGAAGCAATGAAGTACAATTTTGTTCCGGCTATCGGTGTAACATACCTGAATACCTCAGACAGGCTATTATAGACTGAAGAAAACAATTTTACAGATTCTTCATTGAAATAGTTGGGATTAATTCCTGCACTGCATGAAAAAACAGCATTGTCCTTCAATATTTTTTTTAAGGCAATAAAAAAATCCAGGGTATAAAACCTGTTCAGGCTGAGTGAAGAAGGAGGCGGGAGCAGGAGAATTACCACATCAAATTGTATGTCGGTTTTCCGGATATAACTGAATGCGTCATCGTTCTCTATAATAAGGTCGCCAGATTCTGACGGCAAGGATGCTTTTTGCATTCTGCTAAGCTCAGGATCTCTTTCTACGTAAACAATCCTGCTGGTTCGATATTTCTTTATTTCAGGGATCAGTGAGTTTATTGCTCCTGATATTATTAAAATGTTTTCCGGGCTATTGCTCTGAAGCATCGCAAAGTGAATATCTTCTTCTCTTTCGGCAATATCTTCGTTGTATTTCAGAAGTCTTTGATTATAGTAAATGCTTTTTTCTCCATCGTATTCAGCTATTGTCACATTACCGTAAGGCGTTTCCTCTGACGATGTTACATGTAATCCATGAAGCAGGATACTCCTGAAAATCCTGTCTGGGCTGCCAATAATGATCAGGCTTGTAATGAGAATGATGAAGATTTTAAAAACAAATCTCATTTTGACATTATTCAACCTGAAGCTTAGGAAATAATATGATATCCCGGTTATTATAATCAGAAGAATCGTCTGGTATGAATTCAGTAACCCTGCAGCCAGTATGGAAATCAATAGCCCGGCAACAATACCGCCAGCGGTCTCGATTGAAAAAGATTTCCCAGGCAGGTAACCTTTAGATCTTCCTGTTGACTCAACAAGCTTGACAAAAGTAAAACCCGAAGCAGCACAGAAAGGAAATAGCACCAGGAGGGAAAGGATCAGGCTTGAAATGAACGAAGGCGTTTCTCCCGGGTTTAACCATAAGCATGAAAGCAGGAATAGAAGAGCCAGAGTAACCAGCGGACTAAGCGCAAATATCAGGTTGATCTTTCCTGCATCGTTAAGTGAGGATTTAGCTGCAAGTGCTGAACCGCTGGCCGAAGCAATCAGCCATGTGCCCAGGAAAGTACCTGCAATAAGTTCATATCCCCCTGAAATATTCATAAGTTCCTTTAGAAGCAGAAGCTGAAATGAGGAACTAATGAATCCCAGTACAAAAAGATTTAAAGCAGGATCCGGACCCTTGCCTGTTTCGCGGTAGATTGTTACCCTATTGCCCGAACTACTTAGAAGCTCACTCTTTCCGAGAAAGCTCCTGAAATATGACAGGTGCCAGGAAAAATGAAATATTCCGGCAAATGCCAGCCCTATCCCAAATTCCACATGCCATTTTAGTATCTGTTTAACAGAAGGTATATCCCATTTGTAGGTTATCTGGAGAGCAAGGCATACTCCAGCCAGGGCTGTAATAAAAAAAGTGACGGCAAGTACGATATTCCAGATCTTGCGGTGAAATTGGATTGAATAAATGCCATAACGGCAGAAAAAGAGACTTATCAGGTAAAATACTATCCCGGTAAGGCCAGATCCAATAACATGATACATGCTTGTTATCGCTTTTCTTCAAGGACGATTCCTTCATATACAGATATTTCTGCATCTTTCCACCCAAGCCAACCCAATCCTGCCTTGTCGCGCGAAGTATACCCGAGAAACTCTTCCAATGTCCATCCATTTTCTGTGGCAACCTGAGGCAGCATGGTTCCCGACCTGAAATCTTTTTTAATATAAATGCCATGCTTGCCTAATACAATTTCATTAATAGAATTGATTTTCTTCAGGGGTCCGAGTACAGTTATTTCAAGATCAGCATTTTCAAACTCCTCTTTTGTGAGGGGAGAAAACCTGGGATCTTCAAACGCAGATGATCTTGAAGATTCAAGTATTGCTTCATAAAGAGGATCGGATGACAAAAATCTTCCAATGCATCCCCTTAATTTCCCTTTTAACTTTAGTGTAACGAAAGCTCCCAGGGGTTCTTTGAATATGGCCGGCATTTTTTCCGGATCAGGATCTATACCCTTATTGTTATATAATATTGATTTTATATTATTCCTCGCCAGTGACAACAACTCATCCTTCTCCTTTTCTGAGAAATTGATGCTGTTCAGAGAAGCGGCTGACTTTGGTGAATTGTTACTTTTCTCCGACAGCACTATGGCATGATATCCTACAACCTCATCTTTATCCCCATATTTGGAATCTCCTGAGTTGCAGTAGTCGATGCGTTTGAATTCCAGCCTGTCATCACCTTCTGCAAGATATAGAAGGAGTAACCCGGAAGTCCAGCCGCACATGGATGTGGCAAGACCCGGGTCATTTCTCAGGGAATTGTTTCTAAGAGCGTTAAGAAACTCCGAGGGTTTACCGCTAACAATAGCATCTGCCGTAATATTGTCTACCTCCAGTGCTGTTTTATAGGAAGGATAATGAGAAAAATCACTGCTCACAACGAACAGGTTATCAGATGTATACCATGGCCTCAGGATTTCTGCGATCTTTTTGATATTGCCGGAGTTTGTTGTGCCAAGTATAATTGGAACAATTGCGGGATTTCCTGCAAGGCGATACTGAATGAACGGTATCTGTACCTCAAGACTATGTTCTTTTAAATGAGCGCCAGCCGGGTGCTGGAAGAGCTTGTTTTCTTTTTTGAGCCTGTCGGTTATTTCCCTGTTTACTTTTATCTTCCCCAGAGGCGTTATAAAATCACCCTCGTTATAAACAGAGGCTCCGTCGAATGCCATAATATGGCTCGATCCGATTAAGAAGACATTTTTGTATTCTATTGAAGGATCTATGGATGAAAAAGCTGCTGCGGCAATTTTACCGGAGAATACATAGCCTGCATGAGGACTTATTAATGCTCTTACATGTGATTTTACAGTGCTCTTTTTACATTCCGAGAACAGCCTCGAAATATCTTTTTCCAATGTTTCCTTGTCGGCTGGATAAAATCTGCCTGCAACTGCAGGTCTCCTGTCAGTTGATCCGTTCTGGGAAAATGTTTCCATACCAAAAATGATTAAAAGCAAAACCAGGCTTACCTTTCGCATAACCCGATGATATAAGTTACAGTAATAAAATTATGCTAAAAAATAAAAGTAAAGCTTTTATTTTAAAGAAAAAACGACAACCTTATCTAAATGAAGATCATCGATTCCTTAACCACTTTCCCGTCTCCGTTAGTGCCATATATCTTTAAACCCACACTGACAGTAACATTCCCGATAACATCGATTATCGGACTGAGATCATCCTTGATATCATCAATATTATCAAAATCTTCAACAGGAAAATATACATGAAGTATAAAAATACAGTCAGGAGCCTCTATCGAACTGAGCGATTTTATTATCTTGGCCAGCCATATCGAAGATGCCGTATTAAAATACTCAAGATTTAATCTTAAATTGGTTGTTTGTCTTGGATTGCGTACATACTCGTTTGTCCATTCCAACACCGGCTCAAAAATCCGAGGAGCATTAATTGGGATAGACCTTCCTGATAAAATCAACTCACCGCTGAGATAATTTAAATCAATAAGAGGGGTTTTGTCGGTGGCTTCAATTAGTAAATTTTTTAGCTCCTTCATGATTGGCTCAGTTGTTGTTCAAAAACCTAATTAATTATCATATCCAAAAATATAACAACTTTTTATTTGATTGAATTTTTTTATCAAAAAGAAATGATCAGTTGTCAAATAAATAAGTCTGTTTATAAACAATATTTGGGATAACAAATAATCATAAGCTTTTTTACAATGCACATTGCCTTATAGCAAAGATATTAAATATATTATATTTGCAGGCATATTTCTAATGATGGAATGGAGAATTTGTTAAAAGATAAGGTAAAGGAATCGATACGCTATTTATATAGTAGCGAGGTGACCGACGACCTGATTCAGGTTCAGGAGACAAGGAAAGATTTCCAGGGAGATTTTACCCTGGTGGTGTTTCCGCTGCTCCGCTTCTCAAAAAACACCCCTGAACAGACAGGTAGGAATATTGGCGAATATCTTGTTGATAATTCAGACTTTGTTTCCGGTTACAATGTTATCAAGGGATTTCTTAATCTTGAGATATCGGCCAGCTGGTGGAAAGAATATTTCATCAGGGCCTCTTCTGAGGGGGTAAATCTTCTTGCAGAGTGCAGTGTAAAGGATCCTCAGGTTATTCTGGTTGAATATTCTTCGCCTAATACAAATAAACCTCTTCATCTAGGACATGTAAGAAATAACCTTCTGGGATATTCACTTTACAGGATCCTTTCGTCATGCGGCCACAAGGTTATAAAAACGAACATTGTCAACGACAGGGGTATCCATATATGCAAATCAATGCTGGCCTGGTTGAAATACGGAAAAGGCGAAACGCCTGAATCAACCGGTATTAAGGGCGATCATCTTGTTGGGAAGTACTATGTTATCTTTGAGCAAAAACATAAAGCCCAGGTTGAAGCGCTAATGCAGGAAGGATTTGATGAAAACGAAGCCAGAAACCGGTCTTCACTCATGAAAGAAGCACGCGAAATGCTTCTAAAATGGGAAGCTGGGGATAAGGAGACTGTTGGCCTTTGGGAAAGAATGAACTCCTGGGTTTATTCGGGATTTGATGAAACCTACCGTGCGCTGGGAGTCGACTTTGACAGGATCTATTACGAATCAGAAACATATATAGCAGGAAAAGAGATAGTTCTGGATGCACTGGAGAAGAATATAGTATACCGTAACAGTGATAACTCAGTATGGATAGATCTCTCACAGTATGAACTGGATCAGAAGCTTCTCCTGCGTTCTGACGGTACTGCCGTTTATATTACGCAGGATATTGGTACTGCAGTTAAAAGATATAAGGACTATGGATTTGACAAGACAATATATGTTGTCGGCAACGAGCAAAATTATCATTTTCAAGTTCTCAGGTCAATTCTGAAAAAGACGGGTTACCATTGGGCCGACGGATTGATACATTTTTCCTACGGAATGGTTGAACTTCCGGAAGGAAAGATGAAATCAAGGGAGGGTACGGTTGTTGATGCTGATGATATTATCAGGGAAATGAAGAATACAGCCAGGGGATTGTCAGCTGAACTTGGAAAGCTAGGAGACTATCCGGAAGAGGAGAAAGAAGAAATATTCAGGAAAATAGGGCTTGGTGCGCTTAAGTACTTCATCCTTAAAGTGGATCCGAAGAAAAACATGACTTTCAATCCCGCCGAGTCGATTGATTTTAATGGAAATACAGGCCCTTTTATTCAATACACCTATGCCAGGATTAAATCAGTCTTCAGGAAGGCAGACCAGATGGGAATTGTCCCGGAGCCTTCCCGGATAAGTAAAGCAGTACCTGGATCAAAAGAGATAGAATTGATCAAACTTGTCAGAAAATTTACCGGTATTGTTTCTGAAGCTGCTTCAGGATATACTCCTGCATTAATTGCAAATTATTGCTATGAATTGTCAAAGGAGTACAATCAGTTCTATCATGATTTTACAATACTGGGAGAAAGTGATCCTAACCTCAGGGATCTGAGGCTGGAACTGTCAAATTTAATAAGCAGGATCATTTACACAGCAATGTGGTTGCTGGGCGTGGAAATGCCTGAAAGAATGTAATTTAGAATTAACTTTATTTAATACCAGATGTTTGAGAGTTTAAGCGAAAGACTTGAAAAATCATTCAAGATCCTGAAGGGGCAGGGAAGAATATCCGAAATAAATATTGCTGAAACACTTAAAGATGTAAGAAGAGCCCTTCTTGATGCGGACGTAAATTTTAAGATTGCAAAGCAGTTCACAGATACTGTAAAGGTCAAGGCATTGGGCCAGGAGGTTCTCAAGTCGGTAAATCCGTCTCAGATGATGATCAAGATCGTGCATGATGAGCTTGTGGAACTCATGGGACGCGAAAAGACCGATATCAGTGTGAGGTTTAATCCATCAGTAATTCTTATTGCAGGCCTGCAAGGTTCAGGAAAGACTACCTTCAGCGGAAAACTCGCCAGGTGGCTCAAAACCAAGCGAGGCAAGAATCCGATGCTGGTGGCCTGTGATATTTACAGACCCGCCGCTATTGAACAGTTGAAGATAATTGGAACACAGGCTGAAGTTCCCGTTTACACGGAAGACAATAACCGCAATCCTGTTCAGATTGCCAAAAATTCGGTTAAAGACGCAAAGCTTAAGGGTTACGATGTTGTTATTATCGATACGGCAGGCAGACTTGCAGTAGATGAGGAGATGATGAAGGAGATATCTTCTGTCAGAGAAGCTGTGAATCCTCATGAGATATTGTTTGTAGTTGATTCAATGACCGGCCAGGATGCAGTAAATACTGCAAAGGAATTTAATGAGCGACTTGATTTTGATGGGGTTATATTGACAAAACTTGACGGCGACACAAGGGGAGGGGCTGCTCTCTCAATAAGATCGGTAGTGAACAAGCCTATCAAATTTGTAAGTTCAGGAGAAAAACTGGACGCTATTGATATTTTCTACCCTTCCAGGATGGCTGACAGGATTCTGGGAATGGGAGATATTGTTTCCCTTGTCGAGAAAGCACAGGAACAATATGATACTGAAGAAGCGCGGAAATTACAGAAGAAAATTGCCAGAGACCAGTTTGATTTTAATGACTTTATAGCCCAGATTCAGCAAATAAAAAAGATGGGCAATGTCAAGGATCTGATGTCAATGATACCTGGTGTTGGCAAAGCCGTGAAAGATCTTGATATTGACGATAATGCTTTTAAGGGGATCGAGGCAATAATCAGAAGCATGACTCCCCAGGAAAGATCTGATCCCGCTGTCCTGAACGGAAACCGCCGCAAAAGAATAGCAATGGGAAGCGGGACGTCAGTCCAGGAAGTGAATAAATTACTAAAGCAGTTTGATGAAACCCGCAGGATGATGAAAGCAATGACAAGAGGCGGGAAAAATGCTCGCATGGGAATTAAAAGGTAATAAAACAATGTATACACTTATTGATGGTAAGAGAACAGCGTCTGAAATAAAGGACGAAATAGCTGCCACGGTAGCAGAAATGTCAGGCAAAGGTGTTAAGGTTCCTCATCTTGCCGCTATTCTCGTTGGAAATGACGGCTCAAGTGAAACCTATGTTGCCAATAAGGTTCGGGACTGTGAAGAGGTCGGCTTTAAGTCAACACTTATTAGGCTGGCTGGAGAGACAAAAACCGAAGAATTGTTAAATCACATCAAGCTGCTGAATGAAGACAGCAATGTTGACGGTTTTATTGTGCAGTTGCCTCTTCCCCGGCATGTTGACGAAGCCAGAATCATAGAAGCAATTGATCCGGCCAAGGATGCCGATGGTTTTCATCCTGTTAATATCGGGAAGATGGTAACTGGCATCCACGGATACCTGCCGGCTACACCTTATGGCATCATTGAGCTTATTAAGAGATATGATATTAAAACTGAAGGCAAAAACTGCGTTATTATAGGCAGAAGCAATATTGTTGGACGTCCCCTGAGTATTCTTTTATCCCAGAAAGGAATGGATGCCACAGTTACTGTTGTCCACAGCAAAACTAAGAATATTGCCGACATCATAAAGGAAGCCGAAATAATTGTTGCAGCTATGGGATCACCTCATTTTGTGAAAGCTGATATGGTAAAACAAGGAGCTGTGGTCATCGATGTTGGAACAACCCGCATACACTCAAAGAACACTAAATCAGGATGGAAGCTTGTTGGAGATGTGGATTTTGAAAATGTTGCTCCAAAATGTTCATTTATTACTCCTGTTCCCGGAGGTGTCGGGCCCATGACAAGAGTTGCCCTGCTTACAAACACCCTTGCAGCGGCTAAATTAAGGCGATTCGCGTGACGGTAATTGATGTCATTCCGGTAAATTAAAACCAGTAAAATACAGGTCAAAATTACCTTTTCCTCCATCCCTGTCCGATGAAAATATCATGAACATGTTTGTGTATTGTTCAAACCCTCCGATTACTGGCCTGTATTCATTATTCTCAGTGTTTATGCCTGATCCGAGATTCACGGGTGAACCCCATTCTCCGTTTTCGAATAATGAATAATAAATGTCAAATCCCCCATATCCTCCGGGGCGGTCTGACACAAATACCATTACGTTCTTGAAAATATAGGGACACTTGTCCTCGTAGGCTGTATTTAAAGCATCTAGTTTGACTGATTCGGTATAACCACTGTTTAGCCATGCATATACTGTCGATTCAGCAGGTCTGTTAAGCATAAAGATGTCAAAATTGCCGTCAGGGTTTGATGAAAAATAACCATTTTTCTGGCCGGTATCAAAACAAAAATAGGATTCATCAGCACTGGTATTCAGGATGCTTGCAGGGAAAGGCCCCTCAATAACCGGTATACCAGTTGTGTAATAAGGCTGGTTCATGGTGTAATGAAGATCCAGATTGCCTTCATCATTGACTGTGGAGTATACCAGGTATTCATTGTTGTCTACAGAACTGTAAACACGATATGGCCCAAGCTCGTCCCTTGGTGTATTTACACGATCAACAAGAGACGCCATAAAGATGTCGCTTGTTAATTCTGTAACAAGATTGAACTGTCCGTTATACTGATCAAATTCAAAATACAGTATGCCCTGAACAAAATCGAACTGCCCTCCGTTGCTTAACCTGTTGCTGGAGAAAACCAAAGGTATGTATCCCTGAAGAAGATAAATTCCCGTATTGTAATCATCGTATTCAGAATTGAGATTTGCAAGAGGGAATATAGCATCCGGGAAGGTTCCCTGGTCATAAGCCGGTGGCTCGTTCTTCTTAACACATCCTGAAAGAGCAATCATAATGACTGTCGGAATGATAATGGACGCTTTAATTAATTTCGATATTCTCATTTTTAGAGGAATTATTAAATCGCACAAAGATATTAAGATAAAATGAAAAACCGGGTTTAGGCCCGGTTCTTCAAAACAGAATTTAGGTTAATTCTAGGGTAAATTAGGTATATTGGATAGTAAAACTTGTTTACAGTTAATAGATGAGAAAATATGCAAAAAGGTTGCGTCGGTAAAATTAAAATCCATTAATAAGAATCCGTTTGACATGTATTGCTCTGTAATATAGTTGTTTGTAAAAGGTGAAAAATGTTGAAAATTATAAACACCTCATATACAAAATGTTTAAATATGTTACTATTTTTGCTTGCATTATTCTCTCTATAATATGGAAGAAGAAAAATTTGGATTATCTTTTGAGGAAGAGATAAAAAGAGTTGTCGGAAAGTATGAGGAGATGAAAAAAAATAATGAGAATTATTTTTTTGATGTTATTGAATTTGAGACAATTATAGATTTTTATATTGACAGTAATAACAGTATAAAAGCATATGAAGCGGCAACTCTGGCTTCGGAGCAGCATCCGAACTCTGTTTCCATCCAGCTAAGGAACGCAAGGGTTCTGCTTGACAAGGGCAGGGCAGTGGAAGCTCTCCGGATTCTCAAGCGGCTTGAGAATATTGAGCCCGGCAATCATGAAATATATATTGCCAAGGGAACTGCAATGGGAATACTTGGAGATATACAGGGAGCAAAAAAAATGTTTGACTATGCCCTGACTCTTGATTCCGATGATACTGCAAACATTCTCTTTTCTATCGCATCCGTCCTTCAGAACCTCAATTACTATGAGCATCTGATCCCATACCTTGAAAGACTTGTAGATCTTGAACCAGGATTTTTTGCACATCTTTATGACCTGGCTTATGCATACGAGAAGACAGAGGATTATGAAAAGAGCATAAAATACTATCTCCGATACCTTGAGGAGGATCCATTTTCCGACAGTGCCTGGTATAATCTCGGTATAATCTACACGAAACTTGACCAGCCGGGACAAGCTCTCGAAGCTTATGATTATTCTCTTGCTATTAATTCGCAAAATACATTTGCTCTTTTCAATAAGGGCAACATACTCTGTAATCTCGAAAGATTTAATGATGCAATTCCTGTGTATCATGAATATCTTGAGAACGAGCCTGATAGCTTTGAGGCAATGACATATCTCGCAGAGTGTTATGAGAAAACCAATGAAATAGTCCTTGCTGATAAGTATTATCATGAAGCCATTGAACTGGCTCCGGAATTTGCAGATCCATGGTTTGGACTTGGTGTTGTTGCCCTTAATTCCGGGCAGATTGATGATAGCATGATCTTCCTTCGCAAAGCAGTAAGACTTGATGATGAAAATCCTGAAATATGGTATTTTCTTGGGAAAGCACATTATGCCAAAAGCGAAAAGAAAGCTGCCCTGAGATGCTACAGGGAGGCCCTTAAACTCGATGCTTATTATGATGAAGTCTGGTGTGAACTGGGAAAGATTATCATAAATGAAAGGTTTTACCGGAAAGCCCTGCCCTATCTCGAGAAAGCCTACAGGATTATAGGCGATGTGCCGGGAATCAACTATATTCTTTCCTCACTATATCACAGATGCGGCAACTCCGATAAATCATTCAGGCATCTTTCCCTGGCACTTGATATTGACAAAAATCTGTTTAACCAGATGCGTCCTGTCTTCTCAGGCATTGTTTTTAACCGAAAATTCAGGGATCTTCTGGATGAATATAATATAAGCTGAATAGTCATGAAACATCTACTTCCATACATTCCCAGCCGTCCTGTTAAACCAAGAAAAACCGGTCTGACAATGGTTATGGATAAAGGTCTTAGCATCAGGGAGGCTGAGGATTTTATGTCGGTTGGAAGTGAATATGCTGATCTGGTTAAGCTTGGATTCGGAACATCCCTCTTAACTCCCGGTCTCGAAAAGAAAATAAATGTATATAAAAATGCGGGGTGCATCCCTTATTTCGGAGGCACTCTCTTCGAAGCTTTTGTTGTCAGAAACATGTTCCGGGAATATATTGAACTGCTTGATAAATACGAAATCGACATGGTTGAAGTATCTGACGGATCATTCGATATAGAGCATAACAGGAAGCTTGATTATATTGCTAGGCTTGCATCCAGAGGCACTGTCATTTCTGAAGTGGGCTCCAAGAAAAAGGATGTCGTTTATTCTCCTGTCGAATGGGCTTCAATGATGAAATCAGAACTCGAAGCAGGTTCTGAAAAGGTAATTGCAGAAGCAAGAGAATCCGGAACTATAGGCATTTATAACGACGATGGCTCAGTAAACATGCCGGTAATAAATGCAATATCCGCTAATGTAAGCCTTGAAAATGTTATATGGGAAGCACCCCTTAAAGCGCAGCAGGTTTGGTTTATCAAGCATTTCGGGGCAAATGTTAATCTTGGAAATATTTCTCCTAATGAGATAATCCCCCTCGAGTCGCTGCGATGCGGGCTCCGAGGAGATACATTCTTCCAGTTCCTTCCGGGGGAACTGGCCAGATAGTTGTCTTAACTGCAGCTATCCTTTAAACGCAAATATTCTTTACATATGAGGAAATTTGGCCTGATAGGATATCCCCTTACACATTCTTTTTCTAAGAGATATTTTACAGATAAATTCTTTAATGAGGGGCTTGTGAGCTGCCGTTATGACAATTACCCCTTAACAAATATTTTATCACTGTACGACTTGCTTCAATCCGACAATCAGATTGAAGGACTTAATGTTACAATACCTTATAAATCGGAGGTAATGGATTGTCTGGACTTCACCGATACCGATGCATTATCCGTCGGGGCTGTTAACGTGCTGAAAATCAAAAGAATAGGAGAGGGTGTGAAACTGCTGGGTTTTAACAGTGATATAACAGGCATAAAGGATACAATTGCGCCTCTCATGTCGCCATCTCTGAAGAATGCATTGATCCTGGGTACCGGAGGCGCTTCCAAGGCTGTTCGTTTTGTTTTGGACACCGTTGGAATTAATTTCACCGTAGTATCAAGGATCGGCAGGCCGGATTGTCTGACCTACGATGAAATAGAACCTCAACTTTATGATGATGTTCAGATAATTATAAATACCACACCACTGGGAATGTTCCCCGATACGGGAAGCATGCCTCTGATCAGGTATGATCTGCTTCGGCGGGACCATATATTATTTGATCTTGTTTATAATCCCGAAATGACCGCTTTTCTTAAAAAAGGCTCTGAAAAAGGCTGCACGATCATAAATGGACTAAAAATGCTCTATTCCCAGGCTGAAAAATCATGGGAGATTTGGAACAATCCTGATTATTGATAGAATATTTCCGGGGGATATTCGATATCCACAAGAAACAAACCCTTAGCGACAGCCGACTGACCAGCCCTGTTCCTGTCTCTGACTTGTATTATTTCTTCAAACTCCTTCAGGCTCATCTTGTTCATGCCTATATTTATTATAGTTCCCACTATTGCTCTGACCATGTTCCTCAGGAATCTGTCGGCCCTGATTGTGAATACCAGCTTATCGTTTTCTTCCTCCCACTTAGCTTCGAATATTTTGCATACTGTGGTCTTGTTGTTTGAGTGAAGTCGGCTGAAACTCTTAAAATCCGAGCAGGCTGTCAGAATTTCACATGCCTTGTTAAGAGACTTGATGTCCTTCTTCCCTGGCAGATACCAGCTGAATTCGGTTGAAAATGGATCCTTTTTTCCTGTAATGTAATACTTGTAAGTCCTCGATATTGCACTGAACCTTGCATGTGCATCCGCTCTCACTTTCTTAATCGAATTTACAGCGATATCAGCAGGGAGGATGGAGTTGAGACTATAGACAATTTTTTCGTTCTTTTCAAGATGAGGGATTGAGCTTTCGAAGTGGGCAACGAAAAGAACTGCGTGTACACCTGTGTCAGTGCGGCCAGAGCCGGTAAGGTTTATCTTCTCGCCAAGGATCACTGACAATGCTTCTTCGATTCTTCCCTGTATGGTAACCGCGTTGGGCTGTATCTGCCAACCATGATAGGAAGAGCCCCTGAATGAAATGAAGATAAAATAACGTGTTTTCACCTTTTGCCTTTCTGCAAATATAGACATTATGAGTTCAGCCGGAATTTATAAGGTTCTCAAAAAAAGATCGGCCAGATGTATGAAAATCGATCTTAATAAGTATTTTTACTCTTAAGTTAATTAGCTTTAGATAACCTCTTCCTATTCCGCAATTACGATGATTCTTAATTTAAAACTCACCTTATTATGCTAGAAAAACTTGAAATGAGCTGGATAGATTATTTTATCATGATAATCTATTTTGTCTTTGTCCTTGGGATTGGCTGGTTTCTGAGGAAGTATATGAAGAATGCCAATGCATTTCTTGAGGCCGGCAGATCAATTCCTGCATGGGTTGCAGGGCTGGCATTTATCTCAACAAACCTTGGCGCCCTTGAAGTTATGGGAATGACAGGTTCCGGGATGAAATATGGCATGCTTACTACCCATTTTTACTGGATTGGAGCTATTCCTGCAATGATCTTCCTTGCACTGTTCATGATGCCTTTTTATTACGGATCGAAGGCCAGATCAGTACCAGAATACCTTAAACTCCGTTATGATGAAAAGACCAGGGCCCTGAATGCAATTCTTTTTGCTGTGATGACCATTCTTGCTTCAGGGATATCAATGTATGCCCTGGCTATACTCATGGAAAAAGTGCTTGGATGGGATTTTAATGTCAGCCTTTGGGTGTCGGCACTGATTGTCCTGGGCTATACATACCTGGGAGGTCTTTCTTCAGCAATTTATAATGAAGTTCTTCAGTTCTTTATCATAGTAATAGGATTACTTCCGCTTGTTTTCCTGAGCCTTAAGGATGTTGGAGGCTGGAGCGGACTGAAGGAGTCCCTCGCACCAGTTGCTGAATCAAATGGATATGCAGCGGATACCTTTACAACAACCTGGAAATATACTAGTGAGGCAACCGCAAATCCGCTTGGCGTAGAATGGTTCGGGATTCTTTTCGGGCTTGGATTTGTGCTCTCATTTGGTTACTGGTGCACGAACTTCCTTATAGTTCAACGTGCATTTGCAGCTGAATCAAAGGCAGCAGCCCGAAAGGTGCCCCTTATTGGAGCAATACCAAAAATGTTCATACCATTTCTGATTATTATTCCCGGAATAATCGCTATTGTCCTTACAAATGACCCCTCCAAAGGATTTGCCTTGCCACTTGATGCATCAGGCAAGCCAATTTATGATTATACTATTATTATGCTTCTTAAGCAATACCTTCCCGCCGGGGTGCTTGGACTGGGAATAACTGCCCTGCTGGCCTCTTTTATGTCGGGCATGGCAGGAAATGTGTCGGCATTTAACACTGTATGGACATATGATATCTATCAGAGCTATATAAGAAAAAGAACAGGGGATGAAGAAGCTGATGGTAAGCATTATCTTAATGTAGGAAGGGTCGCAACCGTATGTGGTGTTCTCCTTAGTATAGCCTCAGCTTATATTGCAAGCAAATTTGGAAATATTATGGATTTTCTCCAGACAATATTCTCAATGATCAATGCGCCCCTCTTTGCAGTAATATTTCTTGGTATGTTCTGGAAGAGAACCACCGGACATGCCGCATTTACAGGACTATTGGGCGGTTTCCTGATGGCACTTCTCCATCATGGACTTACTTCACCTGAAGGTGCGACAACATTCTTTAAAGGAGGATGGTTAGCAACTGTTCATACATATCCGGTTGAAATGGCCCAGAATTTCTGGACTGCAATAATTGCATTCATGGCAAGTACTCTCTTAACGGTTGGCCTGACGCTTGTTACTGCCCAAAAGAAAACTGAGCCGGAACTTGCCGGCCTTGTTTATTCGCTTACACCCAGGGAGATTGATGAACCAGGGTTGAAATGGTACCAGCGTCCGGTAGGAATGGCTATATTGGTTGCAGTAATTTGTATTATTTTAAGTATTTTATTCTGGTAGGAGGAAACAAAAATGGTAGATATAAGAATTCCAATAGGTTTAATGTTCACCATACTGGGGGTGTTGATAACTGTTTTCGGATTCGTTACAAGATCAGACACGGAAATGTATCATAGATCCCTTAGTATCAATGTAAATATAATAATGGGCATTTTTATGCTCTTGTTTGGAATCGTGATGCTTTTTCTTTCCCGAAAGAAGAAAAAGTAATGATACACATTCTAGTTAAAAGAACTGTAAGTATTTTACTGCTAGTTTGAAACCATATACTTAACTTGACTGATGAACAGAAGGAAATTTATTGAGACTTCCGGTTTGGCTGCCGGAACTGCAATGCTGGGTGGCGTCAAACATTCGGAAAAAGGTATTTCACCAGAAGCTGATCAAAAGAAGGTTAATACCGGCAGGATTAAACTGGGTTTATATTCTATATCCTACGGAGGGATATGGTATAAAGGAGTTGCTCTTTCGTTTGATGAGTTATGTCGGAAAGCGAAGGAATTCGGGTACGACGGAGTGGAACTTGATAACAAACGTCCGATGGGGAATCCTATGGACCTGAATGACCGGAAAAGGGATGAAATGCGAAATTCCCTGGCTAAATATGGTTTGGAAATACCATGTGTTGCAGCAAACAATGATTTTTCAAGTCCTGTTCCGGAACACCGCGATTGCCAGTTGATTATGGTCAGGGAAACTGCCAGACTGGCAAAGGATCTGGGTGCTAAAGTTGTCCGTCTTTTTGCAGCCTGGACCGGCGTCCCCATCCATGAAGGTCTTGGCACCTATGATTTTGTCCATGATCATGAAGGATATTACTCTTTTATGAGACAGTATCCATATGCAACAAGAATAGACAGATGGAATTTTGTGAAGGACTGCCTTAAAGAAGCTGCCAGGATGGGGGAGGAATTCGGCGTTGTAATGGCCCTTCAGAACCACGCTCCGCTTATCAGGCACTGGAAGGATACCTATGACCTGGTAAGGGAAGTAGATTCGCCATGGCTTAAAATCTGCCTTGATTTGCCCATTTTCGAAAATCTGGACAGAGAATATGTGGCCAATGCAGTAAAGACAGTAGGGAACCTCCAGGTGCACTCACATTACGGTGGTGAGTATGTACTTGATCAGAATGGAGTTATAAGACCAAAAATCCTTGATAGTCGTTTTGGGAATCCGCTTCCTGATTATGGACATTATATCAGCCTGATGCATGAAATAGGTTTCAGCGGTTATTTCACATTTGAGCTTTGCCATCCTGTTTTGCTTGATGATCATACCATAGCAGGCATCGAGTATGTTCATGAACAGGTAAAACTGGCAAGGGAATATATGGCCGGCATCATAGGTTAAATGCCCTTATTAATATCATTTATACTTTCTCCGGGATGTTTCCCGGGCAATTATTTATTATATGATACAGAATGAAATACTACGAGGCTTTGCCAGTGATAATAATTCAGGTGTTCATCCACTTGTAACTGAAGAGATGCTAAGGGTAAATACCGGTCACGCGCTGGGTTACGGATCAGACATTTATACAAGTGAAGCGAGGTCGATCTTCAGGGAACACCTGGGTAATAAAACAGATGTCTTTTTCGTGTTTACAGGTACTGGAGCCAATGTTCTGGGTATCAGCGCTGCGGTTAAGTCGTGGAATTCTGTTATCACTGCATATTCAGCACATATTGAGCAGGATGAGTGCGGTGCTCTTGAAAAGTTCACAGGATGCAAAGTATTGACTGTAGACACTTCCAACGGGAAGATAGAGCCTGAAATGCTTCTCAGGCATATGCATGGGATTGATTTTGAACACCATTCACAGCCAGGAATCATCTCCATAACACAGGCAACTGAAATGGGTACCATTTATACGATTGAAGAGATTGTGGCACTTGCAGATTTTGCACATGAAAGAGGTATGTACCTGCATATGGACGGAGCAAGGATAGCTAACGCGGCAGCCAGGCTCAATATTTCCTTCAGGGATTTCACTTCTGAAGCTGGCGTGGATATACTTTCATTCGGAGGTACCAAGAACGGGATGATGTTTGGAGAGGCTATTTGTTTTCTAAGGCCAGGTCTTTCTGATAATTTCCGCTATATCAGGAAACAGGGAATGCAGCTTGCTTCAAAGATGCGGTTCATTGCTGCGCAATATATTGCCTACTTCAGGGATGAACTCTGGAAGAAAAATGCCCTTCATTCCAACTCAATGGCATCAATACTTGCCGATAAAATTAAAAGTCTACCTAAAATCATTATTACCCAGACTGTTGAATCTAACGCAGTATTTGCAGTAATTCCCAGGGATGTTGCAGAAAGAGTTCAACAAACCTATTTCTTTTATCCCTGGAATGAGCTCACCTCAGAATACAGGCTTATGACAAGCTGGGATACTACACTGGATGATATTGATCAGTTCATAGCGATATTAAAGCAAGAGCTGGGATAGTTATTCCGGAGGATTTTAAGGCCTTGCATGGTGATGTTCACAAATAATTAAAAAGCCGGTTCGAAAGAACCGGCTTTTCTATAGACTGAACAATTATCTATTTAAGAGTAAAGTTTATTGGTACCATGTACCACACAGGAACAGGTTTTCCTCCCTGTCTACCTGGTTTAAACGCAGGAAGTGTTTGTACAACTCTTATTGCTTCTTTATCCAGCTCAGGATCAACACCCTTGAGTACTGAAACTCTGTCTACAGTACCTTTGGACGTGACACAGAACCTTACAATTACTCTTCCCTGGATATTATTTTCCTTTGCAACTTCAGGATACTGGGTATTTTCGGCGATAAACTGCAACAATGCAGGATCACCTCCAGGGAACATTGGCATCTCTTCAACCACAACAAAGGGTTCAGCTTCTACTTCTTCTTCCTGGATCTCCTCTTTAACTTCTTCAACTATCTCTACAACCTCTTCATCCTGGACTTCCACCTGTGCCTGGTCGGCAGTCATAAGCTGGGCTGCTTCTTCTGGTTTAACAGAGTCAACAACTACCGGGGGCACGTATCTTGCCTGCTGCACCACATCTGATGGAGGAGGAGGAGGAGGAGGAGGAGGAGCGACAGTTTCGTTTGGCTGATCCAGATTCTCCATCTGTATCTCTACCTGTCTCTCAGCCTTCTGCTGTTTGTTCTCCAAAGCTTTGGCATTTAGGTAGGGAGTAATAATCGCCGTAGACATAATCACAAGGCCTATTATGGTTGCGATCAGCATATTACGGCTATATTTCTTCCTCAATGCATAAGCCCCGTATTCCTTGTTCCTGTTCTCAAACACGATCTCATCAAAGGCTGGGATTCTGAGTTTATCTTTTGCCATTTTCTTAAGGTTTACGGTTTAATTGGTTGTGGTTGCAGCTGCAGTGGAAGAAGAAATGCCTGCGGCGAATTCCACCATCTTTTCTTCATACCATGCAATGTCAACAAATGTATAACGTGCAATCCCACAGATATTCATTTCATCAAGAATATCCACGAAATTCCCATAATTAGCTGTCTTGTAGGCTTTTATAAGCACTATAGGGCCTGTATCATCGTCACTTTTCAATTTACTGATAGCACCTCTCAGAGAATCCTGAGAGATCCTTATCTCACCTCTTATGACCTGTTGATTAAAGTCATTGATTTTCTTGAAAAGGGCTCTGTTCCTTTCGAGGAGCATGTATCTTATACCCGTAGGTCCGCTGCTGAAATCTGCCACATTAAGCGGAGGAAGGTTATTGTAATCTTCCGGCTTAACTGATCCCGGATACGTATAAATCTTGTTATCAGGACCAAGTAATATATTCAGCGTACGGCTCGCAGAGATCTTAGGAGCCTCCTGGTTTGGATCCTTGAGCTTCTCCGGAAGCACAATCTCCATTATTTTGGCTTTGCTGAAAGCAGTTGTAAGCATAAAGAAAGTAATCAACAGACAAAATAGGTCAACCATTGGAGTCATATCCATATGCGGAACCACTTTTTTAGCTCTCTTCTTTCCGCCGCCTTTTTCTTCTTGAATTATTTCTGCCATATCACTGTTGTATTTCTTCCAGATTTATTTTTGTAGCCTCAAGACTTGTAATCAGATTGAACCTGTTAACATTCCTTTCCTGAAGAATATCCAGGGTCTTCTTCACTATGGGGAAACCTGTTTTGGTGTCTCCCCTTATGCATGCCTGGACATTCGGATTCACGGTACGGATAGCGACGATCCAGTTTGCAAGCTGATTATCCGTGGAATCAATAGGAATACCTGTCTGAAGTGCTTTTCTTTCATTGGCATCATTTGATCCCAGGAATGCTTTCATCTGCTGCATAGGAACTCCGATGGATGACGGGTATTTCTGAAATTCCCTTAGTTCATGTTCCGTAAATTCGATATTATACCGTATCCCCATTTCAGCCAGTACTTTTGGCCTGAATGCGAGCAGGGTATCTGGTCCGTTATCAAAATTAAGGTAGATTTTATCATCAGTCGACAAAAGGAAAGTCATCGTATTAAAATCAGGTGTTGGTTTTTCTGATATTGAAAAAGGAGTATCAACAGTGGCGGGTTCAGGCTGCCTCATTGTTGCAGTTAACATAAGGAATGTAAGAACTACAGCAAAAGTATCAACCATCGGCGTCATGTCGATGCGGGGCGACTTTTTTGGCATTTTAAGCTTTGGCATTGTAGCTTTTTTTAAAGATTTGACCAAAATTTATTTACGAATCTTAACCGACACTTTTCAATGATGCGGCAAAATTCTGTGTCAGGCTGAAACCTGCTTCGTCGATTTTAAATGTATAACCGTCAATTGTTGAAGTAAAATAGTTGTATGCAAGAATTGACAAAGTTGATCCCGTGATACCAAAAGCTGTATTTACAAGAGCTTCTGAAATACCCTGTGAAAGGGCCAGAGCATCCGGAGCGCCAGATTGTGCAAGAGCGCCGAAGGCACGGATCATGCCAAGCACTGTACCAATAAGACCAATCAACACCGATACTGATGCCAGCGTCGAGAATATTATCATATTCTTTGACAGCATGGGCAACTCCAGTGCCAGAGCTTCTTCATATGATTTCTGGATTGACAGGATCTTCTGGTCTTTTTCAAGCTCTTTGTCTTTCTGAAGGTCACGATAGCGGAGAAGGCCTGCTCTCATTACATTGGCAAGTGAACCTTTCTGTTTATCGCATGCTTCCAGTGCTTCTTCAATCTTATCTTCTGCCAGGAGGGTCTGAAGCTTGTTTACAAATACATTAAGCCTTCCTTTCCCTTTTATCCTTGATAAAGTAATTAGTCTCTCAACCACGAAAATGATAAGGACTAAAACGCATGTCATAAGGATGGGGACAATAAATCCACCCTTGTAGATGATTCCGAGGTAGTTTCCCTGAAGCGCGTGACCTTTGGGATTACCACCTTCAAAGTTTACCGGGTTCCCCATCACATTTACAAACAACAAATAGGAAACCACAAAAGCTATTACAATAGCACCAACTGCAAACACATTCTGCAGAGCTTCTTTGAAAGAACTTCCTTGTTTACTCATTTTTTATCGATTTTGTTTAGGTTATGATTTTACGATTTGCAAATATATATTTTCAATTGCTTTTTTCAAACAAAGAGCAAAATAATGTAAAATTTTTATTTCAGTTAAACATTATTTAACAACTCAGCAGTCCTGTTTTTTATGCAGGACTGCTGTTTTGCTAATATTTTATGCCGAATGAAACCGATATCGTTTTTTTTCTACTGGTCAAGTTTTACATTATAAACTCTTGACTTGGTAATTTCAACTTCCTTGGTCTGATAGCCCTTGGCACTGATAATAAGTATTTCTGAACCCTCTGGTATTTCAAATTTGTATTCTCCCCTGGAGTTTGTAAGATTTTCTGCAGCCGTATCCTTTACGCGTATGGATGCGTAAGCAATTGGTTGTCCGCTTGCATTGGTAACTACACCTTTTATCTCATTCGGATTTATTCCTTTTCTTACAGATGCCTGGTAATCCTGAACCCACCTGAGGCTGTTTTTTGCTGAATTGTTATTGGGATCAATGGCTATGATCCTTTCATATGCATCAGTTGCTTTAGCAAGGTAACCCAATTTCCCTTCAAGAGTCTTTTCTGCACCGGCCATTTTTGTTTCAAGCCCTGCGAGGCCGTTATAACCCCTGATTTTATTTTCCTTATTGTTGGGATCAATATTGATCATCCTGTTATAATACTCTTTTGCCTTGGTGTAATTACCGCTCTCCATATTATAATAGCCAAGATAGGAAAACGCCTCGACCATGGTTGCAGCGTTCTTTACAGAATCAACCTTGGCTTTTTCAACAAGTGTTTCAAACTTTGGCCTGGCAAGTCCGAGCTTGGTGTCGGGGTCCATTCTTGAATAGGTACGGGCAATATACACATAGGCAGGGATATGATCTGGCCACTGCTTTGTAACTATGTTAAAGACCGAATCAGCGCTTTTATATTTTTCTCCGTTATAGAAAGCTCTTCCGATCTGCATATAATCCTCTACATCATTTTTGCCAAGATCAATCATTCTGCCCCAGGTTTTCGCAGCCTTGTCATATCTTCTGGTAATGTAATAGCTGTTTGCCATTTCACTAAGAACTGCCTTGTCCTCCGGGTTGAATTCAAGTACTTTTTCGAATTCCTGAAAAGCCCGGTCGAAATCCTTGTCAGCTGTGGTAATCTCGGACTGAAGGTTGGAAATTTTCTTTGTCAGTTCATCAATTGTTGCCTTGTATTTAGGCTTTGTGGCCGCATTGGCAGCTGCAAATCTTGATTTTTCCCTGTCAAGCTGGTTCTTAAGAGAGTTTTGCTCATCAACTATTTTTGAATAATTCTGGTTCTTCTTCAGAAGTATCCTCGCAACATAATGATGGTCCTTCTTAAGAATAAATTCCGGAGAAACTGATTTGAAGAGTGTCTCCATATATGAGAGTGCTTTATCGTAATCAGGATTCTCCTTGTCATAGTAGGAATAACCGGCAAGTCTGTTCATATAACCTCTTGATTTGTCGACAGCTAATATTTCTTCAACGTTACTGATTACCTCTTCATAATCTCCAGCATAGAAAAGTGAGTTTACGTATCTGATTTTTGCGGGAATGTTGCCGGCCGTAAGTTCAAGATATTTCTTGAAATATTCCTTTGATTGCTCATACCTGCCTGCTCTCCAGTATAGCTGTCCGAGCTCCCTGTATGCAGGAGCATAGTTTGCGTTAAGCTTGATAGCTTCTTCAAAGAACGGGATTGCCGTTTGAAGAGCCCTTCCCTTTACATATACATATCCTATTTTCATGTTTGCTGTAGGTGATTGTGGATCAGCAAACTGTGCGAGGTTGTAATTTTTAATTGCATTTGAACCGTCATTAACAAGCATGTAGATGTCACCAGCAATCAGGAAAATATTGCTATTCTTGGAATCGATCTTTACAGCCTCTCTAATCAGCGGGAGTGCCAGTGATGTGTCAACAGTGTTTTCCTTGATATATGATTCTGCAATTTTTGCGAGAGTGAAAGCATATTCGGGAGCAGGAGGGGTCATCTTCTTTATTTTTTTATAAGGCAGAAGAAAACTTTTTGCCTTTGCCCTCATCTCGTCGGCTGTTTTATTGTCACCGAGGTAGTATGCAACCTTTGCGAGTCCAATGTAGTTCAGAGGATCGTTTGGGTTTGCACTGACCCCTTTATTATAGATATCCCTGGCTTCTTTAGTTGCAACAACAAGTGAATTGGATATTGTATCTGAAAAATATTCAAGCAAATAGTTCTCTCCATAGTAATAGTAATTCCTGCTGTTCCCAGGTTCCTTCTGAATCAGATCTTTGAATTGTTTTGATGCCTCATCATACTGTTCTGACCTGGTCAGACTGATTGCTGTATTCAGATCCTGGCCCAGCGCGACGCCACCTAAGCAAAAAGTTACAAGACCTGTCAGCAAAAATACCGGATTTAAAATTTTACGTTTCATAGTATTTATTTGATATCAAATTATTATTTATGTTTCCTGTATGCAGTTTATAGTTGATTCATTTTAAATTCAAATTTTTATTTCTTTATTTGTACCAGCCTTATTGGCATTGTGGCCGGTACCAGTCCTGATTTAAGCACAATTCTTTGTCCCTGCTCAGCCGTAGCCCATTGTATGAAACCTGAACCCAGTCCTGTAAAAGTTTCCCTTGATGTCATATATACTTCTCTGACAAAGGGATATGACTTTTCATAAATGGACCCCTGGTAAGGACGATAATAACTTCCGTCGTTTATAAATTGTTGAGAGACAGCAACGACATTTATCTTGTCAAGGAAACTCATGCTCAGGGAATCATCCTTGTCACTGATCCAGTTTACACTTATCACACCCAGTGCATTCCTGTTTCTTGCTACATAATCAATCACTTCAGGATTGGTGTTAACTGCAAAAAAATTCGGGCCAAGCGTGTCATTTATCTCGAAAAGTTCCTTAAAGTACCTGATATTTCCTGATTTTGTATTGTCAAAAATAACGTCGATTTCACCTAAACCCGACTTGGGGTTGATTTCATTCCACTTTTTTATCTTGCCCGTGAAAATATCTTTTATGGTGCTATACTTTATTAATGTATCATTGTTAGCCTTATTGGTAATCAGAGCAAGCGCATCATAGGCAAATGTAACTGTTCGGGCAACAATAAGCATATCCCTCAGGTACTGTATCTGGTCTTCTGTTAATTTCCGGCTTGTCACCATTACTCTGACAGAGTCATTCATGAAATCGTTTACCACATCAAATTCAGGCTTATATTCGGGTGTTATGCTGGCATTACGGTAAAGAGATGTAAATGTATAGATTTCAGTATCAATAAGAGGCTGGAAAGATTCATCAGCAACTATTTTTATATCACCGCTTGTAGGTGTTTCCCTTATCTCCTGGACTGAACGGCTTTTGCATGATACCAAAATTGTGACAAGAGACAAAAGCAGAACAAATCTTATAGTTGATTTAATATGTAACGTGCAAACACTCAATTTATCCGTTGCAAAAATTGATACTTTCCGGAACGCAATATTAATAATATTTTGTAAAAAAGATATGATCTTCATGTAATTAATATTTTGTTATTGCATATCAATGTAAAAATGAAACTGCAAAGTGCGTGCCATGTCATTCATTTTGTGAAAGAATACTATTAGTCTTCATCATCTTTTTCCTTCATGAAAAACACTTCAACAATTTTCATGTATGTTCTGAACGCCCTGAATATACCGTAAAAAATGAATGTGGAACCTATTATTACTCTCACAGCTTTATCGAGGTAGCTCTGGTCAAAATAGAAGATAAGGAAAATACCGGCACCCAGATAGAATATTACCATAAGTACACTGAAGATGGCAGTTATCTGCTCCATCATCCTGTTTGAATTCATATCAGAAAAATTTCCTTAAAAATAAAAAATAATTAAAAGGCTCTAACAAATTGTGCGTTAATTTTTTGTTAAAGGGTTTCCGCCAGCATAAATATAATTATTTGAACAAAAGGGAACTGTCGCCATAGCTTAAAAACCTGAAATCATTATCGAGGGCGTAATTATATACTGTTTTCCATCTTTTCCCCAACCATGCTGCAACAAGAAGGATGAGAGTGCTTCCGGGAAGATGAAAATTGGTAATCATTGCGCTGGTAAGCCTGAATTCATATCCTGGAACAATAATTATTCCCGTAGTCGCATTAATGGCAGACATATTGGATGATTCCATTGCCTCCAGCAAAAAACCCAGCGATTCTGAGGTAGTTATTTCACTTTTAATCTGGTAGGGATCCCATTGACCAGTAAAAAGCCTGTCAAGGCTGTTTATTTTACGATCACCTATTTGTGTTCCAAGCCAGTAAAGGCTTTCAATTGTTCTTACCGCTGTAGTCCCCACAGGTATTATATGCCCGTTGTATTCTTTGATAAGCTTTATTGTTTCCTTCGGAACAGAATAATGCTCATGATGCATTTTGTGATCAGATATATTTCTTGCTTTTACCGGCTGGAATGTTCCTGCACCAACATGTAGCGTCAGTTCGGTGGTTTTAATTCCTCTCAGGGCAAGATCATGAAGTACTTTCTCAGAGAAATGCAGGCCTGCAGTGGGTGCAGCCACCGAGCCTTTTATTCTTGAATAAACGGTCTGGTAACGTTTTGCGTCATCATCATTGTCTGCCCTTGTGATATATGGCGGGAGAGGTACGTGTCCGGAAGATTCAATCACCTGCCCGAACTCAATATCAGCATTATCCCATTCAAATCTTATGTCGCAGGTGTCGACATCCTGCCCAATCTTTTCAGCTGTCAGAAGGAATTTTTGCTTCCCCGATCCGAAAACTCCTGAGATTTTATTGTTTTTCCATTTCTTAAGATTACCGACCATGCACTTCCATTGCACTGGCGGGCCGGAGCACAGTGATGACTCATAGCTGCCAGGCAAGTGTGGCTCAAGGCACAGAAGTTCAATTGTCGCCCCGGATTCTTTTGCAAACAGAATTCTTGCCCTGATGACACGGGTGTTGTTAAAGACCATTAACGAATCCTGAGGGATATGTCTTCCAATATTAATAAAAGAATCGGTTGAGATACTATCCCCCTGATTTACGAGGAGTTTTGACTTATCTCTTTCCGATAATGGAAATTGGGCAATTTTCTCCCCGGGAAGCACATATTTGTATTCATTAAGATCTATATCAACCATCAGGTATTTTTAGTATAATCTTCGATTTATGAATGATTACCTGTGAAATGCTTTGGATTTCGAACCTGGTTTTCGGTGGTGGCAAAAGTAGTCATAAAAGGTTAATTTTTTACTCCTCCTGTTTAATTGTATCTTTGTATCGCAGCTGGCTGTCCCATCGTCGCGTAAATTTTACGGGAAGGAAAGTCCGGACAACACAGAGCACCATGCTTCCCAACAGGAAGATATCCGTGAGGGTATAGTAGTGCAACAGAAAATAACCGTCAGCTATTCCGATAATATCGGGAGGCAGACAAGGGTGAAAAGGTAAGGTAAGAGCTTACCGGTTCTGCTGGTGACAGCGGAAGCCGTGCACCTGATGGGTTGAAAGATCATGTATACCGGCGCTGAGGATTGCTCGTCCGATGCCGGGGGGTGGATCGTATGATCGGTGCAGTGATGCACTGGCTAGATAAATGATGGGAGCCTGTTCTATTATCTCTTGTAGATGTCTGGACAGTTACAGAATCCGGCTTACAGGCCCGCTGCACTTTTTGTTTTTAGCCGCATGCAAAGATTATCTGATGCTAAAAGCATTGTCGTCAACGGGGATGTCGACCTCAACCTTGTCGAAGGTAATTACGGCGGCATCCATACCATTGGCTTTAGCCAGAGTTTTCATAGGCATTACAACACCATCCGTTTCGGTGTAGTCTGACATATATGATTCCATCCGTATAGGTGTTCCCATCTGAGTAACTGAGGTGGATGTTTTTAACAGCAGGCATGAATTCTTATCCAGATATAAGAATACAGGGTTGCCTCCTTCAATTTCTGCCTTCAGCTTATAAGCAGCTTTCCCGTTCACGTTTTCCTCGCCTTCAAGGGTCAGCTTGCCGTTCTGATAATACCTCATCAGTTCATTGCTGAAGATATTGCTGTTCTGAACCTGCTTGAGCTGGTAATCTTTAAGCTCAACAGGTTTCGACGATCCTGTCATCGGATTGATAGAATATCCTTTTACCCCGTCAAATACTGAAATTATTTCCCTCCCGTTGAACTTATTAACTACTTTTACCTTATTGGGATTTTTCATGATCATTGTCAATGGCATTTCCATACCCATTGCAGATGTTTTACCGGTAATCCTGACTGTGGAGACAGATGAAAGCCTGTCAGCTTTTATCGCGGATGAATATTTCTTTACGATTTCCTCAAGTGTCTGTGCTTTCAGGAAGACAGAAACAAAAAGCAGCAGAATAATGGTTGGGATTTTTTTCATGTGAGCCAGATTATTATTTGTTATTCAAAGGTGTTTACGACACTTTTGAGTGCAGTAAGCTTTTTCAGAAGCGATTCAAGGAAAGTTAATTTAAGCATATTAGCGCCATCTGATTTTGCAGTGGAAGGTTCGGGATGGGTTTCGATAAAGATGCCGTCAGCACCCACGCTTACAGCTGCTCTGCCGATGGTCTCTATCATTTCGGGATTACCTCCTGATATTCCGGCATCCTGGTTTGGCTGCTGGAGTGAATGGGTTAAATCCATAATTACCGGAAATCCCGTATGCTGCATTATCGGAATATTTCTGAAGTCAACCACCAGGTCCTGGTACCCGAACATGTTGCCCCTGTCGGTAAGCAATATTTTATTATTTCCGGCGGCTGTTACCTTTTCGACAGCAAACCGCATGGATGAACCAGAGAGAAACTGCCCTTTCTTGATGTTTATCCATTTGCCGGTCCTGGCTGCAGCTATGAGAAGATCTGTCTGACGGCATAGAAAAGCGGGTATCTGAAGTATATCAGCATATTCTGCGGCAATGTCCGCTTCCTCAGGATTATGGATATCAGTAATGACAGGAATACCAAAACTACTTCGTATACCTGAAAGTATCCTCAGAGCCGCCACGTCACCAATCCCTGTAAACGAATCGGCCCTTGACCTGTTGGCTTTCCTGTAGGATGCCTTAAAAACATAAGGTATTTTGTATTTGTCAGATAATCTGTTTATCTGTTCAGCTATTCCATATGTTATTTCTTCATTTTCAACAACGCAGGGACCTGCAATGAGAAGAAAGTTACCTTCATTTGCATATTTTATCCCAGGGATGTTTTTTATTTCGACTTTTTTCATTGAATGGCTGAGATTATTATTGCAACTATTAATTCTTCATTCTGCCGCAACCTTGATAATATAAAATATAAACTGGCAATTATGGCTTTTATTTCAGATAGACATTCTTAAATATTATTTTAAGCCCGATGAACATTATTTACAGACTGTCTGAATATCAGTTAAATATCACCACTGTTGTTCTGGTAGTCATAAAAACCATCCCACATTTTCGCGAGCCTTTTACGTATTTCATCCTCCTTCTGGTTAATGCCAGGATTATAGAACAAATTTCCCTTTAATTCTTCCGGAAGGAAATTATCCGGAAAAAAATTGCCTTTAAAGCTATGCGCGTACTTATAGTCTTTTCCGTATCCGATATTCTTCATGAGGTTTGAAGGAGCATTTCTCAGATGCAGGGGTACAGGCAGATCTCCTTTTGATTCAACCATTGCAAGTGCATTTTCCATAGCCATGTACGAAGAATTGCTTTTAGGCGAGATTGCAAGATAGATAGCTGTTTCAGAAAGTATTAATCTTGATTCAGGCCATCCAATGACTTTAACGGCATTAAAGCATGCCTGGGCCAGAAGCAGGGCATTTGGATTTGCCAGTCCAATATCTTCCGATGCAAGTATCAGCATCCGTCTTGCAATAAATGCAGGATCTTCTCCTCCCGCCACCATCCTTGCAAGCCAGTAAACGGTTGCATTTGGATCGCTTCCTCTCATTGATTTGATGAATGCCGATATTATGTCGTAATGAAGCTCTCCGTTCTTGTCGTACATGGCAAGGTTCTTCTGTACGTGGTGCAATACCTTTTCATTATCTATTATTATCCTCTCTGATCCAATAGTGTCAGCTTCGGCAGATACAACCAGCTCAAGGGCGTTGTAAAGCTTTCTTGCATCACCGCCCGATATACGCAGCAAGGCTTCAGATTCCTTAATTTCAAGCTTATAGTTTTTCAGGTATTCATCCTTATGAATGGCTTTTTCAAGAAGGGCAAGAAGTTCAGCTTCATTAAGAGGATTCATAACATAAACCTGGCATCTGCTTAAAAGAGGGGGGATTACCTCAAAAGATGGATTCTCGGTCGTGGCGCCAATGAGTGTTATTATACCCTGCTCAACCGAACCCAGAAGCGAATCCTGCTGTGACTTGTTGAACCTGTGTATTTCATCAATGAAAAGCACGGGATTTGGCTGGTTGAAGAACTGTTGTTTTTTTGCCTTTTCAATAGTTTCCCTGACATCCTTTACGCCCGAATGCACGGCACTTAAATGGAAAAACGGCCTTTTCAACTTGTTTGCTATTATCCATGCAAGAGTTGTCTTACCTACTCCCGGAGGACCCCATAAAATAAATGAAGGGAGATTCCCTGATTCTATCATTTTCCTTAAAACGCCGTCTTTACCGACAAGATGGTCCTGTCCGCAAAACTCATTAAGGTTTTTCGGTCTTAACCTGTCGGCAAGAGGTTGATTTGCAAGCATCATTTACAGTTTGTGCAAAAATAATAAAAACATTAATCTCTGGTCATTTCTTATAAGGTTCCGGATTATGTGGTCTGGTATCCGGATTTGTCTGCCGGCATCATTAAAACGGTCATTTTCCTGCCCTTGCAAAAATTTATTTTCAGTTTATTAAAATAAATTAATACATTTAACAGTTAATAAAATCTGGATTAACAGCAGTATTTGAGAATTTTCAGAAATTATCAATATGAAAAAACCTCTTCTTATAGCATTAATCATCCTGGTATTGATATTTGCTCTGCCTTTGATTAATTTAATCAGGTGGACGTTTCAGGAGAAGAGACCAATGGATATTGCGATAGTTGATAAAACAGTTCCAAACCTCGAGCGCCTCAAGCATAAGTCTTTCGTATGGATCCTGAACAATGGGAGATTTGTTAAAAGTGAAAAGAAAAGAAGCTACTCCTTCAGGAAGGATTATTATGGATTTTCTCCGACCAGGCCTTTAAAGGAGAGAGGAAGTATTACCAAAGAATACCGCCTGTCTGAGTTGATCGATCTTCCTGAAAAGGTTGATGCCCTTTATATTACTGATACTTATGGGGTCTTTTTCAACGATTGGTGGGCAGGAATTAACCAGAGCCGAAGGTCCAGAAAGTTGTACGGAGGCCTTAACAATACCGACTACCTGTTTGTGAACGAAATGAAAAACCGGAATAAGCTGGTCATTCTTGAGAATAATACACTTGATTATCCTACAACCTCTTTTGAATCTTACCGGACACAGGAAAAACTGGGTATTAAATACTCGGGATGGAGCGGACGCTATTTCCAGAAGCTTGATACCTTGAGTGATAACTTCCCTGTATGGATGACAGCGATGTACAGGAAGCAGTATAGTGAGCCCTGGACATTCAAGAAAGCTGGGATCGTGTTTCTTACAGAAAAACAGATCATAGTGCTTGAAGAGGGTACGCATCTGAAAAATCCGATTCCCCGTATCCTTACAGATGAAACTAACTGCTCCAGATTTGGTGTAGCACCCTCGGTGGCCTATGCTAACTGCTTTGAGGTAATCGATCCTTTGCAGAATAACGTAATTTCCAGATTTAGCATTGAAACAACCGACATGGGTGATACTCTGCTTCAGAGATTTATGCTTAGCAACAGTTTTCCTGCGGTAACAGAGGATCCTGTTTCGCAAAGGACTTACTATTTTGCCGGTGATTTTGCGACCAATAAAGTCCGCTTCTGCACCTCGAGGCTGAAGGGATTCCATAAGCTTAAAGGAATTCTCTATTCTGATAAACCCGATGATACCAGAAGGTTTTTCTGGCTCTACTATAAACCACTAGTTAACACAATCTTTACAGATTACTATAATTCTCTTGGTAAGAAATAACCTTTTCTGAGTCTGATTGTTAGGGGAGGACCGGTTTGTCAAAACCTGTCCTTTTTTACTATATTTACGGGCAATAAACCTGATGCATGCGATGAAAATATCCCTGATACAACAAAACATAGTCTGGGAAGACCGGTCAATAAATCTGGAGAATCTTGAGAGGGAAATCTCAAAGGTCCCATCAGGAACCGACATTGTGGCCTTTCCTGAAATGTTCACAACAGGATTTTCAATGAATCCCGGAATCCTGTCGGAAGCCCCTGAAACCATAACATACAAATGGATGCAGAAGGTTTCGGCGGAGGGCGGATTTGCTGTTTGCGGCAGTTATATAGTAAAAGAAGAAGGCTCCTATTACAACAGGTGGGTTTTTGTTGGACCGGAAGGAGATTCATGGTCCTATGACAAGAGACATCTTTTCAGCCTTAGCGGAGAGGATAAAGTTTTTAGAAAGGGATATGGGAGAATTGTCTTTTCGTTCAGAGGAGTCAGAATCTGCCCCTTCATTTGCTATGACCTACGTTTCCCCGTATGGGTACGAAACAGGAATGAATATGATTTACTGATCATTGCAGCAAATTGGCCTGCCAGCAGGAGCGGGGTGTGGATGACATTATTGAAAGCCAGGGCTATTGAGAATCAATGTTATGTGGTTGGAGTCAACAGGGTAGGCACGGATGGAAGAGATATCAGGTATAAAGGAGATTCAATGATAATTGATCCGTTTGGCGAAATAATTATTCATGCAGATGATAATAAAGCTTGTGTGATTTCAGCTGATATTTCACTTAAGGAACTTAAGCGCTTCCGTGATAATTTTCCAGTGGCCAGGGATTCCGATAATTTCACAATTGACATTTGACCGATATAGTAATTGATTGCCGGAATCTGAAAGGCTGATACTTCAATCTTTATCCCTCAGGGCCTCGCAGAGAATTTCAACCGGGTGTTTTGCCTTCCTTCCTGTGCCATCTTCAATATGATGCCTGCAACTGGTTCCCGGAGCAGCAATGACTGTTCCAGGAGGAGAATTACGTATCTCGGGGAAAAGGACCAGTTCTCCTATCTTTTTAGAAAGCTCATAATGTTCCTTTTCATATCCGAATGAACCTGCCATGCCGCAGCAACCTGAAGGGATCTCTTTAACTGTATAATTTTCAGGTATCGACAGCATTCCAATAGTCGGGGCTGATGATGCAACAGCCTTCTGCTGGCAATGGGCGTGCAACAGTATCGTAGTGGCATTCGAGGTGAAAGATTCCTTATTTATTCTGCCTTTAGCATACTCGTTCATAATGAATTCTTCAACCAGGAAGCAGTTGCTTGCAAGCTTTAGCGATTTATCCCTGAATTCCTTTCCTGCAAGGTCCGGGTATTCATCCCTGAAACTAAGAATAGCCGAAGGTTCGATTCCTATAAGCGGCAAATCTTCAGATATCCTTTCCGAAAAGGTTTGCACGTTTTTGATTGCAATTTGTTTTGCTCTCCTTAAAAAACCTTTTGATATGAATGTTCTTCCACTGAGGTCATTGTCTAAGGTGATAACTTTGTAATTCAGGGCATTAAGCAACCTGACTGTTTTTATTCCTATAATTGTATCATTGTAATCCGTCATTTCATCTATGAAAAGGCAGACCGATCCTTGTGGATCAGGCGGATTGTATTTTGAAAGATTGTTTCTGATCCATTTTCGGAATGTTGTTTTGTAAAGCAGGGGGATGCTTCTCTCAGGGGCAAATCCAATGATTCTTTTCATAAGTCCGGATGTAACTTTATTCTTCAGGAAGAAATTGTATACAGCCGGGAATAATGATCCCAGTTTGTTAAATGATGATATATAAGCTATCAGGAATGATCTGAGGGGAATTCCATTTTTGTCATGCCAGTGTTGCAGAAACTCTGATTTTATTTTTGCAATATCCACACCTGAAGGACATTCTGATTTGCATCCCTTGCATGACAGGCACAGGTCAAGTATGTCGTAGATCTCCCTGTGATCCCACGGATCCGTTCCGGCACTCATGTATTCCCTTAATACATTAGCTCTTGCTCTGGTACTGTTGTATTCATCTCCCGTAGCCATATAGCTCGGGCACATCAAACCTCCGATCTTGACGCTTTTTCTGCAGTCAGCTGTTCCGTTGCATTTTTCAGCTGCCCTGATAATGCCACCTGTTGATGAGAAATCATAAATTGTGTCTGTTTCTCTTGTTTTTACTCCTGGAATATACCTCAGAGAGGTGTTCATGCCGGGTGTGTCGGTAATTTTTCCAGGATTCAGCAGATTGTACGGGTCCCAGCATTTCTTGATACATTTAAAAAGCCCGTATATTTTCTCGCCGAACATTATGGGGATAAACTCTCCTCTTAATCTTCCATCGCCATGTTCGCCGCTGAGAGATCCCCTGTATTTTTTGACAAGCCTGGCAGTCTCAAGTCCTATAGTCCGGAAGAGAGCAACATCATCAGGATTCTTAAGATTGAGAACAGGCCTTATGTGCAGTTCACCGGTGCCGATATGGGCGTGATATACTGAATCCTTACCGTATGATGCAAGCAGCTGAGAAAGATCGTTGACGTATGACGGCAGGTCGTTGACCCTTACGGCAGTATCTTCAATAAGCGAAACAGGCCTGGCATCTCCTTTCATATTTCCAAGTATCCCAAGTCCTGCTTTCCGCAATGCCCACACATTAGCCATTCTCTTTCCCTTTACCACAGGGTACGCATACCCTGTCCCTGCTGCCTTTAAACTACTGATCAATAGGCCTGTCAGGGTATCAAGCTCTTCTTCCGAATTACAGGCAAATTCAACAATGGTTATGGCTCCGGGATCTCCTTCAAGAAAGAACCTGTTGTTTTTCTGGCTAAGATTTCCTTTTGTCAGTTCAAGGATCCTGTTGTCCATCATTTCCACTGCTGCAGGCCCGAATTCCAGTGCAGTCAGGTTTGCCCTGAATGCTTCATCCCTCTCCCTGTGATGGATACAAACGAGTGCCCTGTGTGAAGGAGGAAGGGATACAAGATTCAGCTTTATCTCAGTAGTTATTGCCAGAGTCCCTTCGGATCCTGCCAGAAGCCTGCAAAAGTTGAAATCATTGTTGGAATCTTTGTTAAAAACATTTGAATCAAGAAGAAGGTCCAGAGCGTACCCATTATTGCGTCTTGGTATTTCCGGATAGGGAAATTCCTGATTAATGGAATCCCTGTTACCTTTATCATCAAGTATTTCGGCGATATTTCTGTAAACAACACCTTCGAGGGTACCGGGAACGCATTTTTCACGGAACTGTTTTAAATTTAGAGGCCCGAACACAGCTTCACTGCAGTCGCTTAATATGGTTTTAAGTTCAATAAGGTGTTCCCTGGTTGATCCGTATACCAGGGAATGTGAACCGCATGAATTATTGCCTACCATTCCGCCGATGTTGCACCTGCTTGAGGTTGATGTTTCAGGTCCGAAAAACAGGCCGTATGGTTTTAGTGCCATGTTTAGTTCGTCGAGTACAACTCCGGGTTCAACTCTTGCCCATTTCTCGCCCGGGTTTATTTCAAGAATGCGATTCATATATCTCGAAACATCTGCAATAATTCCTGAACTGACAACCTGTCCGGCCAATGATGTGCCGGCAGCCCTTATGGTCAGGGATGTTTTTTCAGCCCTGGCAAATGACAGCAGCTTCTTTAGGTCGGCCGTTCCCCTTGGCCAGGCTACCGCAAATGGCTGTTCCTTGTAGTCAGAGGCGTCAGTTGAATATATTGTTCTTGTTACAGAGTCATATTTCAGTTCTCCTTCCAGTTCCAGCTTTAACGCTTCCAGATGCTTTTGACACTGATTCATTAGTATCGTCATTTAAGGAGTCAAAATTAAAAATGATTTGGTAGAATATCAGGTTATAAGTTCGTATTAGCTTCTATCGATAAAAAAAAACGAAAGTCTGACAATAATCATGATGAGCTTAATTGTTTAATCGGACTTTTTTTTTGTACATTTGAACAAAATTAGATATTCTTTAAATTATTGATATACAATGGAATTATTAGATCAAATCAAACAAAATGCCAAAAAACTGAATATGCGGATTGTTCTTCCGGAGGGTTATGAAGAAAGAACATTGAAAGCCGCAGATGTTGCTTTGGAGCAGGGTCTTGCGCGGATAATTCTGATTGGGAATCCGGATGAAATAACTTCAAAGTCCTCCAGGCTCGGCCTGAAGAACCTTGAGAGAGCACAGGTGGTTGATCCTGAAAACCATGAAAAGATGGACCATTATATTGATATGATGGTCGAACTTCGGAAAAACAAAGGCATGACCAGAGAGGAGGCTTCAAAACTTATCAGGGATCCTCTTTATCTTGGTGTCCTCATGATCAAAAATGGAGATGCAGACGGGGAAGTATCAGGCGCCGATCATGCAACAGGCGATGTCCTGAGGCCTGCTTTTCAATACGTTAAAACAGCTCCCGGAATATCGGTTGTGTCGGGGGCATTTATCATGATTCACCCTGACAGGAAATTTGGCGAGGAAGGTATACTGATTTTTGCAGATGGTGCCGTCCATCCTGATCCAACAGACAAGGAGCTTGCCGAGATAGCTGTTGCTACGGCAAAGACGGCAAGGGACATATGTGGATTTGAACCCAGAATTGCCATGCTGAGTTTCTCAACTAAGGGAAGTGCAAAGCACGCAATGGTTGATAAGATTGTTTCTGCAGTAAAAATCGCCGGTGAAATTGCTCCTGACCTCATGATCGATGGAGAATTGCAGGCAGATGCAGCACTTGTCGAGGCAATAGGACAAAAGAAAGCTCCTGGAAGCAAGATCGCAGGGAAAGCCAATGTCCTCATCTTTCCGAATCTTGAATCGGGGAATATTGCCTATAAACTGGTGCAGCGCCTGGCTGGCGCCGAGGCTATAGGCCCTATACTTCAGGGGATGGCAGCGCCGATCAATGACCTCTCAAGAGGTTGCTCAGTTTCGGATATTGTAAGTATGATTGCCATTACGTCTAACCAGGCCGCCGGAAGGAAATAGATTTCATATTAATATAATACCCTTAAAATGATTATTTTAGTTTTAAACTGCGGAAGCTCTTCAATAAAGTACCAGCTCTTTGACCTGAACAATGGTTATAAGATGCTTGCAAAAGGACTCCTTGAGCGTATCGGCCTTAATGACAGTATCCTGACTCACAGGCCAACCGGGAAGGATCCTTATCGCGTAATAAGCGACATTCCTGATCATACCACAGGAATAAATCAGGTTATGAGTGTTCTGACCGATATCAGGCATGGTGTAATAACAGATGTTAGGGAAATAAAAGCTGTCGGACACAGAGTGGTCAACGGAGGTGAGCATTATAAGGAAAGCGTTCTTGTAGACAATGAGGTGAAAAAGCAGATTGAACTAAACAGCGAACTTGCTCCGTTGCACAATCCGGCAAACCTCAAGGGAATTTTATCAGTGGAAAAACTAATTCCCGGAGTGCCGCAGGTTGCCGTTTTTGATACTTCATTCCATCAAACAATGCCAGATTACGCATACATGTATGCTCTGCCTTATGAGTATTATGAAAAATACAAAATAAGAAAGTACGGATACCATGGAACAAGCCATAAATTCGTTGCTTCAAAAGCTGCACATCTCATTGGCCGTGATGTGGCAAAGCTTAAGATAATCACTTGTCATCTTGGAAACGGAGCATCGATAACCGCAATTAAAAACGGCAATTCGATAGATACATCAATGGGATTCACACCTGTTGACGGCCTGATAATGGGTACGCGAACAGGAGAGATTGATGCCGGCGTGTTGATCTATATTGCAGATAAAGAGCATTTGAATGTTACTGGCGTTAATAACCTGATAAATAAGAAGAGCGGCGTTGCTGGTATTTCTCAACTCTCATCAGATATGCGGGATCTTGAAATCGCAGCCTCTGAGGGCAATGAAAAAGCAATTCTTGCACTTAATATGTACGCATATAAGGTAAAGAAATTCATAGGATCTTATATGGCTGCGCTTAACGGGCTTGATCTTCTCGTGTTTACCGGAGGAGTCGGAGAAAATGACTTCAAGATGAGGGCTATGATCTGCTCGGATCTCCAAAATCTCGGAATTGTATTTGATTTTGAAAAAAACAATGGTGTAAGGGGTGAGGACAAAGTCATATCTAAACCTGAATCAAATGTCACGGTAATGTGTATTGCCACCGACGAGGAATTTGTAATTGCATCTGATACCAGAACGATTGTTGAGAAACACACTGTATAAAAAGTTATGTCTATGGTTCTAAAGAGCATGTCAGACCTGAAAAGCATTGTGGCTGGCAAACCTATGAGGAAGCTCGTTCTTGCGGCTGCACAGGATCAACATTCTTTGGGCGCTGTATTGAGGGCATGGAAAGACAATATTATTGAACCTGTGCTTATCGGGGATAAGGAGGAAATACAGGCAATCAGTTATGAAAATGGCTACAGCCTTGATGGCTTGAGAATTATCCATGAGTCAGACTTGCTTGCGTCGGTTGAAATGGCGGTTAAGATGCTTAGCTCCAAACAGGCTGACATCCTTATGAAAGGCAAGGTCGGAACTTCCATACTTCTGAAATCCGTTCTTAATAAAGAATACGGATTAAGGACCGGAAACCTCCTTTCCCATATTGCGCTTTTTGAAGTTGAAACATACCATAAGCTTATCGCTGTAACTGATGTTGCAATGAATATTGCACCTAATCTTAAAGATAAGATATCCATTGTAAATAACTCAGTATCATTTCTTCACAAACTTGGATATCAGAATCCCAAGGTTGCTGTCCTGGGCGCTGTGGAAATGGTAAACGAAAACATGGAGGCAACCCTTGATGCAGCATTGCTTTCGAAAATGAACCAGCGTGACCAGATTAGAAATTGTATCATTGACGGCCCGCTGGCTTTTGATAATGCCGTGAGCATTGAAAGTGCGAAGCACAAAGGAATAAAAAGCGAAGTTGCTGGTGACACTGACCTGCTTATTATGCCGGATATTGAAGTAGGAAATGTCTTGTACAAATCGCTGGTATTTTTTGCGAAAGCCAAGGTTGCATCAGTGATACTTGGTGCACTGGTACCCATTGTCCTGACTTCCAGGTCGGATTCAGAACAGGCAAAATATGACAGCATACTGCTGGCAGCTGCGGCTAGCAGCTGAAAACAGAATATGATCAGATCACTTGACGAGATGGTTGAACAGGTGTTGCTGCTTAAGCGGCTGCACCGTGTTGCAATTGCCTGGGCCCACGATGGCAATACAGCTTCTGCAATAACCAGAGCTGCAATAGCTGGCATGGTTGTTCCTGTCATGATAGGCAATCCTGTTATAATAAAAAAAACATTTGCTTCTTCCGGCTTCAATGAACAAGACCTCAATATAATTGAAGCAGACGACGAAGTTGCAGCTTCGGAAAAAGCTGTAAGTATGGCAGCAAACGGAGAAGTAGATATTGTGATGAAAGGCCTGGCAGGAACTGATAAATTCCTCAGAGCGGTAATGAACAGGGATCATGGGATTATGAATCATGGTGCTGTCCTGACATATATTTGTGCAATGGAATTGCCAGCCTATCATAAGCTTCTGTTTATTACTGATCCGGCAGTGATCCCGTTTCCCGATCTTGACCAAAAGCTGGCAATGGTCAGATATGCGCTTCAAATGACCGAAAGGTTTGGAATTGTAAAGCCAAAGATCGCACTTATAGGGCCTGCCGAGAAAGTCAGCCGGCATTTCCCTAGTTCAGCCGATTATGCAGTAATGTGTAAAATGGCTGACCGGAACCAATTGGGCAACTGCATAATGGATGGCCCGCTGGATATATTTCTTGCATGCGACAGGAACAGCGTGGCAGTGAAGAAGGTACCTACACCTGTTAACGGAGAGGCCGATATACTACTGTTTCCCTCGCTTGAGGCATGCAATCCTTTTTATAAGGGGCTGACACTATTTGCCCGGGGGGAAATAGCCGGAATCCTTCAGGGAACAATCAAACCGGTCGTAATGATGTCAAGAAGTGAAAGCGAAAAGTCGAAATTCTATTGCCTTGCCTTAGCCTGCTTGATGGCATAACAATCTTAATATAAAGACTGTATTATATATATTTGAAGTAAAGATGAAGCAATTGATACTGGTTATTAATCCGGGGTCAACATCAACCAAAATTGCTCTCTTTGAAGAAGAGAATCCTGTTTTTGAAACGACTTTGCGTCACTCATCGGAAGAACTATCTGTTTATAATAGAGTATCCGACCAGTTTCATTTCAGGAGAGACCTTATCTTAAATGAAATGACAAGGCAGAATACTGATGTTAAGAGAATTGCAGTCGTTGTCGGCAGGGGAGGCCTGATTCATCCGATAGAGTCAGGGATCTACAGGGTAAACAGCAAGATGATTGATGATCTTGTCAAAGGAAGAATGGGTGAACATGCGAGTAATCTGGGCGGACTTTTGGCAGCTGATATTGCATCCTCCTTGCCTGCTGCTGAAGCATTTATTGTTGATCCTGTAGTTGTTGACGAGCTGCAACCTCTCGCTAGAATCTCGGGTCATCCAGCCATTGAACGTGTATCGATCTTTCATGCCCTGAACCAGAAGGCTGTTGCCCGTGCATACGCATCATCGGCAGGTAGAAGGTACGAGGAAATGAATCTGATAGTTGCCCATATGGGTGGAGGTATTAGCATAGGAGCACATTGTCTGGGGAAAGTGGTTGATGTAAATAACGCACTTAACGGAGATGGTCCGTTTTCACCTGAACGTTCAGGAGGATTGCCTTCCGGACAGCTTATCGACCTTTGTTTCAGCGGCAATTTTACCAGGGAGGAACTTAAATCAATGATTACCGGAAAAGGCGGCCTGGTGGCATATCTTGGCACGAACAGCTTTGTCGACGTGTGCGGCATGGCCGATGCTGGCAATAATAGAGCCATGATTATCCGTGATGCGCTTGCATATCAGGTTGCAAAAGAGATAGGAGCAATGGCTTCTGTATTAAGAGGCAAGGTGGATGCTATTATTCTAACGGGGGGGCTTGCCTATCAGGAATCACATGTCGGCAGGATAACCGAGATGGTTGGTTTTATATCAAAAGTGGCAGTATATCCTGGAGAGGATGAGGTCAGCGCCCTGGCATTCAATGGATTACTTGCCCTGCAGGGAAAGATAGAGGTCAGGGATTATTGAGTGCTACAGGCAGTATTTTCCCGTTAAAGAAATTTTTTCCATTCAAAGCAAAATCCGATATAAACCCGGCCATTTCCTTTGCACTGACCGATGCGTTAGCTCCAGGAAAAGCTTCCTCAAACATTTCCGTGCCGACCGATCCAAGCGCAAGGCAATTGACCCTGATTCCCAGTTCTCGCATTTCCTCGGCTAAGCATTCTGTAAGGCATGCGATTGCGGCTTTTGAGGCACTGTAGTAAGATAATCCTCTGTATTTCGAACTTCCCTGGAAGCCACCCATGCTTGATATATTCACAATATGCGAACCCTCTTTCATCCAGGGCGTCAGTAGCCTGATAGCTGCTGCCGGGCCAAAGAAATTTGTCTCCATCATCAGTCGTGCATCATCGTCTGATGTTTTCATGAAATCCCTCACCCTGAGCGCACCGGCTATATTTATTAGAATATCAATTGCTTTGAAGTGACTCAGAACCTCGTCCCTGAACTGTATCATATGTGTATCGAAATCAGAAAGATCAACCCATGCTGAATAAACATTGCCTAATCTGCTCGTTTTTACTAGCTCAATTAATGAATTCCGGTTTCTACCGGCAACCAGGACCTTGTTGCTAGCAGAACCCGACATCAGTATAGCGATTTCTTTTCCGATACCCCTGGTGCCTCCTATTATCACAATATTCATATGGCAATGGAATAAAAGTGGTTGTTTTTTTGTTTATTTGTGATCGTAAAGTGTAAAATTACAAAATTGAAGCTATCATGTACATGTATAGCCATTATGTTTATAAGCAGGCCATTATCAGGATAACAATATTGCTGTTAATGTTAATTATTTTATTACCTGTATCTTATGGACAGGAAGAGGAAGAGGAGACTCCGCCATTGAGAGAGAGGTTATTCTTTGGCGGCAATTTCGGACTTCAATTTGGAACAATTACTGATATTCAATTTTCACCGGTAATCGGTCTCTGGGTTTTACCCAGACTGGGCGTGGCAGCTGGTCCGAACTTCAGGTATTACAAGGATCCATATGACCGGACAACTATATATGGTGGCAGAACGTATCTGCAGTTTATTGTCCTTCAGGATCTTAACAATATGATTCCTCTGGGAATTCATGCAGGTCTGTTTCTTCATGCCGAATATGAAGCCCTAAACCTTGAATCGTCTGCATTCAAATTACCTCCGTATACCTCCGAAAGGTTCATGACTCATACCATACTTGCCGGCGGTGGTTTCAGTCAGCGAATAGGAAGGAGGTCATCGCTTAACATGATGTTCCTGTGGGCACTAAATGATGAAGGATACGGAATATACAGCAGTCCTGAAATCAGAGTGGGTTTCAGTTTCTGATTTCAGATATTAAGTTCTTCCCCTTCTGATTTTGCAATTACAACAGCAGCACATGTGTCCCCGTAGACATTGATAGTAGTCCTGAACATATCAAGAATACGGTCAACTGCTAAAACAAGACCAACACCTTCAAGCGGAAGCCCCACTGCCTTAAGTACAATGACCATCATTACAAGTCCTGCCATGGGTATCCCGGCTGCACCAATTGCTGCAAGGAGAGCGGTGAAAACAACAATTAACTGCTGACCAAAACTAAGATCAATACCGTATGCCTGTGCAATGAACATTACTGCCACGCATTCATATAAAGCTGTCCCGTCCATATTTATGGTAGCACCGAGAGGAAGTGTGAAGCTGGCAATTTTATTGGAAACACCGTCATTCTTCTCTACAGCCTCCATCGACAGTGGCAATGTGGCATTGGATGAGGAAGTTGAGAATGCAGTAAGCAGGGGAGTTACCATGTTTTTCAGGTGTTTTATCGGGTTGGCACGCCCGAGAAATTTTACCGATAAAGTAAGTGTTAACATTCCGTGTATCAACAATCCGGCTGTTACGGTCAGAAAATAGAGGCCCAGTCTGCTGAAGACTTCTCCTACATCATTTCCCGATAATATCTGCTGAGCAATAACTTTTGCGGTGATGCTGAAAATGCCCAAAGGAGTAAATTTTATTATGAACAATGTAATTTCCATAATCACATCAAGAGCAGCGCTAAATAGATCTATCATTGTATTGCGTGCTTTAGCATTTGTCCTGGTAATAAAAAATCCAAAAAGAATTGCGAAGAAGATTACAGACAACATCTGTCCTTTCATCAAGGCTTCAAAAATATTGGTAGGAATAATCTTAATCAGAGTCTGTCCGAAACTTTCTGACGCTACTGAAATCTCTTCAACCGGAGCAACAAATCCAAGTTCTGCTCCTACTCCCGGTTTAATTATAGTTACAAGAAGCAGGCCTGTAAATAGGGCTGCAAGTGATGTCATTATATAGTAGCTGATTGTTTTCAGCCCCAGTCTCCCGAGATTTCCACTACTTCCCACACTAGCCACTCCTGTCGTAATTGAGCATAGTATCAAAGGGACGATTATCATATTCAATCCCCTGAGGAATATATCCCCGGCCCAGTTTGTATATTTTGTCTCTTCCGGTAAAAAGTATCCAAAAATACCTCCGGCGATTAAAGCTAATAGTATCTGAAAATGCAAAGGGATTGATAATTTAAATCTGGACATCAGGATATGGTTATATGATGGGCAAAGAAAATTAATCCGTCTGAGAAAACCACTGAAAATCCCAATAATTTTTAATCTGAACTTCGTCAGGATTGAATATTTGCCTTGAGAGTAGGGAAGCTTCCTTTAAAAAATCTTCTCAGCGTCAAATGGCAGTCAACCTTTATCGGACCACTCATTTTAAAAGAGTTTTAAATTAAAAATCCGAAAAAACCTTGCATGACAGATGTAAATATTCACATCAGTCAACTACTATCTCGATAGATTAGTGATATTCACTTCGGTAATAATTACAGCAGTAACAATTTTAATAAATTTTCCTATATGTGTGCTATTATATTGTATATCAATTGGATATATATGCTTTAGTAAAGTTTTAATGAATATAATACAAGATAAGAATGCGCCAATACATTAGATTTAAGACATAATATCTTGTAAACTATTATATACCAGCAATTTATGTGTCTAAACTACAGCACTAATTCAATATATTATCATCAAAAACGCTGGTTAATCCCGACCAGATAATAAATCTGCAATTAAAGAAATCCAGTGTAAGTTACAAATGTAAATATTAAATATTCACACATGTCAATAATTAAATAATTACATTTGTTAATTGATTTAACTGAAATGAAAGAGAGAATTCAACAGTTTCTTTTAAGTGAAAACAAAACTTCCGCTCAATTAGCCGAAGAAATAGGTGTTCAGCCCTCAGGGATCTCACATATTCTTTCAGGAAGGAATAAACCAAGCCTCGATTTTGTTATAAAGATGCTTGAGCGTTATAAATACCTTTCAACTGAATGGCTTATGTTTGGCAAAGGTGAAATGTACAAAGAACGGACCATGCCCGGGCTTTTTGATGATGTTATTCCTGCCGGGGATTCGAAGGCCGGAGCATACAAGGATAGTGAAACGGAATTGAAGAATCATGGCTCATCCTCTCACGATGAAGATTCTATGAATATTTCTGAAAAAGAAAGAATCCCCTGTCCTGAGCTAAGGGAAATTGTTTGGTTCTATGGCGACGGAACTTACAGGATTTTTAAAAGCAGGGAAAGCTGAGATTTTTTAATATCCGGCATTAAAAGTATCTTTGCGGAAAATCCTGGTTTAATGTCAAAACGAATAGAAGATTTCAGGATCATTGATAACAAACGCTTGAACAGCGATTTGTTTGTTCTTGAGCTTAAATGCAATTCGACCCTTCCAGAGATAAAACCCGGGCAGTTTGTACAGGTAAGGATTGATGGAAGCCCTGAAACATTTCTTCGCAGACCCATTTCAGTTCATGATGTAAACATTGAATCTGACACAATTAAGTTGCTCATCCAGATTAAAGGCAAGGGAACTGAACGATTAAGCTTTCTTAGGTCAGGTGACATGCTAAACCTGATTTATCCTCTGGGTAATTCTTTCAGTATGCCTGAACAGGGGGAGAAAATCCTCATTACCGGAGGCGGGTGTGGTGTTGCACCACTACTTTATCTTGGAAAATATTTGAAATCAATGAATTACAAGACAGATGTTCTTCTTGGATTCAAGAATGCAGACAGAATAGCTGAATATGACGAATACCAGATACTTGGAGACACTTATCTGACTACTGAAGATGGATCTGAAGGCGTCAAGGGAGTTGTCACAGATCATCCGGTGCTAAGGGAAAAACACTACGACCGTGTTTACTGCTGCGGTCCGGAACCTATGATGAAGGCTGTTGCTCATTATTGTCATCAAAACGATATTCTGTGCGAGGTTTCCCTTGAACACCTAATGGCATGCGGTTTTGGCGTGTGTCTCTGCTGCGTTGTTGATACTTTGAAAGGTAATATTTGCACCTGTACAGAAGGCCCTGTTTTTAATATATCAGATCTGCAATGGCAAACACCAGCATCTCAATAGGCAGCCTAAGGTTAAGGAATCCCGTACTTACAGCTTCAGGTACATTTGGTTATGGCTCTGAATTTGATGATTTTATAGATATTTCAAAACTTGGAGGCATTATTGTAAAAGGGACTACATTTCTGCCCCGGGAAGGAAATCCTTATCCGAGGATGGCAGAAACCCCCTCAGGCATGCTTAATGCTGTTGGCTTGCAGAATAAGGGTATTGATTATTTCGAAGAGCATATCTACCCTGCTCTGGCAGCTTATGACACCAACGTCATAGTTAACGTCAACGGGAGTACGGTGGAAGACTATGTATTGCTTGCAGAACGCATAGACCAACTTGAGAAGATTGCAGGTGTAGAACTGAATATTTCATGTCCAAACGTAAAAATGGGAGGGATGGCTTTCGGCACAAATCCGGTTACTGCCCGTGAAGTTATCCGAATGGTTCGGGCTGTGTACAGGAAAGTGCTTATAGTAAAGCTTTCTCCCAATGTAACTGATATCACCGAGTTTGCCAGGATCGCTGAAGATGAAGGAGCTGATTCTGTTTCACTCATTAATACTGTTCTGGGCATGTCGCTTGATATTGAAAGAATAAAGCCTTCTCTTTCAACTTTCACCGGAGGCCTGTCAGGTCCCGCCATCAAACCAATAGCCGTCAGGATGGTCTGGCAGACTGCCATGGCGGTAAAAATACCGGTAATAGGGATTGGCGGAATCATGTCGCCTTCAGATGCCATTGAGTTTATGCTGGCAGGAGCTTCTGCCATCCAGGTTGGAACAGCGTCCTTTATTAATCCTGAAATATCTGTCAGAATTGCAGGGGGAATCGAGGATTATCTCAACAGTAGAGGATTTAACGATGTGAATGATATCGTCGGCTTGATTAACAAAGGAAGCTAGTATTGATTTTTTTAGCGATAATCTTTTGTCATCCTAAAATTTCCTTCAATTTTTCCCATATTGCATATTTATTTCGTGATTTTCTTATCACCTTTTATTTTTTCCTTTAAATTTGGTACCGAGAATGACAAAAATTTGATATTCACTTAATAAACTTAATCTGTAATGACTGAAAATGTACAAATTGACAATCTTGACCGGAAAATCCTCGACATAATTACCCAGAATGCCAGGATTCCTTACCTTGAGGTGGCACGTGAATGCAATGTATCAGGAGCCGCAATACATCAGAGAGTCCAGCGTCTCATACGAATAGGAGTAATCAAAGGTTCTGAATTCAAGGTAGATCCGGTTCTGGTAGGCTTTAAAACCTGCGCCTATATAGGAATCTTTCTGGATCATCCCGGGCATTATCGTGAGGTTATCAAGAAATTCAGGGATATACCTGAAATCATTGAATGTCACTATACAACCGGCAACTATTCCCTTTTTATAAAGGTTTATACCCGTGATAATGAGCACCTGAGGGATATACTAACAGACAGGATCCAGAATATCCCCGGAGTTGTTCGTACCGAAACCCTTATATCCCTTGAAGAGTCTATAAACAGGCAGATACCTGTGCTTTCAAAATAAGACTACTTGCCTATCCCATATCTCTTACACAACAAAGTCTGATTTCATGTTAATGACCTTAATACCATCTGTAATGAAAAGAACATTCTTTCTTGCCTTCGCGATGATGATCCCTTTTATGGCTTCAGCTCAATTGCCTGACTTTACAGGGGCTTGGAAATTAAATAGTTCGAAGAGTCAACTAAACCAAGAGTTCACTATGGCCCCTAATGAGATAATCATAGTGCAAAAGGGAAACAACCTGAGCGTTGAACGGCATTCCAGCTTTCAGTACCAGGAATTTACAACAACTGACAAATTCACTCTCGACGGAAAAGAGTGCATTAATAAGGGATGGCAGGATTCGCAGAAGAAATCTACAGCCGTCTGGACAGATGATAAAAAATCATTGAAGATATCGACCAAAATATCAGTTGGCGATGGAGGGGAAATGTCACTTACTGAAACATACAAGATGGATGGCAGCATCATGATCATTGATTCATATGCATCATCAGATTATGGTGAGATGACGGAAACAATGGCTTACGACAGGAAATGAACTGCTTTTAGTTAATTTGTTATTTTTCTGACCTGGATTACTAAATTTCATATTGATGCATCATGAAGCTATTCCGTCATTTTAACAGGATTTCCTGTGTAACGACAATTATCTGTCGCTCAAAAGCCTATCTGTTTCTTCTGCTTCCATTTATGTTTTTTAATTGGCAGGCCTTTGCACAATCAGAGCTTATGGCATGGGGAAACCTGACAGGGATAAGGATTGACGGCCAGCTGATGGAATTCAGGTCTGACCTGAGAGTAGTGGAAAGCGGCTGGAGGAATTTTACCGCAACGGACAAGGAACGACAGCGTCCCAAATATGATCGTGACGGACTGAAACAGATCGTCACTACTGAAATCAGCGGGATTAAATTTACAGAGATAGTTGAAGAATGTGGAAAGGGTAGTATCAAAATTGATCTGACCAGCATGGCTGAAAGAGATACAGTGGTTGAAGGAGTATTTTTTTGTATCGATCTTCCGGAAAAATGGTATTCCGACGGAAAGGTAAAATTCGGAGATGGCTCATCCCGGAAGAATACAGTTTACTTTAGGGACCTTGTTGCCGGTGATAACCGGAATCCATTAAAGGTACGAACAAGCCTGATCGCTGCAGAATCAGATGATCGAAGCCTTGAAGTAACCTGCACTCCTGCGGCAACAGTATATCTGAGAAAAGATCATGACGGTCAGGGCGCCCAGCTTTATATTGAGCTCCTTGGGAAGAGAGTAAAAAAGGGGAGCAAAGATCGTAAACAAATTACCCTGACGGCAGGAGGTAAAATAGATAACTCTCCCGTTGAAATTACATTAAGGCCAAATGCTCCGGGAAGAAAATTCGATGGACTGGGAGGAAATTTCAGATTACAGAATCCCGGAACAGACCCGTTGGTTATAAATTACTGTCTTGATAACCTTCGTGTTGCATGGGGACGGGTTGAGATGCCATGGAATTTCTGGCACCCCGAAGAAAATACTGATCCTGTCCAGACTGCATTGTCAGGAAATCTTCACCCCAGGGTTGACGACGCTATGAAGATGGCACAAAGACTCACTGCTATTGGAATGCCGGTGATCATAAGTGACTGGTCTGCACCCGGCTGGGCAATCCTCGGAGATCCACGTGATGCTTTCAGGCTAAGGTCGAAAGGAATTTATGGCTATCAGCTTAATACACAGAAGATCGATAAGATCTACAAATCAATAGGTGATTATATAGAGTATCTAAAGAATTCATATGGCGTCGAAGCTGCGGCATTTTCATTTAATGAGTCAGATCTGGGTATTAATGTAAGGCATACAGGCGAAGAACATGCTTCGTTTATTAAAGGCCTGGGAGCTCATCTGGCGTCAAGAGGTCTTTCAACAAAACTTCTACTTGGCGATAATTCAGACGCAACAACATTTGACTTCATAATTCCGGCAATGAATGATCCTGAGACTCACAAGTATATTCTTGCAGTATCTTTTCATTCATGGAGAGGCTGCGATGACGAAACCTTAAGGAAGTGGGACGGTGCTGCCAGGCAGCTTAATCTGCCTCTTATTGTGGGAGAAGGAAGCACTGATGCTGCTGCATGGAATTATCCTGAAATATTTTCAGAACAGTCTTTTGCCTTGTATGAGATAAACCTTTATACCCGCATATGTGCAATATGCCAGCCTCTTTCCATACTGCAATGGCAGCTTACAGCTGACTATTCTGTCCTGACAGGCGAGGGTGTCTTTGGCACCAAAGGCCCCCTGACGCCCACACAGCGTTTCTGGAACCTTAAACAGCTCGCCTCCACACCTGAACAGTCTTTCTCAATACCATTCACCAGCACCAGCGAAAGGATCAATTTTGCAGCTTTCGGCAATCCAAGCAGGGGAGAATATGCATTCCACATTGTAAACAATGGGGCAGAATGCCCGGCTTCCATTAAAGGCATACCGGCAGGAATTGAATCCCTTGAACTATTTGTAACCGACCGGAAAAGAGGGATGGAAAAGACAGGTGAGATAAAAGTTGTTAACGGAATAGCTGAGTTTAAGCTTTTGCCCGCCGGATTCACAACATTGATAAACAAGAAATAAAAAACATCAACGGATTGAATTTTTAATTCATGCTTAAATAATCCGAAGCAACTCTTGTAACTTCTTGAGGTTATGAACAGATACAAAAAAGAGGAATGCAGTGTTCCTCTTTTTTATTTGTGATCCAGCTGGGGCTCGAACCCAGGACCCCATCCTTAAAAGGGATGTGCTCTACCAGCTGAGCTACTGAATCAGTCCTTTTATTTTTTTGCGAGTGCAAATTTAGAATAAAAATGTTGCTATGCAAAAAAATCTTTGTTTACTTATAGAATTGAAAATAAATAGTATCAGATTAAAATTATTATTTTGCGGTTTGATAATCCGTAAAGTGATAATCCATGAATGACCTGTTCAAAGGAAAAGTTGTAATTGTTACCGGTGCATCTTCAGGCATTGGAGAAGCCATAGCCAGGGAATTTGCAAGAAATGGCAGCAAAGTAGTCCTGGCAGCACGAAGCGAATCGCGCCTTGCCAGCATTGTTGAATCGATAAAAAAGGACAACGGGGAAGCATTCTTTCTAAAAACAGATGTTTCGATAGAAGATGATTGCCGTAATCTGGTCGAAAAGACTGTCTCGAAATATGGGACTGTGAATATACTGGTAAATAATGCAGGTCTTTCAATGCGGGCAGCATTCCCTGATGTTGACCTTAAAGTTCTTCACAGGCTTATGGATGTAAACTTCTGGGGAACAGTATACTGCACAAAATATGCTTTACCATACCTGGTTGCCAACAGGGGATCCTTGGTAGGTGTCTCATCCGTTGCAGGTTTTCATGGCCTCCCTGGCCGCACCGGATACTCAGCCTCAAAATTCGCAATGCATGGGTTCCTGGAAACTGTGAGAATTGAAAACCTTAAGAAAAAGCTGCATGTTATGATTATCGCACCGGGATTTACTGCAACGGAAATAAGAAAGCATGCCCTGGTGGCAGATGGTTCTGAACAGGGGGAATCTCCAAAAAATGAGGATAAGCTTATGTCGCCCCAGTATGTTGCAAAATGGGTTCTAAAGGGAATCCGGAAAAGAAAAAGGAATAAACTTCTGACATGGGATGGCAGGTTCACAGCCCTGCTGCAGCGCATCGTGCCCGAGGTGGTCGACAGGGGTTATTATATTGAGATGTCTAGGGAACCTCATTCTCCTCTTAAATGAATTATTGAGATCTCAAGGTACTTGCTGGGTGGTCCGGGGCATTCTGCTTTATATGCGTTGAAGATCCCAGGGCTCTTCTTAATGGGACTTCAATTCGTGCAGATCATTTTTATACCTATTGTAAAACTATTGAATTCATTCAGGCATTTTTCTGCAGTATCTCTGTAATGAAACAGGAATGTCTCCGTCATACAGGTAAACGAAACAGACTAATATTTTCATTGCCATGAAAAGAACACTTATGATGCTGATGCTTGCTGCTGCTCTTATGAACGTTTCAGGACAGAAATCCGCAGATGCCATGTTCAGAAAATATGCCGGGAAAGATGGGTATATAACTATGACACTTCAGGGGAATCTTCTGAAGCTTTTCACCTCCTGTGATAGTGAGAAAGGAAATGATTTCTGGCCCGATGACCTGACTGAAGTCAGGATTCTGGTTCAGGAGGATAACACAAGAAAAAGCAACAATTTCCTTGATTTTGTCCGTCATGACCTGAATACCGGAGAATATGAAGAATATATGAATATAAGGAAATCAGACCAGGATATAAGAATGCTGGTCAGGACAGAAGGAAAGCATATTAAGGAATTTCTTAT
>JAVEVC010000008.1:76091-105958 GCA_034005245.1 Bacteroidales bacterium
AAGAGGAAGCTCTCTTAAGGAAATATTTCAGCGAGAATGAATGCAATGATGAATTTGCGTCCGACAAGGCTATTTTTGACTACTGCAGGCAATTATCAGGGATACCTTCACCTGAAATGGATTTTGAAGAAAGAATATCTTCCGTGATTGAGGAAAAGGACTCATTTGGTTACAGCACAAAAAGAAAGCTGCTTATTGCATTTTCAGGAATTGCTGCAGGCCTGGTTATATTAGCAGGATCCTATCTCCTGATAAACAGCAAACGGACTCCGGCTGATACATTTTCCGACTCCCGGTCAGCTTCTGCAGCTGCGATGGAAATACTTTATATGGTTTCAGAACGCATTAATCAGGGAACACAGGCGCTTGAACCAGTCAGAAAGATAAACGATATTACAAGAAGAAGTATTCACTATGCCACACAGCCATCTATGTTGCTGGAAAACCAGATTAAGACAGTTGACAAGCTTGCCAAAAACCTGGAAATGATAGAGAAGTAGTCAGAAATCAAAATAATGGATCCATATTAGTTAACATGTTAAACAACAGACTGCAAACAACAATTTAAGAAAGCAATTATGTATTACATAACTCAAAGAACAATAAATAATTAAACATCAAATTCTAAATACGGTCGGCTAATAAAAAACAGGAAAATATGAAACGGTCAGTTATAATCATAGCAGCATTTTGCATTGTTCAGTTGCTGAATGCACAAGGCAATGCAATAGATGATATCTTCAACAAGTATTCAGAAAGAGAGGGATTCACTGTTGTCAATATCTCGGGTAAAATGTTCAGCCTGCTGGCAGGAAACGGTGAGAAAAAGGATGGCACTGAAATTCTTAACAGTCTGAAATCGATCAGGATACTGTCAGTTGAGGATTCGTTGCTCAACAGGAACATTAATTTTTATAACGAGTTGAACTCAAGGATCAATCTTAATGCATATGAGGAACTTATGAGTGTTAAGGAATCCCACGATGTTACCAGGATCCTTGTTAAACAAAAAGGAGATATAATTACCGAACTTCTTATGGTTACCGGCGGTCCTGGCGGAAATACGCTTATTTCAATCAGGGGTGACCTGAACCTTAAAGCAATCTCAGAGTTATCAAAAAGCACTGGAATCGAAGAATTGAAGGACCTCGATGAGGTAGACAGCAAAAATCCCTGAAAATTATTGCAAAACTGCTTTCTAATTACTTACTTATACCTGTTTAAGAACTTGTATTCCGGGTACTGTGTTATTACGTTTAATATGCAATTAACCCGGTATATGACAATCAGGATTTTTTAAAACAGATTCATCCGGAGAAAATAGTTGATCTGCTATCCGGGTTTATTGAATAGATTGCAAGTAATCAGAAAGCTGCTGAGTGGAGTCGCAGAGAGTATACCGGGCATACAGGGTCTTGCTGAAATCAGTAAAAACTGTTTCAGCAGCTGAAGATCTAGTGAAGATCCGGAGAGCCCTTGACCTTGCTGTCAAAGCCTGCGGGAAAAACCTTACAATAACGGGTGAACCTGAAATAATCCACGCGCTTTCAGTTGCAACAATAATTGCCGGAGAGATGGGGCTCGGGCTTACATCCATTATTACAGCATTACTTCACGACTCTTACGATCGGCTTGACATTTCACCTGAAGAACTGGAAAAAGAATTCGGACAGAAAGTTGTGCTTATACTGAAGGGTTTTTCCAGGATTACAGGGATTAATTCAATGCAGTCATCCTTTCAGGCTGAGACCTTCAGAAAGCTATTGCTAAGCCTTGCTGACGACGTAAGAGTTATTTTGATAAAGCTGGTGGAAAGGCTTGAAATGATGAGAAACCTTGATAAAGCCCCTTCAGCTGAAAGGTTGCCTCTGGCATCTGAAACTTATTTCCTTTATGCTCCCCTTGCCCATCGGTTAGGGTACTATAACATAAAAACGGAGATGGAAGACCTGGCTGTGAAGTATCTCGAACCTGAACAATACAGATATGTCGACAGCAGGCTTAAGCAAACAACTGCATCAAGAAACAGGCTCATAAGGGAGTTCTCCGGTCCCCTTCAGGAACAGCTGGAAAAGCAGGGATTCAGATTCACAATTAAAAGCCGCACAAAATCAATACATTCCATAATGCTTAAAATGAAGAAGCAGGGTGTTGATTTTGACGAGATATATGATCTTTTCGCAGTAAGGATAATACTCGACAGTACCCCGGAAAACGAGCGATCAGATTGCTGGAGGGTATACTCAATAGTCACAGACCTTTATCAGCCCAACCCCAGTCGTCTGCGTGACTGGATTTCTGTACCAAAATCAAATGGTTATGAGTCTCTTCATACCACGGTGATCGGTCCGAGGGGAAAATGGGTTGAAGTCCAGATACGTTCGGCAAGAATGGACGAGATTGCGGAAAAAGGTCTTGCTGCTCATTTCAAGTACAAGGGAATGAGGGGAGAAGGCGGACTTGACACCTGGCTGTCAAAGATGCGTGATATACTGGAATCCCCTGAAAAAGAAGGCACTGCTTTTCTTGACCAGGTCAGATCAGGACTTTATACAGATGAGGTTTTTGCTTTTACACCCAAGGGAGATCTTCGCCAGTTGCCTGCTGGTTCCACCGTGCTCGATTTTGCTTTTGACATCCATACTGCCGTAGGCGCATCGTGCGTCGGAGCAAAGGTCAATGGAAAGAACGTAACCATCAGATATGTGCTGCAGAACGGTGATCATGTTTCCATCCTGAGGTCAAAAAACCAGAAACCCAAGCAGGACTGGCTTTCATTTGTTATTACTTCCAAGGCAAAATCGAAGATCAGGCAGCTCTTAAATGAAGAAAGAACCAGGGCTGCAGCAGAAGGAAAAGAGATTCTGATGCGGCGGCTCAGGAACTGGAAAATACCCTATGGAGATGCTGTAATTCAAAAACTGCTGAACAAATATGAGCTCAGGAATTCACAGGATCTTTACGTTCTTATTGAATCGGAAAAGATAAGTCTCCTGCAGATAAAGGAGATACTGCTGTCAGACAGGGAGGAGGTTCAAACACCTCCGATACCAGTCTCAACCGATAAGGAGCCGAAAGAGACGCCTGAGTTACAATATTCAGATTATCTGATTATTGAGGATAGGGTAGAGGGACTGGATTACCGACTTTCAAAATGCTGCAATCCAGTCTTTGGTGATGCAGTATTTGGATTTGTGACAATATCGGAAGGCATTAAGATACATCGTACAAACTGTCCTAATGCCCAGTATATGATCGCACGGTATCCTTACAGGGTAGTAGCTGCCAGATGGACTAAACCGATGAGCAGCACCTCATTTACAGCATCAGTTAAAATTACCGGTATAGAAGAAATCGGTATTGTTAACAAAATAGCAGATGTGATTTCAGCTTATAATGTTACCGTAAGGCAGTTCAACTACACCATGGATGATGGCATGTTTGAAGGAAAACTCAGCCTTATGGTTCCAAACAATGACGTACTTTATGGAATAATACGAAAAATACAGTCTTTAAAAGGAATTCTGAAAGCATCCCGGATAACCAACGAATAGAACCAACCAACCTGAAAAATGATAAACAACCTGCTGTTCATTTCCCTGGCCCCAGTGCTGATCATAGCATTTTATATCTATAACCGGGATAAATATGAAAAAGAACCATATAGTATCCTTTTTAAAGCCCTTATGATCGGAATCCTGATTGTACTTCCGGTATTCCTGATTGAAAAATTCCTTACAATGTTTTTCAGGAGTGCTGAAGGCCTGTCTTACGCGGCTTATACAGCTTTTGTGGTGGCTGGTCTTACTGAAGAGGCAATGAAATTCCTTGGTTTTTATTTTTTTTTCTGGAAGGACCGGAACTTTAATGAAAAGTTTGACGGTATTGTTTATGCTGTTTACATCTCTCTCGGTTTTGCAGCAATTGAAAATATCCTGTATGTTTTCACAGGCGGTGCCGGTGTAGGGATTGTGAGAGCCCTTACTGCCGTACCGGCTCATGCCCTTTTTGGGATCGTTATGGGATATTATTTCGGACTGGCAAGATTCAGCGAATCACATAGAAGAATATACCTGACACTTGCTTTTTTCATGGCGGTTATTTTTCATGGATTGTATGACTTTCTGCTCATGAGCAATTCCCAGATCCTTTTAACGGCATTCATCCCGGTTTTCATCTATTTCTGGATCGGCGGATTCAGGAAAATGGCCGTTCTTTCAAACGCTTCCGTATTCAGGGAAGTTGAAGGAAAGCAGGATTCACCAGTTGAATATCTCTGATCGTTCATTAATACCTTGTATCAGGCCTGACCGGAAGCTTTGAAAGTTTTTCCACCTCAAGCGACGGAAATCCGAATTCTTCAACGACTTTCCCAAGTATCAGGTATGTTCCGCTACCTTTGAAGGGGTAGTTTTTAAGGGATTGAGCAAAATGCGTGGTATCGAAATAATTCCCTTCAGCATCAATAAAGCAGCCGAAATTCATCCATTCATTTTTTACTGTCTTGATATACTTGATAGTCACAAGGTGTCCTGCCATTCTCACCATCCTGCCTGTGTACCGCAGCATTTCACGGGCTTTTACTTCTCCCCGGAATGGTGTTTCCAGCATGTCGAACCAGCTCATGCTTACAGGGAAGCCCAGCAGTTCAATCTCGTCGTATGCGTCATCCAGTCCGTTATGGACAAGTTCCGGCAGCCTGAAACTCCTGGCAGAGGTTGTGAACAAGGAACGGGAATTCTCATTTCTGTTCCTGTTAATCATCATATGAGCTTCCCAAAGCAATACTGATTTCTTTTTTCCTGTAAAACTGAATGCGCCTGCCCTTATCAGAAGTATGACCTGCTCAAGTCCCGGACAGACTCTTGAAATAAAATCACCGAGGTCATGGAACGGACCGTCATTCTCCCTTATTTCCTCAATTGACCTGGCAAGTTTTTCCTCGATATTCATTATATGGATAAAACCGAGATAGATATCTGTTCCATATATGGTTGTCTTATATCTGCTTTTATTGGCGCATGGCAGGCATATTGAGGCCCCATATCTGCGAGCTTCATGTACATAGACCCATGTTCGGTAAAACCCTCCGAAGTTATTTATTACCGCCACCATGAATTCAAGAGGGAAATGCGCTTTAAGGTAAAGGCTCTGGAAGCTTTCAACAGCATAGGATGCCGAATGCGCTTTGGAGAATGAATATCCGGCAAATGATTCTATCTGACGCCATACTTCTTTTGTAATCTCTTCATTGTATCCCTTTTCACGACAGTTGCTGAAGAATTTGTCAACTATCCTGTGCATCTCCTGTTTTGAGCGGTGTTTTCCGCTCATGGCGCGCCGGAGGGTGTCGGCATCAGAAAGATCAAGCCCGGCAAAATGGTGACACACTTTAAGTACATCCTCCTGATAGACCATGACGCCAAAGGTTTCTTCAAGCTGTTCCTTCATAACCGGGTGGATATATTCAAATTTATCCGGATTGTGGTATCTGTGAATATACTCCCTCATCATGCCCGAGCGGGCCACACCGGGCCTTATGATAGAGCTTGCAGCCACAAGGGTGGGATAATCGTCGCATCTCAGTTTTTGGAGAAGCCCTCTCATTGAAGGGCTTTCAACATAGAAGCATCCCTTTGTTTCACCTGATCTGAGGTATTCCTTTATTTTCGGATCCTTCTTAAACTTATGGATGGCATGTATGTCAATAGCTTCAGCGCGGTTTTGCGCTATTATCTCAACACTTTCCCTGATATGACCTATTCCGCGCTGACTAAGTATGTCCAGCTTTTCAAAGCCTATTTCCTCAGCTGTATACATATCCCACTGAGTAACAGGAAAACCTTTGGGAGGCATGTCCAGAGCAGTGTAACAGGTTATCGGTTCCTCTGAGATCAGGATGCCTCCGGCGTGAATGCTTCGCATATTGGGAAAATCAGCGATCTTTAGTCCCGTACGGAAAATAGTGTCGGTTATATCACTCCGGTTTATTTCGGCTGACGGGTTCTCAATGATGTTGTCGATTTCTTCCTTTGGCAGTCCGTGCACCTTTCCCAATTCGCGGACTATCGATTTTCCCCTGAAAGTGCTTATTGTCCCGAGCAGAGCAGTGTGTTTATATCCATATCTTTTAAAGATATAATCAATGACTTCGTCCCTTTCTTTCCAGGAATAATCGATATCAAAATCGGGAGGGGAACTGCGTTTAGGATTAATGAACCTTTCAAAGTAGAGGTTCAGGTCAATTGGGTCAACGTTTGTGATTTTCAAACAATAAGCGACTATTGAATTTGCGCCGCTGCCCCTGCCTACATGGTAAAATCCTCTTGCCATGGAATACCTGATTATGTCCCATGTTATCAGGAAATAGGCTGAAAAGCCAAGCCTGTCAATTATCTCAAGTTCATGTTCTATCCTTTTTTTTGCTTCACTGTTCCTGTTGCCGTATCTGTATTGCATGCCATCCCAAGCAAGTTTTTCAAGCAGAAGCTTGTCGTCATATCTGCTGGCGGAAAAGAGCTTTTTGTTCTTCGGGGTTTCACGATCGAAGTGTAAAGAGCAGTCATTGATGAGTTTTCCTGTGTTTTCCATCAGCCATTTCATGCCGCCTGATCTCATTCCGGAAAAGAAAGAAGGTGTTTTAAAGAATTCATCTTTTCCGGCGCATTGCCATGGTTTCAAATGGCTCATCAGGATGTTGTTATCGACCGCTCTCAGGGTTTTATGGATGAAGATATCATCTGAGTGGGCAAATGTTACAGGCAGGAGAAGCACCATTGAGCTCCTGTCTTCAGGAGATGTAAGCTTTACCAGCCGGTTTGTTTCTTCAGGTTTTATCCCGATCCGTTCGTTGTCATATAATTTCCGTGAAGGGATCTTTCCCAGCGGATATATTATATACGATTCTGAAAAATGGGGAGCAGGGAAGGGGACAGCTGTTTTTTCAAAATTGCATCCGGAAAGGAATTCATTCAGCTCCCTGAGGCCATTATTATTACGGGCAATACCTATATAATTCAGTTCGTTCTCATTTCTGAATTCTATGCCTGCAACAGGTTTTATGCTGTTTTTTATGCATTCTTCCGCGAATTCAGGTATTCCCGTTGAATTATTAATATCGGTAAGGGCCAGCGAATCGGCTCCGGATACTACTGCGTTATGAACAAGCTGGTCCACGGGCATCATTCCATACCGCAGGCTGTAATATGAGTGACAGTTTAAATACATTTTTCTGTTGCTGAAGTTTTCCAGTGTCTGTTTTGCTCTGAACTTATCATCTTCCGTAAATCATATACCCTCCTTTAAGTCTCTCTTCCATCATTTTCTGCTCTTTGAGGGCATTTTCAAGCTGTTTAAGGGCTTTTTCCTCCCGCTCTGCAGTTGTCATAACCCCTGACGCTCGTTGCACTGCATCGCGCCCGAAACGCCTTCTGAGATGATCGATAGACATATAAAGCCTTACCTTTTCAGGGGTGTCATCGAACATATCGAGCTGCTGCACTCCTCTGACCAGGTTGCTGAAACGGACGCCGATGAGCCTGATAAGCATCCGGCGCTGATAAAGCCTGCCGAAGAGTTCTTTTGCCATATCTGCAAGTATATGGTCAAAGGCGGTATATTGCATTCTTTTCTGCAGTGTATGGGTGTCGAAGTTTGAGTATCTTATTTTAACGGTGACGCATGAGGTAAGCTTTTCCTGTTTTCTGAGCTCATATGCTATTTTTTCCACCATGCTTGCAAGTATCTGGTTAAGCCTTTTTATGTCTGTTGTATCCTTGTCAAAAGTGTGCTCTGTGCTTATCGATTTCTGTTCAGAGTAGCTGAATACAGGCGTGGGGTCGATCCCGTTGGCTTTTTTCCATATTTCAATTCCATTTTTCCCAATCAGCTTTTCAAGCATTTCTGCAGGGATATTCCTGAGTGTGTATATTGTTGCTATACCCATTGAACGGAGCATGTGATAGGTTTTGGGTCCTATCATCGGTATCCTGCTTATTGAGAGAGGATCGAGAAAGGGCAGCACCAACTCTTTGTTTACCTCCTTTTCGCCGTTTGGCTTTGCTTCGCCGGCAGCAATCTTGGAAACGGTTTTGTTTATTGAAAGTCCCATTGAAACCGGCAGCCCTGTTTCTCTGACAATATATTGCCTGAGTTCGCTGGACCATTTGCTGCAGCCATGGAAGCGGTCCATGCCCGTAAGGTCAATATAGTGTTCATCGATAGATGCTTTCTCATAAAGAGGAGATTTCAGGGCAATTATATCAGTTACCATTCTCGAATAACCGCTGTATGATTCCATGTCGCCCCTTATTACAATTGCATCCGGACAGAGAGCTCTTGCCATCTTCATCGGCATTGCAGAACTGACCCCGTATTTCCTTGCTTCATAGCTGCAGCTCGATACAACCCCCCGGTCTGACATGCCTCCGATTATTACAGGCTTGCCATTAAGCCGGCTGTTCTTAAGCCTCTCAACCGATACAAAAAAGGTATCAAGGTCAAGATGCAGGACAGATCGTTCTATGTTCCCTGAAATAAGCATTCCGGTGTAATTTAAGTACTGCGTTCCTTCATTGCCTTCCGGGAAACTTTTTCGCATAAAAGGAAGAAAAGAAAGTACCTGCGCTGAAAATTCCGGAAAGCCCGGGGAAAATTCCACTGGGAGAAATAATTTTTTGCATTTTTCTTGCCAATACAATAATTATGTTTTATATTTGATTAAAATATAATCAAAATTATGATTACAATATAATCAATTTTCTCATGTATTTCACGTCCAACATAAAATTTTTAAGAAAAAGAAGAAGCAGAACACAGGATGATGTTGCTTCTGCTCTTAACCTGAAACGTTCAACGCTCAGTGGCTATGAAAACGGCATTGCACAACCCGGAATTGAAATACTAATTTCATTTTCAGGTTATTATAATATGTCAATTGATACTTTGCTTAAGGTTGACCTGGCTAAATTATCGGAAAGCCAGCTTGGGGAACTTGAGAGGGGATATGATGCCTATGTAAAAGGAAGCAATCTGAGGGTACTTGCTACAACAGTAAATTCCGTGAACAGGGAGAACATAGAGCTTGTGACGGAGAAGGCAAAAGCCGGCTACAGGACCGGATATGCCGATCCTGAATACATTGGTGAACTTCCGGTCTTTAACCTGCCTTTTCTGTCAGATAAGAGAAAGTACAGGACTTTTCAGCTTAAAGGTGATTCAATGCTTCCAATACCGGATGGTTCGTGGGTTACCGGGGAGTTCGTTCAGGACTGGATGGAAGTAAAAAACGGAAAAGCCTATATAGTTTTTACTCTTGATGACGGCATAGTTTTCAAGATCGTTGAAAACAAGCTTAGTGAGAACGGGAAACTGGTGCTTTACTCACTCAATCCGGTGTATGAACCATATGAAGTGCATGTGAGTGATGTCAAGGAAGTTTGGAGGTTCGTTAATTATATAAGCAATGAACTTCCGGAGCCTGTCTTGCCGGAGAAGCATCTTTACCGGGCTGTGGCTGCAATGAAACACGACCTTGAAAGAATCAAAGCAAAACTCGGAAAGGATATAACTGATATTAATGAAATAATACCTTAACCGTCACATTTAAAGGAATGTTTCAGGGATTTACTGTTCTTTTGTAAGATCTATTATCAGCTGGATGATCTTTTCATGTTCCGATTCCGGGATTTTCCCTTTGTATATTGCCCGGCATACCCTGTTCTTGTCAAGGATGACAACGCTGTAACTGTCTTTTGGCAATCCCCAGATGTCCTGAAGCGTTCCTTTGTAATCGAAAAGTATTGTGGTATCGTATTTTTTTGCCTTGTTTCCTGCAATCATCCTGATGAGCCCGTTTGGCTTCCATGTGGATTTAGTATCAACGATCCCAAAACCCTTGAAAAGCTCCCTGTCAATTATCTTGTCCACATCCGTTGCCTTGTCGATCGCATCGTTAAACGGGTCGTTGAGATCAGACTCATCGGGATCGACATAGTTTATCTGAAGAACTTTCCCTGGCCAGGAGTTCATTGTGAATTCATTTTTATCCGCGTCTGTAAAGCCCCATTCTGGAGCTTTCATTCCAACCTCCAGCTCTCCTGTCTGACCGATAACTGAAGCAGTGACCATGGAAAAGATTAAAAGTGTGAAGATCAGTTTTTTCATAATCGTGGTTTTAAAATTTCACGAAATATATGAATTTTTAATTACAAATTGATTTACAGCTTTTTTATTAAGTTATCACAGGAACAGCCTTGAATCCCTGAAGTATATCATGTTTTCAGCAGGCGTTCCAGGGGTTATTTCACATCCTGCTGAGATGATACATCGCCCGCTTGATGCCTTATAGTCTGAAATCACAGCATTTCTTATTGATTCTTCTGGTCCTGACTGTACAATGCTCACAGGATCGCACTTGCCGGAGAATACCTGGTATGGACCGAGAAGTCCGGCAAATTTCTCAAGAGATGGTACAAGATGGTCTATATCAATAATGTCAGCTCCGGTTTTTATCATGCCGGGGATTATTGCTTCAGTGTTTCCGCAAATGTGAAGCTTAGCTTTTGCCCCAAGAGAATGTATGTGACTGACCATCGTTTTTTCCCTTTCAAAGGCATACTGGTAATACAGATCAGGTCCTATCTGGGATGAGAAAGCATCTCCAATACCAATACAGTCAGCTCCTGCATCCACCTGGTGTGAAATGAAATCCAGTGCATTCGCCACAATTACGTCCAATGCCCGGGAAACTTTATCAGCCTCAAGAAGAAAGTCAAGTGATGCGCCTGCTGCTCCTCTGAGGTCGACATATTCGGCAACCGGTCCTTCAACCCATCCTACAATAAACAGCTCATTGCCTGCCTGTGACCTGAATTCCTTAAGTTCGGCTATCCTGCCTGCACACCGCCGTTCTTCAAATGCATTGAACTTTCTGGCACGGGTTACACTCTCAGCATCCTGGAAATGCCCTCCTTTGTCAACAGGCAGGTCATCTTCCGGATATTCAACTTCAATTCCGTATGCTGATGCCTCTGCCCAGGGATCGGACATTACTGTAACCCAGTCGAGATCAAAATCCCTGGCACATTTGAGCATGGCATAGCTCTTGGCATTGGGATCGGTGCAAAACCTGCCGTATTTTACTCCCGCGTGTTTCGCAGCCCATCGCATTATAATAGGGTGGAAGGGAGGGTGATCTGTTGATTCACCATTTAAAAACCTTAACGTACGCTCATATCCGGTCATTTGTTCTATTTTTGATGATGAAAATTTTCCTGAATTAAATCTCAGTATTCATTGAGAAAATCGTTAAAAGGCTTCATGATTCTTGATGCATTCACCACAAAATCAATACAATCCCTGCTAATAATCTTATCATCAGGGATTTCACATTCAACAAGATAAGATTTCATTTTGAGAAGTTCAATATATTTATGATTGCCCGGATAGCCTCTTGGTGCTGTCTTCAGTTTTTCACCTTCAATACCCGGGAAGTAACTTGCAAATTCCCTGTCTTTTATAATCTTCATCAGCAAATCTCCCTGATCATCAATTTTCTCTCTTATGGCTGAAAGCCATTCAGTGGGCGGCATATATGCACCTCCGGCTATCAGGCTATGGTTATCAGGTTCAATATGAAAATAATAGCCGGCATACTTGTCACCGTTCTTCTTTCCCCCTTTAACAATAAAAGCACCCAAATGGGTTTTGTAAATAGATTTATCTATTGAAAATCTGATATCCCTGTTTATCCTGTATGTGCAATTGCTGACTTCAAGACCTCTTATTGAAGAATCAAAAGCGCCTATAGCATTGATTAATGCCTGGACAAACGAATAAAAGTTTTCCCTTGAATCTTCATACCTTTTTCTGTTTGCGGCAAACCATTCCCTGTCATTATTAACTTTCAGATCAGAGAGGAAGCTCAGAGTTGATTCCTTAATCCGCACCATTGCAAGTATTTTTTAAATCCGACCCAAATTAGCAAACTTTTGGATACAACGTCTTTTTACCAGGCATTAACCGAATAGCTATATTAAAGGTTTATGAATATCATAATGTTATTGTATGAATACATGCTTTATATAACAAGCCATAAGTTAACTGTAAATTAGTAATATATAATGTCTTGCTCCCTTTGAAGTTCAATGAGTCGGGCTGGCTATCTGGCACTTTACCGGCAGGGGAGGAGTGGACAAAAAATGTAAGGATGCTATCCTCAAACGTCGGAAGTTTATTGAAAATACTTGAACATCAGCTTCCTGAATTCAGGTTCATTTCGTATGGGATCAAGATCGGGATTCATTTTTATCCAGAAGCAATCTCGGTAACCATTTTTCAGGGCTTTATCAAAATATTCAAGTGCATCTGATTTTCTGCCTTGAACAGAATATATTTCAGCGAAATCCATATACAGTGTGGAATCAGCCAGGTATGCCTTTCTTAACATGTCGTCTGCTAATACCGTTTCACCTAGATGAGCGGCAACTGATGCTATCGAAGAAAATACGAACGGATTTCCGGGATATATTTCCGGCCAGTTTTCAACTGCAACTTTTTTGAAAGCAAGGAAGCTTTTCCGGGCCTCATCGCTTTTGTTCATTTTCTCATAATTGATTGCCATATCATAAAAAGCAGAAGCCTCTTCGGGATTTGTCTCAAGCATCGCCTGCAATATTTCAACAGCTTCGTTATAACGTCCCATCAGCCTTAAGGTATGTGCCAGCCTGTAGTTATTAAGGATGAATCGGGGATTGATTTCCCTTGCTTTTGTGAATGCCCTCTCTGCTTTTTTCAGGCTGTCAAGTGCAAGCCATGATGAACCAAGGCAATCGTAGCTCCATGCATCGTCTGGATTGTCATTGGTCATTTTCTGAGCCCACATGAGGGCAGAATCAGGTTTTCCAAGAACATTAAGGTATAAATAATGTATTCCCCTGTAGGATATGGACATGGATGGGTTGATTGATACAGCTCTTATATATTCTGCAAGAGCTTCTTCCGTCTGACCATTGTTCTGGCAATACCATCCCAGGTTATTATGGGCCAGAGGATCATCGGGATATAATTCAATTCTCATTTTTGTATACTTAATTCCCATGGGGAGGTCTTTTTCAACATTTACTGAATAGAATCCAAGGATTCCCAGTTTTTCCTTCTCGGTGAGATCATCTATCTGCCTGACAGCATCTCTAAGGATCTCAATGCCTTCCTTTCTGTTGAATTGTTCTATAAGGATATTTCCGAGCGAAGCTTTTGCAGCAGTGAATCCGGTGTCGATGCGTAAGGCATTTTCATAGTAGTACCTGGCTCCATCAAAATCATTTTGAAGATGATGTTCAATCCCCAGTGAATACTGTCTTAGAGCTTCAAGCGACTTTGTTGTTACCTGTGCAAGGGGTTTGTCCTGTTTTGAGATCTTGTACCTCGATTCTCCCAATGCTCTCCTGACCTTTCTGCTTAACTGGTCAAGATTAGGCAATATCTTATCCTTGCTGGAGGCATAGAGCACTATTGATTTCAGGTCTTTCCCTGTTTCGGTTTCAAGGATCCTGGCACTGAGGATATAATCATCACCAATTTTTCCCACCGAGGGCACAATATAAAGTTTTATGCCTTCCCGGCTGGCGATGTTCCGTCCCAGCTCCTCGTTTATCAATGTTGCATCCCTGATTTTCATTCTCCTAAGGGCATCAATCATCATGCTTCGCGACAGAACATTCATGTGTCTCGATTGATCAATGCTAATTGTAAACGCAGTGCTCAAAGATTTATCCAAAAGTCTTTCGTCTGTCAGGTTTGTGAAATCCGATATCACAATCCAGTCGCGTGATTCGAACGGCATGGAACTTCCTCCTGAAAAAATAAACAGAATGAAGAGGGCTGTCAGACTGATCAGTGTACTTAAGCTGATTATTCTTTTTCTTCTCATCGTCGAAAAGATTCCCCTTAACTTATATTTTTCATCTCTTCCGCCTATTGTTCCTGTAGGTGCATTTCCGGGACCACCTGATACAGTGTTATTCACTAAATCAACTTCAGCCGGTATTCTTCTTAGAGCAGACAGTATTTCACTTATGGCAATGGCTGTCTTATTGATCTGATCCCTGTAGTATGTTCTGGTAAGATTGTCATGGGGATGATCTTCATTTGCACGCAGAGGTCTGTTAACGCCGGGTGATTTGTAGATAAAATCAATTGAACGTATTGGCCCAAGGCAATCCTGCAAGGTCATGGTGTCTTCCTTATCCAGGTCATGGATTCTGACAGGCAATATCCTGCTGGAAACGTTTCCGTTGCCTAGTCTTATATCAAGACCATAATTATCATTTTTTGCATTCCTGAGAAATGCAATAAACTCACGGTTCCATGCGAAGCTTTCCGGATCACAATATGTTCTTGAAAGCACAGGTATAAAAACAGCACATTTAAGCTTATTTTCAAGTGATTTATCCACTGAATGTGATTCAAGAAGTCCGTCCTCAGGATTTTCGTCGAAATATACCGACAATCTGTATTTAATTGTGGCATCAAGCTCCTTTTTCAGATTATTGACAAATTCTGTTACCCAGCCGTCATATCTGTTATCATTCTGGCGGTAGCTGATAAAGATATCATATTCCAGGTCTGGAAAATGGCTCGGCATCGCTCGGAACTTTCGAATAAAGGTACGAATGTCTTTGATGCAAGTCAAATTTATATCAGAGCAAGGCCGACGGCGTTTCAATCTGTTTGTTTAAGCCGAAGATCACTGATGAAGGTTATAATCCGGTTCAGCACTTTAAAATAAAGTGCTGCGTACAAAATGATTGATAAAAGCCATAGGATAGAAATGTTGAACCAGTAAGTTGAATGCTCCAGGTTGCCCGTGAGCTTGATTGGTGCAAAGAAATGAGCCCTGCCCGTTTTCGAGGTTGCCTTCATATATCCGGGTTCGTATTTGCGTATGATCTTTTTGCGCGATATGATCGTTTTTGGTGACGGTGTCAGGTCGAGTACCATTTCCCTGAGGCTTTTATTATCATATCTGTACTGGAGTTCAACATATTCATCGAGCCCCATTTTTGAAACCAGTGATCTGCTTACCGAATCTCTCAGTGCAGTAGCTTTATGTTTTTCTTTAAGGAAAAAGCTCCTGGCTGAATCCAGGAATGCGATTGTTTCCTTTTCTGTTTCAGAATCGAATTTTTCAGGAGTAAGGTAAGCCTTCCATGATCCCGGGTTAATTCCCGATTTTTCAGATATTTCATCAAGGTGATGTCTGACAATGGAGAAATACCCCATTAACGATTCCTTATAATCAGCATTGTTTTTAAATTTTTTGCAATTCCAGATTATTTTCATCAGCTCATCATGCAGGAAAGTTCCGTTATAAAGATTTTCACTTTCGTCCATCTTATATGTAAAAAAGTGCTTTTCATAGCCATTGTTTCTGAACTGCCTGGTGGCAAGGGCTTCAAATGACCAGCGTGCGGGCATGAGATCGCCCAATGCCGGCACAAACTCATGAGAATATGTTTCAGTGGTGTGGAGCTTGTCAAACTTGACAAGCACGCCGCTGAACAGAAGCTGTGGTATTATGATGAATGGAATGATTATATACACGGCAATTACGGAACTAAGAGCCGACGATATATTTAATCCTATCAGGTTAGCCAGACAGGAAGTAGTGAAAAGGACTATCCAATAGCTTATAGTCATTCCTTTTATTTCGAGAATACTGTTTCCTATTACAATGAACAATATGGTCTGGATAGCAGACATAAGAAACATTATCATAATCTTGGAGTTTATATAACTGAACCAGCTGAGGTTCAGAAATGACTCTCTTTTAAGTATCTTCCTGTCCTTTATTATTTCTTCGGAGCTTATTATCAGCCCCAGAAAGAGTGAGGTAATAACGCACATGAACAAGTAAGCAGGGATGTTCTCATTTTCATAGAACCTGTAACCTTCTCCTCCGGCGTGCTTTGTAAAATATGCCAGCAGAAATGCCAGGAAGGGGGATCCGAAAAGGTTTATCAGTATATATTGTTTATCGGAAAGTTTTGACAACATGTCGCGGGTGAAAAATATTACTGACTGATTGAGCAGGCCCGGGATAGCAAAATTATTCGGAGGTATTTTTTCTTTCTGCCCCGGCGCTGTTGCATCCGGAACAGGCATTCTGTATTCCTTAAATTTCACAGCCCATTCCTTAGGAGTTACTTTTCTTGCTTCGGTCGGCCTTCCATGCTCGTCAATCACTTTTGCCTCAATGATCTGGAGTATCTGATCCGTATCAACATTTCCGCATTTTGTGCACTGGTCTTCTTCAGGATTTACATGATTGCTGTGTTTTTTGAAATATACGATAGCTTCAGAGGGATTGCCGTAGTATATCTGATAGCCTCCTCGGTCAATGACCATAATCCTGTCGAACATCTTATAGATTTCTGAGCCCGGCTGGTGTATATTGACTATTACAAGTCTTCCTTTGTATGTCTGCTCCTTGAGTAATTTCATGACCATTTCAGAATCGACTGATGAAAGACCTGATGTAGGTTCGTCAACAAAAAGTATGGTTGGCTCCCGGAGAAGTTCCAGGGCAATATTTACCCTTTTTCTTTGCCCGCCGCTTATGATTTTATTTAAAGGATTACCGACCTTAAGTTCCCTTATTTCGATCAGGTCAAAATCTGACATGATCTTATTTACAACTTCCTCAATCTCTGCTTCTTCAAGATTATTAAGGCACATTTTTGCATTGTAGTACAAATTCTGATATACAGTGAGTTCTTCAATCAGCAGATCATCCTGTGGAACAAAACCTATTATTCCATTAAGTGAACTTCTTTCGGTTTCGTTGTAAAGATCATAGCCGTTAATCACAACTTTTCCGGAATCCGGTTTCAATGATCCGCTCAGGATACTAAGAGTTGTTGACTTTCCGACACCGCTGCCTCCGATAATGCCTGTCAGCCTGCCCGATTCTTCATGAATTTCCAGGTCATGAATGCCGTTCTCGCTGTTTCTGAATGTATATGAAACATTGTTTGCATCAAAACTTATTTTCTCGCTCTTGTGAGGAAATGTAAGCTGGCTTACAACTTCAGTATAGTATATTGTGTCGATTCCCGCCCCCCTGATTGAAGCTCCGCTGTCGAAAACATATGTTTCCTCTGGAAGTATGTTCTGACCGTTAAGATAGAGATCCTGTCCTCCGGTATACCTCAAAATGTAGGTATTGGTGCTGACAATATGGAGGAATAGTATAGTTCCCTTAAGGTTTTCGAAATAAATATGTCCTGATTCTTTCTTCGCTTCAGTGTTCTCATAGTCTATTGAAAGGACTTTTTTCATTTTTTTTATCTCCCTAACGGGTGATAGCCTGAAAGTTTTTATATCAAGATATTCCTTTTCGGGAATATTAAAGGCATTGGAGACAGTCTGAACAACATCAAGTTCATTTTCTGTTATATCACTGCCAGATGTCAGGTAGTCGAAGAGCTTTATCAGGACGTAGATTTTCTGCTTCTGTTGAAGCTCTTCATTAATCTGTTCACATATAGCAAGTATCCTGACTGCGTTAAGGGTGATCCTTTTTCTTTCCTTCAGACTTCCCTTTGCTATATTCTCAGAATTATAAAGACTCAGGTATTCTTCAAACATTTTCAAATACCTGCTAACCAAATCATTATTAAGATGGCGATTCAGAAAAAGCCTTACTATTTCTTTCCCTTTCCCATTGAGTACGGTTTCATTGTTAATGTCACTTATCAGTGCAAATAGCTGCATCAGTGCTTTAAGTATCGGCTCACTCATTTTTTGATCTGATTTTGATAACTAACATACAAAATTCTTTTGCCACTGACCAATTTAGAAGATCTTAAAGAATATCTTTGTTCTAAAATAAACAAGTTAATAATTTCTCTGATTCTTGAAAGAATATTTAGTTTATTCCGGTCCTGTCGATCATGATAAAATTGATTATCTGCTGAACGAAATCAAGAATGACCGTAAGTTCACAGGCCTAGACAAACTGACCCGTAACAGGGTTTATGCGGTGCTCGTGGAATGCCTCGAAAACATAGCAAGGCATTCCAGTAAGGAACTGCTCTGCAATGCCGGGATGAAGCCATACATATCGGCTGTTGACATGAATAAACAAGTTCTTATAAGTGCCGGTAATTGTGTAACAGACCACGAAAGAAAGAAGCTTGTAGCGAGGCTCGATGTGATAAACAAATCGGACAGTAAGAAGCTGAATGAATTGTTTGAAAATGAAATAGGCAAGGAAAAAGGAAATAACAATGGAGCAGGCCTCGGTTTCATAGTTATGAAACTGAAATCAGGGAATAATATCAGCTATAAATTTACACCTGTCGACACAAATCAGTCATACTTTGAGCTGCAAATATCTGTAAACAAACTTACCATGAGAAAACTGATAATCAATCCGACATCAAGTTCACCAAAGGTCGTGCTTGATCCTGTGAACAGGAAGTTTGAAATTTCAGGAGAATCCAGGCCTCCTGATGTGGCAGTGTTTTATAAGGAAATCCTTGACTGGCTGAATGATTATTCAGCATGGTCATCCGGCAAAAGAGATCCGGACGATCAGACCAGTATAGACCTTGATTTTAATTATTTCAACTCATCTTCTGCAAAATACATTCTCGATTTTTGCAAGCAGATAGCCTCTATGAGATCAAGGGGTGAAAATATTGGCGTACGATGGCACTATGAAAGGGAAGACAGCGATATGTTTGAAGCAGGTCGCGTTATGTCAAAAACTGCAAAAATCCCTTTCGAATTTATTATGAAGGAAACTGACTAAACTCTGAAGTTTTTGTCCGGCCAGATCCAGATAAAAGAAAGGAAGAAGTGGTCAGATGTATTCTGTGAACCGGAGGAAGAAAAGGGCAGAGACATCTCACCTGAACTTCTTGGTAAATATGGTGACATTTTATCCGATGCAGTCCGTTTGCTTCAAAGTGAGATGAATCGGGTCAGGGATTATTGCGTATCTCCATTCAGTTCAGGAACCGGTAAGGAACTGGCTGGTTTTGATGAACCGGCATTCTTTACTGAACTGGCCGACCAGATACCTTCAAAACTGGCTTCTTTGAATTTATTTGTCAGGCCATTCAGGAAGTATTGCAGGACTTGCCTGATTACCGACGTGGAAATTGAAAAGCTTGCCTGGTCTGACCATAAGCATTATTGCAGAAAGATGATTTCTGCGGGATGGAAATATGGAAAAAAACTTGATGTCGGTTCAAAAACCGATCCGTCACTGGGTGCCTTCAACATGCTTCCCCCAAAAAAACGCAGGTATTTTAAGGAGATTAATCACTCAATTCCGGTCATGCTAAAGAAAACAGGACTGGAGATTTTCCGTAAAGAAGAAATTTCCGTTATCGATGAGAGACTGATAAAAAAGCTGGCCAGGGCAATTCATTCAAGATATCTGTTCGAACTGAAAAAAGAACTTGCGGAGCATCTTGAGAATCATGAAGATTCTGTCTTTTCCAGGGGGTATGATGTCAATAATAAAAACCTGCCACAGTTTGATGACCTTCCTGATGATATAAGGTTTTCAAACCTTGATAACGCTTTCCACATCCCTGCAAAGCTGCTTGCAATCGGATTCAGAATACGTCCTGTTAAAAAAGGATACAGGACGTTTACCCTACATCTCAATAACAACGAGATTGAAACAATGGCCATGCTTGAACATATAAGGTGGTGCTGGGACAAGCGCCTGAATGGCTGGGTCTACGGAACCAGAAAAGATGTAGATGGCAGAAGGCATCCTGACCTTGTTCCCTACGAGCAACTGCCGGAAGCATCGAAAGAAATTGACCGGGATCTTGTGAAAACTATTCCAGCCCTCTTGCAGGATATTGAATATGAGGTATATCCAGTTAATCCCGGTCATTTAAGGAAGCTCTCATATGCAATTAAACCACAGAGCGTTATTCACCGGATACTAAATGAAACCAGGGAGCTTAATGAACAGATCAGGAAGTTGGTCAGCCTCACGCCAGAGGTGGAAAATATGGTAAGTATCAGGAACAGGAAAATTGAAGAGGCTATAGTTGAAATTGAAGGCAATTATAATTATGCAAGCTATATCCAGGAGACCTTTTTGCCTGATGACCTGTTTATTAGAGAATGCTTTCCAGATAGCTTTGTGCTGTTCAAGCCAAAAGATATTGTCAGCGGAGATTTCTATTTCTTCAGCAGGCAGGATAATTACGTTGTTTTTGCAGCTGCAGACTGTACAGGACATGGAATTCCTGCAGCCCTCCTGAGCATAATAGGTTACGGAATCCTGGATCAGGCTGTCAATGAGCTTAAAATGACATATCCTCCCGACATACTGAATCATCTCTATGTGAAACTGCACAGGTTCCTGAGACGGGATGAGGAATGTACCGGAATTTCTGACGACCTCGATATTGCACTTTGTTCACTTGATAAAGAAACAAATAGGCTTTGCTTCTCAGGGGTGGCCAATCCCGTCTTCATAATCAGGGACAAGAAACTTATTGAATGCAGGGCAGGAAGTATTATTGACGGCCTTGACCCAACCCCGGCTGCAAGTTTTGTCCCTGAACGGATTGACCTGAAAGCAGGAGATGTTATATATCTGTTTTCAGACGGATATGCTGATCAGTTTGGCGGCAGGTGTCATAAGAAATATTCAACTGGAAGATTTAAGTCGTTGCTGCTTGAAATACAGGAATACCCTATGCCGGAACAAAGTGACAGGCTATATGAAGAGATAGAAAACTGGAGAGAAGAAAACAAGGAAGACCAGACTGATGATATTCTTGTAATAGGCATAAGAGTATAACAATATGCCGGTATTAATTTTAATTTACCTCTATCTGACCAATCTCCGCAATTATGTACATTAATGGTTTAATTAATAAAGATATTTTATTAAATATATGGTTGTTATGAAACAATACAAAGTTCTGCTTCTTTTGAGTATCACGATTATTCTGGCTTCCTGCCATGATCTTCCATCGCCGTCAGACAGGAATGCTACAAAGGAGACGGTAGCTCTTTTCCGTTCAATTTATGAGCTTCAGAACAGGGGAGTGATGTATGGGCATCAGGACGATCTGATGTACGGGTATTCCTGGTGGTATGAAAAAGACCGCTCTGACACAAAGGATTTTACAGGTGACTACCCGGCTGTCGCCGGATTTGAGCTTGGACACCTCGAACTTGGAAATGACCGGAGCCTTGATTCAGTAAGTTTTGCCCAGATAGCAGAGCAGATAAAAGCACATTACAAACGCGGAGGTGTTGTTACTATAAGCTGGCACGCAAACAATCCACTTACAATGCAGACAGCTGATACCGCCGGGAACCGGATGCATGGCACTGCCTGGGATGTCACCTCAAAGAGTGTTGTGACATCAATACTTCCGGGAGGCTCCAATAATGATTTGTTTAATTCCTGGCTTGACCGCCTTGCTCAATTCTTTGAAGGCCTTAAAGATGACGACGAAACCCCTATCCCGTTTATATTCAGGCCGTATCATGAACATTCCGGATCATTCTTCTGGTGGGGTACCGAAATTTGTACTGATGAAGAATATGCAGAATTGTGGAGATATACTGTCAGGTTTTTACGCGACAGTAAAAACCTTCATAATATCCTTTATGCTTATAATACCGACAGGGTATCCAGCCTTGAGCAATATATGAAGGGATATCCCGGAGATGATCTGATTGATATGCTTTCCCTTGATATGTATGACAGGGGAGAGGAATTTGCATTGGAACTCGACTCGGCTCTGGGTTTTATAACCAGTGAAGCCCTTAAAAGGAAAAAGATTACTGCATTGAGTGAAACCGGAGGAAGATGGCAGATGGCTAACTGGTGGTCATCTGTTCTTCTCCCCGTCATATCGAACTATCCGGTGGGATATGTTCTTACCTGGAGACATGCTTACGGAATGGGCAGATTCATGAATATGCCGGAACCCATCAGGCCGTTTCCGGATGATTTCATTAACTTCTATAACTCGCCCCGTACATTCTTTCTTAATGACATCCGGAAAGAGAATTTTTACAAAATCAAATAAGTTAGTCTGGCATATCCAGACCAGGACAAGACCTCAACTGGCCAGGCATTTTGTCTCCCCATGGAACAGGACGTGATAATTATATATTGACCAGGAACCCCGGATATTTAAATAATCAGTATAGATGATATATTTTAAAGTGTTTAATATCTTATATATATAATCTTTACCGGCCCCAGAAGGCCCGACTGCTGAAGTGGATCTGAAGGTTTTACAGGATTCACATTAATCCATGTTTGACGGTCTTTCTCAGGTAGCATGCTGTCGCCTATAAGCCTGTTAATCCAATTGTTGACTACTTCCACCTCAATAGTGTTTTTCCCTTCTTTTATAAGGCCGGTGATATTGCACCGCCATGGGTAAGTCCATACTCCGCCAGCAGGTTGTCCGTTTATTTTTACATCAGCCATTATGCCGACCTTTCCCAGATGAGCATATATGGTGGCGTTCTCAGGTATTTTGTTCACTATGAAAGAATTACTGTAAAATGCTGTTCCGGAATAATATCTGATTCTGTCATCACTACTTTCCGTCCAGTCAGTCAGGGAATGCATCACAACGGTATCAGACGGCCCGCGCAAAGATTCATCAAAAGCAACCTTCCATGGCTGGTTGATATCGGCAAGTTTTTGTGGCTCAGGATAATTCTCCATTGGTTTCTTGGATCTTCCTCTGGCGTTACTTCTGAAAACAATGAATGCACTTCCGTTAGGATCGAGTTTCAGGGGAACCGTAGTTGAACTGCCATTCTGCCTGAATGACGGAAGATTGCGGACAAAACCGTCTATTGCGTCCCATAATTCAGGCATCTTCCCTTTAACCCTGAATGTGGCCTCGAAAGTCAAAGTGTCGCTGCTCTGGTTCGAAATGAAATAGATATCTGCCTCATTCATGCGACGATGAATCCATAGCAAAGGTATGTGTTCATCAATGTTTAAGTCGGGTGTAAGTCCTAACTGAACCAGAACTTTTCCGAGATCTGTCTCATTGAAGATCATTCCTTTCCCATACCTTGACGGTTGCTGCTTTTCATCATTTTCCGTGCCCCATAATTCCTTCGAAAAAGCTTTTACCTCATCATCAGCTGAAGGATATCCGGCAAGGCTGGGAGAAGCGGTAGGGGGCTGACCTATTATCACAGCACCGTCTTTTGCAAGCTCCATGATTTTCCGGAGCAACTCAGGCCTCATTGTTTTAAGGGGAGGAAGCACCATGGCCTTGTAGCTCATTCCGTCGGGCAGGACAAGAGTTCCCTCTTTTACTTGGAGCCTGTTCATTATGACTTCGGCATTTATATAGTCGAAGGAATAACCATCCGGGATCTCCGGATGGCGGATACCAGTCATGACAGGAGTATCTTCACCAATGAAATAACAGACATCATTTACCGGGAGTCCCCTTTGGAGCATTAACATGCATCTGCGCTGGTAGTCAATCCATTTGGCGGATTGCCTGAACCAGGTATTCTTTCTGTTGAATTCTGTTCCAAACCATGCATTTATACCCGGAGATAAATGTTCGAAGGGTTGGTGAATATAGAGGTGAATAATAACATTATTAATGCCTTCGGTATAGCTCCAGTCACCACGTCGCTTGAGCATTGCCGGATAACGCTGGTATTCTTTTCCGGCACAGGTGAATGACTCGGCAGATACTTTTCTTTTTCCGTAAATATGAGCAGCTGATGAAGCTGCCCTGCACTCAATGTTTCCAAGATCTCCCTCATTCCAGAATTCTCCCGCAACATCGTGACTTTGGCCGCCATACATCAGGAATTCAGACGGAAATCCCCAGTGACCATAATTCTCGAGCCATATCCTTAATCCGTTTTTCTGGCAAAGCTCCCGAAATCCGCCAACATAATCATGAGCAACGCGATCTGCAACAATTCGCCTGAGATCCCAGAGAAACCTATCCGACTGATCAGCAGAAGAAACGATCCTTCCTGAAAGTACAGGGAGCCATGGAGACGGATCATAACCGTACTTTTCCTCAAAGTAGTCCGTAAGGCCATCTGTCCAGTTCTGGGATCCCTGCTCATAACTGTCAAGAACAACATGCCGAAGGGCTGACCGGTCTTCTGAAGGCATTCTTCCGAGAAGTTGGCCGATATATGCATTAAAATGATTCTCAAGATGCTGCCGGTTCATTTTATCAACTTCCCATCCTGTGGCATGAGGCGGCGACACAGCATTAAGTGCTCCGGTAGGGGATACCCCAAACCTCATAATCAGCCATTTGCCCGGCGGCGCTTCCCATTCAAGCGTTCCGTCGACTTCAAGTTTTGAAGTGAGATCAACAACCTTACCGGGATCAATTCTCATCGTTTCAGCGCCTGAATCGTCCTGTTTTTCCCAATGATATTGATTCCACATGGGAAAAGGAGTCTGGCACATTTTCCCGAGCTGTTTTTCAATATAGGATTCAAGCCTAGGTTCTGATAAAAGTTCTATCTCAGCCAATCCGGCCTCAGAAGCTAGATCCGGTCGAGTGGTAAGGTAATTGCTTAAAACAAAATTGCTCATTAATATTCTGAAGCTTTTTGCCGTAGTTTCGGGAAAGGCAACCGCAACAGGGCCATAACGGATTGGACCTACGTTAACGGCAGAATTACTGCGGTCGAACCGGAATTTTTTGACGACGCTGAAATGATCCTCTATCATGGCCTGAAGTTCAATATCGGCTGCAAACGATATTGCTGGAGGATGCAGTATAAGGCTGCGTGCACAAAAGGGTGTGCCGGCATTAATATCGATGGTGATTGTCTTGCTGTTTCCCGCAGATTTAAAAAGGCAAACTGATGCAGTATCACCGTCGAAAAGCCTTTCATAATGATCCAGTTCAGGAAAGACCGTTATTTCCGGATTAAGGGATGAGATATTCGCGTTATCATTTTCCGGTAAAGGAAATGCAATGGTATGTATATCCTGATATGTTTTTCCGGGTTTAGGGGGCTTTAATTTTACATTCTCGCCACCCTCAACTTCAACTTCACTAAAAACTATATAACGCATTGCCTCAGTGTCTTTTATCCACGGTCCTCCAGACTGACTCCAGCCGGGGCAGTTAAAAAGTCCAATATCCACGCCAAGTCTTTTGCCCTCACGGATTGCATGCTCAATATGCTGCCACCATTCCTCGCTTAATATTGAAACTTTACCGTAAGGCATTCCTTCATTTCCTATATTACCTATAAGAGCTTCGCCTATTCCGGCTTCGGCCATTGCTTCAAGGTCTCTTGTAATACCTTCCTTTGAGCTATTGTCGCTGATCCAGTACCAATACACCCAGGGTTTTACTGAATCGGGAGGGGAGGAGAAGCCTTTTTCAAGCTCTTCAGCGGTCACATAGTCCTGATATTCAACATTATAATGACTGCAACCAAAAACAAGCCAGAATAGTACCGGTATCAGGAATAACCAGGATGGTTTAATTTTAATCATATTCAGTTTTTTAGAAAATATCATGCTGGTAAGTAGTTACAAATGATGACAATCATTTGTAATTTTCAATTAAGATAGGAAAAATTTGAGGGAATGAAGAGCTGGTGCATGGCAAATATCGATGCATAGTCCACCATATTGGTCCATGAGATCGTCATAATATTGCTATTATTTAAGTCATTTGCCGTAATGAGAACAACTAGGGATTGCAATTTTTCAACTTTTACATAACATTCCTATAATTAATATTATGTCAAATAGAAAATATAAATTAAATACAGAAGGATTTGAAGCCATCTCCTATTTACCAGGATCGTATTTTTTTATTTTCAGTGGTGTCAATTGAAAAGGTATGAACCTATTTCTTCCGGCCTGGTGTCATTTAGTATCGGCAGGCTTGGAATAACAAAATTATCGAAGTCAGCATCTTCTATAGCTCCCCAGACAGATGTCCGGACTAACTGATAACCGTTTCTTTGCGCAGCGGCAATAATATCAGAATCTCCTGCCCCATCGCCATAAGGAAGTGCAAGGACTGTCACCTCGCCGGGTGTGTGTTCTTCAATTTTTTTCTTCGATTCCCTGAGTTCGTAGTCAAGGAAAAGGTTGTATTCATCTGTAGTTTCAAAGCTGCTCCTGCGCTGGGAAAGAAACGGATGTGAAAAAGTATGGGAACCGAAAGTAAAAGGTTTTATGCCGTCAATCTGAGTATAATTTGACATATATTCGACCTCGTTCCAGGTAAGAAAGGAATTGCTGCCTATCATGTAGGTCCAGAGAAAGAAAGTTGCTTTCATTCTGTATCTCAACAGCATCGGGGCAACCAGATTATACCATGAGTTATCCCCGTCGTCAAAAGTTATAATTACCGAATTGCCTTCGGGCATTCTGCCTGATTCGGAAACATTCCTGAGATCAGCGAAGTCAATAACGTGTATGTTGTTGTTTATTAGATATATAAGGTCTGATTCAAAGTCAGCGAGACTGCGTTCATAGGTATTTCCAGGTTCTCCATCAACTATCCTGTGGTACATTAAAACAATTATCCTGCCTTCTTCTTCAGGAACAGGGTCTTCTTTTTCAGTGCATGAAATGATGGTAAAAACTATCAATAATAAAATCAGGAAACTTCTGTTCATGTCCGCGATTCATTACTTTAATTTAACGTTATGCCGGATTTATTATTGTAAAAGAGCCTTTCCCCTGCAAGGGAAAGGCTCTTAACATTATTATGGTCAATATATTGTTTTCTACTGCTCCATCACGTCTAGTTTTGCCTTGACAACTTCATATTTATCAGGCATTTTCAGTCTGTAGTAGAGTTCTTTAAGGCTTCTCAGAGCATAAATGTCATCGGGTTTGAGCTTATTTGCATTTTCCATAAAAGGAAGTGCTTTTGCAAATACATTCATCGCTTCATCAATTGCAACCTGATATTTGTTCACATCCATAATGTCGTTTGCTTTGGTGAACATGTCTGATGCCTTGTTTATATAGGCTGCTCCAAGTCCGTACTGGCTGTCGAATACATCAGGATTAAGCTCAACGGCTTTAGCAAGGTCTGCGATAGCTTCGTCATACTTGCTTTCGTTGAGATAGATTATTCCCTCTGCAAAGTAGAGGCTGGAGTTCTGGGGGTCATCGGCTTTTGCGATCTGCAGATATTCAAGGGCTTCCTTATTTTTGCCGCTCTTGATATAAAGGTCTATGAGCTGGAGAGTCACACTCTTATCGCCCGGGAATATAACGGGAAGCTCCTTGAGGATTGATTCCGCCTTGAGGGTATCACCCTTGCCAAGATAGCTTTCATACATTTGGTAGTATGGTGCTATTCCCATGTACTTCATCTCCGTACATTTCGTAAAGTAGTTTATAGCCTCATTGTAATTCTGGGAGTTGACAGCTGCCAGGCCTGCATTGTAATACATTCCTGTATCGATAGCGCCTGCAAATTTGTCACTTTCAGTAATTTCGATCTGGGTTTTGAAAGATTTCAGTGCTCCGGCGAAATCCTGGGCTTCGAATTGAGTACTTCCCTGTTCATAAAGATCAAGAGCAAGGGAATTATAGATCATATTTGCAATAATTCTCTTTTTTGCTCCACCTTTGGGATCTAGTTCTATCGATTTTTCATAAGCGGCATATGCTTCAGCAAGAGGATCGGTGCAGAATGACTTGAAACTTTGGTTATCAGATTTGTAAACAGCCTGGCACAATTTACCTTTTGCAAAGAAAGTATTGGCCCAGTTTTTGGTTTTTTCATGCACCATGGCCTGATCAATAGCCTCCTTGGCCTTGTCCAGTGCGCCCTGATCTATCAGGGTTAAAGAGCTGGCAACCTTACCTTTCTGTGCCATGACTCCGAGTGAGATAACTATAGCTGCAAACAGCAGAAAAAACTTTTTCATGATTATAACTTTAAATTAATTGTCAAAATAATTTTTCAAATTTAATACATTACTTGTTAAACATCAAATTCTTTGCCATTTTCATTTCCGGAACCAGAAATATCTTCTGAAAGATCCGTATTGCCTGTTTCATCCACGACTTCAGATTCATCAACGAATACACAGGCAACTGATCCGATAGTGTCATTTTCTTTCAATTGAATGAGTCGCACGCCCTGGGTTGCCCTGCCCATAATTCTCAAGGAGGAAACCGTGAGCCTGAGAATATTCCCGAATTGGGTGATGATCATCAGATCATGGTTATCCGTTACATCTTTAAGTGCAATGAGCGAACCTGTTTTTTCAGTTATATTAATGGTTTTAACTCCTTTTCCGCCCCTGTTTGTTATGCGGTAATCTTCAATATCTGATCTTTTTCCGTAGCCGTTTTCAGAGACAACCAGCACGTCCTTTTCCCTGTTTTCAACGGTTATCATTCCCACCACATAATCTGTTTTTTCATTAGCCAGCTTAATGCCTCTTACTCCTGAAGCTGTTCTTCCCATGGGTCTCACCGAATTTTCAGGGAAGCGGATGGCTCTGCCCGATTTTACAGCAAGCATAATATGATGCCTGCCGTTTGTCATTCTTGCCTCGAGCAGCTCATCGCCGTCTCTTACTGTTATTGCATAAACACCATTGGTTCTGGGCCTTGAGTAGGCCTCAAGGGATGTTTTCTTGATTATGCCCCTGGTTGTGCACAAAACGATGAAATTATTATTAATATAATCGTGGTCATTCAGGTTTTTCACGTTGATATATGCTTTAACCTTATCATCGGGCTCGATGTTTATGAGGTTCTGCATAGCTCTTCCCTTTGATGTTCTTGATCCTTCGGGAATGTTGTATACCTTAAGCCAGTAGCATTTTCCCTTGCTTGTAAAAAAGAGCATTGTATTGTGCATGGTAGCTATATGCAGATGTTCAATGAAATCCTCTTCTCTTGTAGCTCCTCCCCTTGCGCCGGTCCCTCCCCTGTTCTGCCTCCTGAATTCAGTCAGTGGTGTTCTTTTGATATATCCCATATGTGAAATAGTAATTACCATTTCATCGTCGGAATAGAAGTCCTCAGGATTGAACTCCTCTGCGCTGGGTACAATTTCTGTTCGTCTTTTGTCACCATATTTATCTTTTATCTCGAGAAGCTCATCCTTGATGATCTTCATTTGCAGGTCAACACTGTTAAGTACGCTTTTCAGGTATTCGATCAGCTTAATTACCTCATCGTACTCTGCTCTCAGCTTTTCCTGCTCAAGTCCTGTAAGCTGGCGGAGACGCATTTCCACAATAGCCCTTGCCTGGATGTCGGAAAGCTGAAATCTTTCCATGAGTCCTTCTCGGGCCATGTCGGGAGTTTTAGAAGCCTTTATTATTGCAATCACTTCATCTATATTGTCGCTTGCAATTATCAGCCCCTGAAGTATATGGGCTCTTTTTTCAGCCTGGTCAAGGTCATACCTGGTCCTTCTGAGAACAACATCATGCCTGTGGCGAACAAAATGATCGATCAGGTCTTTTGTGCTTAGCATGCGGGGCCTGCCCCGAACCAGGGCTATATTATTAACATTAAAAGTGGTTTGAAGAGACGAGCATTTATACAGGTTGTTGAGCACAACAATAGAACTGGCGTCTTTCTTGAGGATTATGACGACCCTCATGCCATTCCTGTCTGATTCGTCGTTTATGTATGAAATGCCTTCCAGCTTTTTTTCATTTATAAGGTCAGCTATCTTCCGGATCATTTCCGCTTTGTTCACCATGTAGGGGATCTCCGTGACAACAATGCATTCACGACCCGAATGAGTGTGTTCAATTTCTGTCTTGGCCCTGACCAGGATCCTTCCTCTACCTGTTTCACAGGCATCTCTTATTCCCTGCTCTCCGTAAAT
>JAVEVC010000100.1:0-5675 GCA_034005245.1 Bacteroidales bacterium
CTAAATTACCATCTGATCTTCTTTCAGCCCGTATTCTTCCTTCATTTCTATTCCGAGGGTCTTTAATTCATCAATTACAGGATTGTAGATTTCAGGCACCACAGGCCTGAACACGCCCTTAAGATCTATTTTCTTCCCGAGGATCATCTTTACGGCAATTGCTGCCGGTAAGGCTACTGTCCTGGCGACAGCAGTATTTGAGGAGGGTGATCCGTAGTCGAGAAGGGATGACTTTATTACTTCTCTTGTGCCATCTGAGTATGAAGCAAGGAAAATATGCTGCATTACCACCATATCGCGGTCATTTTCCGACAATGGCATTCTGCTTATCATACGGTTGCTTGTGACCTCAAATGGGGTAGTGATTGCATATTTTAGCATTTCATCACTAAAAAAGCCAAGGAATTCGAATGATCTGAAAGGAACGGATTTTTCATCCCATCCCCGCTTTTCGATAATATGTCTCTTCAGGCTGGCAACATCGGTGCCTGCTCTTTCAGCCAGGAACCCGGCATAGGTCAGATAGCTGTAATCCTTTTGAGAGTCATCAAGCATTCCGAGGGTTTTCATGGCGTCAAGAGTCTCGCACCACCCGGGATACCTGAATGTTCCACGGTACATGGTCGCAGCTTCAGGTATGCCATATATTCCGGTATAACTTATCGAGTCACGGTTAGGATACACCTCAAGTTCACCCAGCCCGGGGAAATTGTATGAGAACCTGTCCTTAAAAAGGTTTTCAGGCTCAACATTCACCCTTATGCCCTTCCTGAGGTAAAGAGCGCTGTTCCTGCTGGCGAGAACAACTCCTTTAGGGCTCCATGAAAATTTGTATTTCAGTGGATTATCAGCATTATCAGGAGACGGGAGAGCTCCGCAGAGTGAATAAAATTCCTCGACCTTTCCCCCTTTTCCGTGGATATGATCTATAACCTTCATAGCTGTCATGTGGTCAATGCCTGGATCGAGCCCCGACTCGTTAAGGAGGAGAACTCCCGCATCTCTGGCATCGTTGTCAAGAGCCTGCATTTCAGGCTGGACATAAGAAGTAGTTACAAGCGGCTTACGACATTTGATGCAGGTTCGCGCTACCTGGGCATGATACCTGTAAGGAAGAAAAGAAACGGTGATATCGTGGTCCTTGACCAGTTTTTCAAGGATTTCTGTTTCATCAGTTGACCAGCGGAGAGAAGAACCGTTTGGATGGTCCCTGATCATCCTGTCGGCTTTCTCCCGGGTCGTTGTGGCTATTTTTACAATGAAATTGTTTTCCAGAAGATATTCCACCATCGGCTTAACTACCATTCCCGCTCCAAGTATAAGTACTTTATTCATATCGAACCGTCTTTATTATCAATCATAACATGCTATAAGTATCAATCATAACATGCTAAAAGTATCAATCATAACATGCTACAAGGTAATAAAACCTTCTTATAAAGAATATGATTTTTCCCAGCTTCTCTGTCTCACGGCAGTCTCCATTATTTTTATGAAGGTACGGTTTTCCCTGCGAATTGGTTTTTAACTTTTTATCCCGGCGTTTGCATCGACTTTAGTGGGCCCGCAAACCCGGTTCCTCACGACTTACTGCTGGAATCTTCATTTATTCATGGATTCGCAGCGAGAAAAACGGAAATTACAGTTTGGAACTGAGGATATTTGCCGTATGGGCTCAATTAATTTCAAAAAGGATTTTTATAATATTTCCTGCAGTGTATCTTTGTTAATGATCAGAAGCACTAAATGTCTCCGCAAAAAAACAACATACCGGATAGTCTCAAGTATGTGGAAACACCGCTGATGAAACAGTACATGCACATCAAGGCCAAACACCCCGATGCAATCCTGCTGTTCAGGGTTGGTGATTTTTATGAGACTTTCGGAGAAGATGCAATTAAAGCCTCTGAGATCCTTGGCATTACCCTGACACGCCGTGCAAATGGTTCGGCTTCATTTGTTGAACTGGCCGGGTTCCCTTACCATGCTCTTGACACTTATCTTCCACGGCTGGTGAGAGCAGGGCAGCGGGTTGCAATTTGTGAACAACTCGAAGATCCAAAGCTGGCAAAGAAAATTGTTAAAAGAGGGATCACCGAACTAATTACTCCCGGTGTTTCCTTGAACGAAAACACACTCAATCACAGGGAGAACAATTTCCTTGCTGCAGTTCATATCGACAAGACAGCTGCAGGGATTGCACTGCTCGACATCTCAACAGGCGAATTTCTTGTTTCGGAGGGAAGCTTTGAATATGTCGATCAGATACTTAATAATTTTAAGCCGAAGGAAGTTCTTTTTGAGAAGCGAAAGAGCGAGTTATTTACTGAAAATTTCGGGACAAAATTCTATACATATAAACTTGATGACTGGATTTTTACACCTGATGCTGCAAGTGACAGGCTGCTCAGGCATTTTGAAACCAGCTCTTTGAAGGGCTATGGTGTTCAGAGCCTCGATTTTGGAATTATAGCGGCAGGGGCTGTCCTGTATTATCTTGACATAACACAGCATGCCGATCTTGGGCATGTTACATCACTTTCAAGGATAGATCAGGAGAAGTATATGTGGCTTGATAAGTTCACTATAAAGAACCTTGAACTTTTTTTCACCCCTTACGAAGGAGCAAGGACTTTAATGGATGTTATCGACAGAACTATATCGCCAATGGGCAGCAGATTGCTTAAACGATGGATTTCACTTCCCCTGAAGGATATAAATCTGATAAATGAACGTCTTGATGTCACAGGGTTCTTTTTTGACAATCCATTGTTCATGAGGGAGATATCTGAGCTTATAAGGCAGACGGGAGATTTGGAAAGACTGATATCAAAGGTTGCTGTCAACCGTATTAATCCACGTGAAGTTGTACAGCTGAAACGTGCTTTGATGGCCATTGAACCACTTCAGTCGCTCTGCAGCAAAAGCGGCTGCAAACCTCTTGTCAAGCTTGCTGATCAGATGAATCCCTGCAAATCCCTGGCAGAACTTATTGACAGGACCCTGAATAACGATCCTCCGGTACAGATAAACAGGGGTAACATAATCTCAGAAGGGATATCGCAGGAACTGGATGACCTGCGTAAAGTTCTTTACAGCGGGAAAGATTATATTGCCGAGCTTCAGGCTCGCGAAATTGAACGGACAGGAATTTCTTCCCTGAAAGTAAGTTTCAATAATGTTTTCGGATATTATATTGAGGTAAGGAACACCCATAAGGACAAGGTTCCCGGGGATTGGATACGAAAGCAAACCCTTGTCAGTGCTGAACGCTACATCACCGAGGAGCTTAAAGATTATGAGAACAAGATACTTGGAGCAGAGGAAAAAATAATAGTTCTTGAAACCAGGCTGTTTAATGATCTAGTTAGCTCAATTAACGGTTACATTCCTGCGGTCCAGCTCGATGCCTCTGTTATCGCCAGAATCGATTGCCTGCATTCATTTGCAATTGTATCCGCTGAAAACAGTTATGTAAGACCGGTACTTGATGAATCAAAAGTCATCGATATCCGTGAAGGCAGGCATCCCGTGATAGAAAAACAGCTTCCAGCAGGGGAATCCTATATACCGAACGATCTTTTTCTTGATAACGATGATCAGCAGATAATAATTCTTACCGGGCCCAACATGTCGGGGAAGTCGGCACTTCTCAGGCAAACTGCCCTTATTGTGCTAATGGCCCAGACGGGTTGTTTTGTTCCTGCCCTGGAAGCTCATATTGGTATAGTTGACAAGGTTTTTACAAGGGTCGGAGCCTCTGATAATATAAGCCTGGGAGAATCGACCTTTATGGTTGAAATGAATGAGACGGCGAGCATTCTGAATAACCTGTCGGAGCGCAGCCTCATTCTGCTTGATGAAATAGGGCGTGGAACAAGTACCTATGACGGCATATCCATCGCATGGGCAATAATTGAATACCTCCACGAAAATAAGTGCAGGGCCAAGACTGTTTTTGCAACCCATTACCATGAGCTCAATGAGATGGAAAATGCATTCCCGCGGGTAAGAAACTATAATGTGTCAATCAGGGAATTCAATAATAAGGTGATATTCCTCAGGAAGCTTAAAAGGGGAGGGAGTGAGCACAGTTTCGGGATTCATGTGGCAAGGATGGCAGGTATTCCCAGAAGCATTGTTAAACGGGCCGATGAGGTCCTGAAAGAGCTGGAACAAAGCCATGAAAAAAAGGAGCTTGCGAAACCGATAGCTGATCTTGCTGATCACAGGGAAGGCATGCAGCTAAGTTTTTACCAGCTTGACGATCCTGTACTTAAACAGATACGCGACGAGATACTGGATCTTGACATCAACAATCTTACTCCCCTCGAAGCTCTCAACAAACTTTACAACATAAGGAAGTATCTGAAATAACATTTTCCCCCAAAAAAGTGTTATATTGAGGTAAATCAATATATAACGCAATGGTTTCGGTTATCATTCCTGCTCTCAACGAAGAAAAAACCATCAGGGAGGTTTTGCAGATTGTCAGCAAATCCCCTGAGGTGGATGAGATACTGGTTATTGACGACAAGTCCTTCGATAATACCATCAAGAAATCAAGGCTGCCAAAGGTAAGAATCTATACAAGCTCAAAGCTGGGCAAGGGTGCTTCAATGCGTGATGGAATGCTATTGTCGAGGAATGAGATACTTGTATATCTTGATGCTGATATCCTCACATATCCGGATGATATTATTGAAAGGCTTGCCGATCCGATAATAAAGAATGAGGCTGATTTTGTCAAATCATGTTTTGACCGCCAGGGCGGACGGGTAACCGAGCTTGTGGCAAAACCTCTGCTGAGCCTTCTCTTTCCTGACCTTACTAAATTCTCCCAGCCCCTCAGCGGAATGATTGCCGGTAAAAAAAACTGGTTCGGAAAGGTAGGTTTCGAAAATGACTATGGAGTTGACATTGGCATCCTTCTAGAAATGCACCTGCTTGGGGCAAGAATAAAAGAGGTGGATATTGGGTACGTTGAAAACAGAATGCAGTCATGGGAGCAACTCTCAAAGATGTCAAGGGAGGTTTCACGCTCAATTCTGAAACATGCAAAAGGAATGGAAGGCATTAACCTGGAGACGCTTGAGAACATAAGCGAAATAAGATCCCAGATGGATTATGCAATACGGGAAAGCCTTATGGGTCTTGAGAAAATGATCATTTTTGATATGGATAACACTCTTCTTGAAGGGAGCTTTATTACAACGGCTGCGGAGGAGTTCGGATTGGTGGACGAACTTATCGGAATAGTGACCGAATACCAGAACGCATATGCCAGGACAAAATCAATAGCAAAACTAATGAAGAATAAGACAATAGATGAAATTATTGAATGTGCAGATAAGATTAAAATAGTTGACGATGCCGCATATGTTATCAGGGAACTTAAAATGAAGGGCTATGTATGCGGAATTATTAGTGATAGTTACGATGTTGTAACAAATCATATAAAGAACAAACTGAAGATGGATTTTTCAGTGGCAAATGAGCTTGAGTTTTCCAAAAGCATTGCAACCGGAGAGGTAAGGGTGCCTTCAGCATTCATGAGGAGACCAGAAAGCAAATGCGGCCATGAATTCTGCAAGTCAAATGTTCTGTATGAACTTGCAGCAAAGTATAAGATAGATATCAAAAACATAATTGCGGTGGGCGACAGCGAGAACGAC
>JAVEVC010000101.1:0-5607 GCA_034005245.1 Bacteroidales bacterium
GCCAAGCTCCTCCAGGTTGTTGGCTTATCAAGACTTACAGCCTATCATGGTCCGCTTATCTACTCAGAGTACGGTAAACCGACATCTCCAATCTATTACGATTCGGAAGAGACAGTGTATAATTCTTTCTTTACCGTATTGGATGAGGTTCTGGCTGTTTTCAACGCAAACAAGACTTATGTGGGGATGAAGAAATTTGATGCCACTTATAACGGTGATGTAACCAAATGGATCAAGTTTGTGAATTCGATGAGGCTGAGACTTGCTGTCCGCATTAGTAAGGTAGCTCCGGCTCTGGCAAAAACCCAGGGCGAAAAGGCAATTGCCGATCCGGGTGGGCTTATCCTGACAAATGCTGATAATTTCAATATCTCACTATATGGCGGTAAAATGCCCCTTGCAGTAATTTGCTTTGAATGGCAGGATACAAGAATGGGAGCAGGATTGGAAGAATTTATGGTAGGATTAAAAGACCCGAGAATTGGAAAATATTTCGCACCTGCTACAGATAATACTCTCTATCCCGACCATCCTGATTTTCCTTATAAGGGTATTGCCAGTGGAGCATTTCTTGGAGCAAAAGATGACAGAGAAACTTATTCAAAAGTCAGCGAAGACTGGAAAGCAGTTACCTCCAGAAGATTTTTCACTGCTGCTGAAGTTCACTTCGAACTGGCTGAAGCTGCTGTAAGAGGCTGGACTGGTGCCGGTGATGCACAAACTCATTATGAAGAAGGAATCAGAATGTCATTCCAGAACTGGGGAGCAGGCGGCGTTGATGCATATCTTGCTGATGCTACAAGCACCCCCATTGACTATGTTGATCCAAAAGACAGCAGAAACAGCTATCAGACTCGCTCAACAGTAACTGTTGCATGGGATGAAGCTGCTTCAAATGAGGTAAAACTTGAAAAGATCATTACCCAGAAGTGGTTAGATGCATTCACAAATGCAAATGAAGTATGGTGCGACCACAGAAGAACAGGTTATCCTAAGCTTCATTATGTTCCAAAGAACGACAGTAACGAAGACTGGGGTATTATACCAGCCGACGGCTTCCTCCAGAGAATGCCTTTCGTTACAGCTGAAAGGAATAGTAACCCGGAAGGAATAGCTGATGCTACTGTAAAACTTGGCGGACCAGACGAAATCGGAACACGCCTTTGGTTTGCTCCATTGGGTCCTAACTTCTAACCGGATATTCTTACAAAAGATGTTATTCTGACCGCTCTGGCGGTGAAATACATCAATAAAAAAGAGGTGCATTTGAAGCACCTCTTTTTTTTACCTTTATCGCCGGGAAATTCTAATGGCCGGACAGCCGCTTTTCGGATTCAGCCCTTCCAGCCTTGAGCGCTTTCAGATTGACTTCCACAACATCACTTCCCTTTTTGCCGAACAGATCTCTGATTGCATTCTCAAGGCTTATAAAAGGGATATCTATAAATGGTGTTGCAGAACCAAGCACAACCATGTTGCTTGCTTTTACCGACCCTGCATCGCGTGCTATGGCATCGGCATCAATTATAATGCTGTTCCGGATCTTTCTTATCTCATTAAGTAATTCGTCTATAGGCGGATAGTCGTTAATGTTTATTTGCGGAACGGAGTTGGTAATGATCCAGCCGCCAGGTGCTAGCCATGGCAAATGCCTTAGAGATTCCATTGGTTCAACCGCTATTATCAGGTCTGCCTTCCCATGCGGAATAAGGTCGGAACTGATTTTTCTATCAGAAATGCGCAAATGCGACTGAACGTCTCCTCCCCGCTGGCTCATTCCATGGATCTCCGACTGCTTCAGGAACAGGCCGTTCTCAACTGCTGCTATCCCTATCACTGCTGCAATTGAAAGGATCCCCTGCCCTCCCACTCCTGCAAGTACTATATCGTTTTTCATAAACGCGCTGTTAATATTTTAACAATGTCACAATAATCCTATCCAATAAACCTGTCTTCTTCAGGAATACCCAACCAGGAACAAGGAACCTGAAACCAGGAACAAGGAACCTGAAACCTGAAGTCTATTCCTGATTATTCCCATCTGCCTGAAGCTTTCTTTTTTTTGAAGCAGTCTGGATGCACTCACGTGCTGAAATAATAACTGAAACTCCGCGATAGGCAAATTCCTCCTTCATTATGCTGACGTTATGGTCATGGTTTTTTCGAAGAGGAGTAATTAACCTGAGATGTTCAGACTCTACACCCAGTCCCATGCAAATACTTTCAAGTCTGCCAGTTGCAAGTGATTTCTGGCCTCCGGTCATACCTGTTGTGGAGTTATCGGAGATTATTATTGTAACAGGCGATCGTTTGGAAACTGCGTCAAGAAGTCCGGTCATGCCTGAATGAGTGAATGTTGAATCGCCAATGACCGCAACTGATGGGAAGAGCCCGGCATCAGCAGCTCCCACAGCCATTGTTACAGAGGCACCCATATCAACGCATGAGTTAATAATGCTGTAGGGAGGCAGGGCTGCAAGAGTGTAGCAGCCAATATCTGAAAATACTCCTTTGCTGTTGAAAGGGATCAAAGCTTCAATAACAGCATCAAAGGTATCAGCATGCCCGCAGCCCTTGCAGAAAGACGGAGGCCTTTTCTTTACTACTTCCGGAGTCTTCTTAATCCGTTCCGATGACATACCAAGGGCTTTTGCAACAATCGCAGGATTAAGCTCACCAGTGCGCGGCACTGCGCCATCCATCCGGCCCATTATTTTTAAACTGTTATCAAGCAATCCCCGCAAGCTTTCCTCCAGGATCGGAAAACCTTCCTCAAGTATAAGAATCTCTTCACATCTGCTTGTAAGGTCCCTGATGATATCATTGGGAAAAGGGTATGCTGCTATTTTCAGTACCGGCCAACCGGAGCATGATCCAATGTTTTCCATCAGATAGTTGTAGGCTATCCCGCAGGCAATAACTCCGAGTTTTCTTTTTATTCCGTCTGTGAAAGTGTTATATTTAGATATCCTGTTATCATATTTAAGCAGTTCATATGATGAAATAAGTGCATCATACTTCTTTCTTGCCAGCGCAGGCAGGAGTACAAACTGTAACGGATCTGCCGGAAGTCCGAGGTTCTTTTCAGGTTCAGCCTGCCGCCTGTTTATATCTGACCGGGAATGAGCAAGCCGTGTTGTAATACGCAGCAAAACAGGAACCTTGTATTTTTCCGACAGGTCGAAGGCGTCAAAAATAATATCATAAGCCTCCTGCTGATTTGAGGGCTCAAATACAGGGACATAAGAGAATTTTCCGTAGAATCTTGAATCCTGCTCATTCTGGGAAGAATGCATGGAAGGATCATCAGCAGCTACAACGATCAGGCCTCCGTTTACACCTGTTATTGCTGAATTGATAAAACTGTCGGCGGCGACATTCAGGCCGACATGTTTCATTGCCACCATGGCTCGTTTTCCGGCATATGACATCCCAAGGGCAGCCTCAAAAGCTGTCTTTTCATTTGCCGACCATTCTCTGTGAATCCCTCTTTCAGCAGCCGCTTCAGATGCCTGCACATATTCCATTATCTCCGTTGAAGGAGTTCCGGGATAAGCATACATTCCGCTTAGTCCCGCATCAAGAGCTCCCTGTGCAATGGCTTCGTCTCCAAGCAAAAGTAATTTTCGCATATCAAAAAATATCTGCAGATAATAACAATCTGACGGTAAACCGTAAAATTAGCAGTTTAAGTTTAAATTCTTATTAAATTAAGTTAGTGTCAGGAATCATAAACGAAATTTTACTGATTTTAGAGTGTCCTGGTATGATTTGATAATAATTTCCGACTGTCGATTTAAACTGCCTAATCATAACCATTACGAATCTGCTGGTTGCCTTTGTGTTACTTCGTGTTTGCCTTTGTTGACTTTATGAAAAAAAACCTTAACCACAAAGGAAAACTCAGAGTTTATGAATAAATCAGGTTAAATTAAAAACAGATAAATTTATCAACGTTCTATACATTATTGCTTATTTTGCATGAGTTTTGCCATAAAAAGTTATAAAGATTACAAGAATAACCGAATTGACCAGATTTATCAATACAAGCTTGATCTTTCTTTTGTCGATTATGATTGCAGGCGGTCAGACAGGTGAGAAGGAAAGATTCTTTCAGGTCAGCGGCATCATAACCGATGGAGATAACAATGTACTTTCAAATGTCGGTGTTATATCACTGAAGCTGAAAAGAGGCTCTCTCAGCGAAAAAACAGGAATCTACTCAATTACCAGCACTCCCGGAGATACCTTGTTGTTCAAGGCTCTGGGATTCAAGAAAAAATTCCTGATACTTCCACAGAACTTTGAAGGGAGGCATTTTTCTACTGACGTTATACTTAGCACTGATACTATTCCCATAGCGGACGTCGTTATACTGCCATGGAAGAATTACAGCGAATTTATTAAGGATATGACAACTCCTGTTCCGGTGGAACCCGAAATAGAGAACATGAATGAAAACCTTGCATCGGTATATGCTCAGGTTGCAAATGAAACAGGTGTACAGATTACACCTGAAGCAAGTTACAGGTATGTTGCCGAACAGAATTTCAGTTCAATGGCAACCAGGGGCCAGATCCCTGTGAACAACCTTCTGAATCCTTTTGCCTGGTCAAAATTCATTAAGGGTGTCAAAAGCGGCTTGCTTAAGAATAAGCGTTCGGAAAAAATCAGCAAGCCGGCAAAAGTAAAAGCCAGGGACAGAAAGAAGAAGAAAAAATCATGAAGAAGTATGAAGGAAGGCTCGTGGGCATTCTTGGAACCGTGATCGTACATCTGATCGCAGGTATACTTTTCATGTCGTTCCAGCTGAAAACCCTGAGGGAGGAAAAGGCCGATGAGTTTGAGATTGAATTTGAAGCCATCGATGAAGCAAGAATTGAGGAAAAGATAATTGAACTTCCGGCCACAAACATAGAAAACATCCTCAGGGACAATCAGGAGATGCTGAACATTGCCAGAAACCTGGCCAACAGACCTGAAGAAAAGATTGATCCTGAAGATTACATCGACAAGGTAAAGGAGGAGCTTATCAAGAGCGGCAAGCTGACTGAGGATAATTACATTGATGAATGGAAGAGGCTTGGTGAGTCAGCAGAAGATGACAATCTGGCGGTTGAAGACAAGCCTGAAGAGGATAAAAGGGAAGACCAGGCTGACGAATCACAGAAGATGGCAGCCAATTACCAGGGACCTACCAGAATCTTTTACGATCTTTATGGAAGGAATCATACTTACCTGCCTATTCCTATATACAAATGCCAGGGAGCCGGAAAAGTTGTCCTTTTGATTGAAGTGAATCAAAGAGGTATTGTCGAAAATGCTTCAATCTATGGTTCAGAAAGCACTACCAGCGACGAATGCCTAATAGAAACAGCCATCAAAACAGCCATGATATCGAGGTTCAATCCGGAACCAGTTGCGCCCAGGATCCAGAGAGGAACACTCACTTATATATTTGTTGCACAATGATTTAAAACAGACCACCTGGCTTGTGGCGCGTAAATTCTTTTATCACATCAGGTGTATTCCTGTCTGCTTGCCGGTTGTTTACCAGGTCGCTTATTGTGTGAGCTTTAAGCATGTCTGATGGGCACGATTTAAGTA
>JAVEVC010000102.1:0-5600 GCA_034005245.1 Bacteroidales bacterium
CTGCCAGTAAAAGTGTAACTGCTCCTATTATGGCTATGATGGTCATTACGACAGGTGCAAGTGAAAACAGGACATGTGTCCGGGTGATCAGGTAGACCCCCGCTGTGACCATCGTGGCTGCATGTATCAGGGCGCTGACCGGTGACGGACCGGCCATGGCATCGGGCAGCCATGTCTGAAGCGGCAGTTGGGCGGATTTCCCCAGCGCCCCTCCAAGCAGCAGAACGGAAGCAATAATGGCAAGCGGTGATCCCATGGTCCATTTTAACGGTATCTGCGTCATCAGATCACTGATATTCAGAGTTCCGAAACTGAAGAAAAGCAGGAAGATACCCAGGATCATTGACGTATCTCCAATACGGGTCACTATGAAAGCTTTCCTTGCGGCATAGCCGTTCTCCGGCTCCCTGTACCAGAAACCTATCAGAAGGTAACTGCATAGTCCGACACCTTCCCACCCGAGATAGAGCAGAAGCAGGTCATCTGCCAGGACCAGAATAAGCATAGAGCTGACAAACAGGTTCATGTAGGCAAAAAACCTTGCGAATCCGTCGTCGTCTTTCATGAATTCAACGGAATAAAGATGGATCAGGGCACCCACGAAGGTGATGACAAAACAGAAGACAAGTGACAGCGGATCCAGCAACAGGCTGATCTGCGAAGTAAAACCGCCTGCATCTATCCATGTATATCCTGTCGCTGACACAGCCCCTCCGTCCTGCCCGGATGACAGATAGAGAATGCCGGCAATTATTGTGAGAACAGCTGATATGGAAACCGAACCGACGCCCAGTGATGCAATTGCTTTTCCGGAAAGAACTTTCCAGAAAAGACTGATGAGAATAAAGCTCACCAGGGGAATTAAAGGTATCAGCCAGATTAATATTGTCATCTCCTATTGATTTTCTTTTGCCTTACTGTCAAACAGCTTTCTGAGCGCATCTGCATCAAGCGTCCTGAAATGATGGTACATCTGAAGTATAAGCGCCAGTGCGACCGAGACTTCTGCAGCCGACACCGTAAGAATGAATATGAACATCACCTGCCCGTCAGCCTGCATCCAGTGAGATCCGGCAATTACAAACAATAGTGCCGCACTGTTAAGCATTATCTCTATTGACATCAGCATGAATATTATGTTCCTGCGCACCAGGAAACCCACAAGCCCGGTCAGAAAAAGCATTCCTGCAAACAGAAGTTGTATTTCCATCGACAAAGTCACCATAATATTCAAGTTATTATAACAAATATCCCGTAAATAATCCCGTGTTCATCCTTCCGGTCAACTTTTATCATCGTCTGGTCCGGCATCAGCTTCAAACCTGTGAGTTATCTTTTTCTTCTGCTTGCCAAGGTGATACGCCCCGACAATTCCTGCGAGCAGCAATACAGCTGCAAGTTCAACAGCTATAAGATAAGTTGTAAACAGTGTTATACTTACTTCTTTTGGTTCTATACTGACAGATCCTGTTTTCTCAGAATGAAAAACTCTCAGAACATATATGAAAATAAAAAGCAGCATCCAGGCAAGCACAGCGGGCAGTATCCACATCCGGGGGCTGAGCCATTGCTTTTCAGTTTCTTCTTCCATGCCTATATTAAGCATCATCACGACAAAAATGAACAGGACCATTATTGCACCTGCGTAAACAATGACTTCAAGGGCTGCAATAAGCGGAGAACCGATAATATAGAATATCACTGATATTGAAAGCAATGAGATGATAAGGTAAAGAAGCGCATGGATCGCGTTCCGTCTTGAAATTGCCATAACTGATGTCAGTAAAGCGATCGATGCTGCTATGAAGTAAATGGTATTCATTTTTTGAATATTAATGAATCAGGTTTTTAAGGTCGACCGGAGGCTCTTCATTCTCACCTTCTCCGATTCCTTTTACGCCCATATCCGCTCCGGCAACCTTGTAGAAATTATATCCGTGATATTTCCCTTCTCCACTTATGAGCAAGTGTTCCTTTTCATAAACCATGTTATGCCTGTCATATTCTCCCATTTCAAAATCGGGAGTAAGTTGTATGGCGTATGTGGGGCATGCCTCTTCGCAGAAGCCACAGAAAATACATCTTGAGAAATTTATCCTGAAGAATTCCGGATAACGTCTTCCGTCTTCCCCGTTTGCTGCCTGCAATGCAATGCAGTCGACAGGACAGACGGCGGCGCACAGGTAGCATGCGACACATCGTTCCTTACCGTCGGGATCGCGTGATAATATTATGCGTCCCCGGTAACGCGGGGGCAGGTAAGGTTTCTTCTCCGGGTATTGCACCGTCTCACGCCTGTGAAAAGCATGAAGAAATGTCAGCCATATGCTCCTCAGGATACTGATCATGATTGTATTACAGTTTACTTCTCACTATTTACCTGATATATTATAATGTCTGTTTAAATAGAAGAACAGCTCCGGTAATAAGAATATTAAGCAGGACTACCGGCAACAGTATTTTCCAGCCCGTTTCCATAAGCTGATCATACCTCAGTCGTGGCAGTGAAGCGCGGATCAGTATAAACAGGAAAATGAAAAACAGCGTCTTCAGGAAGAACCAGAAAGCAGGAGGGAGGAAGGCAGGGCCGAGCCAACCTCCAAAAAACAAGGTGGTTATCAGTGTGGATATCAGCGTTACCCCGAGATATTCACCAACGAAGAACATGCCGAACTTCATCCCTGAATATTCCGAATGAAACCCCGCAACCAGCTCACCCTCAGCTTCGGGTATGTCGAAAGGTGTTCTGTGCGTCTCGGCGACACCGGCAATAAAAAATACTACGAATCCCACAAATTGAGGAATGACAAACCATCCGCCCCTCTGGGCTTCAACAATCTCTCTGAGACTGAAACTGTCGGCCATCATTATAATACCTACCAGCGATAATCCCATAAACACCTCATAAGTAAGCATCTGTGCCGAGGCCCTGATTCCTCCCAGGAGTGAGTATTTGTTGTTCGAGGCCCATCCTCCCAGTACGATGCTGTAAACACCCAGCGATGAGTTGCCAAGGAAAAAGAGCAATCCTATGTTGGAGTCGAGGACAAGAAATCCGTCTGTGAATGGAATAACAGCAAATGTAAGAAGTATGGTTGTGACAAGTATTCCCGGGGCAATTATAAATACTGCCTTATCGGCAAATGGCGGGATCCAGTCCTCTTTGAAAAAGATCTTTATCACGTCAGCGATAACCTGCAAAAGCCCAAACTTACCCACGCGGTTTGGCCCATACCTGTCCTGAAAAAGGGCAAGCAGCCTGCGTTCACCCCATATCAGCCCTGCTGCTATTGTAAGGGGTATAAGCAGGGCCCCGGCAATTATGAAAACCCATTTCATAATTCTGTATTGTAATAATCCGTTTTAGTATCCTTTTTATTCCTGAACAGAAGAACTCCTGTGCTGCCGTATACAGCTTCACCGTCAGGCTCATCCATATATTTATTCGTAGCCTGTACAGAATTCCATCCCGGCGACCAGTAATAAGGTGTCAGGCCTGACGGGGTCACTCCCTTATAGCCTTCCATACTGAAGGCTAAAGGCGAACTGGTGTCTTGCGGAGGCATTGGCTCATGCACAGATTTATCGGCATTCATTGAGGTCCTGCCGCTGAATCTCAGAGTTTGCCTTGCGATCTTCTCATTGAAGAATATGAATCCTGAATCGGGTATTCCTTTTAATATTCCCGAAAAGAATGGATAAGCATTGACAAATGCGGTGACGAGATCGTCATAATTTTCGAAGGGATCTTCTTCATTACCACCTGCAATACTGATCATCTCTGCAATGTATTTCCAACTGTCTTTTAGCTGTCCGTCCTCAGGCAATACACGATAATACCGTTGTGCGCGTCCCTCATTGCTGACAATTGTTCCCGTCGACTCGGCAAATGTTCCGGCCGGTAGAAGAATTCCCGCACGCTGTGAGGTGTCATTGATCAGGCTGTCGAGAATGATCACATTCCCGGCTTTTTCCAGTATGGAATCCGTCAGTTCCTTTCCGCACCTTTTGAAAAGATCATTCTCGAGAATAATTACTGTTTCAGTCTCTCCTTTTAGAAGGGATCTGTCAAGTTTACCAAGCGGATTGCCGTCCATAAGGCCAAGTCCGAGGCTGTTGCATTCAGGAAATACAATGGAAAGTGAAGGATTTTTCCCATTGACGGAAAGAGCAATGACTATGTTAGCGGCAGCCTGAAGCAGGGATTTGTTGTTGGATTGCAGGCCTGTTATAATCAATGGATTATCTGCAGCCATTAAGGTTGCCGCAATTTCCCCTGCCAGCTCCCTGAATTTGCCGGCCGGGTCATTTGTGCCGGGGGCATTCATGTCAACCAGTGATGTTACTGCAAATCCCAGTCTGGCAATATCATCCGGGGAGGCATGGTATATCGTCTTTGCAATGTCGTCAAGTTTTGTCTTCGCGGAGGCAGCGATAAAAACCGGACTTTTTTTATCCTGGGCCAGTTCCCTGACTGCAGCATCATTCCATGCAGGGATCCCTGATTTTCCTGCCATTCTGAATGATTCGTTCCGTGCTGCCTGTCTTACTGCCAGTGCAAGCATCGGCGCGCTTTCAGTCAGATCTTCTCCGAGTATAAGAACAGCATCCGACTTTGATATCTCCCTCAGGGAAGGAATATGAGCCTGTGTTTCTCTTAAGATGCCGGCCGCAGTTTTAACCAGTTCATATTGGTCATCACTGATTCCGTGATAGAAATTCTCCTTCCCAACCAATACTTCAAGAGCAAAATTAGATTCCAGTGATGCTGCAGGAGAACCGATCCCGGCTATCTTCTTTCCTTTTAAGAAAGATGTCAGCAGAGTGATCCTGTCTTCGTACGGGATCTCTTCAAGAGTGCCCTTATCCGAAGTTCCTGCCATTACTTTTCTTACCCTGTCAGTGCTGTTGATGAATTCATAGCCGAACCTGCCCCTGTCGCAGATAAAATACCCGTTAACATCGTGGTTGTACCTGCTCAGAATCCTTCTGACAGAACCGTATCTTTCACTCACGATGGTGTTGCAACCTGCACTGCAGTGAACACATACAGAGGGTGAATTAGTGAGATCCCATTTGCGTGTATAATGTTTTTCCAGGGTTTTGTCTGTAAAGACCCCCGTGGGACATACCTCAATGAGGTTCCCGCTGAATTCGTTTTCAAGCGTGCCATCATGGCTGCGGCCGAAATAAACCCTGTTTGCAGATCCGAATACATTAAAATCCTTTCCGCCTGCATAATCCCTGTAGAATCTCACGCACCTGTAACACTGGATGCAGCGGTTCATTACATGGTTAATATAAGGACCCAGATATTGATTATTATGAGTTCTCTTTTTAAAAATAAAACTCCGGTAATTGTGCCCTGTCATAACAGTCATATCCTGAAGATGGCATTCTCCGCCTTCGTCACAAACAGGGCAGTCGTGAGGATGGTTGGTCATAAGGCCTTCGATCACAGCTGCCCTGAAAACCTTCACTTCAGGATCATCGGTGGAAATAATAAGACCTTCAGCGACAGGCTCCATGCACGACATGACTATCCTTCCCTTTTTATCGTCGGCGCCGGCAAACTTTTTCACGGCACATTGCCTGCATGC
>JAVEVC010000103.1:0-5595 GCA_034005245.1 Bacteroidales bacterium
GAATTAAAATTAAGTGGTTCGTATGGAACCTTCATTATTTTCATTTTCCTATTGTCCCTCTTTAAGCGGGATGAAGGTTTCTTTTACAGGTTATTGTTGCGGTTTTTGATTTTTGCAAATTTATTCAGTACAGACGAATCTTTTAATTTCTCCCGCGTTGAATTATAACCTATATTAAATACTTCAGCGGCTTTCACGGGGTCAAGTATTTTATAATTTTTCAATTCGATTGGAGCAATATACAGATCAAATTTCCTGGATTTTTCGATGACCTCCCTGGACATACTGAGCATGAATGTTCTTTCAGCGATTTGAACAAGGCTTTCCACGCTTTCTTCATAGCCTGTTGGGTTAACATACGATCCTATTAATAAGCTGCATTTGTTTTTTAAAGGCTTAAGCGGAAGATTATCAAGCACTCCTCCGTCTACATAATGAATATTATTAATGATAACAGGTTTAAATAACACAGGGATACTAGCTGATGCAATTACTGGATTCAGGAGTTCGCCTCTTGAAAAATACATGGTTTTGCCATTGTTAAGATCCGTAGCAGTTACAAACAATGGTATTTTGAGATCTTCAAATCGTTTCGCGCGCAGATTTTCTCTTAGTATGCGTTCTATTCCCGATATCTGGAGAAGTCCTTCTCTGGGCACTGTCGGCCTTATATAGTGCAGCAGGCTTGACGAGTTCATCATTTGCATTATCTCATCAGGAGTGTAACCATCAGCATATAATACTCCCACAAGTGCTCCGGCACTTGTTCCGGCAATGACATCAGGATATATATCCGATTCATTAAGTGCTTTCAGTACTCCGATATGAGCGAATCCTCTGGCGCCGCCACCGCTAAGGACCAGTCCGACATTATACTTCTTTTTTTGCATGTTAATTCAATCTCAGATAAAATCAGAATGAATGTCCGGATAATATATCTGCAAGCAGTTTTATGTTCAGGAAGATGATCATTGAAGCAATTGCTGTAAGAAGTGCTATCATGAACCTGGTATTTGAATACTTGCCCATGACTTTTTTTGATGATGTCAGGAAGATCTGGATGACTACGGTAAAGGGGAGCTGAATACCTAGAAACACCTGGGAGAGAATCAGGCCTCTGAACGGGTCGCGGATTAGAAATATAACTATCAGGGCACCGAGCAGGGATAATAGTACCCCGGCTTTTGTATGGTTATCTTTTACGTTATAGGGTTCCCTGAACATTCCTGATACTATTGACCCGCCTGCCATGGCTGATGTTATCGAAGATGCCACGCCGGCGAAAAGGAGAGCTATGGCAAAAACGAATGAAGCATTGGATCCAAGAAGCGGCCTTAACAGGCTTTCAGCCTGCTGCAGTTCGGTGACCCGGAGGTTATTCTTAAAAAACGTTGCAGCAGCGAGTATTATCATTGCACTGTTGATGGCCCATCCTATCAGCATTGAGAATAAAGTATCGGCAAATTCAAATTTCAGTTGTTTTTTTATAGTCTTTTCGTCCTGAAGGTTCCATTGCCTGCTCTGGATAACTTCAGAATGGAGGAAAAGGTTATGAGGCATGACAACTGCACCCAGAACACTCATGATAAAAATTATTGACCCTTCGGGAAGGGCGGGTGTAACCCAGCCTTTAACAGCAGCAGGCCAGTCCACGTCGACAAGATAAAGCTCGTAAAGGAATGAAAGCCCTATTATTGATACGAATCCTATTATCCATTTCTCGATCTTCCGGTATGAGTTTGTAAACAACATTATCAGGACAAGGATTGTTATCAGGATCGAGCCTATTCTTATAGGCAGTCCAAAAAGCATGTTAAGGGCAATTGCTCCTCCCAGCACTTCAGCCAGGGAGGTTGAAATAGAAGCCAGAACCGCAAATGAAAGAATGGACCGTGAAATACCGGGATGAAGATACATTGTTGCTGCTTCTGACAGGCATAACCCCGTTGCTATACCAAGATGTGCAACATTATGCTGCAAAAGGATCAGCATGATAGTGGACAGCGTCATTATCCATAGCAGCCTGTAACCAAAGTCAGCACCGCAGGCAATATTTGCTGCCCAGTTTCCCGGGTCAATAAATCCAACCGTAACCAGTAATCCCGGCCCTATATATTTAAAGATCTCAAATGCTCCGAATACTGGTTTATGATCTTTCCTTTTAAGATCTTTAAAAAAACGGATGGGATTAAATATTGAATTTAATTTCAACATGTTATAATTCGAGTCTCCCGAAGCTAATAATACTTCCGGCAGGTTTTGTATGACAAATATAGGAAATGAAAGAATTACTAAGGCTTCATTTATCCGGCATCAATCCAAATTGTTTTCCTGAGACAGAAAGGCCGCGGTCTGGTTGGTGCGGGCAACGGCTGCTTACACCGTGAATTATTCCTTGATTACTTTTTTGATATAAGTTGTTCCAGGTGTTAAAAATTTTATAAAATAAATGCCTGCAGCCAGCCTGCTCATGTCGATATCATTATTTTCACCGCTGATAGAAGCTGACCGAAGGATTCGTCCGTAGCTGTCAAAAAGAGTGTATGAAACTAATGCTCCTTCATAATGAATTTTTAGAAAATCCTTAACAGGATTTGGATATATCATGAGTTCTTCTGGGTAAGGAATGTCATTTCCCGAAACCACAAGTTCGTTTGATGCTATCCAATTTTCCGGCAGGCTGTTATCAAGGTCAGGATCATCAAGCTTCAGATATCTGCCATTTCCGTCAGCATCGGGCCAGGGATATTCATCATCATAGTGGACGCTGTCAATTACGTTTCCGAAGCCGTCAAGCAAGATCAGTTTTTCTCTGTCATTTGACAAATGCCTGTTGAAAATACCATGCGGCATGAATCCGTATTTATCACGAAATAACGTTGCATCTGCAGCCAGGATAATTGACGAATGAGGATCTATGCTGTCATCTTCGCGGAACTGGAAGACAAATCCTGTCCCGCCAAAATAGATTCCTGTCAGATCGATAATCATGGTGCTGTTATTTGTAATCTCAACGAATTCCAAATCCTCTTTATCGTCGTTTTCAGTCGTAGCAGGAGGGTGGTACATGATCTTTGATATTACAAGCGGGGGCACATCAGGATTCTCGCAGTCCGAGCAAGAGCCTATATTTTGTGTTATCCAATTAATACGGGCATCAAGGAATGATTTAATTCCTTCAATTTGCTCCTGATGATCGCCGGTGTTATTCCACAGGGCGTTGTCACGTTCGACAGCCTCTCTGATGATTAAAGTTGTCTTATCGATGAAAGATCCAATCATTTCCGGATTCAAAGGTTCTCCTGCCTGAACAAGCTCATTCCAGCGCCTTGAAAGATAGCATCTGAAAACAGGATTATCGAAAAGGTCTTTCCAGAACCTTGATCCGTCGTTTTCTCTGTTGGCGAGCTGCCAAACGTTGGTTTTACTTCTGTCGTAATCCCAGAAAAAAAGATCATTTCCGAAAGTCAGATCAAGATCCCAGACCGGTCCGGCTCTTAGTTTTCCATTCCTGTCTTTGTGGAAAAATGTACTGTAGGCATAAGCATCTGCGTTGGACGCCAGCTCGTTGATTATTATGAAGTCAATGAATGACGGGATATCAATTATTGAAGGGAAACCGTCTCCCAATGAAATATTGTTATTTTTTGCCGTTGTTTCCAACAATCTGAACTGGTTATATATATAGTCATTTTGCTGCCGGGTTACATTCTCGGGCTTAGGCATCTCGTGGATGTAATATACACTTGTATTGATCCATGAAAGCATTTCCCAGGCAACAGGATCACCTCCGGTTGTCTTATCCGCTTTGGTAATATAACCTCCGGTAATATCAGGAAAAGAATTGTCGGTCTTTTCTATTTTTGTAATATCAATTCTGTTGTTGTCGGCTTTTAGTTTTTCCTGAAGTACATATAATCCTTTGTACTGCCCGTTGATCATCAGTTCACAATATTCTGTCCTTGATGCATATTGCCCTATTTTTCTGGAAAGGTTGTATGAAAGAAAATCGCGTATCAATGCCGGGTCAAAAACCATTCCATTCAATATCCAGTCATTTTCTTCAGGCATACCAAGCAGGCTGACATTGTTATTGGTGACATTGTCAGCAAGACGGGTTGTAAAACCATATTGTTTCTTGTCCGATGACTGTGATGACGAACCCCTAATTTCAATATCAATCCTGCCATTATAGTCCAGGAACAGCGGATTATTCTGATCTGTCAGATAATTTCTTTCTCCGGGGCCTCTGTAAATAATTTTCATTGATGCCCGGACCCTGGGATCATCAGGTATTTCCACTCCATTGTCAGTAGTTATTAATACAATAGGGAGGTTGCTTCCGTTAAGTAACTGGGCATTACAGTAGCCATAAAGAGCAGAGGCCAGAATAAAAACAAGAAGAATCTGTTTCATCTAGTTACTAAGATATGAAACAATCTTAAACGATAAAAACGGCAATCAGGAATACTGATTGCAATGGCATTAGGAAAGTTTAACTATGTCATATAAATTTGCATGATGTGTTTTTTTATTTGACTCAGTTAAATTTGCTATTCTGAACCAACTCAAAATACCAATAGCATACATGAAAAAATATTCAGCAGGACTATCAATAATATTCTCGGCTATACTGATTTTGGGAATGGCATTATCTTCATGCAAAAAGGACGAAGAAGAACCTGTTCCCTCCACATTGGTTGCCACTTCAAATTATGCAAATATGATCGGGCCATGGTGGGCAACGCTAAATGGCTCGGTGAATCCCAATAATCTGACCGTAACAGTATCTTTTGAATATGATACAATTTCATCTTCTTACAGTAAAAACGCGGCAGGCGACCCGGCGACGGTTACCGGTAATTCAACAACTAATGTGATTGCGCATTTGTGGGATCTGGTGCCGGGCAAGAAATATTATTTCAGGATAAAAGTGGTAACCTCAACCGGAACTGTCTATGGAACTGAAAAAACATTCAATACCTCTGACACGATCAGAAGTGAGATCCTTTATAATGATGGACTGAATTACGGTTCTGTCACGGATATTGAAGGCAATAAATATAAAACAATTCAAATTGGAGCACAGACCTGGATGGCTCAGAATCTTGAAACAACGAAATTGAATGATGGTACGGATATTCCTATTGTGCTTGTAAAATCTGACTGGGCTGCCTTATCAACTCCGGGTTATTGCTTTTATAATTATGATTCAATATCCTACGGGGTATTATATAACTGGCATACCGTCAGCACAGGTCGTTTATGCCCTGAAGGCTGGCATGTGCCTGCAGATGAAGAATGGTCGGCCCTTACTGATTACCTGGGAGGAGAATTCGATGCAGGTAGCATGATAAAGGAAACAGGTTTTTCTCACTGGAACAGCCCCAATACAGGAGCGACAAATGAATCCGGATTTACTGCTCTGCCCGGGGGTTATCGAAGCAATACCGGGGTATTCAATAACATAAGACGTTTTGGATACTGGTGGTCTTCTACGGAAGTAGCATCATCCAATGATGCATATTACCGAAAAGCGAGCTATTCCTATACAAACACTGACAGGAGCAGCAGTAACATAAAAAGCGGTTTTTC
>JAVEVC010000104.1:0-5539 GCA_034005245.1 Bacteroidales bacterium
GTAACTTCAGTTGCAACAACAATTGTAAGCTTCCTGCCGGTATTTGCAATGCAGGCACAGGAAGGAAAATTGTTTCATCCACTTGCTTTCACCAAAACATTTGCCCTTATATCTGCCTTTATACTGGGAATAGTTGTTCTGCCTACATTGGTACATCTATTCTTTAACGTCTCTTATGATAAAAGGAAAATCACAAGGATATGGAATAGTATCCTGATCCTTGCTGGCTTTGTTCTTGCAATTATCTGGCACTCCTGGACTGCTCTGGCTTTGACGGCAGTGGGTATAAACAACCTTCTTGCCTCCAGGTGGAGTGAAAGAAGAAAGGAATATCCGAATTATATCAATATCCTGATCACTGTTCTTTTTGCAACATGGTATCTGTCAAAAGAATGGTTGCCGCTTGGAGCACATAACAGCGAATTTGTCAATTTTTTATTTGTGACCGGTATCATTTCGGTTATCCTTCTTGTTCTCATGTCATTGGTTCATTTCTATGGAGACATATTAACATGGGCTCTAAAAAATAAATGGAAATTTCTGATGATCCCGGCCTTTACGCTACTCTTCGGATTAGTTGTCTGGATGGGATTTGACAGAGTGTTTGGGTTTGTTACAACCGGCTTTGAAAAATTGGGAGCCGGGAGTTTTCGACTAACCTCCATTTGGCAGGGCGCACTGAAATCTTTTCCGGGAGCTGGTAAGGAGTTTATGCCTGCATTGAATGAAGGTTCATTCCTGCTTATGCCAACAAGCATGCCTCACTCAGGTATTGAAAAAAACCTGGAGTACATTAAAACTCTTGACAAGAGACTTTCGACCATACCTGAAGTTGAACTGGCTGCAGGCAAATGGGGAAGAGTTAATTCAGCTCTTGATCCTGCTCCTGTACAAATGTTCGAAAACACCATAAACTATCGCCCGGAATATATCCTTAATGAAAACGGACACAGAATGAAGTTCAAAACTGACAAGGATGGTAATTTCTTATTGAAAGGAAACCTGAAATACAATCCGGGGATAGAAAGATTCAGAATCATTCCACCTGACAGTCTGATTTCAGACAAAAAGGGTGAGTATTTCCGTCAATGGAGACCTGAAATAAAAAATCCTGATGACATCTGGAAGGAGATTGTTAAAGTAACGGATATACCTGGACTAACATCGGCTCCAAAACTGCAACCTATAGAAACCAGACTCGTAATGCTTTCCACAGGAATGCGTGCACCGATGGGTTTAAAAGTCTTTGGACCTGATCTGGAAACAATAGAGGAAGCAGGGATGCAGTTTGAAAAAGTCTTAAAAAATGTGCCCTCAATTAAAGCCTCAGCTGTGTTTTACGATCGGGCCGTAAGCGCTCCATATCTTGAAATTAAACTTGACCGTGAAGCAATGGCGCGTTACGGTATGACAGTAGGTGAAGTACAGGAATTGCTTCAGGTTGCCATAGGTGGTATGACTCTTTCAACATCAGTCGAAGGCCGTGAAAGATTTCCCATCAGGGTTCGGTATGCACGTGAATTAAGAGACAATCCCGAAGACCTCAAAAAAATACTTATTCCTGCAATGAATGGTGTCCAGGTACCTCTTGGTGAAGTAGCGGACATAGATTACACACGTGGAGCTCAGATGATAAGAAGTGAAAATACATTTCTCGTGGGCTTCGTTATTTTCGATAAGGTGGAAGGCAAAGCAGAAGTAAATGTTGTAGAGGAAGCGAGTAATATCATTAAATTCGGAATTGAATCAGGTGAAATAAAACTTCCTGCCGGTGTTACTTATAAATTCACCGGAAATTATGAAAACCAGATCAGGGCGACCAGAAGACTGGCAATAGTTATTCCTGTCAGTCTTATAATAATCCTTTTGCTTTTATATTTTCAGTTCCGCACACTTACAGCCTCGTTAATACATTTTTCAGGAGTCTTTGTAGCTTTCTCGGGAGGATTTATCATGCTTTGGCTCTATGGTCAGGACTGGTTCATGAACTTCCCTGTCGCAGGTCTGAACATGCGTGACCTCTTCCAGATGCATACGATCAATCTGAGTGTTGCAGTCTGGGTTGGATTTATTGCCTTGTTTGGGATTGCCACAAATGATGGAGTCATAATGGGAACTTACATTCATCAGGTCTTCGAAGAGAAAAAACCATCTACGGTTTCCGAGGTCAGGCAGGCTGTACTTGTTGCAGGCAAAAAGAGAGTCCGGCCCGCTATGATGACCACTGCCGTTACCGTAATTGCTCTGTTGCCGGTTCTTTCCTCAACCGGGAAAGGTGCAGATATAATGGTCCCAATGGCAATTCCTGCCTTTGGCGGGATGGTAATACAGGTTATGACAATCTTTATGGTTCCGCTATTCCAGTCTCTCTGGAGGGAGCGACTTGTAAGTCATCATTTAATTGAACAAAACCAAAATATTAATAATCTGACTGAAAATGAAAACAGTGTTTAATTCAATTATAATCTCGATGGTATTATTTATTGGGCCAGTTTATTCATACAGTCAACAAAACCCTGATTCACTGTACTTTTATCTCGAATTAGCAGCAGAGAATAATCCCATTGTCCTGCAAAGATTCAGTGAATATGAAGCTGCATTAAAAAAAATCCCGCAGGTCGGAACACTTCCCGATCCACAACTGGATCTTGGTGTATTTATTACACCGATGGAACTTCTGGGAGGGAAGCAGGTGGCAGACATGAGACTGATGCAGATGTTTCCGTGGTTTGGAGTCCTTAAAAATGCGAAGGATGAAAAGAGCCTGATGGCAAAGTCGAAATTTGAGCTGTTTCGTGATGCTAAGCTCCAGGTATGGTATGATGTACAGCGTACGTGGTATGAATTATTCAAAATCAGAAAGGATATCAGTATTTCTGAAAAGAATATGGAGAACCTTAAAGTAATGGAACAACTGTCGCTGATTAAGTATAAAACACCTGTAACCGGGAATTCAGAATTAACGGATATATACAGGATTCAGATTGAAGCAGGTGAATTGAAAAACAGCATTGCTTTATTGAAGAATCAGGAGCAGACAATAGTTGCCAGGTTCAATAGCTATCTTAACAGAGCTCCGCTGACAAAGGTTCATACTACCGAGGTATTACTGCCTGATACTCTCGACCTGGATATTCAAGCACTATCTGACACCATACAAAACAGAAATCCTGTGCTGAAGATGCTTTACTATGAAAAAGAAGCGTATCAGGCAAGAGGAAAAATGGTGAAACTAATGAGTTATCCGATGGTTGGGCTTGGAGTAAATTATTCAATTATCAGAGGGAATAACATGTCTGTCTCCTCGATGAACGGTTCGGACATGGTTATGCCAATGATTTCTGTGACACTTCCTGTTTACAGGAAAAAATACACGGCCATGAGGGAAGAAGCCAGTCTGTTAAGCAAAGCAAGCTTAATGAATTATCAGGCTGCTTCAAATTCTCTCCATACTGAATACTTTGTGGCTGTTCAGTTATATCAGGATGCTCTTAGAAGAGTAAAACTATATGAGGGTCAATATTTGCTGGCATCGAAATCACTTGAAATAATGCTGAAAAGTTACTCAACATCTGCTGCCAGGTTGATTGATGTTTTACGTGTCATACAACAGACACTGGATTATGAACTTAAACAGGTCGAAGCAATCACTGATCTGAATACTGCTAAAGCCTTACTGAATCGCCTGATGGCAACTTCTGAATTTTAAAACATAAACAAAATGAAAAAGTATAAATATTTAAAAATATTCTCCAACAAGTTGTTAAACTACGGAGTTTTTTTGGTTTCCGGTGTTTTCCTGGGCTGGATTTTCTTTCATTCACCGGGAAGTCAGAATGAAATACATGAACATCAGACAGAAGCTGCACAGGTAACTATCTGGACTTGCGCAATGCATCCTCAGATAAGGATGGAGCAACCCGGCAAATGCCCTATTTGCGGGATGGATTTGATCCCTCTTGTACAAAGTGGTTCATCATCAATCGATCCTGATGCCATCCATCTTACAAGAGAAGCAGCGGCTCTGGCAAATGTTCATACAACAAAGGTGTCAAAACAGAATCCTGTTAAGGAGGTTCGCCTTTACGGGAAAGTTCAGGCAGACGAAAGACTCTTTCAAAGTCAGGTTTCACATGTTCCCGGAAGGATAGAAAAGTTATTTGTGAATTTTACCGGGGAGCAGGTCGGAAATGGCCAGAAACTGGCAGAGATTTATTCACCTGAGTTAGTAACCGCACAGCAGGAATTACTGGAAACTATAAAAACCAAACAACTCCAGCCGGAATTATATGAAGCCTCAAAAGAAAAGCTTCGTCAGTGGAAACTGACAGGCAATCAGATAGAATCTATAGAGAATTCTGGAAGGATAATTAACAATTTTGAAGTCCTGGCTAATACTTCTGGCACCGTTATTTCACGAAGGATAAGTACTGGTGATTACGTTTCATCCGGCGCTATCCTTTTTGAAATTGCAGACCTTTCTAAAGTCTGGATATTATTTGATGCTTATGAGACCGATCTCCCTTTTTTAAAAAAAGGGGAAAGAGTGAAGTTTTCACTTCAGGCAATGCCGGGTTCTGAATATTCCGGGAATATTGCTTTTATAGACCCGGTCATTGATCCTGTCACCAGGGTAGCAAAAGTACGGGTGGAGGTTGCCAATCTTTCAGGAAAACTGAAACCTGAAATGTTTGCTTCAGGAGTTGTTTCATCGAGTCTGAAAGAGTATAAGGATAAAATAGTCATCCCCAAATCGGCTGTTCTGTGGACAGGTAAGCGCTCAATAGTTTATGTTAAGGATCCTGATACAGATGAACCTGTTTTCAGATTGAGGGGAATCGGCCTCGGACCTGCCCTGAGTGAAGGCTTTGTGGTTACTGACGGATTGACAGAAGGTGAAGAAATAGTGACTCAGGGAACTTTCAGTGTGGATGCGGCCTCACAACTGGAAGGAAAACCAAGCATGATGAATCCTCAGGGAGGGAAAAATGTCTCTTCGATGCCAGGAATGATGATGCCTGATGATTCAAAATCAGAAGATGATTCTAAGGACATGTCTGATATATATATGTCAGAAAACACGAAGTATACTGGTGAAGAAACCACCGTTGATATGGATTTTATTATGCAGCTTAATAATATGTTGGATAAATACTTAGATCTTAAAAACTACCTGGTGCAGGATAACTCAAAAATGGCATTACAAGCGGCAAAAACATTTCAGGAATCACTTTCCGGAGTTGATATGAAACATCTCTCAGGAGATGACCATATTAAATGGATGGATCTTTCTCGCAGGATGGCGGAGAGCCTTTCTTCAATAATCAAATCAAGCGGGTTGGAGCAGGAACGTAAGGCCTTCCAGGCTTTAAGTAAAGATATTTATGATGCAATAAAAACATTCGGAGTGATGAATAAAACCGTTTATTACCAGTTTTGTCCCATGTTCGATAATAACAAAGGCGGATATTGGCTAAGCGAGACAGAGGAGATACGTAATCCGTATTTTGGCAAGAATATGCTCAGTTGTGGAGAGACC
>JAVEVC010000040.1:0-26352 GCA_034005245.1 Bacteroidales bacterium
CTGACAAGAGTTACAGGAGTGCTGCAATAAACTCATCAATGAATATACCCGGAAATGAAATAGTCAGGAAATGGATCAGTTATTTCCCGAAAGCAACAGAATCGGCCAAACCTGAGATTATTGCCATGCTGGGCAGGCGTGGAAGCGAGGACGCAATTCCTCTTATTGCTTCGTCGCTTGGAAACCAGAATTTATCTGTCAGGAATGAAGCTGCAACAGCACTTTCAGCTATGTTGGGAAACAGGGCAGCTCCGGATTTAAAGGAGTATATTAGTAAGAATCCCGATCCCGCTGATCAGGAAGCAGGGAAAAAAGCCCTGATGACCGTGGCCGGAAATAATGAAATAGCTCTTCTCAGGCCGCTGCTGAAGAGCGGTCCGGATCCAGCAAGGATAACTGCCATCGAACTGATGGCCTGGAACAGTAATCCGGAATATTTTAAGGAAGTGATATCACTCACCGCTTCTGAAAATGAAAATGTTAAGGCAGCTGCCTTTAAGGCCCTTTCAAGTCTGGCCTCCCCTTCAGACCAGCCTGAGCTTATAAAGTTAATATCCGGCACAGAGAAAGTGCAGTACGTTGAGGATGTTCAGAATGCTCTCAGGTCAGCTGCATTGAAGACAGAAAATACTGAAAGGAGATCAGACGAAATTCTGAAAGCTGTCAGGAATGGCATTTCAGCAGTTAAGCTTATCCCTGTTCTTGCTTCAACCGGTGGAAAGGAAGCACTTGCAGTTGTCCTCGGAGAATTCGAGAAGGGCAATCCGGAAATGAGGGATGTATGCTTCAAAACTCTCACTTCGTGGCGCAATCATGATGCTTCTTCAGCACTGTTTGAAATAGTATCATCGCGGAATAAAACATACGAAGCACCTGCATTTCAGGGATATCTGAAACAAATTTCCCAGGCTTCTCTTCCTGACGAGCAAAAGCTTCTGTACTATAAAAAAATAATGCCTTATGCCCTTGACAGAGATAGAAAAAACCAGGTAATTGCTGAAACAGGGAAACTCAAAACATACCAGGCTCTTTTCTTCGTTAAAGATTATCTGGACGATCCTTCAACATCAGCAGCTGCTGCAAGGTCAGCAATGCTTATAGCCCTTCCGTCAACAGACAGCGGGACCGGAATGTACGGAACAATTGTCCGCGAAATCCTTACAAAGGCGATAGCAGGTCTGACAGGTCCTGAAAGTGATTATGAGAAGGAAATGGTTAATAAATACCTCTCTGCAATGCCGCCTGATGAAGGCTTTGCACCCATGTTTAACGGGAAAGACCTGACGGGCTGGCAGGGCCTTGTTGAAAATCCTATTGCAAGAGCCAAAATGAGAAAAGCCGAACTGGCCAGGAAACAGGCTGAAGCAGACGTGAAAATACCTGCAAGCTGGACCGTCAGGGACGGATGCATCTGGTTCAACGGAGCTGGTGACAACCTTTGTTCTGTGAAGGAATATGGTGACTTTGAAATGCTGGTCGACTGGAAGATCACCAAGAATGGTGATAGCGGAATATACCTCAGGGGAACGCCGCAGGTACAGATATGGGATCATTCAAGAAAGGATTCCGGAGCTTCTGTAGGTTCCGGCGGATTGTACAACAATCAGGTCAATCCCTCGAAACCCCTTAAAGTAGCAGATAACCCGGTTGGAGAATGGAATACATTCAGGATAATTATGACAGGGGAGAAGGTTTCTGTATGGCTGAATGGCGAACTGGTTGTTGATAATGTGGTTATGGAAAACTACTGGGACAGGAATATTCCCATATTCCAGATAGGGTCGATAGAATTGCAGGCTCACGGGACTGACCTTGCATTCAGGGATATATACGTAAGGGAGATAAGTGAGAAAGACTATAACCTTACTCCGGAAGAAATATCGGAAGGTTTTGTTTCGATTTTCAACGGCAGGAATCTCGACAACTGGACAGGGAACAAGGAATCGTATGTCGCTGAAGACGGAATGATAGTGATCAAGCCGGAAGGCGGAAGCGGAGGTAACCTTTACACTGAGAAGGAATATTCAGATTTCATCCTGCGCTTTGAGTTCCTCCTTACACCTGCCGCCAATAACGGCCTGGGTATAAGAGCACCGCTTCAGGGCGATGCAGCCTATGTGGGAATGGAACTTCAGATAATTGACAATACAGCTCCCGTTTATGCCGCCCTTAAGCCTTACCAGTATCATGGTTCTGTTTATGGAGTGATACCTGCCAGACGTGGCTTTCAGAATCCCGTTGGGGAGTGGAATTACCAGGAAGTTTATGTGAAGGGAACCCGGATCAGGATAACCCTTAACGGTACGGTTATTCTTGATGGCGATATTGCCGGGCCACGTGATAACGGCACCATGGATCAGCTTGCCCATCCCGGCCTGAAGAATGAAACCGGTCATATTGGATTTCTTGGCCATGGATCTGTAGTCAAATTCAGAAATTTAAGAATTAAGGATCTTTCAAACGAGTAAGCCGGGTAGTAGTTATCTGAAGGAATAAATGTGTTTCTCTGGATTTTTTGGATGAATTACGGATTTTCCCATGCGGATAACTGTTAATTATTTCACAAAAGAAGATCGGACTGTTATTCAGATGAGCAACAATGATTCCGGTTACCAAACAGATAACCTAATTCTGAGGTTTTGTAATATTAATGCGATTAAAACCAGCATATAAATGAAAATCCATCATCAGTTACTTATATTAATGGTATTGTCAGGTCTTTGTTCCTGTTCGGAAGTAAAGCCGCCTGAACCGTTTGGCCCTGTACCTACAGAAAGGCAGCTGGCATGGCATCAGCTTGAATACTATATGTTTGTGCATTTTACTGTTAATACTTTCACAGATAAGGAATGGGGTTACGGAGATGAAGATGAGTCAGTGTTCAATCCCAGTGGGCTTGATTGCAGGCAATGGGCCAAAACAGCAAGTGATGCCGGCATGAAAGGTATAATAATCACTGCCAAGCATCATGACGGTTTCTGCCTATGGCCATCAGTCTACACGACACACTCAGTAAAGAATTCCTCGTGGAAAAACGGGGAAGGCGATGTCCTTCGGGAGCTTCGGCAGGCATGTGATGAGCACGGTTTGAAGTTTGGCGTTTATCTTTCTCCCTGGGACCGGAACAGTGCTGTTTATGGCACTCCTGAGTACCTGATTTATTATCGCAATCAGCTTAGGGAACTACTTACCGAATATGGCGATATTTTTGAAGTCTGGTTTGACGGTGCCAATGGAGGAGACGGTTATTACGGGGGAGCAAGGGAAACCAGGCGGATTGACAACAAAACTTACTACGACTGGCCTGTAACCCATAAGCTTGTGAGGGAATTACAGCCATCTGCCATCATGTTCAGTGATGCAGGTCCCGATATCCGCTGGGTTGGCAACGAAAGCGGAATGGGAAGCCTTACCAACTGGTGCCTTCTTAAAAGGGATGAGATGTATCCGGGTGGAAATTTTGCAAGTATTCTTGGTGAAGGACACGAGGATGGAACATACTGGGTCCCGGCTGAAGTTGACGTTTCGATAAGGCCGGGATGGTTTTACCATAAAAGCCAGGATTCCCTGGTGAGGTCTCCTGAAAACCTTCTTGAACTATATTATTCATCAGTGGGACGCAACAGCAACCTGCTTCTCAATGTGCCGCCCGACCGGCGCGGACTGCTGCATGAAAATGATGTTGAATCATTGCTTGCATTCCGCCGCTTGCTTGAGGAAGAATTTAAAAGTGACCTTGCCCTCGGGAAAGAAGCCTCATCGAGCCATGACCGCGGAAAAAGCTATCGTGCAGTTAATGCCATTGATGGTATACCTGACACTTACTGGTCAACACCCGACAATGTAACAACCGCAAGCATTACCATTGATCTGGGTGCTGAAGCTGAGGTAAACAGGATCCTGATCCAGGAATATATAAAACTTGGACAGAGAGTGAGATCGTTCTCTGTTGAAGCTGATATCCAGGGAGAATGGAAACATATTCTTGATGGCACCACTATAGGCTATAAGGTAATACGGAAGTTCCCCCTGGTAAAAACATCACTTATCAGAGTGACTTTCAATGATTCCAAAGCATGTCCTGTAATTTCAAACATCCAGATCTTCAAGGCACCTGGTAACTGATAGATTGTGAAGGTAATAAGCCCCGATCATTACTTGAAAGGGAACTACCTGGCCTCAGTTGGCAGGTACTCCGATTGTCTGGGCCAGAGTAATGATCTGGCTTGCATTCAGGCCCATTTCCTTAGCCAGCCTCTCCTTTGGAATTGATCCCCGTACCACGCAGCCCAGGCCTTCTGATGCACAATATAAATAGACATTCTGCGCAATGAATGCAGCATCTGAATATGGCATAAACAGATCGGCGTCTTTTATTGCAGTTCCTTCATTCCTGCCTGTTTTTGACATGTCAGCAACATAGATAAGGTTAACTGGCGCGTCATAAACAAATGACTGCGTCCCGCACGATCTTCTAATGTCTGTGTTATGTATCATCTTAAGGGAGTGAACCTGGGCATCATAAAGGTATAGCCCGGCTGGCAGGGCAACGTAAACCTGTATTTCCTGGTAATTCATTGCGGAAGGAGCAGTTCTCTTTCCGATATCTTCCCGGTTGATACCCCATGCTGCCCAGAGCAGTTCCGACAATTGCCGGGGCGTCAGCTCATCTTCTGTGAAGCTTCTGGTTGTCTGCCTCTCGTTCAGCGCCTGCATCAGAGGCTTGCCTCCCGTTCTGTCAGGAGAAGGCAGAACGATGTCCTGCGAAAAAGCAGTTATTGAAAAGGCACTTATTATAAGCAGACAAGATAAATGTGAAATAACCTTATTCATAGCAGTTGAATTTTTTGTTTTAGTAAATGTTGTTCCGGCAAATATATCCAATATCATGCCAACAACAATCATCCCGGCATGTTAAAAAGACTGAATTTACTGCAGATATTCACAGTAATTAATTTTGCAATTCTGCCATTCTGCAATCCTGGAGATGAGCAGATGAGTGCTTTGTGTTTTCAGGTACTTTTTCTTTCTTCGCTGTCATTAATCAACACTGCCATGTCATTCCAGGTCTTTTGCTTTATCCGTTTTTCATCAGCCTTACTTTTCCCTTTTTCCTTTTCCCAATCACCTTTTTCCTTCAATTATCTTTATCTTAGCAGATCATACCCTGTATATGGCACTTAATTACATCTGGATCGCATTCTTCCTGATTGGGTTCATCGTAGCACTTGGACAGTTGGTTTTTGCCGGTAATACACAAATATTTAATGATATAGTTAATTCCACTTTTGCAAATGCAAAAACCGGATTTGAGATATCCCTTGGTCTTACAGGAGCACTCACCTTGTGGCTGGGCTTGATGAAAGTAGGAGAGAAAGGGGGAGTAGTAACTATTCTTGGAAAGCTTTTCGGTCCTTTTTTTCAGAGGCTCTTTCCTGAACTTCCCAGGGATCATCCGGCTTATGGATCAATGATACTAAATTTTTCTGCAAACATGCTCGGACTCGATAATGCAGCTACCCCTATGGGACTCAAGGCCATGAAAGAGATGCAGGAAGTAAATACACGGAAGGACACTGCATCAAATGCACAGATAATGTTTCTTGTTCTTAATGCTTCGGGTCTTACTATTATACCGGTAAGCATTATGGTTTACCGTACCCAGCTCGGTGCTGCAAATCCGGCGGATATCTTCATTCCTATCCTCATTGCTACTTATGCCGCAACGCTTGTTGGCTTGATAAGTGTTGCCATAGTACAGAAGATCAATCTTTTCGACAAGGTTGTTTTTGCATATCTTGCAGGGCTTACCGGCATCATAGCCGGGATAATAGCCTATTTCAGTTCTTTGCCCAAAGAACAGATAACTAATGCATCTACTTTTGCAGCGAACTTTACGCTTTTTGCGATTATCACTATCTTTATTTTGCTTGCTGTTATCAGGAAGGTTAATGTATATGAAGCTTTCATAGAAGGAGCAAAGGAGGGATTTACTATAGCAATAAAAATAATACCATTCCTTGTTGCCATTCTTGTGGCTATAGGGATATTCAGGGCATCGGGTGCAATGGATTTCATTAACAGCGGGTTTGAGAAATTTTTCGCATGGATGGGTTTTGATACCCGTTTTACTGATGCTCTGCCGGTGGCTTTAATGAAACCGCTGAGCGGCAGCGGCGCCAGAGGGATGATGATAGAAGCAATGACCACGCACGGAGCCGATTCATTCATAGGGAGGCTGTCGTGCACCCTCCAGGGAGCCACTGATACTACTTTTTATATAATTGCGGTTTACTTCGGATCAGTGGGAATAAAGAATACCAGACATGCAGTGGGCTGCGGACTTATTGCCGACCTTGCAGGCGCTGTTACTGCAATTCTTGTCGCCTATGTTTTCTTTGGCTGATTGATTTTGCAATGTATTGATATACAAAGATATAAACAATAAGCTTAACACTTTCCAAAAACATGAATTATCATTTTTTTGAACAGAATAAGACCGGTGATAATTGTGTTTTGATCTTTTCATCCCGGCCTGAATAGGTCATAAAAGGATAATGATTTTAGCTATGATCAATATCTCTGTCCCAATTCTTGTCATTTTCAGTATAATCGCCATCATTATTCTGACATCCAGGCTGAAAATGCATGCATTTGCAGCTCTGTTCCTGGTTTCCATATTACTGGCAGTGACAACTCTTCCTCCCGATAAGATCATGTCTGTGATCAGGGATGGATTTGGTACTACAATGGGTTCTATAGGACTCCTTATTATCCTTGGTGCCATAATAGGTGTTACTCTCGACAGGACAGGCGGAATGATTAGTATAGCAAATTACATTCTGTCGAAAACCGGAACTCGTCGAAGTGCTGAAGCAATCGGGCTGACAGGCTTTCTGACCGGCATGCCGATCTTTTGCGATTCGGGATTTATCATATTAAGCGGCCTGGCTAAATCATTCAGGTCGAAGTCGGGAGTGGCATTGCCTTTTATTGCCACTGTTCTGGCATGTTCCCTCTATTCGGTTCACTGCCTTATACCTCCGCATCCAGGTGCCCTTGCTGCGGCCGGAATGCTTGATGTAAATGTTGGGTATCTTATTGTGACAGGGATATTTTTCGCAATCCCCGGTGCACTGTCAGCCTATTACTGGAGCAGGTGGGTCAGCAGGAAGGTCTCAGTTGTTGATAAAGAAGTGCATGCTGATACTGATGAACTTAAAAGAGACCTGCCTCCGGTCTTTCTCTCATTCCTTCCAATTGTGGTTCCGCTGATTCTCATAACTGTCAAATCGTTGATTTCTCTTGTGGACAGGGATAGTATCAGTCTTATTTCGAAAATATTTAATATTCCGGGAGAGCCGGTAATTGCTCTTTCTGCAGGAGCCGTCCTGGCGATGCTGCTGGTTAAGGATAAATCAGTGTCTTCGATAAATTCCGTGATCTCCGAATCAGTTTTAAAAGCCGGGCCGATTCTTATTATTACCGCCTCGGGAGGAATGTTCGGAATGGTGATCCGTTCCACAGGCATAGGCGAAACACTGGGCAGCATGCTGTCGGGGACCAGTGCAGGTATTATAGTTCCTTTCATTATTGCTTTTCTGATGAAGACGGCACAGGGATCGTCTACTGTCGCCATTATTACTTCTGCCTCGTTTGTTGCACCAATGCTCCCGATGCTCGGACTTGATACAGAATCAGGCAGGCTGTTTGCAACACTTTCGATGGGTGCAGGATCGATGATGATTTCGCATGCGAATGACTCGTATTTCTGGGTGGTCAATAATTTTGGCGAGCTGGATATCAATACTACTTTGAAGGTTTATTCAACTTCAACTATGATCATGGGGATAGTGGTTTTTGCATTTATATGGACCGTTTCACTATTTGTTTTGTAATGCGAATAAGCTTCAACGATTATTAATTCCAAGGTTATATGAGCAACAGGGACATAGCAGAAAGGATCTTTATGACTGGGATTGCCAGTGTTTTGCCTGATAAGCTTATTGCTGAAAGTATTTCGAGAAAAGGTCCTGTATTAAGATTCGGCGACCTGACTCTGTCCGCAGAAAAGATCAGGAATTTGTATGTTATCGGCGCCGGAAAGGCAAGTGCAGCAATGGGTCATTATGTTGAGAGTATTCTTGGAGACCTTGTAACCGGAGGGCTTATCATTACTAAATACGGACACGCCTGTATGTTGCAGCGGATAAAGGTAAAAGAAGCCGGGCATCCTGTACCTGATATGGCCGGTTTTGAAGCAACCCGGGAAATAATAGAGATATGCGATGGTGCAGGCGAAGACGATCTTGTAGTCTGCCTGCTTTCGGGAGGTGGATCCGCTCTCATGTCTGATCTGCCCTCCGGATTATTGCCTGAAGATATCTATCTGATCAATAACCTGCTTGTAAGATGCGGCGCAGATATCACGGAGATAAACACAGTGCGGAAACATCTTTCGGAGATCAAAGGCGGGCAGCTGGTAAAACGGGCATGGCCTGCATCGCTTGTTAGTATTATGATTTCTGACGTATCAGGCAATAAACCAGATGTTATTGCCTCGGGGCCGACCGTACCCGATACAACAACATTCCACGACGCCTGGAAAGTGCTCGAAAAATACCATCTCACGGGAGATGTCACAATGGGAATAAAAGAACTGTTGCTTTCAGGTGTTGATGGTAAGCGGCCTGAAACTCCCAAGCCAGGAGACAGCATCTTTGACAGGACTTCAAATCTGCTCGCAGGAACTAACGAAACCGCTCTTATCGCCGCACAGGGCGCTGCAGCCGATTCAGGCTATAATGCACTTATTGTAACGGATAATCTCTCAGGTGACTCAGAAAATGCTGCACAGATGATTATTGAGACAGCATTGTCCTTCAAGGACAATATAGAAGCCTCAAAGCCATTATGCCTGCTTTACGGAGGTGAAACCACTATAAAGGTAACTGGTAACGGCCTTGGAGGAAGGAATCAGCACCTGGCCCTTGCTGCTGCCATTAAGCTGGCAAACTATCCGGGTATAACCATTCTTTCAGCCGGTACAGACGGTAATGATGGTCCTACAGACGCAGCAGGCGCAGTGGTTGATTCTTCAACGATCAAGTCTGCGGAGTCAGTGCGTATTGATCCTGAGAAGCATCTCAGGGAGTTTGATTCTTATTCGTTTTTCAGGAAAGCGGGTGGTCATATCATAACTGGTCCTACTTACACTAATGTCATGGACCTGGTAATCGTACTTGTTGATTGATATTTTGAATTTCTTTTTACAACATGAAAGCACTTGTCCTTGAGGATTATAATAATTTGGTTTACAAAGATGTGGCTAATCCCGAAATAAGTTCTGAAGAGGTTCTCATAAAGGTCATGGCATGTGGTATATGCGGTTCCGATATACACGGGCTCGACGGAAGTACAGGAAGGAGAATACCTCCGCTTATTATGGGGCATGAGGCTTCAGGTATCATCGCCCGTGTTGGATCAGATGTGAGGGACTGGAAGGCAGGGGACAGGGTTACATTCGATTCGACAGTTTATTCTCTGAATGACTGGTTTACTCTTAAAGGGAAGTATAATCTGAGCGATAACAGGGAAGTTTTTGGTGTTTCTCCCGGGACATACAGGCGTAATGGTGCTTTTGCAGAATATGTGGCTGTGCCCCGGCATATTCTTTACCATATCCCTGAAAAGGTAACCTTTGAACAGGCTGCAATGGTCGAGGCAGCAGCAGTAGCCCTTCATGCCGTAAATTTATCAGGAATAAGAACAGGCGACAGCTGCACGGTACTGGGAGCAGGTACTATTGGCACCTTCCTGATAAAGCTTCTAAGGATATCCGGAGCCGGACAAATAATTGCCGTTGACAATGATAAAACAAGCAGGGAGAGGGCACTTAAGGCCGGAGCTGATTCCGCCCTGGCTGCAGAGAAGGACAACCTTATTGAAAGAATCTCAGAGGTGACTTCCTCACGAGGAGCTGATATTTCTTTCGAGGCAGTGGGAAGGAACGAAACCTTTAATCTGGCTGTCGATTCTGTTAGAAAAGGGGGCAAAGTAGTCCTTATTGGCAATATATCAGCTTTGGTGGATTTTCCGCTTCAGAAGGCAGTAACCCATGAATTAAGTATATTAGGCAGCTGTGCAATATGCGGTGAGTATGAAGCCATCCTTCAGCTTATTGATCGGGGCAGACTTAAAATTGATGATCAGATATATGCCACTGCACCTCTTTCAGAAGGAGCTGAATGGTTCCGAAAGCTTTATATGATGGACAGCAATCCCGGGAAAGTTATCCTGATCCCCTAAATATAAATGATATGAAAAGCAGAATATTTAATATTTCCATAGCCGGATGCGGAAAGGTAGCCCATCTTCATGCTGCGGCGATCAGCGGTATACAGAATGCCCGTCTGGCAGGTGTATGGAGCAGGACGCCTGCCACTGCGAAGGAGTTTGCTGCACGCTACAACACGCGGGCTTATGATGATATTGCTCATATGGTGCTGGAAAACAATACTGATCTTGTAATAATAAGCACGCCTCATCCTTTTCATAAACAGCCTGCAGTGGAAGCCGCTGAAGCTGGAGCCAACATTCTTGTCGAAAAGCCTCTTTCTTCAGATCTGCGCGACTGTGAAGCCATTATAAATGCATGCAAGGTCAGGTATGTGAAGCTCGGAGTGGTTAGTCAGCGACGGTGGTATCCTCCTGTGATGCGGGTCAGAAGAGCTATTGACGATGGGAAACTGGGGAAGCCTGTTCTGTCAACTGTGACAATGCTGGGATGGCGCGACAGGGCCTATTACGAGGCTGACGAATGGCGTGGCAAATGGGCGACTGAAGGTGGGGGAGTGCTGGTAAATCAGGCACCCCACCAACTGGATATTCTGCTATGGATGATGGGGGAAGTTGATGAGGTATATGGATTGTGGAGGAACTTAAATCATCCGTATATTGAAGTTGAAGATACAGCACTGGCTATTATAAAATTTAAAAGCGGAGCCATTGGAAACATAATATTAAGCAATTCACAGAAACCAGGCATCTACGGGAAGGTACATATTCATGGAGAAAATGGTGCATCTGCAGGTGTTCAGACCGATGGGGGAGCTATGTTTATTGCAGGCATGACAGGCGTTGCAGAACCCCCCATAAATGATATCTGGACAATACCGGGTGAAGAAAAGCTGTTGCGGAAATGGCAGAACGAAGATACCCGGGCTTTCAAAACCTGCGACCCGGCAGTATACTATATAAGACGTCAGATTGAAGATTTCCTGAACGCCATAGCCAGTGATCATGATCCTCTCGTAACAGGTGAGGCCGGAAGAAGGACCGTTGAGCTGTTCTCAGCTATTTACAGATCAAACCGTGATAATGCACCCGTTAAGCTGCCTCTTAAGCCGGAACCAGGTTTTGATGGCAGGGGAAGCCAGCCATATTCCCATAATTCCTGATCAAATTCTTCATCAAAAGACCCAATCCGGGAATCCAAAACTGTAAATCCCAATCAACCCTCAGACTATGTCCCCTTCATTCATAATACTCATTGTGGCAGCAGGCGTTGCAATGTTGCTTCTAATGGTACTTAAATTCAAGCTGAGCGCATTCATATCTCTACTTATTACAGCAATTTTTGTCGGGGTAATGGCTGGAATGCCGCTGAATGAAATAACAGCAAGCATCCAGGAAGGCATGGGAGGCACTCTTGGATTTGTTGCAACAGTGGTCGGGCTTGGAGCCATTTTCGGACAGATGCTTGAAAGCTCAGGCGGAGCAAGAGCGCTGGCAAATTACCTTCTGAAAAAATTTGGCACTGATAAAGCATCATGGGCTCTCATGCTTACGGGTTTTATCATAGGGATACCAATATTCCTGGATGTTGGTCTGATTATTTTAATTCCAATAGTGTATGCCCTTTCCCGCGATACAAAACGCTCCCTCCTGTTTTATTCGATACCACTGCTGTCAGGGCTTGCCGCAACGCATACGATGGTACCACCCACACCAGGACCGGTTGCTGTTGCCGATATCCTGGGCGTGGAACTTGGATGGGTAGTTTTATTCGGATTGCTTGTTGGCCTGCCATCTGCAATCATTGCCGGTCCTATATTTGGGCGGTTCATAGCAAAGAAAATATTTATTCCCGTTCCCGAAATTCTTCAGGAAATAAAAACCGGTTCAGGGGATGACTCAGTAAAGCCTCCCTCATTTGGTATTGTTGCAGTCATTATATGCATCCCCCTGCTTTTAATTCTTATGAGCACGTTCATAAGGCTTGGTGTGGAAAAATCAGTGCTGGAAGCATCATTTCTGACAAACCTGTTGGTGTTCATTGGTCATCCTTTTACTGCACTCATCCTGGCTACATTATGCTCGATCCTTCTTTGCCTGAAACAAAGAATGCCAGGGCAGGATATTCTAGAGCTTAGCACAAAGGCTCTCGGGCCGGCTGGTATAATTATCCTGGTTACAGGTGCAGGAGGTGTGCTTAAACAGATTCTCGTTGATAGCGGAATCGGTAAAATACTTGCTGAGTCTATTGCAGGATCATCATTTCCTGTGATAGTGCTTGCCTGGCTGCTTGCTGCAACCGTCAGAATAACCCAGGGTTCAGCCACAGTGGCCATGATAACCGCTGCAGGGATCATCGCCCCGATAATCGAGCTGGTGAATCCAGGCCAGGCAAATGCTGCCCTGATTGTTATAGCTATTGGTGCCGGAGCTACAATACTCTCACATGTTAACGACAGCGGATTTTGGATTGTTAGTAAGTATTTGGGAATGAATGAGAAACAAACTCTAAGGTCGTGGACGGTTATGGAAACAATAATATCTGTATGCGGACTTGCTTTTTCTTTGCTGCTATCAATGTTTTTCTGAGTCTGAGTATTTGCCGAGCATTCCTTATTGGCTTTTCAAACTTTAGTTCTTTCGTCCTTTCCAACATATTCGCTACCTTTGACGTTTATTAAAAAAACAAGCGACAAAAAATCTATTATGAAGTTAAAATTTGCAGGTGCTGCACGAGAGGTAACTGGCAGCAAGATCCTTCTAACTACTGACAGGGGCAAGAGAATTCTTTTTGATTGCGGTATGTTCCAGGGCAAAGGCCTTGAAACAGATGCCATGAACAGGGATCTCGGTTTTGACCCGGCCGAAATTGATCACATAATCCTTACGCATGCCCATATAGATCATTCAGGACTTATTCCCTACATGTACAAGCTCGGATTCAGGGGTTCTATTGTCTGCTCGAACGCTACACGCGACCTTTGTTCCATTATGCTGGCCGATACCGCATACATCCAGGAAACTGATACAAGAACATTCAATAAGAAAAGGGCAAAGAAAGGATTGCCCGTGGTAACCCCCATCTTTACCCAGGAAGACGCAAAAGAATGCATGTCATTGTTTATTGGCATCCCGAAGAATATGAATTTCAGGATCGATGAAAACATAAAGGTCAGGTTCACAAATACGGGCCACATGCTTGGAAGCGGAGTTGCAAACCTTATTGTTTCGGAAAATGGAGAAAGGGTGAGGATTGCCTACACCGGAGATATCGGACGTCCTTCAAGCCGTATACTTATACCTCCCCAGCCTTTTCCTCAGTGCGATTACCTTATCACTGAATCAACATATGGCGACAGGCTTCATCAGGATACGGTTTCTGCTGACGAGGAGTTGCTTAAGATCGCCATTCACACCTGTGCCGATAAGGGAGGCAAGCTGATAATCCCCTCATTCAGTGTTGGAAGAACACAGGAAATAGTATACTCTTTTAATACCTTTTTCAACCAGGGGAAACTCCCGATGGTTAATATTTTTGTTGACAGCCCTCTTGCAGTCAATGCAACAACAATATTCAGGATGCACCCGGAGTGCTTTAATAAAAACATAATTAAGGAAATGGAAGATGATCCGGATCCGTTCGGATTTAACAGCCTGACCTATATTATGAGAGCTGAAGATTCCAAAAAGCTCAATGACCTCAAGAAGCCATGCATAATAATTTCGGCCTCAGGCATGATGGAAGCCGGACGGATTAAGCACCATCTGGCAAACAACATCTCCGATCCTAAAAATACTGTTCTTGTAGTGGGCTATTGCGCACCATCCACTCTTGGAGCAAAAATTGTCGGCGGAGCAAAGGAGGTATCCATTCATGGAAATATTCATGAGGTGAACGCAGAAATCATGACAATAGATTCTTTCAGCGGACATGGCGATTTCAAAGAAATGATCGAATTTCTTGAATGCCAGGATAAAAGCCAGATTAAAAAGACTTTCCTTGTGCATGGGGAATATGAAACCCAGATTAATTATTCTGCCGAACTGGCCAAAAGAGGTTACAAGAATATTGAAATACCTTCTCCAAAACAGGAGTATACTATCTAGGAAAAAGCTGGAAGGCGCTTTTTAGACTATCAAGGCGAAAGCAATCAGGAACAAGGAACCACCGGATAATGTAAGTGTGTTATTTTGTTATTGCGTTATTTTGTTGATTGATGCATTAGTCTGGAACCAGGAACTTGAAACATGGAACCCTTCATTGCCTTAAATGTACCTTCACTACCTGATAATTTTCCTGAGTTCCTTACGGAGTCTTTGCCATTCGGGAAAGACTTCTGAAAGAAGCTTGTAGAAACCAGGACCGTGATTATGGTGTTTCAGGTGACACAGCTCATGGATGATTACGTACTCTGTATAAATATCATCAAGTCTTATAAGATCGCTGCTAATTGCTATTTTACCCTTGTATGAACAGCTTCCCCATCTTTTTTTCATCGTTCTTACGGTGAATCCCGAAGGGGCGAAACCATAACTTCCGTGCTTTTCCAGGATCTCAATAAACCGGTGAGATATTATTCTCTGTGCAACTGATTTATACCAGTTTTCAAGCATCAGCTTTATCAATTCAGGTTCCTGGCGGCCATTTAGCCCTATTTCAATGATGCTTTCACCGAGCCTCCGTATAGAATACCTGTCTGCCTGCAGGAATTTCAGGGTATGCTTTTTTCCTCTGTAAATAACCTCGGCTCCGTTAACAAACTTTTCAGGATCAAGCCTTATGAGTGACTGGTGCTGGTTGAGTATCTTTATTATCCAGTCATGTTTTTTCAAAATCATCTCTTCTATTTTCCTGCCTGAAGTATTGTACGGAACCCTTGCCACAACACCCGAGTAGGGAGAGATACTTATTCCCATGCTCCTCCTGCCGGAGTATTTTACAGTATATTCGATACCCCTGGTGCTGCGAAAGATTTTTTCCGAATTGCACATATTACCCCGATGCCTTTGCAGGCTATTCTGCCTGCATTGCTGAGAGATAGTATACCAGGCAGGCAGTGCCGTCCATTGTACATTCGTTAGTGGAGAAATCAGCATAATCATCATGGTAGACCGCCATACTGTTCTGGAACCCGGCGTATTCATCCTCGTTTGCCATTGCAATTCCTTTGAGAGAATTGAATATTGAGGGGTAAACAGGTCCGTCTACAAGTCCGCCTGGTACCTGCATACCGGCAGAAACAAATGAAGAATGGGTGTTATCGGGGTAATCGCCGTTTTCAGGAAGCCCCACTATCATGCTTGTTCCCCACGGATTACATCCAAAGAGCCAGTCACGGTGGGCTGCTTCCATCTCAGTGAATTCTTTGTCACCTGTTATTTCTGCATACAGATGGGCCTGGGTAAGTGTTGCTGCCACAAGGTTATTTGAGCACCAGATGAACGGCACTCCAACAAGGAAAGGATTATTCTCACCTTTGGTTTTGATTTTCGACAGACCTTCTTTCATGTAGTTTCGGAATTCCTGTTTCCAGGGAACATCTTCAAGTAATCCTGCCAGCGCAGGATGCCCCATATTCATAAAAGGATACCACTGGTAGTGACGGGCTGTGTCGGCGCCCATCCACGGAGTAACAGGCTCCAGGCGCCCGAATTCCAAAGCATGCTGAAGATATTTCGGATCTCTCGTAAGTTTGTAAAGTTCAGCAGCTGCAAGTTCCATATCATCAGCATAATTGTCTTCTTCGTAAAAGTAGGGTGCAGTACCCGGAGCAGTCTGGCAGACTCCCGGATTTTTAAGGCCATAGTTGAAGGCATCGGCAGCTTTCCTTGTCATAAATTTGGAGAGATCGGGATCAGATGCCTGGTATATCCTTCCCGCAATTGCAAAGGCAGATGCAAATTTACCGGCAGTGGAGGCAATACCCGTAGCCCTGTTGAGATTTCCGAAGAGTCCCTGAACCTTACCGGTACAGCGATAAACAGGCCTTTCCTTCCCTTTCCCGTAATCTGCCTTATCCTCATTTGGCAGCCTGAAACCTACATGATCACGGTCATCAGCCAGCTGGTTATACATTATTCCTGGAGCCGGATTCATCTTAAGCAGCCATTCCAGTCCCCATTTTGCCTCATTCAGTACATCAGGTATTCCGTCGGTTCCGGGAAGGCCGTTCTGCAAATGGTTGTCACCGAAAGCCCCAGGATTCTTTGAGTAGGCAAAAAGCATCTGGTATACCGCATTGGCTGATGTTGCAACATATTGCAAATAATCTGCCGCATCGTGCCAGCCTCCGGTTACATCGATATGCGGTTTGTCATCCCTTTCCCCATATATCTCATAACCGTCGTGGATATGGCAGGAATCATTTATGAACGGATTGAATCCACACCTCTGCTGCCTCATGTATTTAAGCAGGAAGTCAGACGTTTTGTCATAAACGTCATCGGCAATCCTGAATTCAGGAGAAACAGCCCTGCCTGCTTCAATCCGGTACAGGCCTGGTTTAGTGATTGATGAAAAGGGAAGACGGTAACATGCTGAAAAAGGAGAAATGGATGGTGACTTGATTACATCATTGATTTTCATCAGCTCCTTTCCTGTTCCGGCATCCACAATGCTGAAAGATTTGATGTCAACATTACCGTAACTAAGAAATACAGCTACTTTAATGTCTCCCGGCTTGTATCCGAGCTGATTGATCCTTACCCATTGATTTTTCTCGCTGCTGCACGAAAAGCAAAGTAAGGTGATTAATCCTAAAATACATATAACCTGTTTCTTCATGGCTGGTTTTATAAATGGTTCGTCAATTAATTAATTCTCATTTTGATCCTGTAATATATGAAATAATAATATTATGCGGCAATAAAAATCCCGGCATTCATAACGAATTTGTGGCCGGCAGGATTTGTGAACCGGGGCCTGAAGGGGGCGGGGTCAGGCATATCCTTCACGTTCTCTTATTCAGTTTTTAGCTCTATTACAGTAATTTCCGGAGGCATCCAGATCCGGCAGGGAATCCCCAGGATGCCGAGGCCGCGGTTAACAACCAGGTATTGATCTCCTTCATTGTAAAGACCGCCCCAGAATGGATAAAAGTACCTGGCAGGGCTCCATCTGAATTTTCGGGTGTATACTCCAATCTGCATTCCATGAGTGTGGCCTGACAGGGTTAATTGTATATCAGCTTTATTCTTCACCTCTTTTATCCAGTGGTTGGGATCATGAGTCAGGAGGATGTTCAGGTCAGTACTGTCAATCCCGGAGATTGCCTTAATCAGATTCCCATGGATAATGTCAGGAAAGGAACCCATTGTTATAACTCCGGCAATGCCCAGCCTGGCACTGCCAATATTCAGTATAACAGATTCATCGTTCAGCACCCGGTAGCCTGACGAGTTTACCATATTGTTCATGATCAGAACATTATTTCTCCTTTCCGCCTGGGTGTAATACGGGTGGTATGTTCCAAAATCATGATTGCCCAGCACTGCATAATTCCCATATCTGCTTTTTGCAATTCCCAGAATGGTATCGTAGCCTATGAATTCACGCCATCCATAATTCACGAAATCACCCGTGTTGATTAAGATATCAGGATCAAGTTCATTGATTTCGTTCATAACCTCAACCAGCCGGTCAGAGTTGTGGTAGAAGGAGGGAAGGTGTAAGTCTGAGATGTGCACAATTCTAAGTCCATCCAGCTCTTTGTGTAAATCGCAGATATGCAGGGATATGTGTTCAGTGTGAAAATTATATCTTCCTATTAGGGTTCCTGTTGCTATTAGGGTGGATATAAACAGAGCAACACCCATGCCCGCGGTTTTTAAGATGCGACTGCTGCGCAAATTTTTCATTGCAGAACCAGCATAAAATGTAATGATTATGATTATTCTTGGTACTACTACGGCACTTAGCAATCCATTCAGGGCAAGCATAAGAGACACATGGCGGGAATCGTCATAGGGGCCTCTGAACAGCGAAAGCTGGAACCATACCACCCAAAGAAGTATGCTTAATGAAATGTTCGCCAGTGTTAAGAGATAGTATCTGATCCAGGATCTGTCATAAAGCATCTTGCGTATGACAATAAATGTCATGATCTCGACTGCGATCAGGATTATGAGAAGAATCATTTTGTAAAGTCAGTGTGTAAAAGTAAATAAAATATTATTTAAGGTAATTATAATTACATTCGCAGCAATAGAATCCTAATGTATGATCAGGGTTGAATTTTCAGAGAGTATAAAAGCAGGTGATCCTGATCCAATGTATGCAGTTATTGCAGCAAGGCACGGACAGGGATGGCTTTTTGTAAGGCATTACAAACGTCAGACATGGGAGATGCCTGCAGGGCATATTGAACCTGGTGAAGGCATCATGGAAGCTGCCCGGAGGGAATTGTGGGAAGAGACAGGTGCAGTTGATCCGGATCCTGAGCTGGTTTCTGTATATTCAGTGGCAGAGCGAACTTCAAAGGGATATGGCTGCCTGTTCTTTGCTGAGGTAGCCGCACTTGATCCTTTGCCTGAAAATTCCGAGATATGTGAAGTTAAGGTCATGGAAAGAATGCCATCCAGTTTAACATATCCTGATATTCAGCCCGTTATGTTTGAGAAGGTTATTTCGTGGCTCAGGAGCAAAGGCAGGATCTAAATGTATTCGAAACTAACATTTTTGAGCCATTTGTCTTCAAGGAGCCTTGCAATCCTTTTCACAACTGTTCTTCTTATCTCAAGCTCCACAGGCAGTGTGGGATCCTGGTGTGCTATATTGATCCTTGTTCCTATTACGAAATGAATCTCATCGCTTTCCATTATCAGTTTTACTATTTTATCGGCAGGACCCTTTCCCAGTTTTACGCTGTTGTTGTATGTTTTGAGTATTTCATTGACCTTTTGGAGCGTTAGTATTCCCTCAGTAACAAGGTCAATGCCTTCAAGGAAGCTTTCTGGAGGAAGCTCGGGATCTTCAAAGATGAGTTCATCGATAATTGTGCGGTTGAGTTCCCGGGCTACTATATCTGCAGTTGTTCCGCCGCAAAGAATTACTTTCCCGGGATAGTTTTCCACTTTTAAAGCTAATTCCCTGTCTTTCTCCTTGTCATAGGGAGGACCGGTGCAGATCAGCAGCTGCCGAGGCTCCCTGAAGTATATTGTTGCACAGCTGATGTCGTCCCTGGCTTTGTAAGCATCATTTTTATGGGCCATGGTTACGATCTTGCCCGACAGAACGGAAGCTGATATCGATGGTTCGCTTGACACAAGCGATGCTGCATATAATGCAATTTTATCTCTTTCCCATCCGAAGGGGTACTGTTCGCTTCCCATACCACTCTGAGCCACGCCGTCAGAGCAGAATATTATCCTGTCCTCTTTTTCAGGCATGAATGAATATGTTTTAAGAACCTTGCCTGAATGCTTTCCCTTGTTAAGTACAACTTGCTTCCATGGGATATCAACCACAGCACTGCTCTTGAGGATGATCGTTGAAGGGTTATCGTACTCGAGGATTGTTGTATGACCGTTGCTTTCTATATCAACAATTGTGAAGGTTGAGTAGCTTATCTTTCTTTCACTGCATACCGGAAGTGTGTTCATAATGATCTCGGCAATCCGGTCGACCTCCTTATGCTCTCTTGTAAAATTAAGGGCCATGGTAGCAGTAAGAGTTGCAAGGATGTTTGCTTTGACTCCATGCCCCATTCCGTCGGAAAGCACGGCAATAACCCTGTCTTCTTCCTTTATGTACCTGTAGAGAAAGACATCACCGCAAATCCTTTCACCGTCATGATTTCTTTGCTGGCTGTTCACTTCAATATAAAAATCCCTTCTCACCGGCTTGTTCAGCAATTACTTGGATATTTTTCTCACCTTCGATTTATATGATTCGATAATTGAGTTTAGCATCTGCTCAGTTTCTGAGGCTCCCTCGCCCAGAAGGAACCCTATTTTCTGAACCATTTCCAGGTTTTTCTCTATTACCTCGCTTACCCTGGCAGTCACTTCTTCTCCCTGAACTTCAGGAGAATAAAGATCGCGTATGATAGCTCCGCACATCCGGTTCTTTTTTATGGGAAAGATTGAAATGTTAAGCATTCTGTCTTCGAAATGAATATCCTTGCTCAGTACCGGTTCGTCCTCCTTGAGAACATAGGTGAACATGTTGTAAACGTTAAAGGGGAGCAGTGTCTTCAGGTCGGCTCCTGCCAGCCCGGGAATTATTTCGGAGATTGCTTTTGCATCTTCTCCTATAATATTTATAAAGCTGAGATTTGAATGCAGGATTTTCAGTTTGCTGTCAACTATTACCACCCCTGTTGGCAGCTTTTCCAGCATATTATTCATCATGTCAGAAGCATTCTGTGCCATTTCCTTCTCCCTCATTGCCAGTTCTTCCGATTCTTTCAGGGCTTTTTTTGTTTCTGCGAGCTTCTTGTTTGTCTGTCTGAGTGTTTCAATGTATTCCTGCTTATTCTTTAAATTGTAGGTATGGCACATTTCGGGGACTGCAAGTCCCTTTGCAACTGTTGATGCGAATGCCCTGCATGACTCGTATCCACAGGCGCCGCAGTTTATCTCGTTCTCTGCATTCTCCTTCCCTATTATTTTAAGTACTTCAGCCACAGCTTCTTCCGGCGGATCAGGAATTCTCTGATCGTCGGGACTGAATGTTCTTGAGAAGTCGAGTTTGGACCATTTCTCGATATTTTTCTGCCATAATGCCTTATCAAGCTTATTCACCCTTTTCTCAGCATATAGTCTGACAAGCGCCCGCCTTCTGAAACGTTCATTGTGGCGTTCCATGCCGGGTCCCAGAAGGCACCCGTGACAGAAGAAAAAATTAAAATGGTGGTGTATTGTGTCAATGTATTTGTCAAAATCGTTGATGCCTTCCATCACATCCTCCCTTCCTGCTGCCGTTATTACGTTACTGGTGGCCATATCTCTTTTTATCCCTCCTGCCTGTATTATCCCGGCGGGCAGCGGGTATAAGGCTCCCCAATAGCCATAAGGGGGATCAAACTCCGACATTTTAACCACTCTTTCCTGGATGCCAAATTCATCAAAGAGCTGTCTTAGCTCAATGAATGTGAGAGCTTCCTCAATAAGTTTGCCTGAACGATAAAGGAGAATCTCATCCTTATTGTCAATACAGGGACCGATATATACAATAGCCACCTCATCGTCATACAATTCCTTTACAACCATTGCCGTGGCAATCATGGGAGAGACAAGCGGAGCCAGGTTCGGCACCAGCTCAGGATGGTATTTCTCGATGAGTTTGACTATTGCAGGGCAATTTGCAGTCATATAATACTTTCCCTCAGCCCTGGTAAATAGCTTTGCATATTCGGCAGCAATAAGATCAACGCCAAAGGAGTTTTCATGGACATAGGTGAAGCCCAGCAACCTCAGCATCCCCACGAACTTGCGGTAGTCGGTAATGTCGTCAAACTCCGATGCAATGCTTGGAGCGACCAGAACGGCAGTCTTTTTTCCTGAAGAAAGCAGACTTTTTACCTGCTCTTTTGAATCCCTGAATTCAACGGCACGGGGTGAACATGAGATGAAACATAATCCGCAACCGATACACCTGCCCGGTATAATAAAAGGATGATCTCTTTGCGGTCTGACCTCGATGGCATTCACAGGGCAAACCCGTACGCATGAATAGGAATTTCTGCATTTTTCTTCATTAATGTAGAAAACCGGTTTCCTTTCGTTCATACTTTTTACTGGGTTAATATTACTTTAGGTTGCCAAATTCCTTTTCAAGTATTGATTCAATATTCGAAAGGGTAACGTTCTCGATTGTCCTGTCGCTTATCCTCAAATTGGGCCCGTTGCTGCAGAGTCCCATGCATCTTGCCCCCCTGAATACTATCCTGTCTTCAAGGTGATTCTTTTTAAGGTAACCCCTGATGAACATCACAACCTCCTTGTTGCCCCTCGAAAAACAGGAGCTCCCGAGACATATCTGCATTTCAATCCTATTAGGCATCAGCTAAAATGTTAAGGGAAAACTACAAACCCAAAAGTAGTAATAATTTTCCGAGCTGAACCAGCCCTTAAAGCAAATGCTTCAGGCAATGAAACTCATATTCTGCGTTCTTCCCGCATATATTAAGTGCTATTGCCTGTATAACACACATTGAATCAGTCATATATTTTGCCGGTTTCACGCAGTTGGTTGTTTGGGAATACGCACCAGGTTTAATTGTTAATAAAATAACAATGTTTATTTATTAACAATAAAATAGCTATATTTGTGTATTCATAATTGACTGGCCATCATGGAACAGGATGTTGAATCAATTATAAAAAAATATAAACAGGGAAGGAGAGAGGACCTTATACCACTCCTCCAGGAAATACAGGAGAGTGTCGGATTCCTCTCTGAGGAAGCAATTGTAAAAGTCGGAGGCCATCTGGGATTAAGCACCACGAAAATATTCGGGCTGGCAACCTTCTATGATCAGTTCAAATTCTTTCCCAGGGGCAGGGTGCATATTAAAGTATGCAAGGGAACTTCATGTTTCCTTAACGGCTCCCAGGAACTGATAAACATCATAAAGGAAGAATCAGGTGCTATACCCGGGCAGACGACAAGAAATGGAAACTTCAGCCTTGAAGTTGTGTCGTGCATGGGAGGATGCAACAACGGTCCGGTAATTTCGGTAAACGGAGAATATCATACTCATGTGCGGCCTGAGCAGATATCGGAACTCATCAAGAAACTGAAGTATATAATCGAAAACGATTAGATGGAAGATCTGAAGTCATATCTCATCAACAAGGTACTACTGCTGGAATCTGACACGTTGCCGCCTGAAACGGATAAGGCGTTGCAGCTGATCCGGAGGGATAAGACTGATAATCCCCTGATCTATATATCTTCAGGGACATCCGGCATAATTGCAGGATCGGAAAAAACGTATTCTACGGCGAAAGCCTACATTGAAGAGAACGGGATCAATTCGAAAATTGTAAAAGTTGGCTGTGCCGGCCCTTTCAATTATGAGCCTTTTGTCTGTATCCAGATGCCCGGTAAGAATAAGCTTTATTTCAGGAATATTACAGAAGATAAGATTGAATCGCTTCTTAACGGGGTTTTTCATAACGACATAAATGAAGATGACCTTGTAGGGCAGTCAGGACAAAGAGGTTTCGAAATGTGGCCGGGGTTACCCTATCTTGACGAACTCCCGTTTTTTGCCGCTCAGAAAAGGATCGTCCTTGGCAACTGCGGATTATATGATCCTGAGAGTATTGAAGAATACATTGCCCGTGGCGGATACCGCTCTTATGTTAAGACAATAAGGCACTACACATATGAAGAAGTATGCGGAATTATTGAAAAAAGCGGTTTGCGCGGCAGGAGCGGAGGAGGCTATCCGACCGGTGTAAAATGGAAGCAGGCCCTAAATACCAGCTCAAATACAAGATACCTTATTTGCAATGCCAAGGAAAGCGATCCGGGATCATTCTGTAATATGACAATGCTTGAAAGTGATCCTCACCGGCTTATTGAGGGGATGGCCATAGCTTCTTATGCTACCGGCTCGTCTTCGGCAATAATATATCTGCGAGGCGGTTCGGACTGTGCCCGTGAAAGGCTTCAGAAAGCCATTGAGTCAGCAAGAGATTACGGGCTTCTTGGTCATAACATCTATTCAAGCGGATATAACCTTGACATAACTATACGGATTGAACCAGGGGCTTTTGTTTGCGGCGAGGAAACAGCTCTTATCAACAGCCTGGAAGGGAAAAGGGGAATGCCGCAGATAAAGCCTCCGTATCCGACAACATTCGGACTGTCGGGAAAGCCTACTGTAATAAACAACGTTGAAACTTTAATGAATGTTCCGCTGATAATGCAGAACGGTCCGGAATGGTTCAGGAATTTCGGAACTGCCTCAAGCCCCGGAACAAAGATATTTGCCATTGCAGGAAAAAGCCGTATTACAGCCGTCGTGGAAGTTGAAATGGGTACCAGTCTTAAAACAATTGTGGAAGAAATAGCTGACGGAGTCAGGGACGGAAAGGAATTTAAAGCGGTCCAGATCGGAGGAGGTTCAGGCTCCTTTATCACTCATCAGGATCTCGGTTTGCAGGTGGATTACGATCTCATGAAGGAAAAGGGAGTCGGAATGGGTGCCGGCGGATTCATAGTAATTGACGAGGGTACCTGCATGGTAGACCTTGTAAGGTTCTATATGGAATTCATCAGGAATGAAAGCTGCGGGAAATGCATTCCTTGCCGTGAAGGTACCGGAAGGATGCTGGAGATACTTGAAAGCATCATCAGGAAGCCTGTAAATGAGGAATCAGGAACGACTCTTGAGAGGTTCAAGGGTGTCATGCAACTTGAGACCATTGCTTCAGTCATGAAGGATACTTCATTATGCGGCCTTGGGCAGACCGCTTCTAATCCGTTCATCAGCGCCCTGAAAAATTTCAGGGAGGAATTTGAAGAGCATATTTTTGACAGGAAATGTCGTGCCAATGTTTGCAGGGGGCTCAGAAAATTCACAATCGACGTTGATAAATGTACCGGATGCACAGCATGTGCATCGCGTTGCCCGGTGAATGCCATCTATGGCACGCGGCTCCAGCCTTTCTTTATTGTTGAGGATAAATGTACCGGTTGCGGAATATGCTTTGATGTTTGTAAATTCAGTGCAATAGTGGTTAAATAGAATATATGCTTCTGACAATACAGGTCAATAACAAAAAGATTAAAGCCAGGAAAGGGGAAACCATTCTTTCGGCACTGAACCGCAACGGTATTATGATCCCGACCCTGTGCAGGATGCGGGATTTCACCCCTACCGGGGCGTGCAGAATATGTGTTGTCGAGGTTGAGGGGAAGGAGCGGCTTGTAACGGCATGTTCTCATCCTGTTGAGGAATGGATGAAGATATGGACTCATTCCCCGAGAGTCATCACAGCACGGAAAACCATTGTTGAACTGTTACTCTCCAATCACCCCGATGATTGCCTCTACTGTGACAGAAACCTGCATTGCGAGCTTCAGAAACTGGCGGAGGAGCTTAATATCAGGGAAAGGCGTATCAGGGGGAAAAAGATTAAGCAGCGCCTTGACCAGTCAAGCCCTTCTGTGGTAAGGGAACTATCAAAATGTATTTTGTGCGGGCGATGCGTAAGGGTTTGCGAGGAGATAATAACATCAACATCGCTCGACTTCATTAACAGGGGCAGACAGACTCACGTTGGGACTGCAATGGACAGGGAGCTTAATTTTTCAAGTTGCATACAATGCGGGCAATGTGTTCTGGTCTGCCCGACCGGAGCCCTTCATGAAAAACATAATATTACTGAAGTTCAGGAATATCTCAATAAGACCGAGGTTGTTAAGGCAATCCAGTATTCGCCTCTTGTGGCAGCAGGAATTGCCGATGAACTCGGTATCAAATATGGCAGGGAGTTTGATAAGGTCCTTAATGCCATATTGCGAAAAATTGGATTTGACAAAGTGTTTACTACCGGTACGGGAACAGATATATACATAAATGAACTGACAGAAGAACTGTCAGAAAAGCTCCAAAGGAAGAATGAGGATCCTCTGTATATAGCAGCATGTCCTGCCTGGACCAAATATGCAGAACAGTTTTACCCTGAACTGATACCCAGTCTTTCATTGATAAAATCGCCACAGCAGATCACAGGCGTTCTTATTAAGACTATTGTAGCTGGTCAGCTCGGCATTCAGCCGGAACAGATCTTTTCTGTATCTGTGTCCCCCTGTGTGGCTATGAAATTTGAGGCACGCCGCGACGGCATGATGAGAAAAGGGATCAGCGATGTTGATTCGGTCCTCACAGTAAGGGAATTAGCCCGCCTGATAAAGCTGTACGGGATTGACATAACAAATATTGATAAAGAACCCGCAGATGAACCAATTTCAGGAAGGAGTTCCATGGCGGTTCTTGCAGAGACCAGTGGCGGTCTGGCCGAGGGAATAGCAAGGCTGCTATTCTATAGGATGACTGGGAAAGAAGCTGACAGACAAGTGTTTAAAAAGCTCAGGTT
>JAVEVC010000041.1:0-14968 GCA_034005245.1 Bacteroidales bacterium
TCTGTTATTTACAGATTTTTTATTTTTACTGATTATTGACCTGATTGATGAAGATTACTTTTCTCGGACCTGCTTATCCCTACCGGGGAGGAATAGCATCATTCAACGAAAGGCTGGCAAAACAGTTGTCTTCGGAATGCAAGGATGTTGACATCCGTACATTCCGGCTTCAATATCCTGAAATTTTCTTCCCGGGAAAAACACAGTTTGCAGATGGAAAGCAACCTTCAGGCATAAGAATAACACGCGAACTCAATTCGATAAATCCCTTCAACTGGATCAGGACAGGCATCAGAATTAAAAAGGAAAGGCCTGACATATTGCTGGTCAGATACTGGATCCCTTTCCTGGCACCCTGCCTTGGGACTATATCAAAACTTGCCCGCCAAAACAAATATACCCTGGTTATAGCCATCGCCGACAATATCATACCTCACGAAAAAAGGATCCTCGACACGCTGATGACGAAGTACTTCCTTAAAAACATCGATGGTGCAGTTGTAATGTCTGATACAGTCAGGAAGGAGCTTGAGAGTTTCAGAAATGATATCCCTGTGAGGCTTGCCCCTCATCCGTTGTTCGACAATTACGGCAGAGCCATGGACCGCATCGAGGCGCTCAAAGCCCTAAATCTTGACCCGAATTACAGGTATCTGCTCTTTTTCGGGTTGATAAGGCATTATAAAGGTCTTGATCTGCTTCTAAGGGCCTTTGCCGACAAGAGGCTCAGGAACAGGGGACTGCGCCTCATAATAGCCGGTGAATTTTACGAAAACGCTGCCCCTTATAAAGCCATTATCAGGGAAAATGATCTCGAGGATGAAATCATTCTTTTTGATCATTTTATAAAGGATAATGAAGTCGGATTATTCTTCAGTGCAGCCGATCTTGTGGTACAACCTTACAGGTCTGCATCACAAAGCGGCGTAACCCAGATTGCATACCAGTTTAACCGTCCGATGCTTGTTACCAATGTTGGTGGGCTCAAGGAGATCGTCAGTCACATGAGATGCGGGTATGTTGTAAATCCTGACCCGGCGGATATAGGGGATGCTATTGTTGATTTTTATGATAATGACAGATGGCTGACATTCTCCTATAATGTAAAACGTGCAAAGGACAGGTTTTCCTGGGGCAAAATGACCGACAGGATCACAGAGGTCTTTTATAATTGTCTGCTGCAGCAGCTTATCAAAGCCATGTAAGGAAGCATTTCTCCCTGGTTTTCAGTCTTTGTTGACCTGCTCCCTGATATGGTAGGTATTCCTTTCGGGGGAATTTCTGTTTATGAGTTCTCCCAGAAAGCCTGCAATGAACAGAAGCGATCCGATAATCATCACGGTAAGAGCTATGTAGAAATAGGGACTGTCGGTTACCAGAGGCGCCCGCAAGTGGTTCTTTATGAACACCAGCTTCCTTATCCCGAGGTACAGGGCCATTAAAAATCCGGCAATGAACATCAGAGTGCCTATTGAACCGAAAAGATGCATGGGGCTTTTGCCGAAACGGGTAATGAAACCGATTGTCATCAGGTCGAGATACCCTTTCATGAACCTGTCAAAGCCATATTTTGAAGTACCATATTTCCTTGGCCTGTGTTCAACTATTTTCTCTCCGATCTTTCCGAACCCGGCTCTGCTTGCAAGCATGGGGATATACCGGTGCATCTCTCCGTAGATCTCAATGCTTTTGACCACTTCATTCCTGTAAGCTTTCAGGCCGCAGTTAAAGTCATGAAGTTTAATGCCCGAAGAAATCCTGGCAGTGCCATTGTATATTCTGCTTGTAATCCGCTTCACCACCGGGTCAAACCTTTTCTTCTTCCAGCCTGAGACCATGTCATAACCTTCCTCATTTATCATTCTGAAAAGAGCGGGTATCTCGTCGGGGCTGTCCTGAAGATCCGAGTCCATTGTTATGACTACATCTCCGGAAGCTTCTGTGAAACCTGTATGAAGAGCTGCTGCCTTACCGTAGTTCCTTCGGAACCTGAATCCCTTTATGGACTTTTTCGCTGCTGCCAGTTCTTTTATCCTTTTCCAGGAATGATCACTGCTTCCGTCATCAATAAAAATGATCTCAAATGAAAGCTTTTCCCTGTTACATACTTTTTCAATCCATCCGGAGAGTTCCCCTAGTGACTCTTCTTCATTAAAAACAGGTATTATTACGGAAAGGTCCATTTCTTTCTTTCTAGTTCTCTACAGGAGCATCAATGAGAGGATTGCCTTCCTTCCTGACAAAAATAGCCACAAGCAGCGACATTATCACTCCAGTGACCATGTTACCAAGAATACTGAAGGGAGCCATGATCTCAGGGACCATCATCTTCTTCTGAACTTTCATACCTGCATCTATAGCTTCCTGCGGCATCCCTTTCTTAAGCAAAATCTCCTCTGTCATTGCAAGCTGTCTTGCGGTGAGATCAGGATCGATGAATTTGTACAGGATGTATGCGAAAACAGCGGAGATCACAGCGTAATAAAGGAATATTACCACACCAGCGCCTACTGCCTGTCCGTATGTTATGTATCCGTGGAGATAGTTGTCACGATATGATTTTACCAGATAATAAAGCACTACTATTAATACTACCATGAAAATGTATCCCTGAGTTTTATTAAGGTAAAGATCAAGGAAATACATAATAAGCGAATATACTATGCCAACCAGTGCAAGTATAAGACCATTGTTGAGGTTGGCTTTCCAGACTGATACTTTTTCTTCCATGACGATTTATTTTTGGTTCCTTGTTTCTTGTTCCTGGTTCCTGGTTCAGGTTTCATTCAGGTTTCAGGTTTCGGGTTCGGGTTGAGTAATCCGGTGCCCGGTGCCCGGCGCCTTTCCTTGTCCTGCAATGACAAATATAGTTGAAAAAGAAGTTATGAAACCTTCATACCGTTTTAAACTCTACAATAAGCTTATAAATAATAAAGGTTCCATGTGAACCACTTAATTATCATAAATATAATAATTTTATTTTCGTATGAAATACAGAGCTGTCTGATTTTATTATTTTGCAGCATGAGCGAATTTTTTTATTTTTGCGCGGGGTAAGTCTTATACGACCAGCTCCCGCTGAACTCCCCCAGGATCGGAAGGTAGCAAGGGTAGGCGGTTGTAGCGGTGCGATATAAGTAGCTTACCCTTTTTTGTTCCCGCCTTTAAAAGGGCGGGTTAGGGGATATGGCGTATCTCAAGGGGCTGGGTGTCCCCGCCCTTGAAAGTGCGGCCAGGGAAGGTCATACTTTAGAGGGCGCTCTGTGTATGGTATACAAAGAGTGGGATTGCTGTTGGGTACTTTTCGTTATATTTGCCGAAAAACAGTCATGCTTCTGAAAATATATCCCGAGAATCCAAACCAGAACCATATACGCAAGGTGGTGGATGTACTTGAAGAAGGAGGGATAATAATATATCCGACTGACACCGTTTATGCTATGGGCTGTGACATCAAGGCTACAAAATCGATCGAGAGGATTGCCAGACTCAAAGGCCTTAATCCGACTAATCCGGATCTTTCCATTATATTCCTCGACATGAGCCATCTTGCTGATTACACAATCATAAGGGATAACAACGTCTTTAAGCTGCTTAAGAGGAACCTTCCAGGGCCGTTCACTTTTATTGTCAGGGCAAACAACCAGATCCCTAAAATATTCAAAAACAAAAAGAAAACTGTTGGAATAAGGATACCCGATAATAACATTGTCCTGGAGCTGTTAAGGGAACTGGGGAGGCCTATCATCACAACATCTATTCATGATCAGGATGATGTGATTGAATATACAACCGACCCCGAGCTGATCTATGAAAAGTACCGCGACTTTGCAGATGTTGTCATTGACGGAGGGTATGGAAAGAATGAAGCCTCGACTGTTGTTGACTGTACCACTGGTGAAATTGAGATCATAAGGCAGGGATTGGGGATCCTTGAATATTAGGCTGTTTGCCAGGATTTTCCTGATTCAGCTTTTATAGAAAGATCCGGAAAGCAGTATTACCACTCCCATAAGTTCAAGCCTCCCAAGCAGCATTAATAACGAAAGGAACCATTTGCCCGCAACCGGTAAAGTCGAAAAATCGCTGAAAGGGCCGAACGAACCGAGACCGGGTCCTATATTTCCCACAATTGATGCAGAAGTGCTGAGTGATGTTATAAGATCATAATCCATAAAAGAAATAACTATCGCACCCGAACATACGGTGATTAGATACAAAGCGGCAAATATCATCAGGTTCAGCAGTATCCCCTTTGGTATTGTTTCTTTGTCGACATGCACCGGCAAAATTGCATCAGGATGCAAAAGATGCTTGATCTCCTTCCTGTTGGTACGGGCGATGATCAGAAGCCTTATCATCTTTATTCCCCCGCTGGCTGATCCTGCCATGGCGCCGGTAAACATAAGCAGAAAGATGATAATCAGCGCGGAAGTATGCCAGAGACTGTAATCTTCAAAATAAAATCCCGTGGTGGTTATTATTGAAACAACATGAAAGAATCCTGAAAGAAGCGATCTGCCTGTAGTTTTGCCTGTCCCTGCGAAAAGAAGTATCGCAACAATAATTGAAAAACCCCCGGCGAGAATGGAGTAAAAAACAAACTCATTATTCCCGGTCATCTTTTTATGATCGCCCTTGAAAAAAAAGTAAACAAGAGCCAGGTTGGTTCCTGCGAAGAACATGAAAACGGTAATTACTATTCTTATATATGGGGACTCAAATGCAGCTATACCGTTACTGTGAGTTGAAAATCCTCCGGTCGATATTGTCGTAAAAGAATGACAAACGGCATCAAAAAATGACATCTTTCCAACGACCAGCATCGCAACTTCCGCCATGGTGAATCCGGTGTACAGAATGACAAGTACTTTTGCAGCCTTTAATACACGTGGATGTATTTTATCGGTTACCTGTCCTGAGAATTCAGATGTAGGGAGCTGAATGTTAAGTGTTTTTGAAATCGGCAGAATATACATTGAAAGTGTTATGGTGAGCATGCCCCCGAGCCATTGTGTCAGGCTCCGCCAGAAGAGTATGCCGTGGGGAAGAGATCCCGGATCCTTATAGATCGTTGCATTGGTTGTAGTGAATCCCGACATTGATTCGAAAAATGCGTCGGTGAAGCTGGTTGAAGCACCGCTGAAGAGCCAGGGGAGAGTGCTGAAGGCGCATAATAAGATCCATATGCCTGTAATGATAATATACCCTTCCCTGGATCCGTAGGTTTTCTCGGTATCGCGAAGAGGCGTGAAAACCAATATTCCCGTAACAAGTGTAATTATAGCTGAATACAGGAATGAATAAGCCTCGCCTTCCCTGAAGATATAGGAAACCAATCCAGCTAAGGCCATGAACAGGCCTTCCAGGATTAGAACCTGGCTTAAAGCCCTCGCAATGATCCTGTAGTTGATCATCCGGATCAGGTAAAGAATTTCGACACCTTATCGTATGCCGACGGCAGGGTGAAGACCACAACCTTGTCGTTGGCCTTAATTATTGTATCACCGGTTGCGATGAAAGGTATACCGTCGCGCATCCCTCCGCCTACTATGGCATCCTTCGGAAATTCAACTCCTCTGAGAGTCCCCTTTGTGATTTTTGAACCTTCCGGCACAATGAATTCGATCACTTCGGCTTCGGTGCCTGTCATGTATTTCACCTGGGTGACATTGGGATTTGTAGTATGCCGGAAGATCCTGCTTGCGGCCGAGATCTTCTTGTTGATAATGGTGTCGATGCCAATGTTTTCGGCAAGGTTGATGTATTCCATGTTCTCAACCTCTGCGATGGTCTTTTTGACACCCAGTTTCTTTGCAAGCAGGCACGACAGGATGTTTGTCTCGGAGTTTCCCGTGACTGCCACACATGCATCCATCTTTGATATTCCTTCCTGTTCCAGGAGTTCAACATTCCTGCAGTCACCATTTATGACAAGCGTGTCCTCAAGCAGTTCAGAGAGCGTCTCACACTTTTCAGGATCTGAGTCTATTATCTTGACCTGGCAGCTTTTCTGCATATACAGGGCTACGTGTTTTCCTATCCTGCTCCCGCCAAGGATCATGATACTCTTGGCTTCAAAATTTTCCTTACCCGAAGTGATCATCATCTCATCAATTCCGTCGCTTGTTGAAATGACAAATACGAGATCCCCGGGCAGAAAACGCTCCTGTCCGCGCGGGATAATGGTTTTCTCATTCCTTTTTATGGCAACAGCCCTGAACTTATTGGTGTCATGGCTTAATGCTATCTCTATCAGGCTTTTGTTAATGATTGGGGCGTTTTCATCGAGCTTGTTTACGTACATTGCCAGCTTGCCTCCGCAGAATTCCATGTACTCGGTGGTGCCGGTCTCATGAAGGAGTCCCAGGACATCGCGGGCTGCAATGAGCTCGGGATAGATCAGCGAGTCTATTCCCAATGATTTGAAGAATTCAAGTAATGCATGCTCAAGAAATCCCAGATTGTCGATGCGTGCAATCGTTTTTACCGCCCCAAAGCGCTTGGCCAGTATTGAAGATGTTATATTGGTGTCTTCATAATGAGTTACGGCAATGAACAGGTCGGTTTTTTTCTGCAGTATATCACGGAGTATATTTGTAGAAGTTGCTGATCCATGGTAAGTCAGAACGTCGAGTGATGAATCGATCGGCTTGAGCCTGTTTTCCTCGCTGTCGATGAGTATTATCTCATGGTTTTCATTCGATAACAGCTTGGCCAGGTAGGTTCCAACTTCCCCGGCTCCGGCAATTACTATTCTCATGATTACTGATAATGAAAATCAGCACAAAATAAACTATAAATAGGATAACACTCAAGATTTAAGTGATTTTTATTTCTATTGCAACATTTAAGGCGCCGGGCACATAGGGATCCCCCTCCCGGGGCAAGGGGTGGGTCATCGTGGTCGAAAGGGCTATCTATTTCTGGTTCCTTGTTCCTGGTTCCTGGTTCAAGGTGATTGTAACTCAGAGGGATTCACCTCCGGGAGGGGCAAGGGGTGGGTAATCGAGGCACATGGCTGCGGGCTCTCGACACTGGGCGCCAGGCTCTGGGAACCTTGAACCTGGAATCAACCTACGCTAAAGCTTCAGTGGGCTGCCAGGAACCTTGAACCTTGAACCAGGAACCTTGAACTTGATTCAAGTGTCATTTCAACCTGTACCTAAAAGCTCCCGACAGGCTTACATAGTGGATGGTGTCGATTCTATTACCTGTTTCAGGAAATGAAATACTGTAGCCCTGCGGAACCTGGGAAGTAATGATCAGTGCTTTCAGAGGTTGCGCCGGACAGAGATCCTTCACTAAATTGTGATAAGACCCGTTATACACTACAAGATCGGAGTTAGTTCCGTGGAGGATATTATTATTCAGTTCATCGCAAACAAGTATCCTGTTGTCTCCAACCTTCAGGCACATTATTTTCCCGGAGATCATATTGACCTGCATTTTAAGATTCCGGGTTGCACAATGCCTTGTCACTTCCTGACCGGCCGGAAATGAATCAGAATACAGATTGAGAGTACTACCGGTTCTTAATGCAACTGCCGAGGCTCCTGTTTTGTTATAGACCAGAAGCTCGGCTGATCTTTTATTTGAAATATCCCTGATAGTGCCAGTCAGTATAAGAATAAGAAGAGCTGCCAGGGGATATTGAATCCGAAGTGATTTCCTGTCGATGAAACAGCATAAGATCAAAAAGAGAGTGACAAAAAGCAAAAAGGACTCAAAGGGAGGCATTCCAATATTTTCAATGCTGGAAAAGGGGAGGGAGGCAGCCTTTTCAGTAAGGGTCTCCGTTGCGCCTGTCAGAAAGCTCAGGAGTGAAGCCAACGGTTCAGAAATGAACTTAAGGGGATATGTCAGCGTAACCAGGCAACCTGTTATGACGACAAGCGAGGATAGCGGTACAATAATGATGTTTGTGAGGATAAAATAAACAGGGAACCTGTTGAAAAGGGAAATAGTCAGCGCAAGGGTGCCGGCCTGCGCCACGATGGTTACAACAGCCGACTGCCATATTTTATCCGCCAAACGGTTGTGTATGTTTATTTTAAGGTATAATCCCCGGTAGAAGCTGATTATAAACAGTACGGCAGAGTAGGAGAGGAGGAATCCAGCATCAAAAATCACTGACGGCCTGTCGAGCATGAGGAAAAAAGCAGAAGCAAGAACGGAATTTATGTTATTGACCGGACGCTTCAGCAATTTGCCTGTCTGAAGAAATGAAAACATAATGCTTGCACGCAGGACAGAAGGTGTCATTCCGGTAACAAAAGCAAACGCCCAAAGAAAAAGGATAGTTATGATTATCCTGATGGTATTGAACTTCTTGCGGAGGAAGAAAAGGATATTGAAAACAAAAAGGCTGAGTATCATTGCATGTAGTCCCGATACTGCCATAATATGCATCACGCCGGCTTTAATAAAGCTCTGTTTCTGATCCGGATCGAGCATGTTTTTTTGCCCGAGGGTAAGAGCAGCGACTACTGCGAGTCGTTCTCCCGTGATGCCGCGATCGGAATACATCCGTATGATATTCTCTCTTATTATCAATGCCCTGTACCTTAGTTTCCTGCGTTCAGGGATATAATGACCGCGGATGTCCTTGCTGCTTATGAAAGAAGAGTATTTAATTCCATGGTTTTCCATGTAGAATTTATAATCAAATTCATCAGGATTGCTGCGGTTTATTATTTCGGCAGGTATGCAGTTTATTATCATCCGATCGCCTGGTAAAACATATCCGGGGAATCCGTCTTTCCTGCAGTATAGAAGAAGTGAGCCATTGAGAGGGATCTGAACACCATTTTCAATCAGATATTCAATTTTTGCAGTGAATTTGAAGGTTTTCTCTTTTTCCTCGGGAAAATCGGTAAGTGTGCAAAGGTATTTGTTTTCAACAGGTTCGAGGGAGGATAACATGGTCTTTTCAATCCTGTAAAGCATCAATCCCGAGAGGAAAAGAGTGAAAAACTGCGTAGTGCCAAAAAGAAGGTTTGGTCTGTGACTGCTCAGCAAAAGGCTGGCGGTGAAGCCGGAAATGATAATTAATCCTGAACAGACAAGGAATATTTTACCGGGGTGGAGGAACAGCCCCGATAATATTCCGGCACAAAACGGAACAACTATCCTCAGGAAAGGAATTTCCTTATTCAGCACGTCATGCAGAAATGAGACCGGATAAAGTTAGGGGAAAAAGGGGTTATCCGGAAATTTATTTGAAGACGGAATACCGGAGACGGAAGACGGGAGACGGAAGACGGAAGCAAATAGAAGATAGATGTGGTGATCTTCCGGCTGGTGGGTTCCTTATCTTATTTTCTGCCCTTGAAGGATAGTCTTATAATCAACCTCAAATTTCCCTTTGCTTATTGCATTTAGTTTGCCTTTTATCAGGCGTCTTCTGAGGGGGCTGACCTTATCGGTGAAAAGGATACCGTCGAGGTGGTCGTATTCGTGTTGAATCACTCTTGCTTTAAATCCTTCGTAAACCTCATCGTGGAACTCCCAGTTTTCATCATAGTAAGTTATTCTTATCCGGCCTTCGCGGTTGACCTCTTCCCTGAGGTTGGGTATGCTGAGACAGCCTTCCCCCATCAGTTGCAGGTCACCTGACCTTTCTGTAATACGGGCATTGATGAAAGCCTTTTTGAAGTTGGCAAATTCGGGTTCTTCGTCTGCTATGGGTTCTCCGTCGATGACAAATATCCTCAGGGATTTACCTATCTGCGGTGCGGCAAGTCCCAGTCCTTCCGACCTGTACATGGTCTCGAAGAGGTCATCGATGAGCTGTTTCAGCCCGGGATAGTCCCTGTCCACATCTTCCGCGACCATTCTCAGGACCGGGTGGCCGTATATTACGATTGGATAAACCATTGTTTCTGGTAAAAGTATTTATCTAAAATAAAAGTTAACGGCGCTGGGCTCTGGGCGCTAGGCTCTGGGTACTGATCCCTGAGCCTTAGGCACTTTGTCCTCCTGGTGCCTAGTGCCCTGTGCCCTGTGCCCTGTGCCTTTTATCAAGAAAGGACTGCAGTATTATTGCGGCGCTTATCTTATCGACCATACTTTTGTCCCTTCTGTCTTTCTTTGTGACGCCTCCTTCGATCATAGACCTGAATGCCATCTCCGAAGTGAATCTCTCATCCACGCGGTGGACGGGTATTCCAGGGTATGTTTTTTCAAGTTTTTTGATGAAAGGATCAATATATTTAACGCTTTCGCTGGGTTCATTGTTCATCGTTACCGGGTAACCGATTACGAAAGCTTCAACCTTTTCGGTATTCAGATATCTTTTAAGGAATTCCCCGAACTGATGGGTATTCACTGTTTCGAGAGGAGAAGCGAATATCTGGAGAGGGTCTGTTATTGCCACTCCGGTACGCTTCGTTCCGTAGTCGATTCCGAGAATCCGGCTCATATTGTTCATAATAGATGCAAAGGTAATAAGAAAGTATTAAAGGTGCAATGATGTCTGGCTCCCTGCGGTCGCTGTCTGGCTTCCTGTGTGACCTGTCCTGAAGTCTTTAAAAGAGTAAGGTGACAGACACAAAGGCCAGCTTAAAATTTAGAAATAAATAAATTCACTTGCTGTTGAATTTATAGTGAACACGGGGCTATTCTTTTAATCTAAAGTGATATGTGATATTTGATTGAATTTAGTAATGAAAAGTTAACATTATGTTAAAAAACTAAAGTTTGTAACAATGATATCAGGAATGTCCGGGTTTGTTTTTTGAATTATTCAAAGCAATCAGGTACGAATTTACTATTCAGCATGATCAGTGATCCATTTATTTTTTTAATACAATATAACAATATAAATATCAAATATATAGCATATTAAATTTACGATTCGGATATAAAAATATTTGAGCTCACAGAATCTTATTTTTTCGTTCGTGTAAAAAAATCAGCTATTCGTCAAAACATTGCTTTTTATAACATAATTCGTTTTTTACTATGAATTCTTTGGCTAATTTTAGGTCAGCGATTGGTAAGAAATAAGTAAGAATTATATCTAACTCTAAACCAATACGGAAATTTGATCGCAATACAACATTGAGGCCAGATTGCTTTGGTGTTGGTTGCGGTTATGTAATTTGTGTATGAAGAAAATGAGAAAATAATATAAAGCAAAAATAAACTATGAAAAAGCAAACCTGGTTTTTATCATTTCCTATTGTCATTTATGGCAGTATTAAGAAAATCAAAGTATGGAAGATGTTACCGGCTTTGATATTTGTGATGACATTTGCCTGTCTAACAGGCCAGAAGCCTGAAAAAATGAAAGACGCCCTGGTTATTGTTGATGCCGAGGACGGTCCGAACCTGGGAAGCCTGGCAAAGAATGTCCACAGGGCGATTTATCTTAATGATGGCAATCAGGTCATAGCGGGTAAGGATACCCCAAGCGAGGATGTAATGGTTGCATTTTCTGATGCAGGATCTGTAAACAACCTTTATGAAAATAATCCGGCATTCAGAAAGGTAAAATTGTTACGAATTGAAATTGCATCATCGGCTGAAAGCAATATCAGCATCGATCTGTCGCGGCTCAGAAGTTTTATGAACCTGAAATATGTTTATATCCTTTTTACTTATAATGCTTGTGGCAATGGTAGTGATAGTTGCCTGGAAAGTATCGTTCAAGGAATGGTAACCGGTACCAGCGACCGAGTCAGAGTAATTTATGAGCTTTCAATACCACAGTAGCAACGGAAAAACCAGATCAGTCATGGATACATTTTATTCAAATAAAAGGAAGAACCTGAAGGGCATAGTCCTGACAGGTTTGATAATACTGACAGGGGTATTACAGGACGCAAGTGCCCAGACCGTTGAAGCATTTGCTCAGCGAACTTCGGTTTACACACCCACTCAGAAAATATATAGTATCAAGGGTGACTTTACAATGATAGGGAATAAGAACCTGACGACACAAGATCCTACTGCTGATGGGAATGGAAACAAGATTATGGAATATGTGGATGTTGATGGAGATGCCAATACCCTCAACTCCTCATCAGCCACATTGCAGTTTTCTACTGAAAATGGAGCCATTCCGGCATGTTCTGAGATAGTATATGCCGGATTGTACTGGACCGGCAGGGCACATGATGGCGGAACCAGTCCGACTACTTTTATAGTAGGCGGAACAACAAATAACTATCAGAATACTGCATCAATTAATGGCTATACCTTAACGATTAGCTCTACAGGGGCAGATCCGCGTATTGCGACCTACACCTTTACTCCGACTACAGGGGATCCAGTGATTTTTACTCTTTCTTCCAACACGGATGAAACTGTAAATTATCTTTATGTTGGTGGATCGACTCCTGTATCATATACGCGTACAGCATATAATAGTGGTATTGGAGAAGATTATGTGGAAGTAACTTTAAATTCACACTATGTTATAAGTACCGGTACCACTTCCATAACGGTTAACAGGTTAAGAATGAGTACCGACAATAATACTATTGATGGTACATTCTTTGCAAATGTCAGTTATGGGGGGAAAATCCTGAGCAAGCTGCAGGTAAAGCTCAGATATGGAACGGGCAGTTATCAGACAGTGACCGCAAACCCGGCTGACATCTATTATCCAAGTGATGCTTATGGAAACATGTATGCCGCTTACGCAGAAGTGACGGATATTGTAAAAGCCAACAAATCTGGCGTATATACTGTTGCTGATATTGCACTACTTGAAGGGAACGGTACCAACACAGGATTTTATGGTGGTTGGGGTATGGTCATTGTCTATGAGAACTCAGCAATGAACTGGCGGGATGTGACAATTTTTGATGGGTATGCCTATGTGCCTGGAAGTACTACTTATAGTGCAACTTTGCCTGTTTCGGGTTTTAGTACCGTCCAGACCGGACCCGTGAATATGAAGCTGGGATTAATGGCGGGAGAAGGAGACAGAGATATTTCCGGAGATTACTTTCAAATAATTAATCAAGCTGGAACATTCGTCAATCTTTCTCACGGAGGTAATTCAACAAATAATTTCTTCAACAGCTCGATTTATACGGGTGGAAACGCACGTAATCCCGATGATTTGAACAACTTCGGAACAGATGTCTCAATGTTTTACATTGACAATCCGGATAATTCAATCATTGCCAATAATCAGACTGCTACTACATTCAGGTATGGCACCACACAGGATACTTATATTATATATTGTATAGCTATGGCCGTGGATGCATACCGGCCGGAAATAGAAGGCCTGAATACAGTGGTTGAGGTTAACGGGAGCCCCTATACATATTCTGAACCTGCCACACCGGTTTACCCTAACGACATCATCGAATACACTGTTGATATCGCGAATCTGGGGTCTGAATCGATCAATAACGGACGGTTAGTAATACAAATACCTTATACAGTTGAATTTGAAAGTGTTTCATTCACCAATAATTATCTGGTTGGTAATGACACACCTGAATTTGATGCATCTGAAGGCGCCAACGGTTCTATTGTATGGGATCTCGGCACACTGCCAATTCCACCTGATGCAGGAACAAAACTTGCGACACTTACATTTACACTTAAAGTAACAGATGATTGCAGGATACTGGCTTTATCACTTGGCTGTGACTTTGAGGTTACGGTTGACGGTACCATCAGTGGTGTCGGAGCAGTTTCCGGGGTTCCTGTATCAACATCTTTTATACAGGGTTATGAAAGTGTAGGTGAATGCCAGGGGATAGCTATTGGTGATCCGATAGTAATTCCTGTTGATGCCGTTGAATATTTCAATACTTATTGTCAGGGAACACCGGCTGTTCCTGAGTTTTATTATTGCAATACTGAGGAAACTATTCCTGTAACGGATGTTCTGGGTAATTTTCCTCCCGGGACAAGGTTCTATGATGAAACATGGACCACAGAATATACAATTACCAATCCTTTTCCGGCAATTCCCGGGACAACAACTTACAGAGCTGTACCTCCGGGTGTGGCAGCTGATCCTGAGCCGGGAGAATGCTCCTACACATTTATAATAAATGTAACAATTCTGGACACTTCGCCGACACCTATTAATCCGACTTATTGTTTGGGAGATGTTGCAGCTCCTCTGACCGCCACGGCCACTAATTCTGACTACACATTATATTATTATACAGCTGAAACCGGAGGAAGCGCCCAAACATCCATCACACCCTCCACAGCAACACCCGGAACTTTCACATACTGGGTTGCGGAAGGACTTTCAGGAGACTGTATTGGCCCGAGGGTGCCAATCACCGTGACGGTTGCAAACTGTTCGATTACCCTTGAAAAGAGCGGAGCCTGGGTAGATGGTGATTCAGATGGTTATCCTCAGGCGGGCGAAGTTGTCAATTATACTTTTACTGTAACCAATAACAGTCCTGTTACTTTAGTCAATGTGACCGTAACCGATCCTAAGGTAACTGTTATAGGAGGACCTGTAACGCTCGAATCGGGCGAAACCAACTCAACGACTTTTACCGGCTCGTATGCACTAACTCAGGCCGACATTGACGCAGGCCAGGTTGACAATACAGCCTCAGTTAGCGGAGTAAATCCCTCCGGAAGGACATTAACAGATAGTGATGACGTGAGCATACTTCTGCCTCAGAAACCTGCCCTTACGATAGTCAAGAGTGCAGACGTATCGACGTACGATGCAGTAGACGATGTAATCACCTACAGCTATGTTGTAAGGAACACAGGAAACCTGACTCTGACGAATGTCACTGTAGTAGATGACAATATCGATGCAGGCAGTCTTGATCCAGCTTCTGTAGCCACCCTGGCTCCGGGAGCAGAAGTAACCTTTACCGCTACACGTACTATCACTCAGGCAGACCTGGATGCAGGCGAGGTTGTCAACGTTGCCCACGCAACAGATGGCACCACCGACTCACCCACAGACACTGAGACAGTAACAACAGACGAGAAACCTGCCCTTACGATAGTCAAG
>JAVEVC010000041.1:14978-19863 GCA_034005245.1 Bacteroidales bacterium
CACTCAGGCAGACCTGGATGCAGGCGAGGTTGTCAACGTTGCCCACGCAACAGATGGCACCACCGACTCACCCACAGACACTGAGACAGTAACAACAGACGAGAAACCTGCCCTTACGATAGTCAAGAGTGCAGACGTATCGACGTACGATGCAGTAGACGATGTAATCACCTACAGCTATGTTGTAAGGAACACAGGAAACCTGACTCTGACGAATGTCACTGTAGTAGATGACAATATCGATGCAGGCAGTCTTGATCCAGCTTCTGTAGCCACCCTGGCTCCGGGAGCAGAAGTAACCTTTACCGCTACACGTACTATCACTCAGGCAGACCTGGATGCAGGCGAGGTTGTCAACGTTGCCCACGCAACAGATGGCACCACCGACTCACCCACAGACACTGAGACAGTAACAACAGACGAGAAACCTGCCCTTACGATAGTCAAGGCTATCACAGAGGGTGGCACCTACGATGAAGTAGGGGATGTTGTCAGCTACAGCTACACGATCACCAACAGTGGCAATGTCACGTTAGCCGGACCGTTCACGGTAGAAGACGACGTTATAGGCACGTTGACAGACTGTGCTGCCGGACCGTTGGCACCTGGAGAAAGTGTAACTTGCACAGCAACGTACACCATCACTCAGGCGGATCTTGACAGGGGCTATGTAACCAACTCGGCATACGCTACTGACGGTACAACCACTTCAGAGCCAGATGAAGAAACTGCGAATGCAACTCAGACTGCCGCCCTTACGATAGATAAGACTATCACCTCAGGAGGCACCTACGCTGCAGTAGACGATGTTGTCAGCTACAGTTACGAGATCACCAACAGTGGCAATGTCACGTTAGCCGGACCGTTCACGGTAGAAGACGACGTTATAGGCACGTTGACAGACTGTGCTGCCGGACCGTTGGCACCTGGAGCAAGTGTAACGTGCACAGCAACGTACACCATCACTCAGGCGGATCTTGACAGGGGCTATGTAACCAACTCGGCATACGCTACTGATGGTACAACCACTTCAGAGCCAGATGAAGAAACTGCAACTTTCAACAACCTGCCTCCGTCCATCACCTGTCCTACTATGCCTATTATTACCCCTTGCTCACAGGAGGTCAGCGGCCTTGCTGCCATGATCAGCGATCCTAATAATAATATAGTATCACTGACATGGATTATGACAGGAGCTACTAACGCTTCTTCTCCGACAGAGGGTATCAATAACCTTGATAGCTATACCTTCGAGTGGGGTACCACTACAGTGACTTACACCGTTACTGATGCTCTCGGACTGACAGCATCATGCAGCTTTACAGTCACAGTGACTCCTTGCGAAGAAGGTGACGGCTATTGCACCTACACCCAGGGATTCTATGGTAATGAAGGCGGTCTCTCATGCGAAGGCCTGACAGCTTATGAGCTTATGGTCAACGCATTTAATGGCGGGGCTCTTACATCTAAGCTCTTCGGCCTGGAAAGTACCGGCTATAACTTCACCCTGTACTATGAAGACATTACCAACAAATCGATCTTCAGAATGCTGCCGGGCGGAGGACCTTCACAACCACTGACAGGTGAGGCTACTTATTCCAACCGTTCTACATGGAACTATGTGCCAATATCAGGTAAAAAGGGTTCAATCAATAATAACCTGCTGGCACAGACTATCGTGTTGTGGTTTAACATGCAGAACGACGCTGCCCTTGGAAGCCTCATGATAACAGACAGGGTAATAGTTACACTAGAATCAGAGGAATGCGGAGAAGGCGACCCGATACCGGGAACAGAACTGTATACCCAGCTCCCGCAGAGCATCCTTAATTACTTTGGCGGTGAAGGATTTACAGTAAATGAACTGTTTAACTTGGCTAACGAAGTGCTCGGAGGAGCTAATACCGCTGTCTCTCCATCAGACGTGCAGATGGCTGTGGATGCTATAAATAATGCCTTTGACGAATGCCGTATCCTCGCCGGATTCCAGTCAGCTTTGCCGGGCCCGGCTCTGAAACTTGTCAAGACCAGCACCACAGTCCCGAATACCTTTGATTCTCAAGGCGATGTGCTGACATATGACCTTGTTGTCACCAATACCGGCGATGTGACACTCACCAACATCGTGGTAAGCGATCCGATAGCTGTTGTAACAGGAAGCCCGGTAACAAGCCTGGCTCCGGGTGCAAGCATTAAGCTGACGGCACAGTATGTTGTGACATCAGCTGACATGAACGCAGGCAGGGTTTACAACGTTGCCACAGCAAGCGCAATGTTTGGTGAAACCGTTATCAGGGCTATTGATGATGAGGTAATCTCTTCAACCAATATGCCTCCGTCAGTTGCATGTCCTTCGATGCCGGCAATTACCTCCTGCTCGCAGGTTGTCAGCAACCTGGCTGCCAGGTATTCAGATCCGGATCATAACATTGTTTCACTGACCTGGGAGATGAACGGAGCTACGGTTGCAGCTTCACCTGCATCAGGTATCAATAACCTTGATACATATATCTTCGAATGGGGTACTACTACTGTTACGTATACTGTTAAGGATGCCCTCGGCGCTGAAGCATCATGCTCCTTCATTGTGACAGTGACATCATGCGATGCAATAGGTGGCTACTGCACATATACCCAGGGCTTCTACGGTAACGAGGGTGGCAGGACATGCGACGGAAGGACAGCCCTTAACCTGATGAAGAATGCATTTGGCAATGGAAGCATTCCGTTTGTCAACTTTGGCAGCAACAATCTATATTTCCAGCTGAAATATACTGACATTACCAAATTGTCAATATTCAAGATGCTGCCTGGTGGAGGAGCTTCGGCAGCTTTGACCGGGAAAGCAACTTATTCGGACAGCAAGACATGGGGCTATGTACCTATTGCCAGAAAGACAGGAGTAATAATGAACAGTCTTCTTGCCCAAACCATTACTCTGTGGTTTAACATGCAGAACGACGAAGGACTGAATTCACTTGAGATCCTTGGCAGATACATAGTTACTGCTGAAAGCAGAGAATGCGGTTCAGACAATTACCTGCCGGGAACAGAATGGTATGCCGAAATCCCGGAGAGTGTCTGGAATTACTTTGGTGGTGCCTTTACTGTCTATGATCTATATACGCTGGCCAACGATGTTCTCGGCGGCGTAGTGGGAAAGACCACGATTGCACCTGCCTATGTAACGGAAGCAATTGATGCCATCAACAATGCGTTTGATGAATGCAGGGTGCTCCTGAGGTTTGAATCAACCCAGCCATTCGATGCTCTGGCAGCATATCCGACATCGGAAAGCAAGAGCGATGCGCTTGTCGTTGATGAGACCTTAAGAATGTCGGAATTCAGCGAGGTTGACCTTACTGTCTACCCGAACCCGTTTGCCAAAGTGGTCAGGTTCGAGATAGAAGTGATATTCGACACTCATGTTGACCTTGATATCTATACCCATAACGGTGCTCTCCTGAAGAGGATCTGCAATGAAGACCTGAAGGCAGGGGATGTGAGGATAGTAGAGTTCGATGCTTCACTCTTCCCGCATGCAACATTCCTTTATAAGCTCTCCACCAACCTTTCGATGAAGAGCGGTACGATAATGAGAATTAAATAACCTTAACCCGATTGAAGAGAGGGGCTGCCGGAAACGGGGGCCCCTTTTTTTGGTCTTGCTCCCTGCGGTCGCTGTCTGCGACCTTCGGGAGCCAGACCCCCAGACAGCGACCGCAGGGAGCAGACAGCCTGGCAAAGAAAAAAGCCACCCTTCAGGATGGCTTCGTAACTTTATATGACTAGTGGCTTACTTAGTATCAGAAGTATCGTATACCATCGCCGCCAATCTCTGATACGACCTATACCTCCACTTCGCATTCTCCTCGGCTGCCCTGAAGAGTATTTCGGCCTGATCAGGGAATGACTTGACAAGGGATGTATAACGTACCTCCGACTTGAGGAAGTCCTGAAACCTGGTCCAGTCGGGTTCCTTGGAATCGAGAATGAAAGGATTCTTTCCTTCCAGTTCCAGTAGTGGATTATACCTGTAGAGATGCCAGTATCCCGATTCAACGGCAAACTTCTCCTGAGCCTGGGTCTTTCCCATTCCTTCCCTCAGTCCATGATTGATACATGGAGCGTAAGCAATGATAAGCGAAGGCCCGGGATATGCCTCTGCTTCCTTGATGGCTTTCAGATACTGGGCATTGCTGGCACCCATGGCTACCTGTGCTACATAAACGTACCCGTAGGTCATGGCCATCTGCCCGAGATCCTTCTTGCGTATCTTCTTTCCGGATGCTGCAAATTTTGCAACGGCACCGGCAGGTGTCGACTTGGATGCCTGGCCGCCGGTATTTGAATATACCTCGGTGTCAAGGACAAGGATGTTAATATCCTCGCCGGAGGCAAGGACATGATCAAGTCCTCCGTATCCTATATCATATGCCCATCCGTCGCCTCCGATCACCCAGTGCGATTTCTTCACCAGGTACTGTTTGAGGTTCAGTATCTCCTTAGCTGTTTCCGATTTATTCTTTTCGCAGGCCTCAATCACTTTCGCAGAAGCTATCCTCGACGGTTCTGCATTATTCCTTTCCCTCAGCCACTCTTCAAAGGCTTCTTTTGTTTGAGCTTCGATACCATTGGCCAAAGCCGTGTTCATCAGTCGGGCAATACGGTCCCTCATCTGATTGGCTCCAAGCATAAGCCCGAATCCGAATTCGGCATTGTCCTCAAACAATGAATTTGCCCAAGCGGGACCATGGCCCTTTTTATTATGCGAATAGGGTGTTGAAGGTGCCGAGCCGCCATAAATAGAGGAACATCCTGTTGCGTTGGAAGCTATCATGCGGTCGCCGAAAAGCTGAGTAATTGATTTGATATACGGTGTTTC
>JAVEVC010000041.1:19963-25933 GCA_034005245.1 Bacteroidales bacterium
GCGGGTATCCTTTTCCTTTTTGACAACAATATCTGCCCATTCAGAAGGGATCTCAACCCTTGTAATCTGGCTTCCCCTGTCGACAGCTTCATAGTTCATTTTTACAACATTTTCGCCCTTGCGGCCGTATGTTTTGTAAATGGCCTTTTTCATCTCACTTTCGGCCTGTTCATAGGGTATTACGTTGGCAACCTTGAAGAAGGCAGCCTGCATTATTGTGTTGGTGCGTGTCCCAAGCCCTATTTCCTCAGCTATGGAGGTGGCATTAATGATATAGAAGTTTATGTTGTTCTCTGCCATGTATTTCTTCATATGGTCAGGAAGGCGATTCTTCGTTTCTTCCGCATCCCATATTGAATTCAGCAGGAAGGTCCCGTTTTTCTTAAGGCCTTTCAGCATGTCGTACTTATCGAGATACGATGGAACATGACATGCAACAAATTCAGGAGTGTTAACGAGGTATGGGGAGCGGATTGGTTTGTCACCGAAGCGAAGATGCGAAGTAGTGATTCCGCCCGATTTCTTTGAATCATAGGCGAAATATGCCTGGCAGTATTTATTGGTTGTGTCACCAATGATCTTTATGGAGTTCTTGTTAGCACCCACAGTTCCGTCTGATCCCAGTCCGTAGAATTTAGCGGAGTATGTCCCGGGGAGAGCGACATTGATTTCAGGCAGCACTGGCAGGGATGTGAATGTGACATCATCAACTATCCCGACAGTAAACTGATTCCTGGGTTCTTTCAGTTTCATGTTCTCGAACACTGAGAGTATCTGCGAAGGCGTGGTGTCCTTTGAGCTCAGACCGTAACGGCCTCCTATGATCAGGGGCTTTTCACTCCTGTCGTAGAACATATCCTTGATATCAAGATAAAGCGGTTCGCCCGGTGCTCCGGGTTCCTTGGTCCTTTCAATAACGCTTATCCTCTTCACCGATTTGGGGAATACGTTAAAGAAGTATTTTGATGAGAAGGGACGGTAGAGGTGAACAGTGATCAGTCCAACTTTTTCTCCTTTGTCTCTCAGGTAATCAATAACTTCTTTCGTTGTTTCTGTAGTTGACCCCATTGCAATTATTATGTTTTCAGCATCGGGAGCTCCGTAATAGGTGAAAGGCTTATAATCTCTTCCCGTGATTTTGGATATCTCCGACATGTAATCATTCACTATATCGGGAATGGGTGTATAAAACCTGTTTATTGATTCTTTCGCCTGGAAGAAAATATCCGGATTCTGGGCAGTTCCCCGGGTGACAGGGTTTTCAGGATTCATGGCGTTGTTGCGGAAGATGTTGAGAGCTTCCATGTCGAGCAGTTTCTTCAGGTCTTCCATTTGCATGACCTCAATTTTCTGAACTTCGGCTGAAGACCGGAATCCGTCGAAGAAATGGAGGAAGGGTATTCTTGATTTTATGGCTGCCAGGTGTGCCACACCTGCCAGGTCCATAATCTCCTGAACGCTGCCGCTTGCCAGAAGTGCAAAGCCTGTCTGGCGTGTAGCATATATGTCGCTGTGATCTCCGAATATTGAAAGGGCGTGAGCAGCGATCGTACGTGCGCTGACATGAAAAACACCCGGAAGAAGCTCGGCAGCTATTTTATACATGTTAGGGATCATAAGAAGCAATCCCTGTGATGCAGTGAAGGTTGTGCAGAGCGAGCCAGTTTGCAGTGTTCCATGAAGCGCACCTGCAGCACCTGCTTCGGATTGCATTTCCATGACCTTGACCTGCTCCCCGAAGATGTTCTTCAAGCCATTGGCAGACCATTCATCAACATATTCTGCCATTGTTGATGAAGGTGTAATAGGATATATGCAGGCTACCTCGCTAAACATGTATGCCACATGCGATGCAGCCTGATTACCATCGCATGTTATGAATTTTTTTGTTCCCATTGTAAAAATATAATATGATTAGTTTGACGTAATTTAGTCTGTTTAATTCATTAATATCGATATTTTACTGTATTCCTTTGTACTACTTAGTGATAGCCTTAGTAAACTTTATGGTTTTAAAATCTTTAACCACAAAGGACGCAAAGGATTTCACAAAGGATACACAAAGTCTATGAATTATTAAAGTTAGAAATAAGACTGCAAATGTATAAAATTTTAACAAGATCAGCTTCCATTCATGGATATCAGGAATTCTTCGTTCGATTTGGTCTGCATAAGCCTGTCGCGGAGGAATTCCATAGCTTCAACAGAGTTCATATCAGTAAGATAGTTTCGAAGCACCCATATCTTCTGAAGAATATTCTTGTTCAGCAGTAAGTCTTCGCGGCGGGTACTCGATGCCGGGATGTCAATTGAAGGGAAGATTCTCCTGTTGGAGAGCTTGCGGTCGAGTTGCAGTTCCATATTGCCGGTTCCCTTGAATTCTTCAAAGATAACGTCGTCCATTTTGGAGCCTGTGTCAGTAAGGGCGGTGGCTATTATTGTGAGAGAGCCACCATTTTCGATATTACGTGCAGCCCCAAAGAATCTCTTGGGCTTGTGCAGGGCATTGGAATCAACGCCTCCCGAAAGAACCTTGCCTGAAGCAGGTGCCGTGGTATTGAAAGCCCTGGCAAGTCGTGTAATGGAATCGAGCAGGATCACCACATCGTGTCCGCACTCAACAAGACGCTTTGCTTTCTCCAGAACAATGTTGGCAACACGGCAATGCCGTTCAGCAGGTTCGTCAAATGTTGAAGCAATAACCTCAGCCTTTACATTCCTGGCCATATCCGTTACTTCTTCAGGTCTTTCATCTATGAGCAGGATCATCAGATATACTTCGGGATGATATTTGGCAATTGCATTGGCAACTTCCTGGAGGAGAATCGTTTTTCCGGTTTTGGGCTGTGCAACTATAAGACCGCGCTGGCCTTTGCCTATAGGGGAGAACATGTCGATAACCCTTACTGAAAGAGAACCTTCTCCCGGAGAGCAGAGAGTGAACTTTTCGTTCGGAAAAAGCGGCGTTAGAAAATCGAACGGCACCCTGTCCCTGATAAAATCGGGACTCCTTCCGTTTATTTCATCAACTTTTATGAGAGGGAAATACTTTTCACCTTCTTTGGGAGGACGGATAGTTCCCCTTATTGTATCGCCGGTTTTCAGTCCGAACAACTTTATCTGCGATTGTGAAACGTATATATCGTCAGGCGAATTCAGATAATTATAATCGGGAGAACGAAGGAATCCGTAACCGTCAGGCATTATTTCAAGAACGCCGGTATTGTATATTATTCCTTCAAATTCATACGGTCTTTCTTTCTTTTCTTCCTTTACCTGAGCTGTGTCAGCCACTGGTTCTTTTTCAGCTGAAGCAGGCAGAGCCTCTGTAGGCATTTCCAATGGTTCGGGCTTGATTTCGTCAATAAGCGGCTCATCAATACTCAGGGGAAGGGTTGTGTCTACGACAACCTCATGTTCCCTGGCTTCCTTTTTTGGCTGCGCAAATTCCTTTGTTTGTTGCGGAGTTTCTTTTGGCTGCTGCGGAGTTTCTTTTGGCTGCTGCGGAGCTTCTTTTGGCTTTTGCCTGGCTTCATCCTGGAATCCCCTGCTTTTATTTCTAAAATCATATCTCTTATCCCTTTGCCTGTATTCAGGCTTCTTTTCAACTGCCTGGGTTTCTGCGTTCTTGAAAAGATCGGGCTGGCTGTCGGCTTTTTCGGGCCGGGGTGGAGCTTCCTTCCATGACGGTGATTTCTGTTCGTTACTTTTCAGGTCCTCAGGAGATACTGACATCACTGATTCAACCTGGCGGGGAGGCAAAGGCTTGTTTGTCCTTGGACGTTTGCCTCTTCTCTGGCCCTGATTGCGGGATTTATTCTTTGCATCATCTGTGAACCTGGTGTCAGACCGTTCAGGTCTTACAGACTTTTTGTTCTCAGTTGATTCAATTGCCTGCTGATCGAGGATTTTATAGATCAGATCCTGCTTTTTCAAAGATTCTGTTCTTTTAATATTAAGTTGCTTGGCTATTTCCCGCAAATCGGGAAGAAGCTTCTTGCTTAATTCAAGAATGTCGTACATAATGTATGTATAAATAAAAACAAGTTAGATTTTACTGTTTATTGGAAACCGGGATCAAGAAATTTTGTGATGTACCGGAAGGATAATGCAGCGTTATCTGTACATATCCAAAAACCGGTGTAATATTAATGAAAATTACTCTTGCAAAGCAAAATTAAATTTATTTTTTTTAAGGAGCACTGGGAGACCTGCTTACAATATGGTTTTCCTTTAAACGGAAATTAATGCAATTTAGTTTTAAACTCCGGTTTTTCAAAAAAAATGATGCTGAAATATCAAAATGAGTTAAATTTTTATTAAAATTGTAAGCTTTGCCCTGACTGGAACCCCTTAACTAATCAGACCTGTAGATGCGTCAGCTTAAGATAACAAAACAGGTAACCAATCGTGATACCCCTTCCCTGGACAAATACCTGCAGGAAATCGGCAAAGTTGATCTTATATCTCCCGAAGAAGAAGTTGTTCTTGCAAGAAGGATTAAATCAGGCGATTCTGATGCTCTTGCGAAGCTTGTAAAAGCAAATCTGCGCTTTGTTGTATCGGTGGCCAAACAGTATCAGAACCAGGGGATGGGCCTTCCAGACCTTATTAACGAGGGCAACCTGGGTCTTATGAAGGCTGCACAGCGGTTTGATGAGACCAGAGGTTTCAAATTCATATCCTATGCGGTATGGTGGATCAGGCAGGCCATCCTTCAGGCCCTGGCAGAACAGGCAAGGATAGTAAGACTTCCTGTGAACAAGATTGGGTCAATAAACAGAATAAACAGGGCTTTTGCAAAGCTTGAGCAGGAATACGAAAGAGAGCCTTCTTCGCAAGAGGTTGCAGATTTGCTTGAGATGATGGCCGACGATGTGAAGGAAGCGCTGAAAACAAACGGCAGGACACTGAGCATGGACGCACCCATAAGCTCCGAGGAGGAGAACAGCATGTATGACGTGATGCAGAATCCCGATACTCCCAGTCCGGACAAGAATCTTATCAATGAATCGCTTGCATATGAGATCGAAAGAGCATTAAGCTCACTCTCACCAAGGGAAGCAAAGGTCCTGAAACTCTATTTCGGACTCGGTATGAAGCATCCCTTCACACTTGAAGAGATAGGAGAGGAGCTCGAACTTACCCGGGAAAGGGTAAGACAGATCAAGGAAAAAGCGATCAAGAGAATTCAGTATACCACCCGCTGTAAAATACTCAAGTCATATCTGGGCTGACGTCGGTTCAGGGTTCAAGGTTCCGGGTTCAAGGTTCAATGCTTCGCGTCTTGTGCTTCGCGTCTTTCGCTTCGCTGTCTTTTATGTCCTGAGAACTTCAAGACTTTCAGACGGCGACCGCAGGGAGCAAGACCTCCCCCTAAAGGGCTAGCCCTTTTTGATTATTGACAATGGCAACGGGGGGATGTAATTTTATCTCAGTGAAAGATCAGTGAGATTCAGATTCAGCCTTTGGGGCCTTTGTGAAAACCTTGGTGCACTTTGTGGTTAAGAATTTATTTATCCACGAGGGCACAAAGGATGACACAAAGAACACAAATGACACTACGAAGTACTTAAAAGGAAAATGAAATGAATATCCCGGGTGAAAATATGACAGCAATGACATGGAGAGTGCATCTTCGGTCAGCCGGAACGCATCTTCGTACAGGCGGAATGAATCTTTTAATTGAGGGAAGCCTCCGATTGACAGGGTAATGCCATCAGATACCGGAGCGATGGAGAGACGGAGAGACGGAGAGACGGAGAGACGGAGAATAGAGATAACATTAACCAATTCTCCTCCCTAGCTATTGCCAGGTCTGGTCAGGAACCTGAAACCTTGAACCTTGAACCTTGAACAAAATTTATTAGCTATATTTGCAAAAACCTCCGAGAATGAAACATCTTGTCTCCCCGTCCCTTTTAGCGGCAGATTTCGGTAATCTGCGAAAAGATGTGAAAATGGTCAACG
>JAVEVC010000042.1:0-25276 GCA_034005245.1 Bacteroidales bacterium
TACCTGAGGAAGGCCATTGGAATACTTGATCCTGAATCAAACAGGGAATCGGTTGAAAAGCTGTCGCAAAAATATCTTCATATAGAAATGACTAGAGAAGCAGCTACAATAGTGATGCTTGTAATCATTGCCTGGCTTACCGGGGATTCCTGGCTGGAGAAAGGTGTCTTTTTTCTCTGGACCTTTGCCTTCTGGGATCTTTTTTATTATGTTTCCCTCTATTTACTTATAAAGTGGCCCCCTACATTGAGAACCATTGATGTCCTGTTCCTTATACCTAAACCATGGATAGCTCCGGTATGGTTTCCGATAGGAGTCTCTTCCATTACTATAATTACCGTAGTTATTCTCGCACTTCTGAAAGTGATCTGAAAAGATAGTGCAAAAGGGTACCAGCCGGGGACAGGAAACCTTAGTACGTTTCCCTGATGGTTGCTTTATGGGGATACCCAGCCGCATATCACAAAAGTGCTACAGTTCACCAAACGTTAATAATTTGCCTGTTTTCGGGAGTTTTTTATTGTTGAAAGCAGTTACTTTTGAAAGGTAATGGATATGTCAAAAATGAATCTGAATTGGTCAGGGGATTTTTTTCATCGGGATTAAAAACAATTTTCCGGTCACTTCAATACAGGAACTACCGGCTTTTTTTCGGAGGGCAGAGCATTTCGTTGATTGGAACGTGGATGCAACGTATTGCACTGCCATGGCTTGTTTATGATTTAACCGGATCGGCGTTTCTGCTTGGGTTAATCAGCTTTGCCGGACATATTCCGACTTTTCTGATAGCACCTTTTGCGGGGGTTATCACTGATCGTTTCAGCAAGTACAGGGTTCTGGTTATATCTCAGGTTGTATCTCTTATCCAGGCTTTAATTCTAGCAGTGATGACCCTGGCAGGGGTAATTGAGATCTGGCATGTTGTATTGTTAAGCTTACTTTTAGGTTCAATAAATGCTTTTGATGTTCCTGCGAGGCACTCATTTGTGGTTGAAATGGTTGAGAAGAAGGAAGATCTTGGCAATGCCATTGCCCTGAATTCTCTCATGTTCAACGGAGCCCGCCTTATAGGGCCTTCGGTTGCCGGCCTGCTTCTGGTGGCAGCTGGAGAGGGGATATGCTTTCTGATCAACTCGATCAGTTATATTTTCGTTATCGTTTCACTGCTGATGATGAAAACAAAGCACGAAGGGGAGAAAAGGCAAACGGGGTCAGTCATTGATGACATCAGGACAGGATTGGATTATGCATTCAGATTTGCTCCGATAAAGCACTTGCTTTTGCTGCTGGCATTGGTCAGCCTTCTTGGATCATCATACCAGGTTCTAATGCCTGTAATGGCCAGTGAGATACTTCGCGGAGGGCCTAATACTTACGGATTCCTTATGGGATCGACCGGCCTGGGAGCACTAGCAGGAGCCTTGTTCCTGGCATCCCGAAAGAATGCCATCATGATCGGAAGAATTATCCCGGCAGCAACAGCACTGTTCGGAGTTGCTCTGGTCCTCCTCTCATTTTCAAGGTCAGTTTCAATATCCCTTCTTTTGATGCTGTTGACAGGCCTGGGTCTGATGATGCATACGGCATCGAGCAACACAATATTACAAACGATAACCGATGATGATAAGCGAGGAAGGGTTATGAGCCTTTATACCATGGCTATCATGGGAACCGCACCATTCGGGAGCCTTATTGCCGGAAGCCTGGCTAAATTAATCGGAACCCCTGTAACAATTATGGCAGGAGGCTTGAGCTGCATTGCCGGTGCTATATTCTTCTACATGAAGCTGCCTGATTTGAAGAAAGCGGCACGCCCGGTTTACCTTAAGATGGGACTGGTACCCCAGGTTGTTTCAGGAATTCAGACTGCATCTGAACCCTCTGTTGCACAGGTTAGCATCGGAGGAATTAAAACTGTTGAAAAATAGGCTTAAAATGCACGTTGCAGGCAATGCAACATTTTAATGCATTTGTCGTTTTAACCTTGCAGTATTTGAAATTATGAGACAACTAAAATCAGGCTTTCCGACGATTGAAGGACCTTATACTTTCCGACATGATAGACTGGAAAACTATCTTTCGCCCCTGGAGATAAATCAGTGAATTAATTAAACTAACAGAGGGGTAATTATTTAATCAATGAAAAAATGATATTAATCTTTGAAAAAGGAACGGCTATCAAAATTATAGGTTCAATCTTTGGTCCCACTGCTAAAATTCAGCAATTTTGTCTGAACGTAACTCGGAAAAGCGTAACTCGGAAAAGTTTGAGGAAGAACTGTTGTCATGAAGGGTATCAACTTAAGAAGAGTTACATGATATGAAAATACTGATTTGTGAAGATAATCCACTAGCTATGAAAACCCTTTCGATAATTCTCGGGCGTGAAGGATTCGAAACAGATACGGCTGCAGATGGCAAGGAAGCTATTGGGTTGCTTCAGACTAATGAATATGATCTTCTTGTTGTTGACATCCATCTTCCCTATCACAGCGGGCTTGAACTAGTAAAATTCCTGAGATCCGATCTTGGCAAGGATACTCCGGTAATTGTTCTTAGTGCTTTCAGTGATCCTCAGATGCAGCATCAGGCAGGTGAACTTGGAATCAGCGGATACATTGTAAAACCGTTTGATCCATCGGAACTTATCCGCAAAATTAAATCAACGCTTAAAAACTGACTGATGGGCAGGCCTTTAATATATATTCTTTCGGGAATCATTTTATCAGGGCTGCTGAATTCCATGCCGTTGCTGTCACAGGAATCCTACAATCCGGAAGCCGAATATCTGCGTATACGCGAGATGGCATTCAGTGGAAGGTACGCTGAGGCGTCTGCAGCTGCCCGTCAGCTCGTGAACGACCATCCTTCCTACGGGGATGCAAGGATCCTTCTGGGAAGAATACTGGCATGGCAGAAGGAATTTGATCAGGCGGCAGCCGTTATAGACACATTGCTTCAAACCGACCCCAATAATACAGATGCCCTTGCAGCGCGACGCGACATTTCTCTCTGGTCGAAGGAGAACACTCCGGTGGCAACAGACGTGAGAGCCGGCTATTTTTTCGACACGTTCAATGATCCTTACCGCCGTTTCTGGCAGGTCTTTAAAGCAGGGGCAGGACACAGGTTCAGCTGGGGTCCGGCAGCCCTGGGAGTAAATGTGGGGAATATTGACATTGGAGAACCCTCGCCTGCAAATGTCACTGAACTCCAGTTTGAAGCAGAAGCATATCCGCATCTTTCAAACAAAAACTATGCTTATCTTTCATATGCATACAGCCCCGGTGATTATTTTCCAAAGCACAGGGCAGCCGTTGAAATATGGCAGATTCTCCCCGCTGGATGGGCAGTCTCTGCGGGTGCGAATTACTATTATTTTGACAGGGATATTTATATAGCACTGGCATCAGTAGAAAAATACCTGGGAAAATACTGGCTTGCCCTTAAAGGATTTGTTTATTTCAAGGATGACGGGCCTACAACTTCTTTTTACCTGAATGCCCGAAGATACTTCAACGATACTGATTACCTTCAGGCTACTCTGGGAACTGGTACTGCTCCTGATGAGCCGTTCGACGTACAGGCTGACCTTATGAGGTTGAGTGCAAACAGCATCAGGCTGGCATACAACGTGGCAGTTACCCGGAGATTGATGATGCGCATCGGAGCCGGCTATTCCAGGGAGGAATTTGAGGAAGGAACATTGAGGGACAGATTTGAAGGAGGCATTAACCTTACCTATGCAATTAAAATGAAGTGATGATGAACAGGTTCCTACTGATATTATCATTGGTCATCGCTTCAGGCTTTATGACCGAAGCCGGAACGGAAACTTTAATGCCTCTGCATACGATGGTAATCATTTCTGCACCTGTACTCGAAGTACAACCCGCTCCCGATCCTGCCGGCGTTCTGATGGAATCGCTGTCATCAACAGGAGAACGAGACTTTCAGGTTCAGCTGGGAGCTTTTCAATCAGAAACGAATGCGCTCAGATATCTGTCGAAGATGCAATCATATTTCGGAGGGGATGTGCTCATGATTGAGGAAAACGGATTCTATAAGGTGCGCCTGGCAGATTCGTCTGAAAGAAACAGCAAAGTGCTGTATTATGATCCTGAATCGATGATCAGCAATTCCCCTGAAATACCTCAGGAGGAAATGATCCTGCTTACTAATTACACAATTGAAAATAAAACTGAAATCCAGGATGCGATTCAGGTGACGGAGTTGCCCAAAGATACTTCTTTAATTTATGGAAATACTACTGATACTCTTACAGTTCCAGGGGGCCTTACTGATACCATTAACCCTGCCGGCATAATCTACGTTCAAAGGCCGGAAGACAGTACAGCTGAAAGTAAAGACATTGCAGCAGAAAATCCTGAACCTAAGAAGCACAGATTCCTTATTTTAAACAGTGAAAGCCCCTGGCTCAAGAGGATCAATTATTTCGGCAAGTCATTTGCTCTGGTCAATGCTCTGATAGTAACTATCATACTGTCTATTGCAACCATGATCGTCCTGCTGATTTTAATACTTCTTAACAGGACAAGAATGGAGAAAGAGGAGAAACTTCGCCAGTATCTTTCAGAGAAGTATCAAACGCTCATCATTGATTATCTCTTCGGAGATGCCACCCCGGAGAAGTTTTTCTCAATTGCTTCAAACACATACCGCAGACAGGTGCTTATTGACCAGATGATCGATGTAAGCGTAAACCTTAAAGGGGATGCCGAACAGAAGCTGAGGGCACTCTATCTTGATCTGGGTCTGGATAACGATTCGATCAAGCGGGCAAACGATAGTCGCTGGCATAAAAAGATAAAAGGTTTCCGCGAACTGGCATTCATGAACATCAAGGATGCAAATCCTGCAATAATAAAAGCTCTTGACTCAAAGAATGAGATCCTGAGGATGGAAGCACAGATTGCCCTTGTAAGGCTGAGCGATGATGATCCCTTCGGATTTCTCTCCAGCCTTAACAGGCCATTCTCTCTCTGGGAACAGATTACCTTACACGAGCTCATAATACAGCATGATATTCCTGTTCCTGCATTCAAGAAATGGCTGACATCCTCCAATCCCACAGTGGTTATGTTTGCCCTCAGGATGATCAGGGAATTCAAGCAGACCGATGCTGAAGAAGAAGTAAGGGAGACCCTCTTTTATCCTTCACCCGAAGTGAGGCTGCTGGCAGTACAGGTTGCTGGTGACCTGAACATGCGGTCTACCCTTGATATAATGAAAAGCATGTACAAGAACCAGGATTACCATACCTGCCTGGAGATAATCAAATCAATGGGGAAAATGCCAGATACGGCATATATGGGATTCCTGAAACTCGTTCTCGACAAGGAAGATGACGTTCAGCTTCAGATAGAAGCAACAAAGGCTATGGAGAACATGGGAGAAGAAGGGGTAAAGGCTCTTGTCAAGCTTATGAAATCAGAGTATAAGAATTACAATATCATTGTCAGACACGTTCTTGACCGGAGAATATTCTAAGAAGATATGGAATACATTTTTGCACACGTCGTTTTCTTCCTTACGCTGATCCTCTTCGGCTCATACCTTCTTCTGGGTATATTCTCAGCAATAGCTTTACGGAAGTATCTCAGGAAGAACAGTTATATCAATTATAACTCACTCGTGCTCTCTCCCCTCAGCCCTAAAATATCCATTATAGCCCCGGCTTTCAACGAAAGCAAGACCATCATTGATAATATACGCACGCTTTTATCATTGTATTACAACAATTTTGAAGTTGTGATAGTCAATGACGGATCCACCGACAACACTCTTGAACTGGTAAAAGAGTCGTACGATCTGATAAGGGTGAATTATTATTTCGATTACCGTATCCCCTGCGAAAGGATAAGGGGTGTTTACAGATCTAAGAATCCGTCGTATAACCGTCTTACTGTTATCGACAAAGTCAATGGCGGCAAAGCTGACTCATTAAATGCCGGGATAAACATCTGTAAAAGCAGCCTTTTTGTTTCAATAGATGCAGACTCAATTATTGAGCCCGATTCGATCCTGAAGCTTGTAAAGCCTTTCCTTGAGGAAAAAGACCGTAAGGTAATCGGAACGGGAGGAGTTATCAGGATAGTTAACTCATGCGATGTTGAACGCGGTCATATACGTGAGATTAAAATTCCGGCAAAAATATTGCCCCGCCTGCAGGTTCTTGAATATACAAGGGCATTCCTGCTTGGCAGAATGGCGTGGAGCCAGCTCGACGGATTAATGCTTATATCAGGAGCCATGGGTATTTTCGACAGGGAAACAGTGATAAATGCTGGCGGCTACAATATTAAAACCGTTGGCGAGGATATGGAACTGGTGTTGAGAATGAGGCGTTACATGGCTGAAAAGAAGGTAAAATATGAAGTCACATATATTCCTGATCCGTTATGCTGGACAGAGGTCCCGTCGGACATAAAATCCCTGCGCAAGCAGAGAACAAGGTGGACAAGAGGGTTGATTGATTCCCTGAGGCTCCACAGGAAGATGTTCTTAAACAGGCATTTTAAAAGGCTTGGAATGCTTGGATATCCATACTGGGTCTTCTTTGAATGGCTTGCTCCTCTTATTGCATTTTCGGGATTCATTTATACCATTTACCTGATTATAAGAGATGCTTTAAACTGGCCGTTCTATCTCCTTCTTTTCATATTCGTTTATTCATTCGCCGTCTGCATTTCAACATGGGCTATATTGTTTGAAGAAATAACCTTTCATAAGTACAAGCACAAGAGAGATGTCCTTAAACTTATTGGAATAGCAATGTTTGAGCCTTTCTTTTACCCTGTACATACTTATTTTGCCGTAAGGGGTAACCTTGAAGCTTTGAGAGGCAAAAAAGGATGGGGAAAGGCCGAAAGGAATGGCTTTGACAAAAAGAAAAAAAAGAAGGGTCTTTAGGAGAAGGCTCTCTGTCTATTCAACGAAACCAGGTATAGAAGGCAATCCATTTTTAATAACCTCAAGGGCTTTCTTTTCCCTTGGCACAACAGATGGTACGGTAAGCCATTTCGGCCATGTGTACCTTCCCAGAGATGATGTTACAACCCTGCCGCAATAAACCGACACAGCTATACCGTCAGACTGAGTTGTCAGTATCTCGTAATTGTATCCTCCGTCATATGACTCTGCTCCGTCGATTACCTTCATCTGGGTAGGATCAAAAAAGTAAAGCATTGTCCAGGGAATCCTAATACTTATTCTGTTTCCCTCCCAGGCAACTGCGTTGCGCTGGCCCGGTGTGAACCCTGAGGAGTTTTCCATTGGCAGAAGGCCTATATCATGTACTGTCCCTGTATATTCATCATTTATCCATTGCATGAGTATCCACGGATCTCCGTCAGTCATTGTGCTCCGGTACCTCTGTACAGAATGATCGGAAAGATCGAACCTGGGAGTAAGGCCATTCATGTCGTACGCCCTTGTTACCTGGTAAAGAGCTGTATCCTGGGAAAGGACCATTGTGAGAAGAAATTCAGACCGGTTATTCAGTATCTTGCCGTTCGGCAGTTCAGATTCTCCAATTCCGCGGAGATAGGTATCAAAGGCGATCATTATTGTATCGCCCGTCTGAAGGTTCTCTGCAGTTTCAACGGAAAGGAGAAAGTAAGTGTTATCGTGAGTGGCCTCAATCTTTGCTACAGGGCCAGAAGGTTTGTCTGTAAGATATGTAACATTTGCAGGCGTAACTTCCTGGTCGAAAGTAAGCAATCCGAAATTCTGCTCGGCTGAAGTGATATTATGCCACAACTGCCTTGTTGGTATTAGGTCGCCGCCTGAGTGGATACCATAAGCTTCAAGATAAAGGACTATCCATGTAGGCTTAAACCATTCATCCATCCATGCAAACATGAAACCTCCCGCACAACCGGCGTCAATTATGTTATGCATGAGTCTCATGTTTATTTCACCCTGTTGCTGTTCTGAGTACCCTCCGTGGTGCATACCGGAAAATGATTGGTGGGCACTGCCCCAGCTTGATGGAACGCCAAATTCAGCAATTACCAGGGGAATATCTGAATAGTGCGACTTCAGGTCAAAAAGGTAGCCAAGGTAGCTGTTAGGGCCGTAGTTGTCACTGTACAACCTGTACGACGGCTGCTGGCTTATGAAATTAGGATAGTAGGGATAGGCATGATAGCTTGCAAAGAGACCTGCTCCCTGTCCGCTCACAACTATTTTGGTAATATCGAAGGAAGCCCTGTCTTCATCGGTAAATATTTCAGTAGGATGAGAAACCGGATCAAGGGTAGGCCAGCTTGATATACTTACGGGACGCCTTATCGAATAACGATTTGATTCATATGTAACTGTTTCGTCAAGCATCCTGGTAATGAATACTTCTGATGCAGTGCCGCCTGCAATGCTGAAGTTCGTCCCTGTAAATGAAGTCATATCAGGATAAAGATCATCGGTGGTATAAATCTCCTGAGGGCTTATCTCACGCCCGATAATATACCCTGCCGTCCACCTTGAAAGGTCAGTCTCATAGCGTCCATAGGCTTCTCCGTATCTCAGGGCTATATTCCCGTTGCCATGAATGCAATCAACAACTTCCCTTATTCTCCTCGTAAATGCCGTGCTTCTTTTTATAAGATCAAACTCTTCCTCGTTGTAACGATCCTGAATTTCCTCAAGCCATATTCCCTGAAAGAGCAACAGCGGCTTTTCAGGATGTCTTTGGTTATATTCAGCCAGCTTTTCATAGAATACAGGAGGATGAAGTGTATATATCCTGAGACTGTTAAAGCCTGCATCAGCCATACTTTGTATCCATTGCTCATACAGTTCGGGAGCGACAGCATAAGCAATCTCCCCAGGCCAGTAACCCGGAGGTGATGATCCGAGATTTATTCCTTTTAAAATCATCGGTTTATATTTGTTATCCGCGTACATGGCGATGTGATTGCCTGAAGTTTTAAAAGGGATATCATGCTTTGGGGAAAGCACGAAATTAAGTATGGTGTCGCGGGCTATGGTAATATCTGTGAATCTTATGGGATAGTAGCCGTCAGATGTAACAACTGAAACAACCGGAAACCTGAAAAATTCTGAAGGCTGGGTTACTACAGGTGGCATCATTACAGGTTCAAGAGCTGTTGATGCGGAATAAGTTGAGGCTCCTGCTGCTTTAATGAGCCGGCCTGATTTTATTATGCTGTTGCAGGTGACCCCGTAAAAATAAAATCCTGGAGGCTCGGGAGCTCCGCTCTGGCCGGTCCCATCCCAAATTATTCGGTAACTACCTGCTTCAACTGATCCGAAACTTATATCCTTTATCTTTTTTCCGTGAAAATTATAGATAGTTAAACGCAGATCGCCAGGTATGCTGATAATCACAGGGATATTTACAGAATATGCAAAAGGATTGGGGAAAGGGACTCCCAACTCCATTGTTTCCGAGATATCGGCATAAATGCCTGATATCCTGACTGAATACTCCCCGTCAGTATTTGTTATGGCAGCATACTCGCTGGTCCCTGCTGTCAGAGAAACCCTGGCATTCTGCACAGAATTACCTCCTGTGTCAGTAACCCTTCCTTTAACGTAGTAATCACGGGCAGATAAAAAGGAGGAAAAGGAAAGAAGAGTGATAACAACTATCAGATTTCTTAATGGAGATGATTTACAGAAAATTAACATGTTTGACAATATGCAGGGAAAATTTAAATACTCGCTGGATATACATTAAAGACGTAATTGTTTGTATTTTTATTATTACCAATTAGGTAAATATAACAGTATTTTCTCCATGAATATTTCTTTTTGTGAAATCGAGGAAAGTGATAACCGGTACCTGGCAGATCTAATACGGAGTGTTTTCAGGGAATTTGGCATTGACAGGCCTGGGACTGTTTATTATGATCCTTCAACTGACAATCTGTGGGAGCTATTCAGAACTCCCAGTTCAGTTTACTGGGTAGCCAGGCATGACACTGAAATAATAGGAGGATGTGGAGTATTTCCCACCCCCGGGCTTCCAGACGGTTGTGCGGAACTTGTAAAGCTTTACCTGCTCCCTGCGTGGAGAGGCAGGGGAATCGGACGCAGGCTTATGGAGCTTTCCGTTGATTCTGCAAGGGAGTTTGGATACAGGCAGCTGTACCTTGAATCACTTCCCGAATTGGAAAAGGCAGTCTCGTTGTACCAAAAGGCGGGATTCAGCCATATAAATCATCCTCTTGGCAACTCAGGTCATTTTGGCTGTAATATCTGGATGACTATGGACCTTTAGTTCATCCCTGCCTTCTTTTACCTTTATCCATATTTTTTCTCAGAATGACAATTTCTGGCGTTTCCTGCATGAATTAATTCTGGTTAATACCCAAATTCATTAACATACGCCCGATTTTAGTCCTTAAAACCGAGTCATTTGTCAAAATGCCACTTGCAGGGCATTTAATACAGTGCTGTTAATTAAATAACATAAGATCAGCTATATAGATATTTGCAATATCGAAAATCGTCTTATTTTGAAGAATTTTAAGTAAAGAACCGTCTGTTTTTGACGAATGTACATTTAATTGCCATAGATGACAGGATCCTCTAAATAATCTTTCATTTTAGTTAGACAAGAAGAAGTATTTGATGCTTCAAATACCCATCATATGGGCATCTGCCTATTGACGGCTGTTAATCCTGACATTACTTTTACCATGTAATTTAATTCAATTCGATGGTCAATTATGTCTAACCTTAAATAAAAAGAAAATGAAAATTAAAAATTGGTTTATTATGATTGCGGTTGTTTTGATAGCTCTTGGAGGCTGTTCAAAACCCGAGGCTGACGAATATGAAATGATCGGGAGTGATCTTTCATCGGTTAAAACAAAACCTCTCAGCCCTGATGCAAAATCAGTGTTACTAAGCGGAGATGAGTTCCCTTCGGAGAATGAACTCTGCGACTATGATGAATATGATCTTATTGCCGGCAGGACAAACGACATCGGAGATGTACTGATCGGAAATGATGGAACCTCTTTGTATATTAAAATATTTTCAGAAGGAGGTTTTCGTAATGTTAGTGAGAATATCAAGATCTGGATGGGCACAGAAATGGCTTTCACGGACAGACCCTCTGGAGGAAGTCTCCCTTACAAGTTTACCGTAGACGCAAGCGATACTTATTTTTTGGTAAGTTTCACCCTTGAAGAGCTTAAAATCAGCTGTGAAGATCAGCTGTATATAGTAATTCATGTTGATGCACCGGAGGGAGAAACTGCATTTGCAGGAGTTCCTGGTACAATACAGGGCGAAAGCGCATGGTGGTATTTCATTTTACATAGCCTTGGATGCTGTGATAATGAATGTGCGATGGAAGCCGCCACTTCAGTTACAGATGTATTATGTTACGGATCATCAACCGGCGCAATTGACCTTACGGTGACCGGCGGGACGGCTCCCCTGGCTTTTCTATGGAGCAATGAGGCAGTTACTGAAGATATATCAGGTGTACCTGCCGGAGTCTACTCGGTAACAATCACTGATGCAGAAGGCTGCTCTGTAACAGTTTCATCAATAGTGGTTGATGAACCCGAAGCAATTAAAATAGAAGGTAAACTGACAAATATTTCTTGTGAAGGCAAGGATGGTGCCATTGATCTTACTATAACAGGTGGTACCCCTCCCTATGCAATTCTGTGGAGTGACGAAGCAACATCAGAAGATCGTTCAGGCTTAAGTGAAGGTACATATAGTGTTACAGTTATAGACGCACACCAGTGCGAAGCATCTGCAAGGTTCACCCTGATAGATGAATGTGATGATCCCAATGTAATCCATGCATTTGGCCGCAAAACCTTCGAACCTATGGTGCATTGCTTCATGGGGCTTGATCTGGATGACGACGGATCTATGGATTTTGATACCTGGGGATGGACCAACGGGGCTATGTCGGAGAATGAGACATCTGAAAGAACCTACAAACTCTTCGTCAATGCTTCGGATTGTGATGTATCAAATGCTGAAGAAGTGGGAAAAGTTTCACTGGTTTATTTTGACGGAAAAGTATCAGCCAAATTCGAATTGTTTGATGGCTATAAAATGAGCAGTACGGCAATGTATGTAGGGAACGACATACTTCCGAAGGATGGCGGGGTTTACACAACCGATCCTTCAAAATATCCTTACCAGCACAGCGGACTGGGTGCAGCAGATACGGATACCTATGATATAACGGGTCTTACGGGGCAGATATATGTAATAGTATATGCCAGCATCGTGGATGATGAAGAACCGCTTGTTTTTTAACCTTTAGTCTTTTTCAAAACGGGAAGGGAGTCAGAGAAGTACTCCCTTCTTTTTTTTTGTATCTGCATGCTGCAGTAGAAATTTTTATTTCTAAATCCTTCCTTCAATTATCAGAGATTGCCGGTGTAATGTTGAGACAGATGCAATCCATGGAGATTCAGCTAAGCCATATATACAGGAAAAGTGTTATTGCAGAAAGTATTACCAGATGCAGTCTCCAGTCAGAGATACCTTCAAAAGCTATAATTTTGGCATCGTAGTTAATTGTCGTCCTGGCAAGCATTTCCGGGCTGGTTTTTTCGGTGAATGATGAAACAGCAAAAAGAACCACAGTAATCAGTATTTCAGCCCAGAGTCCCCTGTAACCGAAATTTAAAGTCAGTTTATGATGCAGGCAGGGGAATATTTCTTTTCCGGTCTCAGGTCCCAGAAGCTGGTCAGTAACAAATATCGTTGCAAGAACAATTCCTGTAACCACTGAGGCAATGGCACCTTTTAGTGTCACTCTTTTGCTTATAATGCCAAAGAAGATAGCAGGGAAGACAGGTATGACCAGATATGCTGAGATTGTCTGAAGGTATTTATAAAGCCCCTCTTCGCTCCTGAATACAAGATAAGCTGCTCCAATGCCAAGAAATGTTGCAGCCAGCATGATTAAACGTCCGAGAGTTACCTGGCTTTTTTCTTTGGTTTGTGGACGGTACTCAACTATAAAATCGCGAACGATAAGAGTAGAAACCGAATTAAGTACAGCGATGAGGGATGTTATAAGGGCCGCCAATAATGATGCCAGTATCAATCCTCTTAAGCCTTTTGGAAGAAATTCACTAATCATGAGAACAAATGTCTGTTTTGATTCATCTCCCTGTAATTCACCCGGGTAAAGGGCAAATGCAATAACACCCGGCAGGGCAAAGATAAAAATCGGGAAGAGCTTAAGAAAGGTTGCAAACATTGCTCCCCATCTTGCATTCTTAAGGTCTGGTGCTGAAAGCGCTCTCTGTACATTAACCTGGTCTATTCCCCAGTAGAAAATTCCTGCATAAAAGGCAGTGGCCAGAATACCCCAGAAAGGATATACAGGATCATCATATGGTTTGGCAACTGACATCATATCGGGCACTTTCTCCATAAGGCTGCTCCAGCCTCCAACCTTATCAAGGCCTATAAACAGCATTATGGAAGAGCCTGTTATCATTATTATGACCTGAATGGTATCAGTGTAGGCAACAGCTGTAAACCCACCGATCATTGTAAAAATGGCGACAGCGATCCCGATAAAAACGACAGTTATCATAACATTCCATCCAAGGATGCTGTTCAGAACAAGTGCTCCGGCAAAAAGAGTGAAGGCCAGTTTGGTCATAATACTGATTATAAGCATAAGCCCTGAGAAAAAAATTCTGGCTTGCCTGTTATACCTCATTTCGAGAAACTCCGGGACAGTATAGATCTTATTCTTCATGTAATACGGAAAGAGAATTGAACAGGCAAAGCCCAGGGTTATTGCTGTAGTCAGTTCAACTGAACCAGCTGCAAGCCCATAACGGTATGAATCGCCTGATAATCCAACGAGATGTTCTGCGCCAATGTTGGTTGCAAAAATTGAGGCTCCAATAACCGGCCATTTGATTGAGCGTCCTCCAAGAAAGAAATTTGAACTGTTCTGGCCGGCCTTTTTGCGATACGCCATATACAGGCCAAAAGTTAAACTGCATCCAATTACCAGTGAGAAAACAATCCAGTCGGCCGGTGCAAGTGAAAGGTTCATTTTCCTGCTGTAGTATTGTTAAGAGCTGACTCTATTTCAGTCAACCGTTTAATACATCCTATCATTGATCTCACCGTGTGGTAATTTATCTTCCATGAATTTCCCATATGGGTCCATACAGGTTCCCCGCTCCGGGTAAGGAGGGGATACCATTCTCCTGTTTTCCTGTTTATTACCTTATCGAACACAAAACGATTGACATTACTGAAAGTGTCCCAGTATTTTTCGTCGCCAAACAGCATAAAACCATCCAGCATTGCTGTCAGTACCTCAGCCTGCTGCCAGAATTCCTTTTCCATGTCGTAAACGCCTCCGGAATGTGGGCCCTCGACATAAACCCCTCCGAATTCATTATCGATGCCGTTGTTGATTGTATGGTCAAGTATTTTTTTCAGTAGATCGGAATGCATATACGGGTTAATGTCAAGTATCCTGAAAGCAGCTACTAACAGCCATGTCAGCTCGGCATTGTGCCCGAAACAGGTGTTGTCGGTTGCATTCTTTTTTTGGCCTTCCCCTGTAAAACGGTCAAGTCCCCAAACGATGTCGAATTTTATCTGAGGGGCTATAGTCCAGTCACTGAAAAACTGAGGTATTCCAGTTTTAAATACAGGATGGATCAGGCGGGACATGAGTAAATTAATAATCTCAAGCAATTTCCGCCTGTGAACATCGAGTCGTGTGCACTCATAAAGCGTTGTAAATGCTTCCATCAGATGCATGTGAACATCCAGGGTCTTCCGGTCGCCTCCCTGGCTCCCCGGACCGCACAATGTCCAGTCACGATGGAACATTTCCAGATAACCTCCGTAATGAGTATCAGTGCAATATTTCTGTATCAGGTCGAATACCTTCCCGGCATATTCAATTCCCCTTCGGTCGCCTGTAGCCAAAGTATATTCGCTAAGTGAATAAATAGCAAAGCTTTGTCCATAGATGATCTTTTTATCCGTTACCAGATTCCCCTTCCGGTCAGTCATCCAATAAAAGCCTCCATGCACTTCATCCCACATCCTGTTAATGAGATAATCGAATCCATGTTCTGCCAGTCCGGCTAATTTCCCGTTACCGTAACCTGCCCTGTGAGCTGAAGACACAGTATAAAGGCAACGTGTCTGGGCTATAAGCGATTTTTCATCTTCACCGGAGTCGTTCCCGTTTTTATCAAAATGTGTAATGAAGCCGCCATTAACCTTATCTGTCATTCTGGAGGACCAGAACGGCAAAAGTTCATTTACAAGATGATTTTTGGCTTCATTCCTGAATAGTGCTACTTCTGTTTTCGTCATGATATAATTACAGCATGTCGGGAGATTAATTCTTACTGGAAAGTTCATAATAAAGGGCCGGGAGAAAATCACGGTTATCAGCGGTGAGGAAATCCATATCACCACCCATTCTGGAAAATGTCTTACAATGCCTGAGATAGTAATCTGGATCATTTTCAGGGGGCTCCCCATCATTTTTCCAATCGTGGCTTGACGTAGCCAGATCAACGATCAGCATGTAGTGATTATCGATATGCTGGTGCTCCTGCATTTTAATATTTTGTGACATCGACAATGCTTTTTCAAATATCATGGGAGACATTACTGCTGAGCCTACAGATATATAGACTCCATTGTCAAGATGGCTTACACTCTCGGCGAAAGTTAGAAAATCATTCATTCCCGTGCTGCCAATTGCGGATCCTTTGTTAACCGGATGAAGATAAATAATGTCGTGGCCTATCATGGGATGGCCGGTGAAAGGTATACCAAGCTCCCAGGCACATGCCTGTACAGAATATTTTCTGAAAGGGTGCGGGATCTTTAAAAAACCAGGTTTAAGTTTGTATTTTTCAATCACATCTGCCAAATCGATTGCCGATGATGCAATACCGGGTCTTTGTTTCATGTTCTCGATTGCCTCGGTGAGGAGTCTGGAAGGTTCAGGGATAAGCAGACCTTCCTGTGCTATCATTTTGCCTATTGATTCACCGTATCCCAATCCTTCATAAGCTCCGTTTACAAGTGCCATGTTTATATAAAAACCTGTTTCTTCCCACATTCCGAACAAACCCTTCCCGATATTTTCCCTTACATCTTCACTGGTTTTCCCCTGAAAAGCAAGCTCCCAGTCGTGGATTATGCCGGCTCCATTGGTTGCAAGATGAGTAAGCCAGCCGTCTTTCATCAAAGCCATAAGAACAGGGGCCAGTCCGTTTTTAATTGTGTGCGCCCCGAAAGCCAGCATGACTGATTTGTGTTCTTTGATGGCAAGTTTGATACGCCGGGAAGCCCTGGAAACAATTTCATATCCGGAATTTGAAATGTTAACAGGCCGATGAACTGGATAAATAAGATCTTTTTCGGCAAAGACCTTGTTTTTTCTCACTTTCAGCTTTTCGAATTTCAGTTTTTCCCTATTAAACTTCAGATAAGGCATTTCTTGTTGTTAAATATTTAACAGACTTAACAATTGCCCCGGCTGCGAGAAATCGGGGATGATAAAATCAGCCCCGGCTTTTATCAGGCGGGTTCGTTTTCTTTCATTCAGCCCATAGCGGCGGATTTCATCACTTGCAACTCCTATTGACAATCCATTACGTTTTCTTGTTTCCCTTATTTCGACAGGCCCATCCCCAAAGGTAACAACTGATGGGGAGGCAGTTTCACCGATTGAAGTAAGGATTTCATCAAGAACCATCTTCTTGGCCTCCTTTTTGATATCACCTACCGCGCCTAAGATGCCGCCGTTGAAAAGATGATCATACCCCAGAGTTTTAACTTCTTGTTTAACGTCTTCTTCATCCGTTCCGCTTACCAGGTATAGCCTGACCCCAGCATTATGGAGTTGAATCAGGAATGGGACAGCATTCTTTATGGTAAGATCATCCAGGGAGAGTTCTCCCCTGGTGTATTTGTCTTCTCTTTCTCTTACCATTTTCAGAAGTTCACCATTGTAGACCTTCTTATATCCGTATTCATCAAGCATGTCAGTTTCAGGAACACATCCGAATTCCTTTATAAGTCGAAGCAGCCCCTTCATTTGGGCAAGAGTCTGAATTCCGGTGGTCATATCAATATACTCGTCTACTCTGGTCTTCACCTTTTTATATAAAGTTTCATCAGCAGAATGATATTTATCACCCAGAATAGCCCTTATCATTACGGGAGCCATAATTATTTCCCATCCCTGTCGCAGGGTTGAAATTGTTCCGTCGTGATCGAATATTGCATATTTGATATTAAGGATTTTCTCTCTTTTATTAATGATTTCTATACCTGAATTGGTCAGATACACGGCATGCCTTATATCCTCAGCCAGTTCAGGATTGTAAATATAGTCGGGGTCCTTTCCAAGTGCTAATATTTCATCAGGTGAAGCCGTGCCTGTCTGGAACAGTTTCTGAACAGTAACACCGGCAGTCAGTGATCCCAGAGTAGCAGCGGTTATCATATCGTATCCTGAGGCCAGTGCGGAGGCAGCGCCTGCCATATAACTATCCCCGGCTCCCACAGTATCAAGTTTTGAGAGAATCATAAGACCAGGTATATCTGAAATACCTGACTGGTCTATTGTCAGAGATCCTCGGCTTCCTCTTGTAATGAATAAAGGTTTTCGAAAGCGTCTGAACAACGATCCTGCAAATGTTACAGCTTCTTCACGGGTTACAGTTTCTTCGGGGTGTTTTATAATTCCACACAAACGGGCAGCTTCTATATCATTCATCTTCCGTATGGTTCCATCGTAATAATCATTAAAGTTACGGCTGTCTGTAATGAAAATATTTTCCGGGAATCCTGTGATCACTTCGAGTAACTTTATCCGGAAATAATCTGTATGTATTCCCGATGCGACCTGTTGGTTGATAATTACAGCATCAGCCAGGGGGATCATTTTCATCAGGTTTGATACGAGCAGGTCGGCTGTTTTTTTTGATAACCTGTTAAAATTCCCGAAATCGATCCTGTTAAGTTCTTTGTCACCGGTATATGGTTTCGCATAGGTATGCGTTATCCATTCTTTTTCCTGTTTTATAAGGTACTCTGTATTAATACCAGTTTCCTTCATTATTCTGACCATTTCTGCCCCGAATGGATCAGGGCCTATGACCCCGAAGGCATAAATATCTTCTGCTCCCAGCACAGCAAGGTTGGCAGCTACATTTCCTGCTCCGCCCAGAGAGTATCGGTGATCATTAACAGGCATTGTCGGTTCACCTGTTTCGATCGAGATCTCACTCATTGATTCATCAATAAACCAGTATGCATCAAGGCAAAAATCACCTGCCACTATGATTTTAACTGATTTAATATCGTCGAGTATTTTTTTAAGCAGCTCAGTTTTCATATCAAATTTTGATGAAGTCAGTGTGCTGTGGTCAGATGACGTCAAAGCTCCTTTATCATGGCTGCAGTTTGTCTCTTCCAAAGAAATGATCCTCAGTAATCATACAGATTGTGTGATAAACAGGCATTAATAATTCCTGAACCAGGGGCGTATCTGATTCCGGAATGCTTACCAGTATGTCGCAGTATGGTTTCATCTTTTCGACGTTCTGACCTGTCAGTCCTATTACTGACATATTCCCTGCTTTTGCAGCAATGAGTGCATCTATAACATTTTGCGACTTGCCCGATGTACTGATCCCTATCAGTAAATCGCCTGCATTTCCGTAGCCGGCTACCTGCTGTGCAAAAACCAGATTGGCATCCATGTCATTTGCTATGGCCGTCAGGAGGGAATTATGAGCCGACAACGATATGGCGGGCAAACCCTGTTGAAGTTTCCCGGAAAGGTACTCTCCGCGTTCACCGCCAGTTCTGATCAATGATTTTTTCATGTTCGCGGCAAGGGGTCTGTTCAGTTTAAAGTCTTTCATCAGTTCACCTACAATATGGTCTGAATCGGCGCAACTTCCGCCATTGCCGCAAACGAGTACTTTTCCACCATTGCCGTAGCATAATATTAAACAATCAGCTGCTTTTTGAATCTGACCGGCAGCCATGCTAAGCCGGGGGTATCGCCTGACAAGATCGTTAAGGAAAGTATTTTCCATCATATACGGCATTTAAAAAATATCCTCATAAATTGCCACGCACAGCGCTGCATAGTCACCTATGAACTCTCCCAGCCCGGCAGGTTTAATGCTGCAAACATTCAGGGCAGAAGGGATTGCTTCCTCCTCAAGTATCTTCATTAAAACAGGTCTGAACAGCATTTCGTTACGTGCATAAATACTTCCGATTACAATGCATTCCGGATTGAGCACATCGATGAGTATTGCCAGCCCACGACCAAGATACTCAGCCGACGTGCGAATTATTTCAAGAGCAACCTTATCTCCGGCCCGGGCGGCAGCTGCTACCATTCTGGCATCGATACCGTTTATCAGGTCTGCTGATGGACAAAAATCTACAGTCTGATTATTTTCAAGTTTTTTCGCAACTATTGATCCAGCAAGCTGGGCGATGCCTCCTCCGCTGCAAAATCCCTCGAATGATCCTGCCTTGCCGTATCCTTTAGGACCTGTATTTGCCAGTCTTACATGTCCCACTTCACCCCCAAGGTCGTTAGTGCCGGTGTAAAGCTTTCCGTTAAGGATTAATCCTGCACCCATCCCGGTACCAAAGGTAAGGAAAATCATGTTGGAGGTCCCTTTCCCCGCGCCCATAAGCCATTCCGCCAGGGCCCCGGCGTTGGCATCATTCTGCAACGTGGTCTCCACTCCAAATTCTTCAATGAACATGCTTACTATTGGGACATTATCCCATCCGGGCAGATTTGGAGGTGAATAAATCATTCCCTTTTTTGAATCGAGCGGACCGCCGCAGCTTATTCCAATACGCTTCAATGAACAGCCGGTATGGACTGCGAGAAGGGATCTTATAATTTCTTTGAATTCAGATAATATAGCAATGTAGCCACGTTCTGTACGGGTATTGAAAGACCTTTTATCTTTTATTGAGAAGGAAGAGTCACCTAGTACCACACTGCATTTTGTGCCTCCGATGTTAAGTCCGGCATATATCTCAGTCCCGCAATTTATTGCTTCATTCATTTGATTGGGTATATGCCTGGAAGGCAATGTTTACATAGCTCTTCATGTGATGACATTTCATTAAGCAGAGATTATCATTTTGTGAAGTCTATTGTTACTTTCCCCTGATCCTTGGTCAGATTTACTTCTTTTGTAACACCATTAACAGTCACTTTATACTTTCCAAAAAAGGCAGGAGTTATGAATGCTCCATCTTTGCCGGTTTTCCCAGATTCCATAGTCCACCACTCCTTGAAAATAAGATTCTGGTAAGCTTCAAGGGCAGGAGTAGCTGACCAGTCGCGCCTATAGAGTGATGACACCGGTATCCAGTTTGACCCGGCCCAGAATCCCCACATCAGGATGCCATCCACTGCCGGGTGGGCAAAGCATATCCTGTAATAATCAACCAGCTCCTTTGCATTGAACTGTTCCTCTTCCGGTGTCATGGTATGTATCCTCTTCACATGGAACTTTGACCTCTGTCCGGGTATATTGAATTCTGTAATCTTAATGGGTAGATTAAAAACAGCCAGTGAGTCGAGAGCGCTCTTTAGCTGAACGCGATCAAATGTCTCGTTGTGAAGATGCCCCTGGACGCCGATACCGGCAATTGGAACTCCCTGTTTAAAAAATGTCCTTATATGTTTCATGTAGTCAGCGAGCCTGTTGCCTGTAAGGATATCGTAATCATTAAGATAAAGTTTTGCATCCGGATCACCATTATGTGACCATCGGGCCATCATCTTAGTTATCTGGTCTCCAAACCGGTCCTCATAATAGTTCCCATGGATCATCTCGTTATTAAGGTCATATTCTGCAAACCTGCCCTTATAACGTCGCGTGACTGTTTCTGCCCTTTCCTGCAATGTCTTCAACAATTCATCGTCATTCATCTCCTTCAGCCACGGCTGTACCATTCTGGGAATACCCCAGAACAGGTTATGTGCCCTTAGCGGAATATTGTTTTCCTCTGTCCATTTAAGGATCCCATCCACCACATCATAATTCACTTCACCCTTTTTGGTTTCCATGCTGTGCCATTTAACGGCATTTTCAGTTACCGCTGAATTGAAGTTCTCGAGAAATTTTTCCTTGTATTTCATGAGATCATTTTGGGGCATGGATCCATCAGCAAGACCATTTGCAATGGCACATCCAAACCAGAATTCATGCCTTAGCTGTTCAACGCTTACATTCTGGCCGGGTTTTGCTATTACCGTTAATTCCCCTTTCCTGTACATGGCTATTGATTCATCAATGCCTGTTAATTGTGCATCTGTCTTTGACGAACAGGCCAGGGAGACAAGAATTAATGTCATCAGGAGGAAGACCAAACTGTTGGCGGGATTCCTGGAATTTCTAATTTTCCTCATTTTTATTAACAGTTGAATTGTTTATTAATGTAAATTCGAATTAAATGTAAATCAGATTTTCTCAAAAACCAACGATTTATATTCCTGATTTTTACACTAAGAGGCATGTTTATTATTTATTTGCTCCGGATGCAATTATATTAGGGTATGGATCAGCAAAACTTACTGTGATATTGAGGATGAACAAGCAGGGAAGAGCAAATGCCTTTTTATGGATTCGCGACAAAAACAATTACTGGGAGTCAGAACTTAAGAACAGACAACTTCCCATGGAGCTGAAAGACATTCAGATTGATTTGAAGCTTGCCGGAATTGAAGGACCTGCGGGAAAAATAACTGTATATGATCCCTGGGAGGATGAATGGAAGAAAGTTAAGCGAACCGGACAGAAGATCCTGCTTCCCGATTTCAAACATTCACTTGTAATAAGGATAAGTAGATAAAGCTCATGGAAAAAATAATTAAATCATTTATGATGAAAAAATCACTGTTCATTTTTGCATTAGGCGTATTCTGTTTTTCAACGGATGCACAGAATTCCGACAGTATCTGGATAGTTAACAACTACACTAAGATTGAGCGGATGATACCCATGAGGGACGGGGTAAGTCTGTTTACTTCGATTTATATTCCTAAGGATAATTCGGAGCTTCATCCGGTGTTAATGACCCGTACGCCCTATTCCTGCGCTCCTTATGGGGAGAATAGATGGAGAGGCTACTGGAATTCCTATATGAAGGCCTATCTGAGGGAAGGATACATAATGGTTACCCAGGATGTCCGCGGCCGGTATATGAGTGAAGGAGAATTTGTTGACGTAAGGCCATTCATTCCTGAGAAGAAAACAAATAATGATATTGACGAAGCAAGCGACACATATGATACCATAGAATGGCTCTTAAAGAACATATCGGGAAATAATGGCAGAGCAGGTGTTTTCGGCATATCTTACCCGGGATTTTATTCCACCATGGCTGCTGCAAGCAATCATCCTGCTCTGGTTGCAGTAAGTCCCCAGGCGCCCGTCACAAACTGGTTCATTGGGGATGACTTCCATCATAATGGTGCGTTGTTCCTTCTCGATGCTTTCAGTTTCTATCCGGCAATGGGAGCAGGTTTTGGCCTTCCGCGCCCTTTTCCGACTGTCAAACCTCCCCTTACTATCGATATACCAGTACACGACAACTACAAATTCTTTCTTGAAACTGGCCCACTGACTGAATTTGCACGACTGGCAGGTGATAGTGTACGGTTCTGGAAAGACCTTTATTCACACCCTGACTACGATTCCTTCTGGAAAGCCCGTGATGCAAGAAATGCAACCTTAAACCTTAAGCCTGCAATGTTATGGGTGGGAGGCCATTTTGATGCTGAAGACAACTGGGGTCCCTGGAATGTATACAAGGCTGCCGAATCGAATAACCCGGGTAAAGAGTTCAACAAGATAGTTATGGGCCCGTGGTATCACGTTCAATGGGCTCAGAATGATGGCACACACCTTGGTAACATACACTTTGGAAGCAATACCTCGCTTTGGTACCAGCAGTTAATTGAAATACCATTCTTTAACTACTACCTTAAAGGGAAGGGAAATATGCCGGATTTTGCCGAAGCCACTATTTTTATAACTGGTGCAAATACCTGGGGGCATTTTGATTGCTGGCCTCCTGAAGGAAAAGAAGACAGAAAGCTTTTTCTGCACAAGGATGGAAAACTGGGATGGGTAAATCCTGTTCTTAAATCAACTTATTCAGAATATATAAGCGACCCTGCCAAGCCAGTTCCCTATACAGAAGATGTCCATTTTAACAGAACAAGGGAGTATATGACAGATGACCAAAGGTTTGCCGGACGCAGGCCGGATGTTCTTGTGTTTAAAACAGACCTGCTGGATGAAGATCTTACTGTTACTGGTGTCGTCACAGCAGATTTGCACGTTTCCATTTCCACCACCGATGCCGACTTTATTGTAAAGCTTATAGATGTTTTTCCTGACAGCCTGTCATACAATAAGGTGAATATTTACGCAGAAGGCAAACCTGAAAAATCGTATCCTATGGGAGGTTACGAGATGCTTGTACATGGTGAAGTTTTCAGGGGCAGATACAGAAACAGCTTCGAAGATCCCCAACCTTTTGTCCCGGGAAAGATCGATCATGTAAAATTCAACATCGGAGATGTTGCTCATACCTTCAGAAAAGGACACAGGTTAATGATACAGATTCAGAGCAGCTGGTTCCCTTTGGTTGACAGGAATCCTCAGAAATTCGTCAATATATACGAGGCTGGCGAAGAGGATTTCCAGAAGGCAACAATACGTATATATCATGATGTGAGAAATCCCAGCAGCGTTATACTGCCGGTTCTAACGGAGAATATTCCCCAGAAAGAAAATCAGGGGCATCCGGGTGTATAAACCTGCTTTAAATTCATCGGCTTATCAGGTTCTTTATTCCCCTGGCTACTATATTTTTTTCAATCTCAGCAGCCTTCCCGAAAACATCCCTGTCAAGTCTGATATCAAATTTGCATACGTTTTTAATTATGTTTTTTAACATATCTCCTTTTTCTCGTTCGGCATGATTGAAAAACTCAATATCTGAAGGGAACATTTGCCCATCTTCATCTGCAGCTTTAAACCTGGATGCACAAACAAGAGCAAGCATTATTTTATCAAATGGCTGGTTTGAATCCCTGGCCAGTTGTATTCCACCTGCCAGCCTGTCGTCGGGCCCCAGCTTGCGGGGAAGGTCACATCCTACCCTGAAAATCGTATCTCCGAGTGCTTTATTTTGAAACCGGTAAAGCAGATCATCAATATGTTCAGTAAGCGTTGCTTCAGAGAATTCCTCCGGGTATTTTTTTATCAGGCTGATTGCAGCCTGCATCATGGCTTCCCTGACAAATCTGTGAATATCATTCACGGACAGAGCTTCGTATACATACTTAAATTCAGGATTATAAAGGTATCCGATATATGCTGCCGATGCATGCCCGAGATTATGTATGAATAACTTCCTGTCAACCCAGGCTTTCATATTGTCTTTCGGTGCAAGGCCCGCGATTGCAGGGATGGGATTTCTGAATGCGTTCCTGTCGAGTATGAGTGTATTATATGGTTCGGCAAAGACCTGCAGGATATCTTCTTCTACATCTTTCCTCAGCATAATGGGAACCATCTTGCCAATGCTTGTCTCAATAATACCGACATAAGTATCAAGAGGAAATCCCCGTGGCAGGAACAGCTTCAGCTCTTGCCTGAAATAATCTGAAGCATTTCGCATATTCTCAGCGACAATAATATCTACCGGATAGTCTGGATATTTTTCAAACCGTTCCGCAAGACCAGAGGCAATCAGTCTGATTGCTCCCTGCAAACCTTTCTGGCCGACCGAAACAGCAATTATCCCGGCCGTTGAAGTTTCTTTAACCACACTGGTCCGGTTCCCTGCAATTATTCCCCTGATATTTCTGATTGTTAAGACCTCCTCCTGTTGTGATTTTATAATAACCCTGTATTCTCTTATGCGGTTCAGCTCATCAATAAGATCTTTGTTGATGTCAATAAAAACCACCTCATAGCCACCGCGACTAAAGAGCTGGCCTATAAATGACCGGCCTATTTTCCCGGCACCAAATAGTAAAAGTTTTTTAGGATCTATTCCTGAATTTTCATTAAGGAACATTATGGTGTCATTTTAAATATGAGAATACTGGCAAATTATGGCTAAAAATAAGTTACATTTTCAGACAAATTGTAAATTTAAGATCATCCTGGTTTAGTACGTGTAACATTTTAATAAAATTATTGCATGAAAAGGA
>JAVEVC010000043.1:0-24451 GCA_034005245.1 Bacteroidales bacterium
GCCCTAGCAGTTTTCTTTTTTAAACGAATAAGTTTCCCATCAGACGTAATTTCAGTATCAACTTTCCCAGCTATCATTCTGTCTCTAAACTCTTCAAGCTCCTGCCTTGCTGCCCTGGTCTTATCTCTTTCGGCCTGAGACTCCCTGATCTGACGGATAGTGTTTTCAATCAATTTATTAGACTCCTTCAACATCGATTCTGCAGTCTCCCTGGCCTTATTGATTATTTCCTTCTCCATCTTCCTGGCACCAGACAATTGTTTTTCATACTCTCCTGCCAGTTCTTCGAGCTTTTTCTCGTGCTGTCTGATATTACTACGCTTGGCTTCCCAGTACCTTTTATCCCGGGCAATGTCCCTGAGGTGCTTATCGTAATTTATATTCTTTGCCCCTGCTTTTTCCGACGCGCGGCTCAATATTTCTTCAGGCAGACCGATTTTCCTGGCTATTTCAAAAGCAAACGAACTTCCGGGTTTCCCTATTGACAATTCAAAAAGTGGCTGCATAAGGTGGTTGTCGAAGGTCATAGCCCCGTTTTGCATTCCTTCGGTAACTGAAGCTAAGTACTTAAGATTTGTATAGTGAGTTGTTATAACACCAAATACCCCGCTCCTATTAAGGGAATCCATTACAGCTTCAGCAATGGATCCTCCTATCATAGGCTCTGTCCCTGAACCAAACTCATCCATAAGAATAAGGGATTGGGAATTTCCGTTTTTCAGGAAAAATTTTATATTTATCAGGTGCGAACTATAGGTACTTAAGTCGTTCTCAATACTTTGTTCATCACCGATATCGATAAGAATATCATTGAAGATACCTGATTCAGATCCTTCACCAACCGGAATGGTAAAACCGCACTGAAGCATATATTGAAGAAGGCCAACCGTTTTCAGGCAAACTGATTTTCCTCCCGCATTTGGGCCGGAAATAAGAAGGATCCTGTTCTTTTCATCCAGCCATATTGTAAGCGGGACAAGCTTTCTCCCGGGCATCTTCTCGAAAGCCAGCGCCAGAAGGGGATGCACGGCCTGCTTCCAGGAAAGAAATGGTTTTTCTGCGAGCACCGGTACAATGGAATTGAAATGGTTGCCCAGCAAGGCTTTTGCCCGAATGAAATCTATCTCCCCAAGGAAACTGTCAGAAATCAACAGATCATCAATGTATGGCCTGATACTATCAGCAAAGGCCGTAAGTATCCTCACGATCTCTCTTTTTTCTTCATATTCAAGCTCTACAATATCATTGTTAAGTTCTACAATCTCCTCAGGCTCAATATATACAGTACGACCTGAAGCCGACTGATCGTGAATGAGCCCCCTGATCTTCCTCTTTGAATATGCATTCACAGGGATAACTCCCCGCCCATTGCGTACGGAAGCCATAGTATCAGCGTCGACAAGCCCATCAGCCTGAGCTTCCTTCAGAAGTGATGCAAGACGTCTTGATGCCTGGATCTTTTTGGCAGCTGATTCGGATCTTATCTCTTTCAGTCTTGGCGAAGCATTATCCTTTATCTCGCCGAACCGGTCAATGATCCTGTCGATTGATTCAATAACGAAGGGATAAATCGTGACTGAACTGCATAATTCACTTAAGACAACATATTTGTTTTCTTTCCTTGTCCTGAAGAAAGCTACTATTGACCTGACAGTCTCAAGCGATCTTTTCAAGTCAAATATTTCCCTGATTTCGGGGAACGTTCCTTCAACTCTGATCGAATTCAGGCAGTCAGCTATCTCATAATAATGATCTGAAGGAAATCCTTCTTCATACCTTAATAATGACTGAAATTCATAAGTGGCATCAAGAATAGGTTTCAGCTGATCGAGACTGGTCAAAAACCTTATCTGGCTGACTTTCTCCCTGCCCATAGGACTAAGGCATTTGTCAGACAAAAGAGACCTGATCCTGTCAAAGCCAATTTTAACCTCAAAATCAAAGGGATATATCATGCTTACTAAAAATCACAAATGAGAATTCCTTGATATGACATTATTAAATTCATATCCATTTTCAAAGTTATTAATGTAAAAGATACTTTGAAATACATTTGAACTTTTCTTTTTTTCCTACTTTAGCCCGGAATAAAATTCTTTTTAACAAATAATACCATGAAAGAGATCAAAACCGCAATGCTTTTGCTTGCATTTCTTCCTTTTCTCCTATCTGCACAAAGTGAAAAGATTGACCTTGGCGTTATGTATCTAATAAAGCAGGAAGGATTGAAGAATTCAAAAATAGAGGATCTGGCATTTGAACTTACCGACCTTACAGGCCCAAGGCTGACTGGATCAACAGGATCGGTACGCGGGAATGAATGGGCAAAGAACAAGATGGAAGAACTTGGTTTTCAGAACGTCAGGATCGAGGAAGGAAGGATCTTGAAATCCGGAGGCTGGGATAACCTGAAAACCTATGCAGCAATGACATCGCCATATTATTGCAGTTTTGCCTGCAATCCTGTTGCATGGACAGGAAGCACCAAGGGTGCAGTAAAAAGTGAAGTTGTACTTCTTGATGTCAGAACTGAAGAAGAACTTGAAAAATACAAAGGAACTCTGAACGGCAAGATAGTACTGATACCCTCAGCAGCACAGTATGTGGTTAGTTTCGAACCACTTGCCAGCAGGCTTACAGACGACCAGCTGAAAGAACTTTCGATGGCATCCACACCTCAGGGTGAAAGAAGGCCCCCTGTCAGGGATTTTGTCAACATTATGGCCCAGAGAGCCCTTAAGGCCAGGATATCAGAGTTCGCTAAAAACGAAGGAGTTGCAGTAATACTGAACAGCGCAGGAGTTTTTAATGTTCCACGGTCAAATGGCGCTGATTACAAAGCTGGTGATCCTGAGCCTGTTGCAGAAATAAACCTGCCTGTTGAAGCTCATGGCCGCATGGAAAGACTGCTTAAGCATAACATCGGCGTGGAAATGGAGATTGAAATTCTGAACAAATTTTATGAGAGCCAGAAAGTCTACAATGTAATTGGTGAATTTCCCGGTACCGACAAGCTTCTGAAGGATGAAATAGTTCTTTTAGGTGCACATCTTGATTCATGGCATGGAGGTACCGGGGCGGCAGACAATGCTTCAGGATGCATTGTAATGATGGAAGCCCTGAGAATTTTAAAAGCCCTTGGAATATCTCCGCGAAGGACCATAAGGGTGGCACTCTGGGGCGGAGAAGAACAGGGATATCTTGGGTCCAGGGGATATGCCGACAGACACCTCATTGATCCGGATAATAAAAAACAAAAACCTGAATACGACAGCTTCTCGGTTTATTTTAATATGGATAACGGAACCGGCAAGTACCGAGGCATACGCCTTCAGGAAAACGACCTGGCAAGACCGATTTTCGAAGAATGGCTCAGGCCATTTAATGATATGGGAGCTGCAACAGTAACAATCAGAAATACAGGCGGAACGGATCATACTACTTTTGATGGTCTTGGTCTTCCCGGCTTCCAGTTCATCCAGGATGCAATAGAATACGGACGCGGATACCACACGGTAATGGACACACATGAAAGACTGGTAATTGCTGATCTTCAGCATAATGCTGTGATCACAGCAGCCTTTGCCTACAATGCTGCAATGAGGGACGAAAAAATGCCGCGAAAGCCTGTAATAAAAGCCAGCCAGGATGTTTCCCGCCAACGTATAAGGGTGCCGGCTATGAATTAGTCATTTACACCTTTCATTGAAAGCTGAATCCTTTTGCGCTCAGGATCAACTGACAGGATTTTAACCATCACATGCTGATGCATTTTAACGACAGATGACGGATCGCTGACATAATTTCGGCTAAGGTTTGATATGTGAACAAGTCCGTCCTGTTTAACACCAATATCAACAAATGCGCCAAACTTTGTAACATTTGTTACAATTCCGGGAACAACCATTCCTTCTTTAAGGTCTTCGAGAGAATGGACATCAGCAAAACGGAATTCCTTGATTTTTGACCTTGGATCCCTTCCGGGCCTGGCAAGCTCGGTGAGGATATCTTTTATGGTAGGCAGCCCTTTCAGGGGGGTTATATATTTTTCAGGGTGTATTTCCTTTCTTTTTGCCTCATTTGTCACCAGTTCTCTTATATCGCAGCCAAGGTCGGTTGCCATTTGTTCCACGATATGATAGCTCTCTGGGTGAACTGCGCTTGAGTCAAGCGGATTCTCAGCATTTCTTATTCTGAGAAAACCTGCGCTTTGCTCGAAAGCTTTTGCCCCCATCCTGCTAACGTTAAGCAGCTCAGCTCTTGACCGAAAAGGTCCATGTTCAGCCCGGTATTCAACAATATTTCCTGCAAGCTGGGGACCCAATCCTGAAACATAATTCAAAAGGTGCCTGCTTGCAGTGTTAACCTCCACTCCTACTGAGTTTACACAGCTAACCACGACTTCGTCAAGTGCATTCTGAAGCATCTGCTGGTCCACGTCGTGCTGATACTGGCCTACTCCTATCGATTTAGGGTCGATCTTAACGAGTTCGGCCAACGGATCCATCAGCCGTCTTCCGATGGAAACAGCACCTCGAACGGTAACATCGTAATCAGGAAATTCCTCTCTCGCAGTTTTTGAAGCTGAATAAACAGAAGCTCCTGCTTCGCTTACGACAAATACCTGAATGTCACGATCAAATTTGACCCACTTGATGAATTCTTCCGTTTCCCGGCTTGCAGTACCGTTACCTATGGCAATGGCCTCAGTTTTATAGGCGTTAACAAGCGAAAGGATCTTCTTTACCGACATTGCCGTCTCATTCTGCGGGGGATGCGGATAAATGGTTTCATTATGAAGAAGGTTTCCCTGCCGGTCGAGACACACTATCTTACAGCCGGTTCGGAAGCCCGGATCAATTGCAAGGACATTCTTCTCTCCCAGAGGCGGTGCAAGAAGCAGCTGCCGAAGATTATCGGCAAAAACCTTTATAGCTTCCTCATCAGCTTTCTTCTTGGAGATATTCCTGAATTCAGACTCCATTGAAGGAGCAAGAAGCCTTTTCCAGCTATCCTTCAGGGCAGCTGCCACCACTTCCGAATACTCATTTTTGCTCTTAATGAAGATGCTTTCAAGCAGGTCTAGGGCATTAATTTCTTCAGGTTCCACAGAGAGTCTCAGGAATCCTTCCTCCTCTCCCCGCCGCATAGCCAACAGCCGGTGAGAGGGACATTTCCTGAGAAGCTCAGACCATTCATAATAGTCGCTGAACTTGATACCTTCTGCTTCTTTCCCTTTTATCACTTTTGAAATCATTACAGCTTCTCTTTCATACAGCTGCCGCATGTGTTTCCTTGCTTTCTCATCTTCGCTTATCCATTCGGCAATAATATCCGAAGCTCCTGCAACAGCATCCTCAATTGACGGAACCTGTTCGCTGACAAATTCTTCAGCTTTCAGGTGCAGATTCTCTCCGGTTTGTTCAAATATCAGCGTGGCGAGAGGTTCAAGTCCTCTTTCCCTTGCTATTGTTGCTCTTGTTCTACGCTTTGGCCTGAAAGGCAGATAAATGTCCTCAATTTCAGACATTGTGCCTGCTTCCCCGATCTTTTGAAGAAGCTCAGAAGTCATTTTTCCCTGTTCTTCAATGGTCCTTATGACTGTTTCACGGCGGGCATCCATCTCAGTCAACCGACTATACTCGTTCTTTATGTTTGAAATAGCAACTTCATCAAGGCTTCCTGTCATCTCCTTCCTGTAGCGGCTTATGAAAGGAATTGTCGCTCCTGCATCCATAAGCCTGATGGTATTTTCCACCTGCCATTCATGGATCTGCAGCTTTTTTGCGATAATATGGATGTTCTTATTTGACTTCATGCGCTTAATTTTATCTTTTTTGGGGCGTACAGGATCAGTTTATTCTACATGCAGTACCAGTTTATGGTACTTACAGAACCTTTTTATTCTACGTACAGGACCAGGCCTTTCAGATATTCACTCTCAGGGTGGTAAATATTGACAGGATGATCCGGGGGCTGGACCATCTGATGCAATAGCCTCACTTTTCTTCCGGTATTGGCTGCAGCAGCAAATACCGATTTCCTGAAGTTTTCGCGGGAAACCACCTGGGAGCATGAAAAGGTAAAGATTATTCCTCCGGGCTTAACGTTTTCAATAGCCTTCATATTCAGTCTCTTGTATCCCTGAAGGGCATTAGCCAGCACATTGTTATGTTTGGCAAATGCCGGAGGATCAAGAATTATAAGATCATAATCATTACCCATTCCCCTGAGAAACTCAAAAGCATCGGTTCTGAACGATCTGTGCCGTGATTCATCCCCGTAGTTAAGCCTTACATTCTCTTCTGCCAGGTCAATTGCAGGGGATGAGCTGTCTACAGTATGAACCTCCCGGGCATTCTTAAGTGAATAGACAGAAAATCCGCCGGTATAGCCAAACATATTCAGCACGGTTCTTCCGCCGGAATAGTTTAAAAGCAGGGATCTGTTTTCTCTCTGATCGATAAAGAATCCTGTTTTCTGCCCTGAAGTGAGATCAACCCTGAATTTAAAGCCGTTTTCATTGATAATGACCTGGTCGGCATGACCATAAATAAAAGTATTTACAGGTTGAATTCCTGACATATATGGAATCGTCGATTCACTTTTATCGTAAATGGCCGTTATCGTACCTGCCAGTAATTCCCGGAGCACATCCGCTATCAGGTCTCGCATCCTGTACATGCCTGCAGAATGAAACTGCATCACAGCAACTCCATTGTAAAAATCGACTATCAGGCCAGGAAGGTTATCTCCTTCGGCATGGACCAGCCTGAAAACATTAATCGACGGATTTCCTATCAATCCAAACGCTTTTCTGTATGCTATTGCACTGTTAATCCTTTCCCTGAAAAACTCTTTGTCAGGTTTTATCTTATCAAAAGAAAGGATCCTTACGGCTATTGACCCGGGCTGATAATGACCAATTGCAAGAAAAGAGTCCTTGTTATCGTACACTTCCACGATATCCCCTTCAACAGGATTTCCCAGGATTTTTTTTATCGCACCGGAAAAAACCCACGGATGATATCTGCGAATGGGTTGTTCTTTTCCTGATTTAAGTATTATTCGCACAGCATCCACCTGCTCTTAATGTTTTAATAAGTGCCACATGCAGAACATTTTCATCTCTCAGTCACAATAAATGTTATAACAATTAACTGCCGTCAATAAGCTTCCTGTAAATCTCGTAACAGACCCAGGCGTCTGTAGCAGCATACAGTCGCTGGGCTTCTGAAAGGTCCGATGCTTCCCAGTCTGTTACCTGCTGGCTTTTAGATATCCTGAAACCCAAAACTATGGCTGCCAGCTTTTTTAATCCTGAACTCTGTATCCCATAGTTCTTCACAAATTTCTGCAGATCAATGAATCCTGACGGATTGAATTTTCTAACGCTTCCAAGGAAACGAAGGTCATCATGAATTGCAACCCCTGCTTTTATAACTGAATTGTCCGACATAAGTGACAACAGCTCATCAGGAAGGCCAATCCTGTTGATCCTGAAAAGGCATGCAAGATCAGCATTTGCAAGCTGAAGAAGAGATACCTTGTTCTTTCGTCCTTTCCGGAATGAAGGTTTAGTCTCGGTATCAAAACCCAGTACTTCAGATTTTAAAAGCCTGGGAAAGACTTGGCGGAAGGTTTCGATGTCATCAACCACAACTATCTCTCCCCTGAACCATGAAAGCTGATAACCGGCAAGATCTCCTGCATCAAGAGACTGAAGATATTTATTGTTTACCATTTTCCCTGTAATCCTTTTGCCTGCGGGAAATAAACCATTCCGAAGTGTCTCTCTCACGGGTATGATCATGATCTAATGAAGGATCAGAAATAGTTTCCTCACCGGAATAAATAAACTTGTGTATTGCTCTCAGGGAATTTGTTAGTATCTGACCCCAGTAATTTTCAAAATTCATGCGGCATTCCCATATAGCATCATTCATAACCTCATTTGTGCCAGTACGATAAAGGACCAGGTAGTTCTTCAGGTCCTGGTAAATATCGGCCATATTCTCAGCAAGGCTTGAAACGACAGGTCCTTCTGAATCTTTGGCTTTTTCGTCAAACACCTCGAGAAAATCATTTGCAGCTCCGAAAACCGATTTCAGGCTATCATGCACCTGTGTCCAGTCAGATTCCGTAACTGACTTATCATTGCCTTCCTCAAAAACCGGTTCAAGTGACGGAAGAAGAGAAGCCTTCAGATACAAATATGGCATAAGGCGCTGAAGAATCTTTAACAACTCCTCACCTTTCAACTCTGAGGCATGTTCCGCATATTTACAGAATTCATTTGCAGCAGCGGTAAATTCGAGAACTACCGTTGAATAAACGGGATCTGTTCTTTTAGCCATGATGATGTTTTTTGCGTCTCAAAAATAAGACATTTTTAAGATTTCGCGGCGTTATAATTTTGCCACAAAACCTTCAATAGCCCTATTCTTTCGGATTTTCAAGGATCTGGTCATAATCAATAAGCTCATCTTTAATCACATCATAGGGTACATCGTGCATTGGCTGCTTCCTGTCAAGAGCCAGCACAGCAATTGTGGCTGCACTCTGGCCAAGTATCATAAATACCGGCTCCATCCGTATTGATCCGTATGCTATATGTGTAGCTGAAAGGCATACAGGAACAAGCAGGTTTGAACATTCCTGCCTGAAAGGAACGATTGCATCTAGCCCGATCGGATAAGGATCGAAGTTTCCCACTTCTACGTCACCTTCATTCTTCACAAAACCATTGGTGTCAATATGCCTCTGAACATGATGAGAGTCCATTGTATAAGCACCCATGCCGACCGGTTTTTCTGCAGAAATACCAGCCTGCATGCAATGATTTTGAGTCATGACAAGGCTGCTGATCATTCTTCGCGCCTCCCTTACATACAGCTGAGGTGTCCAGTTTCCGGATCCTTCAAACTCATCCCGGGGCAATCCCCACCGGCTGTATTCTTCACGTATTGATGCGGGTACGCGGGGATGGTTTCCCAGTGTCCACAATAGTCCTTTCTGATATATGAGATGTTCATTGATAATTCTCTCACGGGTTGCATAATCGCCGTCAGGATATTCGTAATTCCTGCCTATAAAATCAGTAGAAAACGGTCCTTTATTATTGGAATCGGTCTTTCTGTTTGGCATTGCGGAAAACATAAAGAAGGGACCTCCGTAACCAGCTTCGACAGCACGGAATAACAATTCATATTCTTTTTCATCGTAGCCTTCCGGCTTTTCAACAGCAATCATGTTCTCCGCTACATCTGTAAGGCACATCCTGAAGCAATAAGCCTGTATCTTGTCATCGCCGTCCCCCTCAGTGCCGGGATCATTGTTAACCTGGGGAAGTAAACCGCTTGAAGGATCTCCCTTTACAACATACGGGTCTATGCCATCGGGAAATTGATGATAGACAGCCATGGCTGTCTGGACACCATTCAGCGTTTCCCCGTATTTGCCGGACGACTCCCTTCCCGTTGCATAACTTACACCTGCTAAAGCCATAAGATCGCCTTCGTATGTAGCATCGATAAATATTCTGCCTGAGATCTTTATCCCCTGCTCAGTTTGTATCCTTAATATTTCAGGACCTCTCTTGACCACTCCGTTTTGAAGGTCAATACGTTGTGAAGTCAATACCGGAATTTTACTTTCAGTAAGCATTTCCTGAAATACCTTTAGTGCAACTTCGGGCTCAAAAGTCCACATGGCAACTTCCCCTCTATCTGTCTGTGTTCTCTCAGAGAAATATTCATCCCTGGTTTGCCATTTCCAGAAACCCGGGTCCTGATATTTCTCACCAATTCTCCGGTAAAACTCCCTGGAAATACCTCCGATCACCTGCTTGTTCCCTATATCTGTCTGCCCGAGCCCTCCCGAAGTCAGGCCTCCCAGTCTGTTGCCTGGTTCAACAATTATCACACTTCTACCCATTCGTGCAACCTGGACAGCCGCTGAAATACCTGCTGATGTACCGCCGTATACAACCACATCGGCTTTGTAGCTCTTTTTTAACCGTAATCCCGAACCGGAAGGATCAGTGCACGCCGGGGATAAAACCAGTGACGAAATAAGTACTACCAGGATCTTATACCTGTAATGTTCTATAATTAAATTACTCTTCATTGATTATAACTTTGATTATTAATTATTTAATTATCTGCATTATATGTGTTCTTTCCAACTATTATACAAATTTATCCTTAATACAGCAAATCCTGTACTTTAACAATCATCGCTTTTACACTTGGTACAAAGAAATAATTTCAATAAATTCACTATCTGATAAACGACCGCATTCATTATATTGCCTTTTTGTGCATTATCTGAATAATCAGTCGCTTAAATTAAATTATTTACCCGTCATTAATATGCAATTCAAAAGAAATTCACTTTTATTTTTAATTTGCCTGTTATTTTCATTTCAGAAATCCACTGCTGTTCTTACAGATCAGTTAAGCGATAATTGCTGGAAAGCAGGCGTTTCCCGTGCTGTTATCACACCTGAGGAATCTTTGTGGATGGCAGGTTATGCCTCACGTGATCATGCCTCTGAAGGTGTTCTGCATGATCTCTGGACGAAAGTACTGGCTATTGAGGATGCCAGGGGCAATAAAGCTGTACTGATAACAAATGATCTTCTTGAAATTCCAAAACAATATTCAGATCGAATCCGCGACCGGCTTGAAAAAGAATATGGACTGCAGCGGTCACAGGTCATTCTAAATTGCTCTCATACCCATACCGGACCTGTCCTTTATGACGCTCTTGCAAACTGGTATCCCATTGATGCCATTCAGACAAGGAAGATCATCGCCTATACTGAAAAAATTGAGAATACAATTGTTGAGCTTACCGGCAAGGCATTGAATTCGATGGTACCCTCACATATTTATGCCGGCAACGGGATTGCCAGGTTTCAGGTTAACCGCAGGAACAACCAGGAAGCTTTAAGCAATCAGATCACAGATCTTAACGGTCCAAATGACTATGCAGTTCCTGTTATGAAAATTGTTGCAGGAACCGGTGAGTTGCTAGCCGTTACTTTTGGTTATGCATGTCACCCGACAGTCCTGAGCTTTTATCAGTATTCCGGTGATTACCCGGGTTTTGCCCAGATCGAGATCGAGAAGCTGTATCCGGGAACAACCGCAATGTTTTTCCAGGGAGCTGGCGCTGATCAGAATCCCTTGCCACGGAGAACGGTTCCACTCGCGCATCAATATGGAAGAACTCTTGCTGCGGCTGTCGACAGGGTACTTAACGAAGAGATGAGAAAGCTTGAACCTGCACTGGTCACTGCATATTCTGAAATTGATCTTCAGTTTGCAGGACCTCCCCCTACAAGACAAGATCTTTTAAACCAGATCTCCGACACATCAAAAACGCCTGACTATCTGAAGCTGACTGCAAAGACACTGATAGGAAGGCTCGACCGGGGAGAAATATTCGATACGGTTTATCCTTATCCCTGTCAGGTATGGAAACTAGGAAATCAAGCTATAATGGCCCTTGGAGGAGAACTCGTAACAGAATACTCACTAGAGTTGAAAAAGCTTTTTGGCCCCGACATCTTCGTACTAGGATATACCAATGATGTAATGGCCTATATACCTTCTGAAACAATACTAAAGGAAGGTGGGTATGAAGGCACCCGGTCGACCTTTTTCACCACTCCCTGGAAAATGAATATACAGTCGGTGATAATTTCCGAAATGGTTAAACTGGCTCAAAAGACCGGAGTATCGCAAGTTAAATGAAACACTGATTTAATTAAACTGATCTGTTCACACACAATAAAAACGGCTTCAGCAAAGGGAGCATGAAAGACCGGGTATCCATGACCTTTCATGTACCAGAAAATATTGGTTAATTACAATAACCGGATAAAACAAACAAATATTTATAACATGGTCAACAAGAAATCAATTAGCTTAAAATGCAGCATGATCTGCATCATCCTGATGGCGGGCTTTGCTTTAAAAGCTTCCGGGGAGGTAACAACTATGGCAAAAGATACCGTTAATTCGGTCATTAAAGTTGCAACCTTTGACGTTGATGCAACTCCCCCGATAGGGTATCAGATGGCATATGACGAATGCAAGGGGAAATGGGATCTTGGGTTGAGGGCCAAAGGGATAGTAATACTCGGAGCTGATCAACCGGTTGTATTGCTTTCTGTTGACTGGATTGGCATTGGCAATGAAACTCACAGGGAATTCAGGCGTGCTATAGCTTCAGCAGCAGGCACCATCCCTGAAAGAGTGGCTGTTCACACTATACATCAGCATGATGCTCCGTCGGGAGACATGAAGAACGATTTTATTCTGGCAGTCCTGCATCGTATTGAAATGGAGATAGTAAAATCTCTTGAAAATGCACAGCCTGTGACTCACATAGGATTGGGTGCGGCAGAAGTTGAAAAAGTTGCATCAAACAGGCGTATCTTCGGGCCGGATGGCAAGGTACGAGCAACCCGGTATACAGCCACAGCTGATCCTGCCTTACGGGCAGAACCGGAAGGAGTGATCGATCCCATGGTATCTGTCATGACCTTCTGGAATGAAGACAAGCCTCTGGCAGTATTAAGCTTTTATGCCACTCACCCTCAGAGCTACTACAGGCTTGGTATTGCAAATCCTGATTTCCCCGGAGTTGCACGTTTTATGCGGCAGCTTGCTGTACCTGATGCCATGCATATTCATTTCAATGGTGCCGGAGGAAACATAGGTGCTGGCAAGTACAATGACGGCTCGCATGAAAATCGTCTCATACTTGCAGAGCGACTTGCAACCGGAATGAAAAAAGCTTATGACACAAGCACCAGATCTGCACTTAATCAGTCTTCCGTTAACTGGAGAACAGAAACTATCAGCCTGCCAGTTGATTCAGTGAGAGATGCCGAACTTAATTCCGAGTTCCTGAAAAGGTTCAGAATATCTGAAAAAATAGATATTGGTTGTCTGTCAGTGGGTAATGCACGCATACTATTTATGCCGGGAGAGCTTTTTGTGGAATACCAGCTTGCAGCCAAAGCCATGCGCCCCGATCTCTATGTCGCTATGGCTGCCTATGGAGATTACAGCCCAGGTTATATCCCCACTGCCGAAGCTTTCAAGACCGGCGGATATGAGGTCAGCGTATCACGCCTGCTCCCTGAATGCGAGAATGTACTGATGACTGCAGTGAGTAAGCTTCTCGCAAAATAACTGCAGGTAAATCAACAATTTCATTACTAGTCTCTTACAAGGACAGGTGATGATTATACCAGTAACCGGTAGTGTTAAGCTCATTTTTTTTAACTTATAACACTTTTTGAATATGAAGAAAATCGTCATCCTGCTATTCTTTTTGATCTGGGCCTGGCCTGAAATTGTGTTGCCACAGGAGAAATATATCATTAACAAGGATGGATTTTATCCTTTTTCAGTATGGTATAGCGGAGGCAAAGAAAGAGCTACAATGCTCTCCGAGATCACACCCAACTCAAGTGAAGAATGGAAGCGTGATATTAATCAGATTAAATCACTAGGCTTTAATTCAGTAAAAACCTGGGTTGAATGGTCACATTGCGAGCCGCGAAAAGGAGAATACAACTTCGAGAATCTGAAGATCATCCTTGAACTTGCTGAAGAAGCTGGCCTTAAAGTCATTATACAAGTATATGGGGAATCAGCTCCCGACTGGGTCGGAAAGGAATTCCCCGACGGACTGTTTGAGGCACATAACGGTGACAAGATTAAGCCCCAGGTGGCTCCGGGATATTGCATTGATCACTTGGGTGTAAAAGAAGCTTTCATGAATTTCTACAAGGAAGCCTCAAGAATAGCTGTCGGATATAGTAGTTTCTACGGATGGGATCTCTGGAGTGAGCCTCATATTGTTCAGTGGGGTTCTCCAAGATGGATACCCGACGCCCAGTATTGTTTCTGCCCCAATACCCAGGAAAGATTCAGGCAATGGCTGAAGAAGAAATATGGCACAATTGAAAATTTAAATAAATCGTGGTATCGCAACCTTGAACAGTGGTCTGATGTTGAGGCCCCAAGATTTGGGACAATACTCACATATTCCGATTTTATGGACTGGAAAAGCTTCATGTACACGAAAATGGCAGAGGATCTTAAACTCAGGTATGATGCAGTTAGGGAATTCGATCATACTCATGTTGCAACAGCTCACGCATCGCCCGTTTCCCTTTTCAGCTCTCCCTATGGCACTGGTGCCGAAGATGATTTCCTCATGTCGGAACAGGTTGACTATTATGGATTATCCCAGTATCCCAAGCATAACCTGCCTGGCGACTGGATACCATGGCGATTTATGGCAGGGGCTGACTTCTCCTACAGCGCAAACAAGAAGAACGGAGGGTACTATGTAGGTGAGTTCCAGGCCGGCTTCGGTACTGTGGGACTTAACATCAGCGACCCTGTAACACCCGAAGATCACCGGATATGGGTCTATTCCAGCCTGGCTACCGGAGCAAAAGGAATCTTTGCTTATGCTTATTATCCCATGTCATCAGGATATGAATCAGGAGGTTACGGACTTATTAATCTTGACGGTTCAGTTACAGAACGTGCAATAGAAATGGGAAAGCTGGCCAGAACAATCGATGGTTACGGTGAAATACTCAGTCAGTCAAAACCTGTAAAACCAGAGGTTGCACTTCTTTACAATCCATTGTCGCAAATGGTTGGAGGAACGCGCAGGGAAGGATCAGAAGACGGTCATATCAATTCACTTATAGGCTATTACCGCTTCCTTTCTGACAAGAATATTCCTGTTGATTTTATTCATCGCCTCGATCTTGAATCAGGAAGCCTCTCCCAGTATAAGCTAATAATAGTGCCTTATGCGCTTATGTTTAATAAGAAAGCTGCAGAGGGCCTGAAAAAGTTTGTAAAGGAAGGGGGGCATGTCCTTTCTGAAGCCCGCCTTGCATGGAATGATGAAAGAGGTTATTCATCTCCGGTCATCCCGGGGCTTGGACTAAGCGAGGTCTTCGGCGCAAGGGAAATCAAAGTGAAGACCTTGCCAAGAGTACCGATGAAAGTTGTTGATAACAATCATCCTGCCATGGCCTATCTAAAGAACAATGATATTATCATCGGTTCCCGGTTTGCGGAATCCATTGAACCTGTTAATAATAATACCAGGGTACTTGCTACTCTTGACGACAATACCCCCTGCATTATTTCATCAGATTACGGCAAAGGTCACACGCTGTTCATTGGATCATTTATTGCAATGGCTAATTCCAGGGGTTCGCTGTGGGATCAGTCAACCCAGAGACTGGTGATACAGGATTCAGCAAATCAAAATGTTAACAGGTTTTTATCGGGGCTGATTGAATGGGCTGGAATTTCAAGACCTTTTCATGTGTTGCAGAAAGATGAAGCAGACAATCCACTGGTTGTCAGGCTTCATGAATATCCCGGCGGCAACATTCTGTATATTCTCAATCACGGTAAAAAGCCGGCTGAAGCAGTTGTAAGGATAAAAGTAAAAGAAGATGGCAAATATTCCATGAAGGAGATCTTCCGGAATAAGGAAATTTCTCTTGTTTCGAAGGGAGGAGAATTATCCTTAACAACTGATATTATATCAATTAAGAACGGTGAAATCTGGAATATAAAGAAAGTCAGATAAGAATGAAAAAACTTAAGTTGCTCTGGGTATTCTTCCTTTATTTCCTGGCTTCAATACATGCATCTGCTCAGAATGCAACAGGAACAGCCGCATCAATACAGGACGGAAACCATAAGGAAGAGAATCTGAGTGTACTCAACCAGTGGATAACATGGAATAACCCTGGAAGCCTTCTGATAACTCATCTTAACAAACAAGCCTTTGATCTCTATGCCAGAAGGGACTCAGAAATTGATGATCTGAAAACATTGGAAGACTGGCAAAAAAGACAGGATCGGGTTAATGAGAAACTGAAAAAGATAGTTGGTCCCTTTCCTGACCGAACACCATTGAATCCGCGTATAACAGGCATTGTAAAAAAAGATGGCTACAGGGTGGAAAAAACCATATTCGAATCAACCCCTGGGAATTATGTTACAGGATGCCTGTTTGTACCTGATATGATTGATGATAAGGCTCCCGCTGTATTGAATGTTATCGGACATAACCAGGAAGCCTTCCGGGCTGAATTATATCAGATAGTCATTCTTAATCTGGTCAGGAAGGGAATAGTGGTATTCGCCATTGATCCTCCCGGCCAGGGGGAGCATGTGCAGTATTTCGACCCGTCACTGAACTTCTCTTCAGTAGGATATACAGTCATTGAGCACTGTTACTTAGGGAATCAATGTTTTCTGACAGGATCATCTGCTGCATATTACTTTATCTGGGAAGGAATAAGGGCAATTGATTACCTGTTAACACTCGAATATGTTGATCCCGGAAGGATCGGAGTTACAGGTTTCTCCGGAGGAGGAACCGTGGCATCATATCTTGGTGCCTTTGATGACCGCATAAAAGTATCTGTTCCGTGCAGCTGGGCCACTGCTTCACGAAGACAGCTCGAAACCAAAGGGGCTCAGGATGCCGAAGCCGAGCTCTATCATAGTGCCGCTGAAGGAATCACTTTCGAAGATCTTCTGGAAGTGAGGGCACCAAAGCCCACCCTGCTGACATTTGTATCCAGGGATGAATACCTTTCCCTTCAGGGAGCAAGGGAAGCCTTTAATGAAGCAAAAAAAGCATATGATGCATTTGGTATGGGCGATAATATCGTGATGATCGAAGATGATTCAAGGCACTGGCTTACCCCAAAGATCCGAGAAGGCATTTATTCTTTCTTTATGAAACACTTCAGCCTTCATGGAGATCCTTCTGAACAAAAAATAACTATTTTACCTGTTAATGAATTAACAGTAACAGCAACCGGACAGATATCAACCAGCCTGGGGGGGAAATTCATATTTGATGCCAACAGAACCAGAACCCTCGAACTATGGGATCAATTAGAAAAATCAAGGTCAGTTCCTGATATGCATTTAAATAACGTTCAGAAGAAAGGAAGAGAGCTTTCCGGATATCTTCCTCCTGAAGATGTTCCTGAACCGTTTATCAACGGAAGATACCAAAGGAACGGATATGCTGTCGAAAAACTCGCCATTAGCGGTGAAGGAGATTATGTGATACCTTTTCTTCTCTTTTTACCCGATTCAGTTTCAGGCAGTAATCCTGCGCTGATATACCTGCATCCGCTGGGGAAAGCGACTGAGGCAAAACCAGGAGGAGAAATTGAGAAACTTGTAAGGGAAGGATTTATAGTTGCTGCACCAGATCTTCTAGGCACAGGTGAAACAAAGAACACTGCAACGAGGGATCTTGCTCCGGGTTATACTTCTGTTCTGATTGCCAGAAGTATTCCGGGAATACAGGCAGGTGATATTTCAAGAATTATGAAGTACCTTGTGAACCGTGATGACGTTGATCGTTCCTGCACAGTTGCTGTAGGTCGTGATGAAATGTGCATCCCCCTTATTCATGCAGCTGCATTTGACACCTCAATAAAAAATGTGGTTCTTATCGGCTCTCAAGTTTCATACAGGACCATTTCAATGAACAGGTTTTATAAGATCGGCATTATAAAGCGTGAGAACGGAAGCACTCACCATCCGATTGAGATCGATTTTTCCTGGGGAGTGCCAGGGGTTATGACTGTGTACGATCTGCCTGATCTTATAGCATGCGTGGCACCCCGGAAAGTAATATTTATGGGATTAAAGGACCAGATGCTTGAACCTGCATCGTCAGAATTAATTGATGAGGAGTTTAGCTTTCCCCGCTATATTTATTCACTCAATAATGCACAGGGGAATATTAAAATAACTTCCTCCCGGGAGGATCCCGTCTCTATTATCGCATCCTTATTCAGGTAATAAATTTACTACATCAGGCATAGCAGATTTAATCACACATATATGCATACTTAAAAAACAATTATGAAACCTCTGAATAAAACAAAAAGCATTCCCCTTCGCCTCTCCTGTTTAATTGTAGTTGTGGCCATTATTCTTGGAGCATGCAATAATAAGCCGGGGACACCGAAAGAGATCTTACCCGATGATGAAAAAATAAATGTCAGGGTTACAGGATCGGGTATGGATTCTTTAAAGCTGACCGGAATACGTCAACAGATGGAAATATTCGTTGATGAGGAAAAAATCGCCGGAGTTGTGACCCTGGTTGCTAGCAACGGGCAGATTGTAAGCTTTGAAGCCGTAGGAATGCAGGACATACAGGGAAGACTGCCAATGACCAGGAATACCGTTTTCCGCATTGCTTCGATGACAAAACCTTTCGTAGCTGCCTCAATCATGATGTTAAGTGAAGAAGGAAAACTTAAACTGGATGATCCTGTTGAAAAGTTTCTGCCTGAATTCCGGAATATGTGGCTGGTATCTGAAAGAACAGACGACAGGGCATTTCTTATCAGGCCGGCTCGAGATATCACAATCCGCGACTTACTGACACATACTTCCGGTCTTTCATCATTACCTGAAGCCTCTCTTGTGAGCTCAATAAAGGAATACATCCTGAAAATATCGGGGCATCCCCTGCTGTTTCAGCCCGGCTCTCAATGGAGCTATAGCGGTTCAGGAATAACAGCTGCGGCACGCATTGTTGAAGTACTATCAGGAAAAAAATATGAGGAATTCCTGTCAGAAAGGATCTTCATTCCATTGGGAATGAAGAATACCATTTTCTACTCAGCCAACAAATCATGGGATATAGTTGCAACATTATACCAGCCGTCAGATGATTCAAGCCTGGTAACAGGACCGGAACCCGGATGGCTGATGGGATTTCCCCGCCCCGAGGGGGGATTGTTGTCAACAGCTCACGACATGTACATCTGGATGCAAACAATACTTAACGGAGGCATCTTTAATAACCAACGGATCCTGACAGAACAATCTGTCAGGGAAATGACAAAGGTAAACACAGGGGATCTCCAGACAGGCTTTACCGATGGAATGGGATTCGGTCTCGGTTTCGGGGTGGTTCGTCATCCTTCAGGTGTCACCGGAATGCTATCGGAAGGCACGTTCGGCCATGGAGGAGCCTTCGGAACACAATACTGGGCTGATCCCGTTAAAAATATAATATACATCCTCATGATCCAGCGGCAGGGTTTTGGAAACGGCGATGCTTCTGACATTAGGTTCGCATTTCAGAAAATTGCGTCTGAGGCAATCATTGAATAAAACTGTGACTCAATGCAACTTTACCATGCATGCCAGTCTTCATTTAAAAGCTTAAATTTCATGATCCATTTATGAAACCACTATCACCCTTCCCCCTATTGATGTATGTCTTTATTGCTGTTTCCTGTACAGAACAAAGATCAGTCAATGACAATGATGTTATAATTGAGAATGATCAGATAAAGTTGATCATAACCAATAACGGAATTGCCAAAAGCCTTGTATATAAACCAGATAAAACCGAGTGCCTGATAAAGGGGAAAAACATTCCCATAAGTACTATAGTAGAACCCAGGCCATATCAGAATGAAGTTAAACTGGCTTACCCCAATAAACGGACAGTATTTAAATCTAATTCTGTTCGGATGGAAGCCGGCAAGCTTATCATTGGTTACGAACTGATACCATGGGAAACAACTGTCAGCGTAAAGATCACCAATGATTACTTAGCCTTTACCCTTGAAAAATTCAGCCTCACTGAAGATTACGGCATTTCCATGACCGAGCCTCCGATTTCTGAAATGTGGTTTCTGAGGCTGCCTGTTCGTAACATGGACCACTGGGGCGATTGGCTTAATGTATTATGGGATGATAAAGTGGCAGTGAATTTACTGGCAGCGGATCCGTCTGCCAATGTCGATTCCGAAGAAGGAGAAGGATACAGGATCCTTCAGGCAGGGGTTGACGAAAAGGTAAAGTTAACCGGTGTTACAGCTGCGTTAATAACCTGCTCCTCTGAGGAACTGCTTGATAAAATCGCTGTGGTTGAAAAAGACTTCAGCTTGCCTAAGGGAGTTGAAAGCCGGAGGCATGATCTATATAATGCATCATATTACTGGACATCTAATGTAACCCCGGCCAATGTTGAAGACCATATAAAATATGCAAAGATGGGTGGATTCAGGCTGATGAATATATATTACCCGGCATTTCTCGAAAGCAGAGGTTACAGGCTTATAGGCAATTATGATGTTTTCAGGCCAGAATACCCAAATGGCAAAACAGATCTAAAAACAATGCTCGAAAGGATCAAGGCAGCCGGAATAACCCCCGGTTGTCATTTCCTACACAGCCATATAGGAAGGGACAGCAGGTATGTTACTCCTGTTCCCGACCATAGACTGAATCTGTTAAGGATATATACCCTGAAAAGACCTATAAGTAAAACAGACTCAACGATTTATACTGAGCAGAATCCGGCAAATTCCACAATGGCTGATGGCAGAAGGGTACTCAAGCTAGGAAGTGAATTGATATCATACAGAGGCTATACCACCGAGCCTCCATATATGTTCTACGGGTGTGAGCGAGGCATTGACGAAACAACAATAAACTCCCAGCCGGCAGGTTACATGTTCGGATTGCTTGATGTAAGCGAATTCGGAGCAACAAGCGTTTATATAGATCAATACTCAGATCTTCAGGAAGAAATAGCAGATTACATCGCAGACCTGTGGAAAACAGGTTTTCGGTTTATATATTTCGATGGCTCGGAAGGCGTCAATCCCCCTTTCTGGTATCATGTATCCGGAGCTCAGCACAGGGTCTTCAGCAAGCTTGATCCCGAACCGCTTTTTGCAGAAGGTGCAGCCAAAACACATTTCAGCTGGCATATGCTTACAGGAGGTAATGCATTCGATATCTGGCCTCCTGAAAGAATTAAAGAGGAAACGATAAAACATCCGTTGAGAGAAGCTCCAAGAATGTATAATAATCTCACTCGCCTTAATTTTGGCTGGCTCGGTTATTGGCTCCCCGATGAAAACACTATCGGCACACAACCAGATCAGCTGGAGTTTGTGACCAGCAAGGCAGCTGCATGGGATTGTCCGGTTTCAATCCATGCCAATCCGGAAACTCTGGCAAGACATCCCAGAACACCTGACAACTTTGAGGTATTCAGACGCTGGGAAGAAGTAAGAGCAAGGAAATGGCTCACTGAAGAACAAAAACATATGCTACGCAACCCCTATCAGGAGTATACTCTTTTACTGGACGAAAAAAATGAATTTGAACTTGTTCCCTGCGATCAAATAACAGAAGTCGCAAACGGGAACAGGGAAATCATTGCCTTTACCTTTGAAAGGAATAAATACCAGTATGCAGTCTACTGGCATATATCCGGTGAAAAGAACATAGAGATACCCATAAGAACCTCGGATATTAAGCTCATGGAAAACCTGGGTGAGGAATTTATGGTTAAGTCGGGACAAAGCGAAGAGGTCTCCATTTTACCTGCGGGTAAACGCCGGTACCTGAAAACAAGCAGCCTGACAAAGGACGAACTTATTTCTGCATTCAGAAATGCCAGTATTACTGATTAGAGGTAGCTCAAATCATAAAAAAAATTAAAATGAAGAAGATTTTCAGTTATGCTATCATTATCTTACTTCTTTTCGTTTTTTCAGGGAGCGCATCACGACCGTCTGATCAGGCCCGGACAGATTTGCTGTTATACAAAAATGTTTTCGGGAAAACAAAGAGAGTCAAATCATTAAGGCAATGGCAGAGATCACGGGATCAGATTCTTGACGGAATGCAGCAGGTTATGGGGCCTGTCCCCGGCTCATCCAAAAAAGTACCACTTGACTTGCATATCATCAAGGATACCCTGATTGATGGTATCCGGCATATGAGAGTCTCATTTGCGGCTGAAAAAAACGACAATGTTCCTGCTTATCTGCTAATACCATCTGATTTGACCGGTACTGTTCCGGGTATTCTGTGTCTTCACCAGACAATAAATATCGGTAAAGAAGAACCTGCAGGACTGGGCGGTAGTCCCAACCTGGATTATGCTTCTGAACTTGCCAGACGGGGATATGTCACTCTTGCTACTGATTATCCTAACTTCGGTGAGTACAGTTTCAATCCATATCAGAACGGTTATCTGAGTGCAACCATGAAAGGAATCTGGAATCATATGGCTGCAATTGATCTTTTACAATCATTGCCTGAAGTTGATCCGGAAAGGATTGGTTGCATAGGGCATTCCCTTGGGGGACATAATGCACTGTTTCTTGCTGTATTCGATCAGCGCGTCAAAGCTGTGGTAACCAGTTGCGGATTTACTTCTTTCTTCAAGTATTATGGTGGAGATCTTTCCGGGTGGAGTCATGAAGGTTACATGCCAAGAATAGCTGCTGTTTATGAAAAGGATCCCGGCAGAATGCCGTTCGATTTCACCGGAGTACTGGGAGCCCTGGCGCCTCGTGCCGTTTTTATCAATGCTCCTCTAAGGGATAACAACTTTGATGTATCGGGTGTGTATGATTGTGTAAATGCTGCAAAACCAGTTTATAAGTTTCTGAAAGCTTCCGATAAAATAATAATGAGAAATCCTGATGCTCCTCATGATTTTCCTGACGAAGTGCGTGAATTATCTTATGATTTTTTTGATAAGGAACTTAATCTTAATTGACAGATACTTAATAAAACATCGCATTCTGAACCGCATAAGTTCAAATGGCCTACAGGTTAGGTTTGAAATAGTATTATCAGGATGATACCTTTTTGGTGATAATCAAAAATTATTACAGGAAGAAAAACTTAAATACCAAATCAATATTAATATGAGAAGATCTGTTAACAAAATCACAGAAGAGAACAACGGAAGGAAACATAACAAGAAGCCTGATTGCAAACAAACATCAAGGCGTTCTTTTCTTCGCCTGACAGGCATTGGTGCAGTAGCTGCCGGATTGCAGCAAATGGGATGCTCTGCCGGAAGAAGAGCAATTAAGCCTTCCGGTGCTGATATTCCAATACAGGGATTTGAGAGATCGCCTGAGGAATCTTCTTCTGCCGGATGGATGTCTGTTTCCGACCGAAAAATAAAGGTTGGTATAGTTGGATATGGAGTATGCAAATTTGGTGCTGATTTTGGTTTTCAGAACCATCCGAATGTAGACGTCGTTGCAGTCAGCGATCTTTTCCCTGACCGTTGCGCTGAACTTGCAAAAGTATGCAGATGTTCAAAAACATACCCGTCTCTTGAAGAAATGGTTAAAGATGACCGTATTGAGGCAGTTTTTGTTGCAACGGATGCCCCAAGTCATGCCAAGCACGTGATTGAAGTTCTCAGACACGGGAAACATGCTGCCTGTGCTGTTCCTGCAGTATTCGGTTCTGTTGAGGAGGCGGATATGCTGTATGAAGAAGTGAAAACAAGCGGGCTGAAATATATGATGTTTGAGACATCATGCTTCAGGGAGGACCTTTATGCAATGCGTCAGATATACAATGCCGGCGGACTTGGAAAACTCATATACTCTGAAGGTGAATATTACCATTATATGGAGGTCCCAATTGATTCATACAAAGGCTGGAGAATAGGTCTCCCACCCCAATGGTATCCCACCCATTCAAATGCATATTATATTGGGGTCACAGGCGGCGCATTCACTGAGGTATCATGTATAGGAATAAAAAGCCTTGTAGGGCATCTAAGGCCTGAAAACAATGGTTACAGAAATCCCTTTGGTACCGAGATAGCCAATTTCGTGACAAGTGAAGGCGGGGCCGCAAGAATGGCTGTCAGCTGGGATACACCGGGTGACAGTGGTGAAAGGGGACGCATACGCGGCCAGAAAGGCTCTTTCTATGGAAAATACGAAGGTCTGGAAACAAACCTTCCTGATCTAAGGAGGCCTTCCCTACCCCCTGGCGTACCTGCCGGAGGGCACGGTGGATCGCATGGAAACCTGATGAACGAATTCATCACTTCAATATTACTGAACCGTAAACCCCTGGTCGATATTGCCACTGCCCTCAACATGACGGTTCCCGGAATAGTCGCTCATGCATCGGCCCGGAAAAACGGAGAGCATATGAAGATCCCGCAATACAAAACAGAATAGATCTGCTATTTTGCCTCAGGAACCTTGATCCCTAGCACCTTAGCCATGGTAAGACCATAGCATTTAGCTCTGGTAGCTTCATCAACACCGCAGGCGTCCAGCGCTTTATTGAACCTACGGATATTTTCCTCAAGAGCCCCGGGCCCTTCATCGGTGGCAAAAAGTATTTTCTCCCATGCAGGTACTGCGTCTTTTGGCATGTGGGGCTTGCCGATAGCATCTGTCCACCAGAGCCATTGAGCCCAGAAACGGGGATCATTCTCTTTCTTTATAAGTGAAGACCCCGACAGGTCAAAATAGAGGTTCTTATTCCTGCGAGTGGCCTCCGCAGCTTCTTCATACCATGGATTGCCGAAATGG
>JAVEVC010000009.1:0-94943 GCA_034005245.1 Bacteroidales bacterium
CAGCTGGGGCGGTTTTTCCGGCGGAGGAGGTTTCGGCGGAAGGGGCGGTGGCGGTTTCGGTGGTTTTGGCGGTGGCAGCTTTGGCGGAGGTGGTGCAGGCGGAAGCTGGTAGGAAGAGGAACAAGGTACCGGGCAAAGGCAGGTTCCAGGTTCAAGGTTCCAGGTTCAAGGTTCCAGGTTTTGGGTTGGTTTTCAACGCAATAACGCAATAGCAATATAGAATGGTTTCTGCCTTTACCTTGAACTTTGAACCCGGAACATGAAACCTGAATACATCGTTGATGGGGGGCTAGTGAATTCCCTGGATGAAGGGGAAGGCACTGGAATGTGATTTGCTACCTTATGCAGTTTGCATTATTCATTTCTTCCTGCGGTGTATTTTCTCCATTTATCGATTACCTGTAGCATATCGTCAGGGATATCAGAATCGAAGAATAGTCTCTTGCCTGACACGGGATGGTCAAAAGCCAGTGATTTGGCATGAAGAGCCTGGCGTGGCAGTATTTTGAAGCAGTTGCGGACAAACTGCTGGTATTTTGTAAATGTTGTGCCTTTAAGAATGTTGTTGCCGCCATATTCATAATCATTGAAAAGAGGATGCCTGATATAGCTGAAATGTACCCTTATCTGATGAGTGCGGCCAGTCTCAAGCTTGCATTCAACAACCGAGATATATCCAAGGTCTTCTATGACCCTGTAATGCGTTATTGCAGGCTTCCCCTGGCTGCCATCAGGAAAAACCTGCATTATCTTTCTGTCGCGGAGATTCCTACCGATATTGAAACTGATAGAGCCTTCGGGAGGTTCCGGTTTTCCCCATGCCAGCGCAATGTACTTCCGGTCGGTTGTACGCTCATAGAACTGACGTGAAAGCCTGTTGAGTGAATATTCATTTTTAGCAACGACAAGTATCCCCGAGGTATCCTTGTCAAGCCTGTGTACAAGCCCCGGCCTTTGTTCTCCGCTCTGAAACATTGGCAGGTCACGTAAATGCCACATCAGGGCATTTACCAGTGTCCCCTTATAGTTACCGTATGCGGGATGGACAACCATGCCGGGTTTCTTATTAACTACAACCAGATCGTCGTCTTCATATACTATATCAACAGGGATATCTTCAGGGATCAGCTCAATTTCCCGCGGGGGATTTGGAAGCACTATACGGATCTGATCACCAGGCTTGACACGGTAGTTTGACTTTACCGGAACATTATTCACAAGAATGTTGCCCGCACCGGCAGCATTCTGGATACGTGTTCTCGAAGTGTTCTCAATTCTACTGGAAAGGTATTTGTCAAGGCGCAGCAATGACTGGCCCTGTTCCACATCGAACCGGTAATGCTCATATAATTCCTGCTGTTCTGTAAGGGTCTCCTCTTCCATCTCGTGATTATCTCACTTTGGCCAGTCTTGTATATCCGACAATACGGCCATTGGATTTAGCAACTACAATATAAACCCCCCTGCCGAGAAAGGAGATATCAACCGGTGTGGAATATGGCATTTTCATCAGTTCCCGTCCATAGATATCGAGGAATGATATGTAAACCGCATTGAGGGGAGGTCCTCCGGGAAGGTCAATATTCAATATATCTGAGGCGGGATTGGGGTAGATCCTTAATGCGGGAGGAGGAGCATCGGGAATGATCACGTCTGAAGACGTTGTTTTAAGAGGATCTCCCATTACAGGTCTTATCATCACCATTCCCGGGATAATGGTTTCCGAAACACTCCATTCCCCGTTGATCCATCGGAATTGCCTTCCATTGTGAGGAGTATTAAAATCAAATCCTGCATTGAGAAAAGTCTCAGAACGCTGTTTCCAGCCTGCATAAAATGTACCATTTACCTCCACCCCGTCGGGCAGAGGATATGTATAAAAACCATTGATGTCTTTGCCCTGCTCAACCGTTACAGCTTCAGCAGTATAGATCACGTCACCGGGAACGCCATTGTTATCAGCCCATATCATCAGGTCGAAAACCCTTCTGTTACTGTTCAGGTAGCTGTCGTTGAAGCATATTTTTACGGCTCTGATAGTATCGGTATAGTACGACCTGAACCTCAGTGCTACCATGGCATTTCTTGAGCCTTGTCCGTTTATTCCGTATCCTCCTTCCGCGGTCCCGTCGTCATAAGAGAAATAATTGCTGAATTCCTGAACATATCTTATTGTATCATTTTCTTTGGGATCGAAATCATCTGTAATGATGTAGGAAGTTATAAGGAAACGGGCTGAGTCGTTGTTGTTAGTGTCAAATGTGTAAATAAGAGCTGCATTGTAATCAACAGTCGTGTAGGGGGGTACATTTGTTGCACCCGCAGAGAACGAATGCACTGGCAGGTTCCTGTACACATCCCTTATGCTGAAATTCCTTGTAACATTCCTTGTAATGATGTCATTATTGCGGTAGCTGACAGCGATGGACGATCCCATTTCCTGCAGATAGACCTGCCTGAATTGCTTCCATGGCATGGCTTCATGTGTTTTAAGCACCGATCTCATCCTGGTCCGGAATGCCACATCTGCCACAGAGGTATCTGAAGCCAGCCTGTTTCTGTCCAGAACAATATAATCGAGATTCCAGTGGTCGCAATTGCCCAGCATTGAATTATCGCTGGCTTGGCCCAGGCTGGCATAATTAACAAACCTGAACATGAAGCCTGTTTTTAGAAATCGCGGCTGGTCAATTCTCAGGCTGACAGGTTTAAACCTGATGATTGTGTCAGGAACCTCCGCTTTCCATACTGAATGCCATTCCGATTCCTCCGGAGCAAAGAACTGAAGGATCAGTGAGTCTTTTGGCTGGGGCAGGTCGCCCAGTCCTCCTGCCTGGTAGAAAAAACTCAGCCGGATATTGTCGGAGGTGCTGTAGTCAAGGTTAATAGGCTTAGATGTAAGGTGATCAGCCTCAAAGCCATCCACGGAAGCCCATTCATAAAGATTTCCGCTGGCATCTATTGCGTCGAGCGTTGCAATTCCAACGGTAACCTGGTCAATGGAATATGTATCATTGATGAAGGCAAAGTCATCACTCCACTTGTTCTTGTCGGGGAAAACGGTTGTGGTTGAAAAATCATCAAAGAACGGTAGCTCGAGTGTGTCTTCGGCAGCTATCCCTTTGGTCATTTCCTGAACGATCCTGGCCTTGTTATATACCTTAATATTCCTCTGTAAACCGGAAACGATTTCCTGGGCTGATGCTGGCAGCAGGTAAAGGGAGAACAAGCTGATAAAAACAAGTATTTTTCTTGTCATAGCTCTAATTTAACTGCTCCGGAAACTGGCCGGTTGTACCAGCTGAGTCATTGGTCAGGGAATCCGTGTAAACAGTCATTTTTGAAGAATCTACCGTAAGCCAGAGATAAATGGCTGAACCAAGCTGAAGAGTGGCATCGGGATTGTACTCCGGATTCTGTTTGTATACGAAAGCGTTTGCTGAATCATCAGCCGTTACAATTGTATTGTCATAGATATATGTACCCAGGTTGAGCGATGCCCCGAGTATCATATCTGTTGCTGAACTTAGGTTAATGCCCGTAAGGTTGGGGACTGAGGTGCGCTGGTTGCTCAGTCCTTTCCCGAGAACCAGGTCAATAACAGATCCTTTTTGGAGTGAATCACCTTCAGCTATGTCTTTCCCGTTGTATAGCTGTTGCAGGACAACATCTATCGAAATGTCAGGCACATAGCGCAATATTCCGGCTTCAAGTCCGGCGCTTTCAATGACTGCCAGGGCCTGCCGCTTCGGAAGGTCAATAAGATTTGGCATGGCTGTCATTTCAGGGTTGAAGGCGTTGAGGGTCAGCATTATATTCCTCCATTTTTTTACCTTGAATCCTGGTCTTGGATTCTGTTCAGCAACACAGCCTCGCGGAACAGCGGTCGTATATACTGAGTCGGCAATCTGGTATCTGAGTTTGCTTTTCTTCGCCAGGTTGATTGTCTGTTCCATGTTAAGTCCTATGAAATCAGGAACAGCTTTTGCCTGTCCATGCCTTGTATAAAAGTTCAGCCATACAAGGGTGAGTATCAGTACTGCAGCCAGGATAACGGCAGCCATGGCAAGGTTTTTTATGAATTGTTTGCTGAGGATGAATTCTTTTAAGGTCATACCGTCATTCTGACATTATTTTATAACGCAAAGATATTTATAAAATTATAAAGAGAATCCCTTTCAACGGGAACAAAGGAAGCGTTGCGGATCAACCTGCAGATATCCTCTTCCGACATTGAAGGATTCTTTTCCTGTGCTCCTGCCATTGAGTAGATTCTTGTAGTGTCCTCGATAGTCCCGTCAAGGTCATCCGTGCCGAATAATAGGCTCAATCCCGCTGCTTCCCTTCCTGTCATCGGCCAGTATGCTTTTATATGATCGATGTTATCGAGATATATTCTGGCGACCGCGTAGTTTCTGAAGTCCTCGGTGACAGGGATTTCGCCCAGGGCTGACATGGGATTATTTTCTTTCTTGAATTTGAGCGGTATGAAAGCTTTGAAGCCGCCGGTACGATCCTGAAGTTTTCTAAGCCTTTCCATATGGTCTATCCTGTGGGAGTAATTTTCAATATGTCCGTAGAGCATTGTGGCATTTGAGGTAAGTCCTATTTTATGCGCAGTTTCGTGTATTTCAAGCCATCTGGCCGACGAGGTTTTACCGGGACAGATCTCAGCCCTGACAACTTCATCAAATATTTCAGCTCCTCCTCCCGGAATTGAGTTCAGGCCGCTATTCTTCAGCAGGGAAAGCCCTTCGGCGATACTGATGCCTGCTTTGCTGATCATATAATCAAGCTCTACCGCCGTAAATGCTTTAATATGGATGGATGGACTGTGTTTTCTTATCTTTTGGATGAGGCTTGCATAATAATAAACATCGTAAAAGGGATGAACCCCTCCAACAATATGCACTTCAGTCACATTCCTGCCGTCAAACCGCTTCACCGTTTCCAGCATCTCGTCATGGCTGTATTCCCAGCTTTCGGGATCATCAGGGTGTTTGTGGTAGGAGCAGAATCTGCAGTTATGAATGCATTTGTTGGTAGGTTCAACGTGGAAGTTACGGTTAAAGAATACGTAATTTCCATTCTTCCTTTTTCTGACGATGCCTGCAAGCAATGCCAGCGTTGAGAGATCAGCCATGTTAAAAAGCATCAATCCTTCAACGGGTGTTATTCTTTTGCCTGAGGTTATTTTTTCTGATACAGCACGGATTTCAGGGTTGCTTATATAATCTGCAGGATTTGCCATTGTATCTTAGGTGACTGGCAAAATTAATTAAAAAAACAAGGAGGGTGTCTCAAAAGGGGCACTCTCTTTTTAGTTTATGGTTACTTTCTTTTGCTCCTCCAAAAGAAAGTGCCCAAAGAAAAGGAGTCCAGAAAAGACAACCGTTCCTGTTTTTTGCCAATTGCGCATAGCCACTTTCCTCTCCAAAAAACAGGAAACGGTTCGCGCCTTTTCCGGTTTGCCCTCGCACCACTATAATTAGAGTGCTGCTATCGTCCCTTATCCCGGGCGAAACCGGGGCTACTGGATGACCAGCCCTCAAGGCTGGTTAACCTTATTACCATTATCGTCATATGGCAGTACAGGGGTTATATTGGAAGGCCAGCTCCCAAGGCTGGGATTTATTCTTATTCCTGACACCTGTGGTGTCATCTTCCAATAGCCCGGATTCCGCCCCGGGAAGATGGCGTCCCACAACAGGCACAATCCTGGATGCGTTGACTTCCAATTGACTATCCGAACACCGGTACTCCTGGAGTTGTAATGAACTGATTTAAAGTTGTCGAATATAACTTTAACCAGTGGTCTTAAGTCAGGGGAGAATTATATGGATCGCAGCTATATTCTTTGTAATGAACCTGATAAGGTTCGGTAAAGAATTTTTGTTCTCTTTTTTACATGAGGTGTTATCATCACTTTTTTCCGTGCCAGACATTTTTATCAGGCGCCAAAATGAATATATTTGAAAAAACTGAATGACTTATTCACCAAGCCCAAAATTAATCCAAAAACTATGAAAAATATCAAAGCGAATACTCAGATTAATTGTGTACGCTTTCCTGGAAAATTGTTATTTTATAATGCTAATTTTATTCTTTCCCTCATCTTTATCTTTTTCTCAACAGTTTTATTTTCTCAGACTGAAAATAAAATTCATAAAGGTGGTGTGATACCTATATCAAAAGAAGAATATGAAAAAATACCAAAAGTTAATAGGGACACTTTAAGAAAGTATTCAAACCCAGATCTCTATTTAGCAAGTTCTTCAAAAAGTTATGTAATGCTTGTCACTCCACCAGTTGGAGATCAGGGACAAGATAAAACATGTGTAGGTTGGGCAGTTGGGTATACAGCATTAGGAATTCTTACATATCCAAAATACAATTGCTGGTATTTAGCAAAAAGAAGTCCAAGATATGTTTATAATCAACTTGCAGATCCTAACACTTGCTCTGGCATTTCAATGACAGCTGCTTTGAATTTGGTAAAGACACAAGGTTCCTGTTCATGGAATTCATGGCCTTATACATATGGTAATTGTTCAACTCAGCCAAATACGAACCAGAGATCTGAAGCTTCTAAAAATAAGGCTCTTAACTACGTATGGTTAAACTCAACAAATGTTTCAGACATAAAAAATGCATTAGGGTTAGGCCATCCAGTGATTGTAAGCTATTATTTATATGATTCATTTTATAATGCATGGAATTGGAATAAAGGAAACTGGACTAGTTTTAGTCCTGATGAAAATCAAGATGGATTACATGCTGTAGTTATAGTAGGTTATGATGATTCTTCACAAAGGTTTAAAGTACAAAACTCTATGGGGCCAGGTGGAGATGAAGGTTTTTTCTGGGTAACATATAGCATGGTAATAGATTCAGTGTTTAATGAAGCTTATGTACTGTATGGAATGAATTTGGCTCAATATTATGAAGAAGTTACTGGCCTAAGTCTGGTTTGTTCCTCTCCAAATTCCACTTTTTCCTTAAGTAACCGCCCATCAGGAACTACAATAATCTGGGCCAAAAGTTCTAGTTTGCAGTATGTTAGTGGTCAGGGAACTGATAATTATGTGGTCAAAGGTTTATCTGCATCCGACGCTGGCTGGGTTCAACCAACTATTACTAAGGATGCAAATACTTGCACTTTATATCGTCGCAACGTTTGGGTTGGAACTCCCAAATTTAACATATCAGGTCCATCTGAAGGATGCCCTAATGTTGAGTATATGTTCGAAGCAATCCCTCGAACTTATTCAAATCCCAGCTTACTTTATAGTTGGGCTATCTACCCAAATGATGGAAATATTATTACATCAAATGGAGGGACATATGCATATATAACTTTTAATAATCCTTATTCCATTTCTGGATATGACGTTAAAGTTAGAGCACAAAATACCTGTGGTTTAGGAGATTATAGCATAGGTAACATCTGGATTCATGAATGCTATTATTTTAAGCTATCCCCAAATCCTGCTTCTGATATTGTAACGATAACCAGAGTAGTCTCTGAAGGCAGCAATACTAAAGTGACAAGTTCTGGTGAAAACACAATCTATAACATTAAAATTATAGATTACTACGGGACATTACACTACCAAACAACAAAATCAGGAGATAGTTTTACTATTCCTGTAAGCGGTTTGAAAGACGGAAACTATATTTTACAGATTACTATCGGAGATAAGATATCTTCTCTGAAATTAGTAGTTAAGCATTAAGTTTATGTGTACAACAATAAGTATAACCCTCACAGTTAATTCATGCGAGTATGCATGCCCGACATTTTAATTGGGAGCGAGTACTAAGATGAAGCGCACCGCTACAAAGAGTACTACTATTTTGAAGTGTATTTATTTGATTAAATGATAGAATAATAAAAAAATACAAGGGTGGAGGATATTCAAGTAGCTGCTTCCTGCTATTGAAAATATTTCTTTTTCCCTGCAGCGTTTTGACAGCTAGTTTCGTATTAGTTAATAAAAAGCAATGATTTATCAACGTAAAAAGTGGAAATCATGAATCCCACATATATCAAATGTACAAACACTCATTTACATAATTTTCAATCATGTGTGGTTCCATGTCTGACGACAGGCAGGCATCATACCGTTATAATTAAAATTAAATTATCATGAAGAAAAATATTACGATCATTCTGTCAGGATTGGCAATTCTTTTCCTAGCCGTCTGCTGTTCAAAGGAAAACAATGAAGAACCGAAGCTGACACCGAAAAACATAACGCTCTCTGCAGCAGCACCCATTGCCATTCAGAGCAGCAATGAGTTCGGAATAGAGCTTTTCACCAGGGTGACTGAATCGGAAAACAAGAATCTCATGTTATCGCCTCTCAGCGCAAGCACGGCCCTTACCATGCTTCTCAACGGTTGTGACGGTGATACCTATTCGCAGTTACAGTGGACACTCAAATATCCGGCAGAAATGAGCATCTCTGAAATCAATGAGGCTTACAAGAGCCTTGTCGGACAGTTGCTCACAGTTGATCCCAAGGTACAGCTCGCCCTTGCAAACGCGATTTTCTACCTTGATGGATTCTATGTAAAACCGCCCTTCCTTGCCACCATGAGCGATGATTACAAGGCAACCGTCAAAGCACTTGACTTTGCCGCTCCTACTGCCCTCACCACGATCAATAAATGGGCCAGCGACAATACCAAAGGAAAAATTCCTGAAGTGTTAAGTGAGATACCAGGAGACGAAGTAATGTTCATCATGAACGCCCTCTATTTCAACGGAGACTGGAGCTACCAGTTTGACAAATCCATGACACAGGAGCTTCCCTTCCTTCCCGATGGCGGCAGTGCAACAGATGTACCAACAATGAAAGGCGAGGTGGGTGCGAAGTTTGCCTGCGGCAGTGGCTTCAGGGCAATTGAAATGCCTTACGGCCAGACCAACTTCACCATGGTGGTAATAGTACCGAATGAAACCCTGAGCGCCTTTTATCCTTCATTTACTTACCAGGTATGGGATAAACTTTGCTCCGACCTTGATGAACTCCAGGAGTTCGACAAAATAACAGTAATAATGCCGAAGTTTAAATTCTCCTACGAGAAATACCTTAACAACCAGCTGATGAGCATGGGTATGATTGATGCTTTCAGCTCATCCGACGCAGATCTCTCAGGCATATCCGACAGTGAGATCTGGGTCGACTATGTGAAACAGAACACCTTCGTTGAAGTTGATGAAGAAGGAACGGAAGCTGCAGCAGTGACAACAATAGCTGTAGGAGTTACATCACCCGGCCCGTTCAATATTTACAAGTCATTCATTTTTGCCATCCGCGAGCGTACAACAAACACCCTGCTGTTCATCGGGCAGGTCGTAAATCCGGAACAGGACTAAAAAAGTTGCAGGTTAACGATTAACAATTGGCAACTTTTGTACTTTCTCTTTCGCCGGGGCTTACTTACAGGGAAACAGGTTGTAGAACACTGACAGGATAATTCACCTTTCAGCTTTCCTCTCCAAAAAACAGGAAACGGTTCGCGCCTTTTCCGGTTTGCCCTCGCACCACTATAATTAGAGTGCTGCTATCGTCCCTTATCCCGGGCGAAACCGGGGCTACTGGATGACCAGCCCTCAAGGCTGGTTAACCTTATTACCATTATCGTCATCTGGCAGTACAGGGGTTATATTGGAAGGCCAGCTCCCAAGGCTGGGATTTATTCTTATTCCTGACACCTGCGGTGTCACCTTCCAATAGCCCGGGTTTCGCCCCGGGAAGATGGCGCCCCACAACAGGCACAACCCTGGATGGGTTGACTTCCAATTGACTATCCGAATACCGGTACTTCGGAATTGTAATGCACTGATTTAAAGTTGTCGGTAATAACCTTACCAGTGGTCTTAAGTCAGGTTAATATTATAGTTAGCCCTGGCACACAACCTGAAAAAGGTTGCTGCATAGGAAATCTCTTTTCTTACCAATAATCCTGGTCCAAGAGCTTCTTGAGCGAGCAGGATAACTGTCAAAAAAGAGAGGCTGCCCTTTTTTATTATGAGACAGCCTCTCCGGAAGATATTTAAAACTGAATATTACTTGTATTTAGGCTCCGAGGAAACTGAAAGCTTTTTTCTGCCTTTAGCCCTGCGAGCTGCCAGTACTCTTCTGCCGTTTGGTGTGGACATTCTTTCCCTGAAACCATGCTTATTGGCTCTCTTTCTTCTTGATGGCTGAAATGTCCTTTTCATTTTATTTGATGTTAAGCAATTTGTACTTTTTTCGTTTCAGTGCGCAAAGATAGATATTTTTTAAAAAACTACAACCTGAAGTCTTATTTTTCGGAAAATTTAGCCGGGAGATAGATTATTTTCTTTGTATCAAAAAATGGATGATCGAAGAAACCGGCAATATTATAAACCTTTACACGGTCTTTAAAGCTTATAAGCTCATCCTGAAAATCGCCTCCCTTCAGGTATATTATCCCATTGGGAAGATCATTATGTGACCTTTCATCAATATTCTTCAAAGTCATTGAGGCAAATACGGGGAAGCGTGTAACGGCTCTGCTTATGACAAAGTCATATCTGTCTTTTTCCTCCTCAATTCTTTTTCGCAGTCTTGTAACATTTGAAAGGCTGAGTGCATCTGTTACAGAGGAGACTACATTGATTTTTTTGGCTATTGAATCGAGGAGGGTGAAGCTGGCATGAGGGAACATTATGGCAAGAGGTATACCAGGGAATCCGCCGCCTGTTCCGGCATCGAGAATCCTTGTGGCAGGCTTGAAGGATATAATCCTGGCTACAGACAGCGAATGAAGAACATGATGGACGAAGAAATCACCCATGTCCTTCCTTGAGATTACATTGATGCGTGAGTTCCAGAAACGGTATAGCTCCTCAAGCTTTGAAAATTGCTTTATCTGCAAGTCCGAAATTTCCGGGAAATAGTACTGAACGGCAGGTTGCACTATCTTTCTTCTGATTTGGTAAATATGTTGTAAAGCAGTGACTTGGCCCTGAAAAGCTGAGCTTTGACGGTACCAATAGGCAGTTTGAGCTCTGAGGCTATCTCCTCGTAGGAATACTCCTTGAAATAGCGCAGCTCAATAAGTCTTCTGTATCGTGGTTTCAGCTGATTGACGATCCCTCTCAGCACTGCTATTTTCTGATCATTGATAAGAGCCTCTTCCGGATCGGGAAGATCGGACTGAAGGTTAACTGTAAGGTTGTCGAGATCTTCATGGATCTGATCAATTGTGGAAGGTGATACCTGTTTCTTCCTGATAAAGTCGATGCAGCTGTTTGTTGCGATCTTGAAGAGCCATGTGCTGAATGCAAATTCCGGCGTATAAAGCCCAAGATTGCGAAAGGCTTTGCCAAATGACTCGATTGTCAGGTCCTCGGCATCGGAGGGATTGTTAACCATCTTAAGCAACATGAAATACAATGAATCGCGGTATCGGTTCATCAGATCGGCAAAAGCCTTCTCGTTACCTTTCGTCGCCCTGGTTACAAGCTCAAGGTCATTTTTTGCATTTTCCGACAGTACATTACCTACTTCCATACAAATTTCCCCGACCCGGTCATCAAATTGCTAAAATAGACTGTCCCGTTGACAAACGGAGAAAAGATATCAAAAAAAATCGCATAAAATACCAACCCTGATTCGTTAAGTTTTTTCTGCGCTAAAATTAGCGTAACAGTCTGGACGATGAGTCGTAAAAACAATCCGGCAAGGATAAAAGGAATTAAGAAGGCAGTTGAAAGGAGGAAAATAGCCGCAAGAAAGAAAAGTATCCGTGAGACAGGTTCTATGGCGATCAGGAACTTATCACGGGTTTTATAAAGTCCAGCTGTTGTAAGATGTCTTTTTTTCATTTTAAGCCATGTTGCGATATCTGATGAGGCAACCGACCTTGTATGACTTCCATGGCTGAACTCTATCCGGGTGTTTTCCCTGTTTGCATTGGCATTTACAAAAAGATCATCATCGCCTGAAATAATATGGCTGTGTTTGCTAAATCCCTTGTTTTTGAAGAAAACCGATTTCCTGTATGCCAGGTTACGACCAACGCCCATATAAGGTATACCACGCAAAGCCATTCCAAAATACTGCATGGCTATGAACATGCTCTCATACCTTATATATTTGTTAAGTAAGCCCTTCTCCCTGAAATATCCGCCATATCCAAGCACAAATGAAGCATTTTCATCGAAACGGGAAGTCATGCCGGAAATCCACTTATCGCTTACCGGCTGGCAATCAGCATCGGTGAAAAGAAGGATTTCGTTTTTTGATGCCTTTATGCCTATGAATTGCGCAAATTTCTTGCTGTGTGTAAACTTAGGATCCCTGGTAATATTGGATACTTTCAGCTTGGGATATCTGTTAAGAAATTCCCCCAACACTTCAAACGAATCATCATCTGAACAATCATTCACCACAATGACCTCATAGTCGGGGTAGTCCTGCTCAAGCACTGAGGGGAGGAATTTTCTGAGGTTCTCCTGTTCATTCCTGGCACAGATAATGACTGAAACAGGTTCGTTGCCTCTGCCTTTTTCATCAGTTCTGTACAGACAGAACCTTAAATAGAAATATACATAGTAAAATAACTGTGTTATTAATGCGGTTCCGAAAATTATCAGGATTATAATTAATAGAGTATACTGCAGGATCATAATCTGATTTTCATATAAGGCAGCAATATTAATAAGTAAATCTGAATACAGAAAGAGTGTAACCAACAAAGCTTCTTCAAAACAGGTAAATGCTGTTAAAAATTATCAATATTAATTTTATCAGGCTGATCGAATGAGTTACCTTTGCACGTCACAATCAAAATGAATTTATGTTCGTTCTTCAGAGCAGGGACAAGTACACCAACGCCAGGACAGGGATGCTGAAGACTGCCCATGGTGATATTCCCACACCGGTATTCATGCCGGTAGGAACAGTGGGAACAGTAAAGGGGATAATGCAGAGAGACCTGAAGGACGATATCGGGGCAACGATAATACTGGGTAACACTTATCATCTTTTCCTTCGTCCCGGTACTGAAATCGTGAAGAAAGCCGGAGGCCTGCATAATTTTATAAGCTGGGATGGCCCAATACTTACTGACAGCGGTGGATACCAGGTTTTTTCTCTTGCGGGCAACAGGAAACTGACAGCAGAAGGAGCTATCTTCAGGTCGCACGTTGACGGTGCCCGGCATATTTTCACCCCTGAGAACACCGTAGATATACAGAGGGTTTTCGGTGCTGACATTATTATGGTTCTTGATGAATGCGCCCCGTTCCCATGCGACTACAATTATGCAAGGAAATCAACGGAGCTGACCCACCAGTGGCTTGACAGGGCTGTGGCAAGGTTCAGGGAGTCGGAACCAGAATGGGATTATCCCCAATACCTTTTCCCCATAGTCCAGGGAAGTACTTTCGGTGATCTCAGGAAACAATCTGCCGAAAAGGTTGCTTCAGTCTCGATGGAAGGCAATGCCATAGGGGGTCTGTCGGTCGGAGAACCTGCAGAGGAGATGTACAGGATACTGGAGATAGTGAATGACATACTACCGGTAGATAAACCACGTTACCTGATGGGTGTGGGCACCCCGGTGAACATCCTGGAGGCAATTGAAAGGGGAATTGACATGTTCGATTGCGTCATACCAACAAGAAACGGACGAAACGGAATGCTGTTTACAAGTCAGGGTACTGTAAACATCAGGAACAGAAAATGGATTGATGATTTCAGCCCCATTGATCCGGAAGGACCTTCCTCCGTCAGCCTTAACTACTCGAAAGCTTATCTCAGGCATCTTATCATATCGGGAGAGATCCTGGGAGCTCAGCTGGCAAGTATTCATAACCTGGCTTTCTATGTGAAGCTGGTGACCGATGCAAGAAAAAATATAGAATCGGGCAATTTTAAGGAATGGAAAGATCGAATGATAAAAAAGCTGTCGGATCGCTTATAGACTCACTCAGGTTAAAGATCATTGATGTCTATATTATAAGGAAGTTCCTTGGTACCTTCTTTTTCAGCCTGGTACTTATTCTTACAATAGCCGTAGTCTTTGATTTTGCAGAGAAAATTGACAACTTCATGGAAAAAGAAGCTCCGGTCAAAGCAGTCATCTTTGATTATTACATGAACTTCATTCCGTATTTTGCTACACTGTTCTCTCCTCTTTTCGTTTTCATTTCGGTGATCTTCTTCACATCCAAGATGGCGGTAAACACTGAGATAATAGCCATTCTGAACAGCGGCATGAGCTACAAAAGGATGATGTGGCCATATTTCATCTCAGCATTCGTTATCGCCGTGATTACCTTTCTTCTGACAAATTTTGTCATACCGCATGCCAACTATAAAAGGATGGATTTTGAGGATAAGTATTACAGGCCGTCAAACAGGAGAGTTCCTGTGATGAATATCCACAGGCAGGTGTACAGGAATGTTTATGTATACATGGAGTCGTTCAATCCAATAAGTCAGGCTGGCCGAAATTTTACCATAGAGAAGTTCGATGATTCAGGGCAGCTGGAATCGAAGCTGAGTGCCAATTCAGCCAGATGGGACACAACGAAAAATTCATGGAATCTTGTGAATTACTACCTCCGCGAGATTGTGGATAAGGAAGAGGTCATTACCAGGGGAAGCCAGATCGATACCGTTCTTAATATCAAGCCTGATGATTTTGCAAGAAGTCCCGGGTTTGTGGGTACCATGACATATAATGAGCTGAATGATTATATAAACCTGCTTGAGTTGCAGGGATCAGATGAACTTAAGCTTTTCCGTGTTGAAAAACACCGGAGGTTTGCCGCTCCTTTTGCAGTTTTCATACTGACCCTGATAGGAGTATCACTTTCTTCGCAGAAAGTGAGGGGAGGTATTGGAATGAACATTGGCATAGGACTGGGCCTCAGCTTTTCCTACATCCTGTTCCTGCAGTTTGCATCCCAGTTCTCTCTTAAAGGGAATCTTGGTCCGATGCTGGCCATGTGGATTCCAAACATCCTCTACATGGCAATAGCGCTTGTTCTTTACAGAATTGCCCCGAAATAATACCGTCATGTCGGCCAATTTGAGTTACTTTGCAATAAACTGAAGAATGTACTGATTAATATCAGTAATAAATTACTTATTGATATAGTAATAAATTACGTAATTATTCATGGCTATTGACAAAAAGATACTTGAATTAAAGGAGAAGCGAAAAAAGGCTCTTCTCGGAGGAGGCGCCCAGGCAATTGAAAAGCAGAAGGCAATGGGTAAAAGAACTGCGCGCGAGAGGATAATGGCGCTTCTCGACGAGGACTCATTTAATGAATATGATCTTTTTGTCGAACATGATGCCCGTGATTTTGACATGGACAAAAAGTCTTTGCCCAGCGACGGGGTCATTATTGGTTCGGGAACTATTTACGAGTCGCCTGTGGCTATTTATGCACAGGATTTCACTGTGGCCGGAGGGTCTCTGGGTCTTATGCACTCGCGGAAGATAACCAAGATAATGGATCATGCCCTTAAAATGAAGATCCCTCTTATCGGGATAAATGATTCAGGAGGTGCCAGGATACAGGAGGGTGTGAATTCACTTGCCGGCTATGGCGAGATCTTCTTCCGTAATACAATCTCAAGCGGCGTTATACCACAGTTGTCAGTAATACTTGGCCCGTGTGCCGGAGGCGCTGTTTATTCTCCTGCGCTGACTGATTTTGTATTTGTGGTGGAAAATATCTCAAAGATGTTTATAACCGGCCCGGAGGTAATTAAAACCGTACTTGGAGAGGAAATATCAATGGAAGACCTGGGGGGTGCCAGAATCCATAGTGAAATTACGGGCAACGCACATTTTTATGCAAAAAGCGAGGATGAATGCTTTGAACAGATAAAACGGCTCATGACCTTCCTTCCAAAGAACAACTCCCTTAAAGCTAAATGTTTTGAACCTGCTGAACCAGGAAAGCAATATAATATCAATAAAATAGTTCCTGATGACCCAACACTTCCATATGATGTAAGGGATGTCATCAGATCGGTTACTGACAAGTCCGACTTCTTCGAGATAATGGAGATGTATGCCAGGAATATGGTTATTGGATTTGGCAGGATGGAAGGACGGACAACAGGCTTTGTGGCTAACCAGCCCCTTGAAATGGCCGGAGTGCTTGATGTTGACTCATCCGATAAAGCAGCCCGTTTCATAAGATTCTGCGATGCATTTAATATACCTCTGGTCACTTTCGTCGATCTCCCCGGCTACTTGCCGGGAGCCGACCAGGAACATGCCGGGGTGATACGCCATGGAGCAAAGGTCCTGTATGCCTATAGCGAGGCTACTGTGCCCAAGATAACAGTGATACTCAGAAAAGCCTACGGCGGGGGCTATATAGCGATGAGCTCACGTCATCTGCGCGCTGATTTCGTATTCGCCTGGCCATCGGCAGAAATTGCTGTCATGGGCCCTGAAGGAGCAGCCAATATTATTTTCAGGAAGGAAATAATGTCGTCGGATGACCCCGATTTCGTAAGAAAGCTAAAAGTGGAAGAATACAAGTCAAAATTCGCAAACCCTTACGTGGCGGCCTCACGCGGATATGTAGACGCAGTTATTGAACCTTCGGAAACAAGAAAGTTCCTGCTCCATTCTCTGAAAGTCTCGGAAAACAAGGATGTAATACTGCCTGCCAAGAAACACGGCATACCGCCTTTCTGATATTAACATATACTTACCTATCCCTTATGGAGAATCAGGATGATTTTCAGATACTCAATATCAACGACAGCCTTTATGTCACAAGGCTCAGCGGCAAATTTCTTAAAAGGAAGCTTTATTCACCTCCTGATCCGAAAACTGTAATCAGTTCAATTCCAGGGACAGTTCTGGATATATTGGTGAAAAAGGGACAGGTTATCGGCAAAGGAGACGACCTTATGATCCTTGATTCGATGAAAATGCAGAACAGGCTTAAAAGTACAGCTGAAGGCAAAATAAAAAGAATCCCGGTCAGTAAAGGCGATAAAGTGTCAAAAGGCACCGTGTTGCTGATGTTTGAATAGTCGTGCGGGTAAGGATCCTATTGAAAATACCCTGAATAAATTACGTATTTCCTGATCTCCTCAGGCAGTACTGGTTCCTCCCTGAAAATGCCATATACTGTTGAGCCGCTGCCCGACATAGAGCTGTAAAGAGCTCCTGACGCATAAAACAGGTCCTTAATGAGTGCGGCAACTGGATGCCTGCTGAAAACATACCCTTCAAAATCATTTGTTATTGACTTCCTCCATTCGCTTACCGGCAACCTTGCCAGTTCTGAAAGGTCATTTCCCTTTGTCACCGGCCTGCAGTTCTCATAAACTTCCCTTGTGCTTACTCTTATTCCAGGATTTGCCAGAATCACTCTTAACCCGGAAAGGATATTATCGTCGAGAGGAGTGAGCTTTTCACCCCGTCCTCTGCCAAGCGCGGGGATGGAGTCTATGAAAAACGGACAATCACTGCCAATGCTCAGGGCCTGCTTTTTGAGATCATCATTGCTCAGCTTGAGTCCATATGCCTTGTTTATAAGCTTCAGCATGAAGGCAGCATCGGATGATCCGCCTCCAAGTCCTGCCCCTGAAGGGATTGCTTTGTGAAGGTGAATGAAAAGGTGAGGGAATGAACAGGATTGCCTTAGTCTTTTAATGGCTTTTATAACCAGGTTTTCAGATGACGGCACTTCCGGATCATGGCCTGTAACCGTTAGCATATCATCGGCAGACCCTTCCCCTGCACTTACTGATTCCAGAGCATCGCATAATCCAATAGGGTAAAAGATGGTTTCTATATTGTGGAAACCATCATCCCGCTTGCCTGTCACCCTGAGACCGATATTTATCTTGGCTACCGGAAAGACTACCATTTCACCCCCGTTTTCTGCAAAATTATCATAATGAATTTATTTTGCCGTCTATCTGATGTAAAAGATTGGATGCCGGAGGAAGTATTATGATTTTAGCGCCAGACATTTTCAACAAGTTTTAAACATTAGTCTGTTTGTAATAAAAAACAGGATCAGATTGTTTATTCCTTACGGATCTTTATACCTTTGAACAGCGTCGGGGAACGTTGTTTGATGTCCTCTAACAATCTATATAATAGTAAATTACACCGATGATTAAACAGAAGGCGGTTACACGCCCCATTTCACTTCAGCTGACTGATTTTGGCAAGGTTCCTCCGCAGGCCATAGACATGGAAGAAGCGGTTCTTGGCGCAATCATGCTTGAAAAGGAAGCTGTAATAACCATACTTGACATCCTTAAACCGGAAAGTTTTTACAAAGAAAGCCATCAGAAGATTTTCAAGGCAGTGAGCGATCTATCGGCAAGGGAATATCCCGTTGACCTGTATACCGTTACGGAAGAACTAAAGTCGCACAATGAACTTGAGAGCGTCGGAGGTCCTCTTTATCTTACACAGCTGACTTCAAAGGTGGTATCTGCAGCAAACGTTGACTACCACGCAAGGATTGTTGCTCAGAAATATATACAGCGTGAACTGATAAGGGTATCAACAGAGATACAGACCAGGTCATTTGATGATACCACCGATGTAATGGAATTGCTCGATTTCTCGGAGAATGCGCTTTTCCAGATAGCAGAAGGAAACATAAAGAGAGAGGTTTCCCCCATAAATATGGTAATAAAGGAAGCCATCAAAGAGATTGAGGAGGCCGGAAAACGTGAGGATGCTCTGGTAGGCATCCCTTCAGGATTCACAAAGCTTGACAGGCTGACTTCCGGATGGCAGAAGTCGGAACTGATTATTATTGCGGCAAGACCGTCAATGGGAAAGACGGCTTTCGCCCTGTCAATGGCACGTAATATGTCAATAGACCATGGAAAGAAGGTCGCTATCTTTTCATGCGAGATGTCGTCTATTCAGCTTGTAAACAGACTTATTATAGCCGAAGCCGATATTTCAGGTGAAAAGATAAGGAACGGCCGCTTAAATGAAGAGGAATGGAAACAGCTTGATTCACGGATCAAGAAACTCGTGCAGGCACCAATTTTTATAGATGATACTCCGGCCATATCAATTTTTGAGCTGCGTGCAAAATGCCGCAGGTTGATGGCTCAGCATAAGCTCGACATAGTAATCGTGGATTATCTCCAGTTGATGTCAGGTCCTGAAAATGCAGGCAGCCGGGAACAGGAGGTAAGTAACATATCCCGTTCGCTCAAAAGTATAGCCAAGGAACTCAACGTGCCCATCCTGGCTCTTTCACAGCTTAACAGGTCAGTGGAAATGAGAGGAGGGACAAAGCGGCCGCTTCTTTCCGACCTCAGGGAGTCGGGCGCAATTGAGCAGGATGCTGACATGGTGGTTTTCATTCACCGACAGGACAAATTCGGCATACCTACTTTCGAAGATGGATCTTCAACCAAGGGAATAGCGGAGATCATACTTGCTAAAAACCGTAACGGACCTGTTGATGACGTAAGGTTGAAATTCAGGGAGGAAAGAGCTCAGTTTGTTGATATTGACGAGTTTGATATCGACGGCAGCATCGATTCAACCGATGGTTCACAAAGCATCACACTGGGATCTAAAATGAATCACGACAAACTCAGAAGGCCGGGAGGAGGTTTTGATTATGAGGCGGAGATCAATGATGAACCCCCATTTTTCACCTGAAAGGGATTATTATCTTTGCACCTATGCTGTTGAATGTGACATTGTCAAAACCTGCAAAGATTCCTGCTTCCCCCACAAGGAATACTTCACTCAGTGTATAGCCGATCTCTGTATAACTTCTGTTATGGCGCGAACCCAGGTATGAAACTGTAATATTTTCACGTATAAGGGTATTGCTTAAGAAAGGGAGGTACTTCAGTAACAGATATGGTGTTGTATACTTCAGGTGGACCTCTCCATAGAATTCAGGCGTGGCAAGGGAATAAAAACCAGGAAGCATAAAAGCATCATTATAATCACTGATAAGAACTAACAGAGGCTGGGTATTGAAGTGAAAAAAATCAAGCCAGGAAATATGGCCTGGGTCAGCGAATGCTCCCGTTCCGGCTTTCCAGCTAAATTCACTGAACGCGCCTGTTTCCCTTTCACCTGATGCCTCGAGGCTGAACATGTCGAAGTTCCGATATTTCACAGCATCACCGGGATACTGGTTAACACCGTGTTTCCATGTAAACCTGAATGTAGGCCACTCTGATCCCCTGTTTATCTTCCGGCCGTTGGAAATACTGTATTTAAGGAAAGGAGTATATCGTATGACAGTTGTAGCATTATAATGCCTGTGATTTGCAAGAGTATAAGAAGGATAGATGTCTGGATCGAGAAATTCGTTCAGGGGAATGTTCCTGTGATACTCGCGGTCTGACCTTATGAAAGAAAAGCTGGTGCTGTTTTCAAGCATTTTCCTGTTATCGAAGGAGCCGCTGATTTCAATATCAAGCCCATTGGCGATCTCAGACCTGAATCCGGCAGTGATATAATGTGATTCATACAGCTTTAGATAATTCCTTTTCATCAGAAGCGATGTCAGGCTGTTTATGAAAGGATCAACAGATGTCCCGGAGCTTAAGTCACGGGAAGTCATGCCTGTTCTTATATAGATCTGATGTTCCTTCAATCCGCCAGGGGTAAAACTGGCATTTGCTCTCCAGATTACCTTTTCACGGCTGAAAGCATACCTTATGTCTGGATAAAGCGACAGAGTATTGCCGTTTTTGAAAGTTCCGCTAATCCTGAATTCATTTCCCCAGACGAAACCATCCACCGGATTGAAGCTGATCCTTTCAGGATCAACCAGCCCTCCATAGGTAAAACCCATATTCCCTGCACGCCATGTATGGCCCGTCAATAATCCAGACACTGCCTGTTTGAAGCCAGGCCTTTTTAAAGGTTTCCCGCGCTGAATGGTATCTCCGGCCATTTCCCTTTTAACAACTGACTGACTTAATATGCTGTCGCGTACTTCCAAACTCCTGATTTCGGTTTCCGAGAGGGGTATAGGCCTTATCTCCGCCCAGTAGGTGCTGTCCTTGCTGCCAGCCCCTTCTTCTATAATGTGAGTAGTCCTTTCCTTTATTTCCGGGTTTTTTCTTAAGGAATCACCAGCACTTTTTTCAGATTCCTTTTTCATGAGGTTTGCCAGCCTGATCATATCACGGTTGGTAAGTTCTTCCTTGTTAAGGATATTCTCAATTTTCTGCTGTGTAACTGATACTGCTGTATCGGGAACACCTGAAACTGTATTTTTTGAGAGAGGATAATCCCCTGGTTTCTGCAGGCCGGCATTTTTTTTGACATCAAGATATTTCACGGAACTTCCATAGCCTGCATCTGCCCTTATCCCAAGCATCCTGAGATTAAACTCAATCGTATGACTGACCGGCATCCATATTTCTTCCTGAACCGGAATGCATAACTCGCGTATTCTGATTGTTCCTGCCAGGTTCTCATTTGTCAGGTCAACGCTCTGAAGGCACCACAAGTCCTCAATAATAAATATTGTTCCTGAAAAAAGCTGCTGGCTTTTACGGCGGGGTATTACTTCAATCTTGTTTATTATGTATTCTCCCTGGAGAGATGCTCCTGTGTATTTGAAACGGTAGTGAGAAAATGCCTGCGGAGAAAGAGGAGAAATCGCCATATCAGCCAGCACCGGCTGATAAAAACTGGCCTGGATGTAATCCATTGGAGATATCTTTTCGTTTCCGTCGGGGAAAGTGCTATTGAATGAAATCACTTTTTGAACATATTTATCGGGAGCGGTAAATTCAATTTCATTTACTGACTCCATAAGATAGGAATCACCTTCCCTTATAGTAGCTTTGCCGGTATTGGTTTTCCCGCCTGCGGATAATTTAACCTCATTTTCCGAATGTTCAGCACTTATTTGTTTCCTGATAATCGCCGGGATCTTATTTATGACCAGGTTGCCTTTAAGATATACGTTTGCTTTATAGTAATTAACCTGGCTAAGATGGTAGGGAGCAAGGCCTATTGTCTTTCTCATTATAGCATAAGCAGGATCTTCGCCCGAAGCAGATATACTCACTTCGGGTATTTCATACAACTGTTCAGTAAGTTCAACATCCCTTATGATTACCTCTCCTTCAGAAATGCTTATATTTATTATTTGAGGTTCATAGCCCAGGCTCTGGTACATCACCATGCAATTTCCTTCAGGAATCTTTAACTCATAATCGCCCTTTGTATTTGCTATAGTGCCGAGTTTAAGTTCCATGACGTACACGGTGGCATACTGGACGGGCACCCCTGATCGGTCAGTAATTCTCCCCTTTATAACCTGTGCATTTGTCTGAAAGAACAGGGCCGTCTCCAGTAGTGCCAGAGCAAGAATTGCATTAAGCTTCATGGGTAAAATATAACGGCATTGTGTAAGTATCTGTTAGTCATTCAGGATCCTTTGCCGCTTACAACCAGCACTATTTCTCCCCTGGGAGGTTTTATTCTGTAATGTGCCGCCAGGGAAGCTAGAGTGCCACGTGTATTCTCTTCATGTATTTTTGAGAGTTCCCTTGAAACTGAGGCAGTGCGTTCCGTGCCGAAAATCCCGGCCATATCATCAAGAGTCCTGACAAGCCTGAATGGTGATTCAAAAAATATCATGGTACGTTGTTCCTCCTTTAACCCTGACAACCGTTTGTTCCTGCCTTTTCTGGCTGGCAGAAATCCTTCAAAACAGAACCTGTCGGAAGGCAGGCCTGAATTTATCAGCGCAGGTATAAGAGATGTTGGTCCGGGAAGTGTCTCTATTTCAATTCCCTTTTCAATACAGGCTCTTACCAGCAGAAATCCCGGATCGGAAATCCCGGGGGTTCCTGCATCTGAAATTATGGCAATTTTTGCGCCTGCCAGTATTCTAGAACAAACAGAATCAACGGTTTTATGCTCATTGAATTTATGGTGAGATTGCAAAGGGGTAACGATCCCGTAATGATTAAGCAGTTTTTTTGCCTGCCTTGTATCTTCAGCAAGGATAAGGTCTGCACTGCTAAGAACCTCTACCGCCCTGAATGTAAAATCCCTCAGGTTCCCAACAGGGGTTGGCACCAGGAGGAGTTTACTCATGTGAAGGGAACTTTCTTTTAACAAGGTCTATAAACTGCTTCACCGCTTCTTTGTCAGTTGCATCGCCGGCATAGCCCATTATAATTTCCCTGGCTTCCTGGAGATTGGTGACTGAATCAATACTGGAAATGGCCTGGTTGTATTTCTCCTGGCTGCCATTAAAGATCTCCCTGATAAACAGAAATTTGTCATTGAGGCCAATGGCTTCGGCAAGGTTGGATACCGGGGCTGTTTTCATTTTCTCAAATACATCCCCTTCATGCATATGTCCGCCGAGCTGTTCATTGTAACTGGGTCTGTTTGAAAACTGGTCAGCTATCGTAGCAGATTCAAAGAGTTTCTTTCCATTCAACCCGGGTTCTTCCTTTGCGACCAGGGTTTGGTCAGCCGGAGGATTTGATTTGACCTCCTGGCTCAATACCTCAGGCGGGATGGTCTTATTCTCCCCATACATAACCTCGGCAGGCTCCTTTTTTTGTTCGGCTGGAGGATTCTCTTGAGCAGGCTTTTCAACGGAAACCTGATTAGGCCCGTTGGTTATTTTGTCTGAATCCTGCAGTTCTTTCAGCAAAGCAATCAGCTCACCGGCGCTTTTGCATTTCGACTTTGCAAGCTCAACCTGCCATACAGGTACCCCGGGGTATTTTTTCAGATCGTCAATAATGTCGCAGGATTCTCTCAGATCCTTTATTATAATATCAATAGCAGTTTTTAAATCCATAAAAATTTGGTGTTACTAAAACAAACCATTTTTCTTACTTTGCAAAAGTAAATATTATTCCATAAGTCATAACGGAATAAATACTCATTTAGCATTTCGGTAACATACATAAATTAAGATGGATATTCCCGAGAATCTGGCAGGACCGCAGGGAAAGAGAGGCTCAATTGAGGTAGTAACCGGTTCAATGTTTTCAGGCAAGACCGAAGAACTGATCCGCAGGCTGCGAAGGGCTCAGTTTGCAGGACTTAAGGTTGAGATATTCAAGCCTTCTCTTGATACGCGCTATGCGGAAGACAGAATTGTATCTCATGATGAAAAATCGATAAGATCGACTCCTGTCGATAATGCCGCTTCGATCCTTTTGCTTGCCGTAAATGTTGATGTTGTGGGGATTGATGAAGCCCAGTTCTTTGACAATGGACTGCCCGGGGTGTGTAATGGTCTGGCAGACAATGGGGTAAGGGTTATCGTGGCAGGCCTTGACATGGATTTTATGGGAAAACCCTTCGGCCCTATACCGGCGCTGCTGTCAATGGCCGAATATATAACCAAGGTACATGCAATATGCGTACGCTGCGGAAGTCTGGCGCAGTATTCATTCAGGAAATCAGATGAAGCCCAGGTAGTGCTTCTGGGTGAAAAGGACAAATATGAGCCTCTGTGCAGGATATGCTACAACAAGGCTATGAACAAAATTTAATGTAATGTGCAGCTGACATCTTCAGATATTGCATTTGTTACAGATGGTATCCTGTTTGGTCCTGAAGGGATCAGGGTACGTGAAATAATAACTGACAGCAGAAATGCCTTTATTGCACCGGATACTGCTTTTGTCGCTATCAGAGGCAATAATCATGACGGCCACCTGTTTATAGGGTCTCTTCATAGTAAAGGAATAAGGGTTTTCATTGTAAGTGAACTTCCCGCTGACATAGACCTCTATTCTGATACCGCTTTTATTAAGTGCAGCGACACGGTTGAAGGCCTTCAGAAGATTGCTTCATGGCACAGGAATCAGTTCAGGGCAAAGGTAATCGGCATTACAGGAAGCACAGGGAAGACAATTGTAAAGGAATGGCTGGCTGACATTCTTGGGAAAGCATGCTCTGTTGTAAGAAGTCCAAAAAGTTACAACTCTCAAATCGGAGTTCCCCTTTCAGTTCTCAAGCTCGGCAACAGCTATGATTATGGGATATTTGAGGCGGGTATTTCTTCCCCGGGAGATATGGAAAAACTTGAAAGGATAATCAAGCCGGATATAGGTATCATTACCAATATAGGGGATGCCCACCGTGAAAATTTTCCCGGCGACGAGGCAAAGGGAAGGGAAAAGCTCAAGCTTTTCAGAAATACAGGCATGATAGTGTTTAACAGGGATCAGCTCCTGGTAAGGGATCTTGTCCGGAGTGATGAGAAGTTAAGGTCAGCGAAGCTTGTTGGCTGGTCGTTCTCCGACACTGATGCTGAGGTTTATGTAAGGATAACCAGATCAGTGGAAGGCCATACAATGGCTGAAATAACATTCAGCGGGAATACAATGGAATACGATATTCCGTTTACTGACCGGGCATCGGTTGATAATGCCTTAACTGTGATATCTGCCTGTCTCGCCCTCGGGTTGGAAACTGCAACAATCAGCAAAGGACTTTCCGAACTGGTAGCAGTTGCGATGAGGATGGAGCTTAAAAACGGAATAAACAACTGCCAGCTCATAGAGGACTACTACAATTCAGATCCCGGATCTCTTTTGATGGCCCTTGAATTCATGAAACAGGCGAATGGGCGGAAAGCAAGCCTCATCTTATCTGATTTCCTTCAAACGGGAAGGAGTGAAACGGAACTATATTCTGAGGTCGCTTCACTTGTGGCCGGCACCGGCATAGATAGATTCACAGGGATAGGAGAAGCCCTGTGCCGTAACAGAGCCTTATTTGGACCTGAAGCAAAATTCTTTCATTCAACCGATGAATTCATAAGCCGCTTCAGCAGCGATATGTACAGGGATGAGATTATCCTTCTTAAAGGAGCCAGGGTTTTTGAGTTTGAGAGGATCGGAAGACTTCTCGAACAACAGGTTCATACTACTCACCTTGAAATCAATCTGGATGCCATATCTCATAACCTGAATGAGTTCCGCAGGTTCCTCAGGCCAGGAACCCGTATCATGGCTATGGTAAAGGCATTTGCTTACGGTTCGGGACCATCAGAAATAGCATCTCTGCTTGAGTTTCACAGGGTAAGCTATCTGGCTGTGGCAAATGCCGATGAGGGAGCAGGCCTCAGGGAAGCAGGCATAACCATGCCTGTCATTGTAATGAATCCCGATCCGTCAGCTTCTGACCAGCTGATAAGGTGTAATCTGGAGCCTGAAATTTACTGTTTTTCCGCACTCGCTTCGTTTGTCAGGGCAGCTGCAAGGCATGGTCTGGTGAACTATCCGGTGCATATCAAAGTCGATACCGGTATGCACAGACTTGGCTTTCTGCCAGGAGAAATTAAAGAACTATCTGGTGTCTTGAAAAGCCTTGATTGCATAAAAGTCATGTCTGTATTCTCCCATCTTGCAGGAAGCGATGACGAAAAGCTTGATGGGTTTACGCATCGTCAGGCTGAAATATTTCTGAATGCAGCATCGGTGATTAAAAATGAACTTGAGTATCCTTTTCTTATGCATTTGCTTAATACATCAGGAATAGCTCGTTTTCCGGAATACCAGTTCGATATGGTGAGACCCGGAATAGGTATGTATGGAATTGGTCAGTATCCAGGACTTGATCTCAGGCCGGCAGGAAGGTTCCTTACACGGATAAGCCAGGTAAAAGTCATCCCTGCCGGGGAACCTGTGGGCTACGGATGCAGGGATGTGTCTGAAAAAGAGAGGTTGATCGCCATACTGCCGGTGGGTTATGCTGATGGCCTTAACAGAAAGCTGGGCAACAATAATGGTTGTCTGTTTATAAAAGGGAGAAGAGTTGAAATAGCAGGGAATATTTGCATGGATATGTGTATGGCAGATATAACCGGACTTGATGCTGCTGAAGGAGACGAAGCCGAAATTTTTGGCATGAATATCAAGCTTGAAGAGCTTGCTGCAAGATGTGAAACAATACCATATGAATTATTGACCTCTATCCCTGGAAGGGTCAAAAGGATTTTTTTCAGGGAATAAATAAGTTTCAACCCTGTTCACTTATCTGTTCAAGTAACGCGGGATTCAGTATTTTTATCCTGCGTCCGTCAAGTCCTATAATCTTTTCTGAGGAAAAGGAAGACAATGTACGGATCGCGTTGGAAGTTATCATGTTCGAAAGATGGGCTATATCACTCCTTGACAGAAGAACTTCCAGTGTTTGCCCGTCTTTTTCAAATCCATAGGTGTCGCGCATGAGCAGAAGCGATTCCGCAACACGCGATCGGACATGTTTCTGGGTCAATGAGACCAGGCGGTTGATCAGAAAACTCATCTCATCAGACATCAGTTGCATAAGCTTGCCCGACAGGACTGTGTTACTCCTGAGTATCCTGATCATGCATTTCTTTTCCATAGTAATTGTTGATGAGCCTTCAATTGCCATGGCAGAATAAGGATGCGGAGTATCATCTGACAATGAATGAAATGCAAAAATGTCCTTTTCCTTGAGAAGTTTTATTATCTGCTCCCTGTTGCCAACCCCTGTTCTGAAGATCTTGGCTTTCCCTTGAACCAGCCAAATAAGCCCCTTGGCTTTTTCTCCCTCCCGGATTATATAACTGCCTTTTGCATGATCGGTCTTGATATGATGCCTTTGAATGTCATGCTTGTCGGCGTGACTCAATTCATAGAAAAGAAAAGACTTTTCGTGGAATATTGATGCAATATCATTACTGGTACAGTCCATTTATTTCAGTTAAATCAGTAAAGTGCTACAAGAGGCATTTTTCTTCCGTCGCCGAAAGCTTTTGATGAAATGCGCAATACCGGAGGCGCCTGATATCGTTTATATTCTGTTCTGTTGATCATTTTAAGAATCCTGTCAACAGTATCCCTCCCTGCCCCCTTATGGTCAATTCTGTCGGCAGGTTTCTGAAGCTCAATATATTGGTATAGTATTGGATCGAGAATGCTGTATTCTGGCAGGGAATCCGTATCGAGCTGATTAAATTTAAGTTCGGCAGAGGGAGGCTTGGAAATGATACTTTCGGGAATTATCTCCTTTTCATTGTTTATGTGCCGGGCCAGTCTGTAAACATCAGTCTTGTACACATCGCCGAGCACTGACAACCCACCCGCCATGTCTCCGTAAAGTGTTCCATAGCCTACCGCAGCTTCGCTCTTGTTGGATGTGTTTATAAGTATAGAACCAAATTTATTTGCGAATGCCATCAGCATTGTTGCCCTGATCCTGGCCTGGATATTCTCCTCGGTTACATCGCTCTCTCTTCCGGCAAACAATGGTGAAAGAGCTTCTTCAATGGCTCCAAAGGATTTTTCAATGCTTATTATCTCATACCTTACCCCGAGTGCCCTGGCCAGTTTGACAGAGTCACTGATTGAATGCCCGGATGAATATCGCGATGGAAGAAGAAGAGCTGTTGTGTTCTCCCTGCCGAGAGCTTCTGCAACAAGACTTAGTGCCACTGCTGAGTCTATTCCTCCAGAGAGGCCGAGAACGGCAGTTTTAAAATTCATTTTCCCGAAATAATCCCTTATTCCCGTAACAAGTGCCTTGTGTATGAGGGTCACCTCATCAGCTCCTGAATCAACAATGGCAGCAGCTTTGGTGGTCAATTCATCGATGCCGAATGTTTCTACTGCTTCTTCAAAAAACGGTATCTGACGTATCACTTCACCTTCAGAATTAATCGCCATTGATGCACCGTCGAATATCAATTCAGTATTAGCGCCGGTTTGATTTACAAAAATGACGGGCAACCGATATTTCCTGGCCTTGTTCCTGAAAATATTTTCCCTGGTATTGATTTTCTTATAGGAGAAGGGAGAAGCTGCAATATTGATTATGATATCAGGTTTATTCTTAATTAGTTCCTCCATTGGGGAAATGGTATAGAGCCTTGTTTTCTCAAACTCGTTATCAAAAGGCTGTTCATCCCACAGGTCTTCACATATTGTGAGTGCAATATTCAGATCCTTGTAACGAATGATCTTGAATTCAGTCTCAGACTCAAAATAACGGTATTCATCAAAAATATCGTAGGTAGGCAGAAGGGTTTTATTTGTTGAGAATAAAATCTTTCCGTCTGAAAGGAATAGGGCTGAATTAAACAGCTTTTTGCCAAGGGGATTTCTGTTGATAACAGGGGAACCGACAATTGCGGCTATCCCAATGCAATGATCTGCAATCTCATTTACTGTACGGTCGCACTTTTCAATGAAATCTGCCCTGTCGAGAAGATCAAGAGGGGGATAGCCCGGGATGCACAGCTCTGAAAAAATGACAAGATCTGATCCATCATTCTTTGCTTTGCCGATAGCTTTCAGGATCAGGTTTTTGTTCCCTTCGAAATTACCTATGTGATAGTTGAGCTGGGCAACAGTGATTTTCATTTTCCGATTTATAATGCATATGCGGATGTCAGCGCATCATGATCCAAGCTATTCTGACCATAACTGATAATGCGGATATTTCCGTACCCCAAAAATAAAAAATAATAATAGAAGTCACAGATACGTTGTTAATTGTTGTTATTACGGCAAAAGTCCCTAATTTAGGGTTCCTGTTAGTGCTTCTTATTATTTGTTTTGTTATTGGCCCCATGCCCTCCGGGATTTGGTTATTCCATCAATTAAGCAGAGGGTCAGTTACTGGAGATGGTTAACAGGTAAACCGGTTAACTGAGAAATCAGGAAATAATTAATTCACAATGGGTAATCGTTTTTTTTATATACTGCTGGTCTCTGTACTTATTTTGGATCTGTGTTCGTGCAGGAGGAACACTTACAGGATCAATGTAAGTGATATAAATGTTGATATTAAGATCAAGCGACTTGAAAAGGACCTGTTCCAGACAAATCCGGAGGATATTCCGGGAAGGATTCCCCGACTGAAAAAAGAATATCAGGGATTCCTTCAGTTATTCAGTTATGTAATCAACACCGGGGATATAAACGATCCATCGTTCGCTGATTATCTTACAAGGTTCTGCACCGACAGGCAAAACAATGAAGTATACGATGAAACGATGAAACTTTACCCCGGCATGTCGGATATTGAAATGAAGCTTTCGGATGCTTTCCGACATTATCTGCATTATTTCCCCGACCGGAATATTCCAATGGTTTACACGTGCATTTCAGGCTTTAACAGCAGTATTATTACCGGCGATTCTGTTCTTGGCATAAGCCTCGACAAGTATCTGGGAGCCGACTGTGAATACTATCCCATGCTGGAGATTTACAGTTATATGGCTGCCAGGATGACTCCCGAGTACATAGTACCAGATTGCATTTATGCATGGGGGGCTTCGGAATGGGATTTCGAATCCATGGAATATCCGGCAGGCAATGTACTTGCCCAGATTATTCATGAAGGGAAGCTCAGGTATTTCCAGAAATGTATGCTGCCGGAGACTTCCGATGAGATAATTTTCGGATTCAACACTGACCAGATGAGGTTCTGCCGGAACAATGAGGCACAGATGTGGCAATATCTGGTCGAGCACGATCTTTTGTTCAGGACAGACATGCTGACAATAAGAAAACTTGTCGGAAATGCTCCTTTTACAAGTTATTTTACAAATGAGTCGCCTGGAAGAGCTGCGGTCTGGACAGGCTTCAGGATAGTTGAGTCCTACATGACGAGAAATTCCGGAGTGTCACTCCATGAACTGATGGATAATAAGGATGTGCAGCTTATTGTCGAGAAATCAAGGTACAATCCTCAATAGCAAAGGGGTCGGCTTTATAACAAAGCACAACCCCTTTCCGTTTAATTAATTGATGTACTATTCAGGATGAATTGCCTCAACAGGGCAAACATCTGCACATGCACCGCAGTCAGTGCATATATCCGGATCAATTTTATAGATGTCCCCTTCAGATATTGCTTCCACCGGACATTCATCTATGCATGTTCCGCAAGCAGTACAATCTTCACTGATTTTGTAAGCCATTGCAATGATTTTTAGTTAAAAATTTACTTAAATCGTACAAACATACCCTTATTTTTTTAATTGCAAAAGGATATTTGACAATATTGTTCCTGATGTTGTTTTTTGCTGATATGCCATTGATAATAAATTCATTACATATGAATTACTGTCATCAGTGTATTTGTCATTTTCCTTTTCAGCACGGAAAAAAATAATAATTGTCTGTGTATTTGAACGCAGTATCATTCCTTTGATACGGAAGATTAATTGCAAAGATGGTGCCAAAGCGGGAAATATGAAGGAAATGTTTCTAGAAATCGAGGCTGAAGGAAAGATAGAATATTCTCGGTAAAACATAATTGTTTTCAATGCCCCATGCCCAGTCAGCCCTTATAAAATATCCCATCAGCTGTGCTCTCAGACCGGCCCCTACTCCCATGACTATGGGTTGCCTGTTTGAATCAAGAATGACCTTTACAGGTCCGTTCCTGAATATCTCGGTATCGTATGCATTTTCGCTCGACCAGGGATCTTTGCCTGTCCAGGCAGATCCTATATCGCCAAATCCTACTGCCTGCAGGCTGTTAAGGAAATTTGATTTTAGCGGATGCCCGGCAAAGTACCTTACAAATGGCCATCTTATCTCGCTGTTTATAAGTGCAAAGCTTGTCCCGTTTCTTATATTCTGCGTGAAACCTCTCATATTGGTGGCGAGTGCCTGGAATCCATAGTTCTCCCTGGGGCTTACCGGTATCTTATCATTGAACATCGGATATTTGTTGAACAGGTAACCCATCCAGTTATCCACTCCTCCAAGGTAATATACCAGTTTGGTGGGACCGAAGGAAGTGCTTGCAGCAAACCTGTTTGCCCATATCAGCTCCCTGTGTATCCTGGTATATTTCCTGATATCGGCACCAACAACAAACATATCTGATTTCTTCCCTGTTATTTCACGGTAGTACTCTCCGAAAATTTTGAATCTGGTCCCATAATAAATATTCACTGCTCTTTTCCTGGTGTTATCATAGATAACTTCACCCTTAAGGCTTGCCCAGTGTCGCGTAAGTGGTTCAGAATTAAGCGATGGAATATCTATTGAAAGTACAACATGGCGGTCGTACCTGTACGAGGCAGTACCTTTCAGCGCAAGGACCGGCGATATGGGTTTGGCATATGACAGGTAAAGGCTGTGGGTGTGTGTTTTAAACAGGCTTGTATCGTTACTGCTGAAGAATCCCTGCCTGTGAAAGATAAGCTGTTTGTCGAACTTGCCTTTAAGGTTCTCGAAACTGAGCAGGTATTCATTACTGTCGAAGTTGCCCGAAAACCTGAAACCGGCTGTAAGCCTGTAGTCTTCAAAAAGGTCGAGTATGCCGAAGCGTGTCAGAAGGTTAATGCCCGGGTTAAAATAGGGTGCTCCTCCGTTGAATACCTGATAGGTGTTATTCAGGAAGCTGAAATCTATCTGATTGGCTATGTAGTTGTTATAAAATGATGTTTCATAAATTCTGATTAACGGGAGATCGATTCTTCCGGTATCAAGATCAATATCCATATATTTCTTACGCCACAGTTCGTCATAATAGTTCTGTTTCTCCTTCTCGAAAATATAATGGCTGATATTGATGGGTTCATCCTTGGCGTAGTATTCATACAAGGGTTTTGTAAGTGTATCAGTCATCCTCCTGTATTCATCCAGAAGCCATTTTCTTATCTCTTCTATGCTGTCAGCTTTGTGAAACATGAGGTCTCTTTCCTTCCGGTACCCGCTAACTATTATTTCATCGGAGGATACCCGATCGGATGTGCTCAATTGTCCTTTTCTCAGGTTATATTTACCTTCCTTCAATATTACCTCACCGTAATTATCCGGAGAATTAACGACAGACTGGTTAAGAATGTTCCTGTCATAATTTGTTACGGGAACCGAATTAATGAAATACCTGTAATGTGTTGTAGTATCAATATAACTGATGGCACTGTCGAAGGCAGCTGTATAACGATTGAGAATGCCATTATTGTCGGCAATGTATGAGAATCTGTTCTTCCCGGCACTGGCTGGTTGAAATCTGCTGTTATATTTTCCTTCGGCAAGACGCATCAGAATGTTATTCTGTTTTTCAACATTATAGGTGAAGAGATCATATGTGCCTGCCAGCTTTTCAAAAGGATCGGCAAGATTTGAGATGGTATCCGATAGTCTGTTTGATGAAAAGATTATTTCACCGGGATTCTCCTTTATAAAGGAAGGATTAAGGTCGTCAGCAATGTCGCGGGTTATCTGTTCATTCGTGCCGGATGCGATAGTGTGGATGTAAATATCAGTCATGCCATCTTTTACGGCTGACATTACAATCCTTGATCCCTCAGGGGAATATGAAAAATCAAGTACCTTGTCAAAATAGAGGAAAGTCCTTTTTTCGGTCTTGTTTTCGTCGGTGCGATGGAAGTAAATTACCAGCCCTCCTTTTTCTTCATTTATGTAAGTCAAGATTCTGCCGCTGGGGTGCCAGCTAATAACCGGGTATGTATTATCGGTTTTCTGTTCAAATTTCGGCTCTGCCTTGAATATGGCTTTCTGTTTTCCGCTTGACTGGTTATAGAGCCAGATCTTTTTTCTGCCCCAATCGTTAGTAACGTATGCGATATAATTGCCATCGGGGCTCAATTTAACCTGCTGAAAGGCTATTTCCTTTTTTGATTTTTTCAAGGTCTTGCCATCCTCGCCCGGGTTACCACTGTCAGTTGAATATTCAGCGGCATAGAACTCTTTCCATTCTTTCAGCAGATCCTTCAGGTTCATCCCAAGTACGTAAAGGAACCCGTCGTCAATGTTCTTGTAGATCTTTGTGAGGTAAATAATGTTGGGAATAAGCGCATCGCCATACTTACTGCCCAGAAATCTCCAGAATGACTGTCCTGCATATGTTGCATCGTCATATTCTAGATGGTTGATATTTTTATACCTTCCCGATTTTATGCCATCCTTGACCCTGTTCTCAACCTCGTAATCCCAGCCTGAAGCGACATAACTCACAAGGCCCTTCAGATACCACTGGGGCATATATATGACTGAAGAACTTGAGATCCTGTCCTTAAAATCAGCATTGTAAAGCATTTCGTTTACAATCACTTCGGCAATTGATTCAGCTATCTGGTTCTGGAAAGCCTTATGATCTCCTTCGTAATACAGGTTGACCTTGTTCTTTATGATCCTGCTGAATCCTCCTGTATTATATGAGTCTTCATCGAAGGTAATCAGTCCTATATTTGATTGCTTGAATTCCGCATTTTTGTTGTAAATGATGAAAATCAGCCTTTTCTCCAGGGTATAGTCAAAATAGTCTTCAATCTCGTCAAGCTTTTCCATGGCATAATCAGCGGTGAATTGTGCAAGGTCTCGCCCGAATTCATTGAAATAGCAATCAAAATCTTCAAATCTGTAGTATGACCAGTAATAGTCGTAATGCTGTACCCTGTTTTTGCCAAATGACATCTGGTGACCGTTATAGAACTGTCCATTTGTGTTCAGTACAAGAAATAGAGCCGGGATTATTACTAAAAGTCTGTAAGATCTTCTCATAACAGGTGCCTGCAGGATTACGATTGGATTTTTACCCTCAAATTCTGTTCCAATTAATCCTTAATTTATAGATGAACAAAGATATTCTTTATTGAAATAAATATAACGATCAAAGTTTATTATTTTTGCATACTGTCAGAACGGATAATTTTTGGTCTGATATTTGCGTTATAGAATGAAGTTCTGATTGTTTTTCTCAGAATCGATGCAGGTTCTGGCAAGACAATCATCATTTATCCGTTTAATTATATATTCATAATTTAAATAATAGTTCTTATGAAAAGGTTATTTCTGATTTTATCACTTCTTTCCTTAGGTTTTTATGTTATGGGCCAGCCCCAGATGAAGCTTTCAGGCAATGAGCACGATTTTGGAAAATTCAAGGAAGAAGCAGGAAGGCAGAAATTTGATTTTGTTGTCATGAACACCGGGAATCAGCCTCTTGTGATTCAGAATATTGTTGCATCGTGTGGTTGTACGCTGCCTGATTGGACAAAGAGTCCGATACCACCTAAAGGTACTGGAAAGATAACGGCTATTTATGATCCGACTAACAGGCCCGGCAAATTTAACAAGACGCTTTCGGTTTACACGAATTCCAAGCCTGAGGTTGCTGTACTGGTGATAAAGGGAGAGGTTATCCCCAGGGAAAAAACCATGGAGGAGTTATTTACCTTTCCTGTTGGTTCTGTGAGGTTTGAAAGCAATCATCTGGCATTTACAAATGTGAAGAAGACCGAAAAGAAAATGCGCGTAATGCAGGTTATTAATCCCTCCAAAGAGCCGGCAAAAATTGAATTTGAGAACACCAAGCCGCATCTTACCCTCAGGGCAAATCCCGAAACCCTGAAGCCAGGCCAGAAAGGCATTATTGAAGGGACCTATGATGCAACAAAAAAGGACAGCTGGGGAAATGCAAGCGATCTGGTAAAAGTTAAAATAAACGGCGTGGTGCAGGATAGGGTATATTATTACGTTTCAGCAAATCTTGTGGAGGATTTCTCCGGACTTTCAAAGGAAGACCTTGCAAATGCTCCTGTGTTCAAGCTGGAATCCACTACTGTTGATCTTGGTAAGATACCTGGTTCCACCCCAAAAGAAGTGGAGTTCAAATTCACTAATGAAGGGAAATCCGATCTTATCATCAGGCATATACGATCCACCTGCGGATGTACCGCCATTCAGCAGGGTCTCAAAGGCGAGGCAATCAAACCAGGGGAATCAAGTTCTATTAAAGCTACCTTTAATTCAGGAAGCTATAAGGGCAAAGTAACAAAGGCAATTTACGTTTATACTAATGACCCCAGGAAATCAGAGGCTGTCCTGATGCTTACAGCTGAAGTTGTACAGCAACAGACCGCCGGCAATTAGTATATAAAGCCGATGATCTTTTTCAAAAGGGTGCAATTGTTACAGTGTGCACCCTTTTATTGTTTTAAAAGCAACTCTGCCGGGGAATGAAACAAGACAGGAATATAAAAAGTGCGCTCAGCATTAACAAAGGAGTATCCCAGCCTCCAAGCATAAATCCCGTTCTGCTTAACGGCAATGTCAGGAGAAGGAGGAAGAAGTATTCTTTAGATGAGTACGTTGACGGGATAATCTCGGGACAGATATCCATGCTCAGCCAGGCTATCACCCTCACAGAAAGCTCTCTCAGGGAGCACTATGAACTTGCCCAGCAGATAATCGAAAAATGCCTTCCCCACAGTACCAAATCGGTCAGGATTGGTATTACGGGCGTCCCCGGCGCAGGCAAAAGCACTTTTATCGAAGCTGTGGGCCTTGAACTTGCCGATCAGGGAAGGAAAGTGGCTGTACTTGCCATAGATCCGAGCAGTACAAATACACGGGGAAGCATTCTTGGAGACAAAACAAGAATGGAAAAACTTGGCATACATCCGAATGCTTTTATAAGACCGTCGCCTTCCGCCGGGACACTCGGAGGAGTTGCCCGAAAGACCAGGGAGACAATTATTTTATGTGAAGCAGCCGGTTTTGATACTATCATGGTTGAGACAGTTGGCGTAGGACAATCAGAGACAGCAGTCCGTACCATGGTCGATTTTTTTCTGTTGTTAATGATTGCCGGGGCGGGCGATGAACTGCAGGGAATAAAAAGAGGAATCATTGAGATGGCCGATGCCATAGCGGTGAACAAAGCCGATGGAGCAAACAGGGGAAATGCTGAAAATACACGGATCTCATTTGAGAATGCCCTGAGGCTTTATCCGGCACCCGATTCGGGATGGCTGCCCAAAGTGGTCACATGTTCAGCACTACAAAATAGCGGCATCAATGAGATATGGCAAATAATAATGGATTATGTGGATTTTACCCAATCAACCGGATTCTTTTACGAGTCCAGAAAACGGCAGGCTGTTATCAGGATGCACGATACCATTATGGAATTCCTTGGAAATTCGTTTTACAATAATCCGCAGATAAAGAAGCTTGAACCTGAACTTGAGAAACAATTGTATAATGGAACACTTACATCATACCAGGCAGCTGTACGACTTCTTGAGAAATATTTCGGCAGGAAGGCTGAATAAACAATAATTCATATCTTTGCACGAATTTCCAGCAAAGAAACATACTTAATTACATTTACCTTCAGATGAAAAAACTAATTTATGCGATCATTGCAGGCGCAATAATTTCCTCATGCTCATCAGAGCCCCATTATGTGATAAATGGCAAAATAGAAGGTGCCGACAGTGTAACCTTCCTTCTACAGAAAAGGGAAGGAGGACGAGCAGTAACAATTGACTCGGCTTTCAGCCGTGACGGTTCATTTAAAATGAAAGGCGGACCGGTGAATTACCCGGAAATGGTTATGCTTTCAGCCAGGGATTCACGGATGAGGACAACCTTCTACCTGGAGAACTCAAAGATATCAATTGCTGGCAAGCTTGATTCACTTTTTGCAGCAAAGATCACTGGTTCAAAAACACAGGATGAGTATCAGGGATTCGTTGATAGCAATAAAGAGTTAAATGACCAGTATTCCGGGCTTTTCAATGAATATCAGACAGCCAGGCAGAGCGGTGACACTATAAGAATTTCAGAGATAGAGAAACAGGCTGAGAATATACAGGACCAGATGATCGAGCTCCAGAAGTCATTTGTAAGGAACAATCCTGCTTCATTTGTCTCCCCTTCAATCCTCAGCAGCCTGAGCTATCAGATGGAAGCTGATGAGATAGAATCACTTATCAACGGGATGGATACTGAAGTACAGAATACCTCTCTGATAACTGATCTGAAAACTAGGGTAGAAGCTATGAAGAAAGTAGCAGTTGGCCAGAAGGCTCCTGATTTTTCAATGAATGATCCGGAAGGTAATGCAGTTACTCTTTATTCCAGATTGGGGTCCAAAGCCACACTGCTTGATTTCTGGGCTGCATGGTGCAGTCCATGCAGGCAGGAGAACCCTAATGTGGTCAAGGTTTACAAGCAGTTTGCCAGAAAAGGATTTGACGTTTTCGGTGTTTCCCTTGACCAGTCAAGGGATGCCTGGCTTAAAGCCATAGAAGACGATAAGCTGACATGGACCCATGTTTCAGATCTCCAATATTGGAACAATGCAGCTGCCCGTATGTACGCCGTAAGCAGTATCCCTGCCAGTTTCCTGCTTGATGAGAACGGAATAATAGTTGCAAAAAACCTTCGCGGAGAAGAACTGCTTGCCAAGGTTAAAGAAATGGTTGAAAAACAATAGCATTTTCACATAGATCCTTTATTCACCGGGAGGATGAGGGATATCTTCCCCCGGTTTCATTTCTTCAAGTATGAATCCGGTTCCTCTTACTGTCCGGATGTCGATGTTTTTATCCTCCAATACATATTTTCTTAGCCTGCTGATAAAAACATCCATGCTTCTGCCCAGAAAGTAATCATCTTCGCCCCATATCTCATTGAGTATATCTTCCCTGGCAAGTATCTTGTTCTTGTTTGTAATAAAGTATTTCAGGAGCTGAGCCTCCTTGAGCGTAAGCTTTTCTTTGGTTTTCCCGCAAATAAGCTCAAGGGTATTATATTTCAGAGTTGTGGACGATATTCTATATTCATCATTTACAGAAGAATAGGCTCGCTTAAGGATGTTGTTGATACGAAGTATAAGAACTTCCGGATCAAAAGGCTTGGTTATATAATCATCGGCACCTATTTTAAGTCCTCTTACTATATCTTCCTTGAGGCTTTTGGCAGTGAGGAAGATAACCGGCATATCAGGCTGGGCTGCCTTTATCTTTTCCCCCAGGGTGAATCCGTCCATTTCGGGCATCATTACATCAAGAACGCAAATATCAGGTTTGTCCCGGCTGAACAGTTCCCATGCTTCCTTCCCGTCGCGGGCAAGACCTACGGAGAATCCGCTGATTGTTATATACTGGGACAATATGTTCCCGAAATCCCTGTCATCTTCAGCTAACAGAACTTTCATAATTTATCGTTATTTACTGGTATTGTTACTGTGAAGGTACTTCCTTTACCAGGCTTGCTTGAAACGGTGACATTGCCTCCATGAGCATCGGCTATTCTTTTTACATAGTAAAGGCCCAGCCCGAGTCCCTTGTACTTGTGTATATTCCCAGATGAAGCCCGGTAAAACTTGTCAAAGATATGCTTCTGGTCATTCTTGCTTATACCGATTCCATTATCAGTTACCCTGACATGTATATTGTCATTCTCAGTAAATCCTTCAATACTGATTACAGGATCCTTCTCGGAATATTTGACTGCATTTGACAGGAGATTGTTTATTAGAGTGGTAAAGTATACGATATCAAGGTCAACAACAGCACCGTTAAAATTGTACTTCTGATGAAGTTCTGCACAATTTCCGCATCCTGCAGTGAAACTCCCGGTAATGTCGTTCATCAGCTCATCTATTTTTACTTTCTTTCTGTCCAGTTCAAACTGGGTCCTTTCCCACATGCTTATTTCAAGGATCATGTTTATAAGCTGGTTAAGATGGACGCTTTGTTTACCAATGAGTTTTGCAGTCTCGAGAATCTTCTTTTCATCGGTCCTGATCTGATCCATCTCAAGTGTTCTTCCCGCAACTGTGATTGTTGACAGGGGAGTCTTCAGCTCATGTGTCATGTTATTAATAAAATCAGTTTTGAGATTCGACAGCCTTTTTTCCTCCATAAGGTTGCGATAGGTTATCATGAAGAGCACAGCCACGGCAATAATGCTCATGATGCTTAGAAGCAACGATCCTGCTGTCTCTTTAAGTATCATCTTCTGCTTGTCGGAGAAATCGATAAAATAATCGAACATAAGACGGTAGCTGTTATCCTCGAAATAATACCTGTTGACAAGTATCCTTGATGTGGGATTAAGAGATGCTCCCATGCCTGTAACGCTCTCTGCAGTGGTTCTTCCCGGCCTGAGGTCCCTGTTTTCATATACAGGGATCCGTTCATCAAAGTTAATAAGGTCGAACTGGTTGATGACTATAATATGGTTAAAGTCCTTCTCAAAACCCTGTCTTTCAAAATAGGACGAAAGAAACTCTGAAAGATCCTGTTCCTTTTCAAGAACCTGTTTTACATACCTCAGGATAATTGTTTTTTTCCCTTCAGATGAAGTATCTGTCCTGACAAGATCAAATTCGTCCTTAACGATTTTCTCAGAGTATCTGCTTATTATGTAGTTTGCTGTATCAAAGCCGGTTACAGACCAGCGTCGCGATAGCCAGGAAATTGCTTCCTGTGACAGTAGCCTGTACCTGAGATCGAACATCTCATTCTTCTGGTTCCAGACACCCTTCAATATGAACATCTGAACCGCTATAAGGATCATGATTGCAATAATCCCAAGAAAGAAAATGGCGCTGCGTTTCTTCATTTTTATCAATTACGGATCAAATTTATTTAAATTACATGATATATATGATCAGTCCCTGTAACATTAACCCTGCATTAACCCTGCATTAACATTAAGTGAGGATATCAGGCATTAACTTTGACATATAAAAAAGGGCAGCCATGAAAAATGTAAAATTTTTATCAGCATTACTTATTCTTACCGTTGCAGGCTTAATGTTCCGGCCTGCAGCAGCACAGTTGGACAATAAGAACGAAAAGGAACAGGAACAGAAGATCCAGGAAGAAATTGACAGGCAGAAGAAGGAGATGACTGAGCAGAGAAGAATCATCGAAGAGCATGTCAGGCAGAAGGATATCCAGCAGTCTATTGATGAAGCAATGAAAGCAGCTCATGAGGCACAGAGTGAAGCTGCATCAAAGTATAAGGACGTCATCAGGGATTTCAGGTTAAACAAAGAACATGGATTTCCTTTCGGAGATGGATTCATTTTCTCGCCTGATCATGGTCTTTTTTACCCGTTGGGAATAAATGACGATACTGAAAGAACTACATGGAATTTCTCAAAGAGTATCAGGGAAAATTCCTTCTCAAGGGAATATTCTTTTGACGTGGAGGAAAGCGCAAATAATGTAATGATGGCAGTAACCGGCAACTGCAGGGAGGGAGAGATCCGCATCAGGATAGTTATGCCCAGTGGCAAAACATATTCCGACATAGTGATCGATGAGTCGGGAGACCTGAACTGGAGAAAATCATTCAGAATCTCTGAAGAGGAAAATGAAGGCAGGGCAGGAGAGTGGAAGTTTAAGATAAGTGCTTCAAAAGCAACGGGTTATTTTAAGATTTCTCTTCAGGCATATTAGTTTTCATTCCTTATTTGCAATGAGGCCTGTTTTCGCAATGCGGACAGGCCTTTTTAATCTTGTTGCCATTCAGCAGCAGCTGTTCCTCCCTTTACACTTTCTGCTTTTGCCTTGAATTTTCCTCCTCCTTTCACAATCCATCTGACATCAACCTTGCCGTAACCAGGTATGTTTTCTATTTCAAGGCGGCCGGGATTTCGTTTCTGTTCGCGGGTGACATTCATGTCACTGTTGAGAACTATCATTCCTGCAAGAACTTCAGCTCCATCGATGGAAACATAATCCGGCGGGTCAATTTTGTATCTGATATTCGTGCCGGTATGTGTTGGCATCATCTGACGGTTGTATACGGTGGCATTAACTTCCGAGAGTCCTCCTCCCAGGTTTTTAACACCGGTGATAATTAATTCAAGCCTTGGTGTAACCCATGCATTGTAGATACAGAAGGCTGCATTGCGATGGGCATCTGATTCAAGAAGGAAGCCAGGATGTATCCTGCTGAAGTTCTTGTTGAATCCACCTACCTCAATCTTACCGTAAACAGGATGCTGTATCTCCTGCCAGGGTATAAATGCATCCTCAAAAAGCAAAAGTCTGTCAAACTCATAGCTGTCATTATCTGCAGTGTCGTTGAACATCAGGTACTCTGTCCACAGCTCGTTGGAATATACGTAACATCCCATGGCACCATACCACCAGTCAAGCTCTCCTCCGTAAACGGTGTACATATCCTTCCATATGGTAATATATTTATACCCTGGAATGATCTTTTCTCCTTTTCTGCCAATTGAATTCAGAACAAGTTCATCTTCGCGGGAGTAAACCTCCGCTCCGCCTCCTTTGATTGAAGGCCCCCTCAGAATAAGTCCTCCATAGTTATGGAATGACTGGGCTGCTGCAATATTCCTGTGCTTCATGGCAAAATCCCTGACCGCCTGGTTCTCGGGGAAGGAAAAAGGATATTTCCCCGCTCCATGCTGAATGTGCCACGGTTCCCAGTTAAATCCGTAGTCGCGATTGGGATCATAACCTCCGGGTCCGTCTTCATTTACAAGACCATCTCCGTCATTGTCAATGCCTTCAGATCCCAATATTTCATATTCACCCTTTTCCCCGGGCAGAGCATCTGTCAAACGACGTCTGTCAGCAGGATCGACCCTGAATTTGCCTTCAGGATTCCTTCTCCTCATCATACTGATTATCCCGTCATCATTAAGATCATCATAACCATCTTCATCATACAGTCCGTCGCGGTCTGTATCAACCGGAACAAGACCTGACCTTGGAGAATGAGGTGTGTTGGGATTGCTCATAAAATGCTCCCTGGCATCGGGATTAATTGTTGGAAGGATGTAGAATACCTTGTCCTTCAGAAGCTGCCTGATAAAGCTGTTTCCCTCGAACATTTCGCAAAGGTACCAGGCTGTGTAGAGTGCCATTTCGGTTCCCTGTATCTCATTTGAATGGATATTTCCGTCGATATACAATCCTGGTTTCTTGTCGGGATCGCCATTTTTCATGTCGGTTATGGTGAGGGCTATTATATCCCTTCCCTGATATGATTTGCCGGCAGATTCCATTTCAATAAGGTCAGGATAAGCCTTTACCAGCTTTTTGCAAATGTCCGTTATCCCTTCATATGTATTGTATTTATTCCATGATACCTTTACTCTGGGATCAGGAGGAGATCCCGCAGCTTTAAAGAAGAACTCGGGATTTTGTGCAAACAGTGAATTGCTGATGATTAATATGAGAGATATGCAAATTGAAGAGGCATTGACTATTTTCATGATACTATCTTTTATGTCAGGTATTTATCTGATTTCCAATTTTTTACTGATGTTTCCAGTATTAACTGCGCCTGCGGTTATTTCCAGTTGCCCTTTCCCTGAAATCAGCCATGAGAATTCAGCTGATTCATCGCCCTGAAGCCTGTTGATCCTTTGAACTTTCAGACCACTGACAACCGATTGCCCGTCCGACAGACTGATACTAAGTCTCATTACTCTCGTCCATATGTTCCTTTCAGCGGCTTTTGTGCCTGTAGCAAATACACCCTTGTTATGTATCTTAAGTGATACCCTGTACAGGCCTCCTGCGATCTTTTCAGTTTTCTCATCAAGGAACTCAAGCTCCGGATGCAAGGATGCCAGCGAAACAATGAACCTGTAGTGTGATTTTACAAGAGCTTCAATAGCATCAGCCGGTGGATTGATAAGGACAAAGGGCTTTATACCTCCAATTTCGGCTTTTTTATCAGGGAAGTCAGGGTGATTAATTTCAGTCCAGGGAACAAAGATGTCCCTGCTTCTTTCAGGTCCGGCATATTTCAAGAAAGATGCTTCTGGGTTGTCATCTTTTTCGAGAGGGAACCACCACCCGGGTGTACTGAAACTGTAGCGCCCATAATGGAAGTATGACCAGTCCGCAAAGTTCCCTGATGCCGGTATGGTACGCGGAGCTCCTTTTGCTCCGGTAAGTTCATGGTACCTGTCTGACACCAACTTAATGACTTTGGCATCGGATTTCTTAATAACGTTCGGTTTATGGTCTGTTTCAATGTCATACCCCATGTCTTCCTGAAAATCAATCTGCTTAGCGTCACTATCCCCGTCATCTTTAATCTCAGGAGGCAATCCAAGATTATCCTGCGGACCGAAAGCAACAGTTGCAAAAATATTGAAATGATCATAAAGGAAATCTGCAACTGCCTTCGATTCTGGTTCAGATATGGGATAAGGGCCTGCATTTTTCCCGAATTCCTCATAATTGTATGTAAAATTCCTGTTGAAATTCACTCCGCCAACGACATCCTCATTTAGACAACCATCCTTATCATTATCGATCCCTTCAGTGAAGACATGGTAATTGCCTGTCTGGCCTTTTGATAGATCAGCCAGAACCATTATCCGGTTGTCATCAGGGCTTTCAATATATTTCCCCGATGGGTCTGCGATACGAAGCAAAGTCAGAAATCCGTCATTGTTCAGATCCTCGTACGAATCCTCATCAACAAGAAAATCCCTGTCATCGTCGTCAGGCCTGTTGTTTGTGGTTCTATCGTATTTGAGCTGTGAGAAATACTGTTCGGATGCATCAGGACTTACGTCGGGCATGATGTAGAAGGTTATTTTTTCAAGAATTTCAGCTATTTCAGGATCGGATGACTGTCTGAGTATTTCTGCTGCAAATCCCAGGGCCAGTTCACGCCCCAGCAAATAATTACCTTCAATGCCTCCCAGGATGGCTACAGCGGGCTTGTTGTCCCTGTCGCCTTTGCCAATAGTGATTAGCCATATATCTTTCCCTCCGGCTGTCTTCACCAGTGAGCTTGTTTTACACAGTCCGGAATACTCCCTGCTCATGGAAGCTGCTTTCTGAGATATAATGTTATGATCTGAGTACTGAGAAAGCAGGCATGCCGGTATAAACAGAGCCATTAGTACTGTATACAGTTTTCTTATTTTTTTCTTCATCTGATTATTTGTTATGCTGAACGGAATTATCAGCTGTTAAAAATAACCTATTTATTTTATTTGCGGTGCGTGCCACTGATATTTGCATATATGTTAAATTTGTAAGCTTATTTCCCTGCTCATGAAACGATTTTTCCGGCTTCTTCCGGTTATATTCCTTGTTCTCTCCTGTGGCAGAAGTTCATATACTCCAGAGAGAATTACTGTTTCGGTTAGCATTGCCCCTTTCAGATTTTTTGTTGATGAAATAGGAGGCAGGCACTTCGATGTTAACGTCATGGTGCCTCCGGGGTCCGATCCTCACATTTATGAACCTTTTCCGGATCAGGTCAGGAAACTCAGGCAGTCAAAAGCTTATATAGCAAACGGTTGCCTGGGATTTGAAATGGGATGGCTTGACCGATTCAATGATATCAATCCTGAAATGAAAAAACTTGATCTTAGTGAGAGGATTGACCTGATTACAGCTAACCATGGAGAAAAAGACGGACATCATGAAGGAGCTGATCCGCATTACTGGGTATCACCAGCATCAGCATTTATAATAGCGGAAACGGTTAAGGATCTGCTCTGTGAGCTCGATCCTGCTCATGCAAATGAATTCTCAGGGAATTATGAATCTCTTAAAGGTAAGATTACCAGGCTTGATTCCATGGCCAGGGTTTTATTTTCTGCGGGAGAAAGGAAATCTTTTATGATTTATCACCCTAACCTGGCATATCTTGCCAGGGATTATGGACTTGAGGAGATAAGCGTTGAGCATCAGGGAAAGGAGCCAACACCCTCGAAGCTCAGGGAACTCATCGACAGGGCTGAAAAGGACAATCTGAGCATGATCCTGGTGCAGAAGGAGTTTGATGCCAGGAATGCACGTGCAATTGCCGGAGAGACCGGAGCAAGGGTTGTGATAATAGATCCACTTTCTGCCGATTGGCTTGCATCAACCGAAGAAATTATTAAATTACTTCATGATAGTTTTAACCAATGATCTGAATCGCTTTCGATATGCCTGACCGGTTAGTTTCAATGAAATCTTTGTCTGTTGCCTACAATGGCAATGTTGTTCTGGAAGACATTAATTTCACTATCCGAAAGAATGATTTTATCGGAGTTATTGGTCCCAACGGTGGCGGAAAGACCACTCTTTTGAAAACCATTCTCGGCACAGTAAATCCTTTCAGGGGGAGCATTGAATTCAACCAGCGGATTGAGGGCAGCAACCTTATTGGATATCTTCCACAAATGTCGACCGGAGACCTTAGTTATCCACTGACTGTAAAGGATGTGATACTTTCGGGGCTTATGATACGCAAAAAGCTGGTTAGCAGAATGTCGAAAGCTGACAGGCAAAAAGCAGAGGAGGTGATGAACGAACTCGGGCTTTCCGGGCTTTCAACCGCCCTGCTGAAGGAACTTTCGGGAGGCCAGCTGCAAAGAGTGTTCCTCGGAAGGGCTGTGATAGGCGATCCCGGATTACTTCTGCTAGATGAGCCCGGCACCTTTGTGGATGCGAATTTCGAGAATGATTTTTATCAGAAGCTTAAGGACCTTAACAGGAAAATGGCCATCCTGATGGTCTCCCATGATATCGGGACAATTTCTGCCCACATTAAGTCATTTGCATGCGTGAACAGGACACTCCATTATCACCCGTCATCAGAGATTACCAATGAAGACCTGCTTTCCTACGGCTGTCCGATACAACTGGTCACCCATGGTGTTGTTCCTCATACAGTACTGAAAATCCACTAAAACCATGGAAAACAATTTACTTCAGTACAGCTTTATCCTTAAAGGATTACTGGGTGCAGTCTTTGCCAGCATAACAGCAGGGCTTGCCGGTACCTATATCGTTTCCAGAAAGATGGTCTTCCTGAGCGGAGGCATTACCCATGCCTCATTTGGCGGGATCGGCCTGGGCTTTTTTGCAGGAATAAATCCAATAATAGGGGCTGCTGTATTCAGCATATTCTCTGCTCTTGGAGTTGAGTATCTATCGGTAAGGCAAAAGATAAGGGAAGATTCAGCAATTGGCATCCTGTGGGCCTTCGGCATGGCAACCGGAATAATTTTCATCTACCTTACGCCGGGATACACGCCAAATCTCATGAGTTACCTTTTCGGTAGCATCCTGACCGTTACAACTGCTGACATCATAGCACTTGGCATTATGTCAGTCATCCTTGTTTTGTACTTTGGCATTTTCTACAGAGCTATTCTCTATATATCATTTGATGAAGATTTTGCCAGAACCTATTCCCACTTCGTAAATGCTTTCAAATATCTGACAACCTCGCTCATAGCCCTTACAATAGTCCTTAACATACGCATGGCAGGAGTGGTGCTGGTGATATCACTTCTTACAATTCCTCCAAATATTGCCATGCTTTTTACACGGGAATACCATAAGATAGTGATCTGGGCAACTGTTGCTGGTTTTGCGGGAACAATTACAGGGTATGCCGCATCCTATTTTCTGGGCATACCTGCCGGGGCAACGATTATCTTTACCCTGGTAATAATCTGGATAATTGTAAAGATACTAACAAGGTTCATTTCATCCCGGGAAATTAAGTCTGGCGGAAAGCAATGACGTTTAACCGGCAAACATTATGACTGCAAGAATGTTATATTATAAAAACAAAAGAAGAGTATATGGACTATGATCTTATTGTTATAGGCAGCGGCCCGGGTGGGTATGTTGCAGCTATAAGGGCATCACAGCTTAAGATGAAAACAGCAGTTATTGAAAAAGCTGAAATCGGAGGTATATGCCTTAACTGGGGGTGTATCCCGACAAAATCCCTGTTGAAGAGCGCACAGGTTATGGATTACATTAAAAATGCCACAGACTATGGCATATCTGTGGAAGGCAGCATAAAGGCTGACTTTGGTGCTGTAATCGCCCGCAGCAGGAATGTTGCTGAAAACATGAGCAAGGGTGTGAATTTCCTCTTCAAGAAGAACAATATAGAGCATATCCGGGGTTTTGGCAGGCTTAAGGGCAATAATACAGTTGAGGTGGAATCAATTGAAGGTGAAAGGAAGCTCCTTACTGCTCGTAATATTATTCTTGCAACCGGTGCCAGGTCAAAGGAACTGCCGAATCTGATACAGGATGGGAAGAAGATTATAGGCTACAGGGAAGCCATGACCCTCAGGGAACAGCCAGCTTCGATGGTCATAGTCGGTTCGGGAGCTATTGGAAGTGAATTTGCCAATTTCTACCAGATCATGGGAACAGAGGTAACCTTAGTGGAATTCATGCCGAGGATCGTCCCCAATGAAGATGAAGAAGTGTCGAAACAGTTGGAGAGATCTTTCAGGAAGCTTAAGATTAAGGTTTTAACAAGCTCCTCAGTTGAATCGGCAGACATTTCGGGGGAAAAGATAAAGGTGTCAATAAAGACACCTAAAGGCATGGAGACAGTTGAAACTGATATCGTGCTTTCGGCTGCAGGCGTTACCCCAAACATTGAAGATATTGGACTTGAAACAGCCGGGGTTAAGGTAATTAATGGCAAAATCGGGGTTGACGAATTCTACCGGACATCTGCGCCTGGAGTTTTTGCCATTGGGGATATTGTAGGTGGCCCGGCACTTGCACACGTTGCATCAGCTGAAGGAATAATCTGTGCGGAAAAGATTGCCGGCCTCGATCCGGAACCTCTGGATTATAAAAATGTACCGGCATGTACTTACACTACTCCGGAAATTGCTTCATGCGGCTTTACAGAAGCAGCCGCACGAGAAGCAGGAATTAATGTTAAAGTCGGCAAATTCCCATTCACGGCATCCGGGAAGGCAAGCGCCTCAGGAATGAAGGATGGATTCGTGAAACTTATTTTTGAAGCGGAATATGGAGAATTGCTCGGCGCTCATATGATAGGCTCAAACGTAACCGAAATGATCAGCGAAATTGTTGTGGCCAGAAAACTTGAAACCACAGCTCACGAAATAATCAAGGCGGTTCATCCTCACCCGACAATGTCGGAAGCAATCATGGAAGCAGCTGCTGCAGCATATGGAGAAGCGATACACCTGTGATCAGCTGACCCACCCTGCATTATTTAACATCACACGCAACCATTTCCTGGATTTTTTCATCTTTCTATTGGAATCACTGATATATCAGATGATATTTTTATATCTTTATATTCTGTAAAAGATCTAATCTCTTGTCGGATATAAAAGATATAATAAAGGGTTGTCTGGCCGGGGTTAAGCGGGATCAGGAATTATTATACCGTCGGCACGCGGCAAAAATGTATGCAGTGTGTCTTCAGTATTCAGGAAATGATGATGAGGCAAGAGACATCCTTCAGGATGGGTTCATTAAGATCTTTGAAAACCTGATTCATTACAAGTACGAAGGTTCGTTTGAAGGCTGGATGCACAGGATAATCGTTAATACTGCGCTGGGAAAATACCGTGAAAAGAATCATCTGTACAGGGTTGATGATATTGACACAATACCCGAACCTGACGCCGATCCTGACAATGATGACTATACAGGACTGGAAGCCGGCGATCTGCTTGATATGATCAGGGAACTGCCTCCTAAATACAGGATGGTATTCAATCTTTATGCGATTGAAGGATACACGCATAAAGAGATTAGCCGGATGATAAATATTTCTGAAGGCACATCAAAGTCGAACCTCTCCAGAGCCAGGACAATTCTTCAAAGAAAAATAAACCTGTATACCGGGGAAACCAGAAAGGCTGTTTATGGTTAACAGGAAAGCAAATATCGATCTTCTTTTCAGGAATGGGCTCAGGGATTATGAGGTGCTTCCACCACCCGGGGTATGGAATTCAATCAAGCCTGTTATAAGGAAAAATCAGAGCCCGCTTATATTACTCAGAACCGCTGCGGCCGTAGCTGCCCTCCTGTCAATAAGCTTCCTTGCTTATCGCCTGGGATTGGTAAACCAGCCGGTTATCAGCGATAATGTATCGGCTTTGACCCTTAATCCGACAGAGATTAGAGAAACACCAACAGTCCCTGCCCTGGAAACTTCAGCCAGGGGAAGGAATGATAGTCCGGTTTTGTTGCAGGCAGATCTGAATACTTCAACTGATGCTGATACTCTTGCGGAGGAGGATAACCTCAAGTCACAACAGAATACAGGCATGATATCGCGTTTGTTCAATTTTGTCCCTGTGCACAGACATGATGGCAGAAGGAATGCCTTGATTGCCAGGAATGACTTCCCTGAAACATCGTCCGCCTTTTATCCCGATAATCAGATAACCAACGATTACCTGGAAGTTAACCAGTCGCTGAAAAATGACAGGTGGTCAGTTGCCGCCATGGCCTCACCAACTTATTACCCGCGAACCCAGGTTAATGATGACGATATTTCGAAGCAGATTAACTCATCGGAGCAAGCACAGGTATCATATTCTGGAGGTGTGGCCTTTGCATACAGGATAAGCAGGAAACTCAGCATCCAGTCAGGATTATATTATTCATCCATAGGGCAGGAAGTCGGGGATATTTATTCTTTCGGAGGTTTCCGGAGATATGATTACACAAAGGGTGATCATAATTTTGAAGTTCTGACGTCTGCAGGAAAGATCTTCACTGAGAATGCAGATATATTCCTCCGCGATGGCATTGGCGACCGGGTTCTTACCAGATACACAAATGATGTCTTTGATCCGGCAAAAGCAAGCCTTCAGTATATGAACAGCTCTATTTATCAAAGCTTTAGTTATGTTGAAATGCCTGTAGTACTAAGATATAAGCTTCTTGATAAGGCTATTGACATTAACCTGATAGGAGGTGTGTCATACAATTTCCTTGTAACAAATTCGGTATATACAAAATTTGACGGTACCCGCCTTGACATTGGCAAAACCGACGGGCTTAATCCTTTTATGCTAAGCAGTTCCTTTGGGATGGGCATGGAATACACCCTGTCAGACAAGTTGTCACTTAACCTGGAACCAACTTTCAGGTATTACATGAATCCATTCAGCAGCGGTCCGGGTATAAATACACATCCTTATTCCTTCGGAGTTTTCTCCGGCCTGTCGTATAGGTTCTGACCAATCCTTTGCTTTATCTTTTTTACTGTTTTTAGTGCTTCATTCAGTTCCTTATGAGGTACAATTGTATTACCTTTGCATTTTATTTTGCTGGAAGCATTCTGAAATGGCAAAAAAACATTTATATACTACCGCAGCATTGTTGTCGCTGGCATCTTTGATGTTTATAATATTCATTACTGTGATGGGCTTCAGGCAAACTGACGAATCACCATCAGCAGTTCCGGAGCCTGATGAGCTCTATCTTAATAAACCGGTAAAGATCCCTGATGAAGTAACCTTTGCAGGAGAACGCATGCCGCTTGAAAATTTCGACACTCGTGAAAGCCTTGAGAGAGAACTTCTGATAAGCTCTTACAGGCACTCATCAACAATACTCATTATAAAGCGGGCTAACCGTTACCTCCCCATAATCGAAAAAATACTTGAACAGTATCACGTTCCTGATGATTTCAAATACCTCGTGGCGGCGGAAAGCGAATACAGTAATATGATCTCTCCGGTAAGAGCAACAGGATTCTGGCAGATAATGGCAGCCACAGGAAAGGAGGAAGGTATGGAAATAAATGAGGTTGTTGATGAGAGATACCATATTGAAAAGTCAACGGAATTTGCTTGCCGTTTTATACTCAAATCGTATGAAAAGTATGGTAACTGGACCCTGGCCGCAGCCTCTTACAATGGAGGACGTGCATCTGTTGACAACCAGATCAGGATTCAGAAGGAAAACAATTACTATGATCTCCTGCTGAATGAGGAAACAGCCCGGTATATCTTCAGGGCAGTAGCTTACAAGCTTATAATCAACGATCCGGCAAGCTACGGATTTTATATCGATGAAGGAGACCTCTATCCTGAACTAGAGTATTATGAAGTAAAGGTCGACAGTGCTGTAACTGATCTTGCAGCCTTTGCCAAAAGCTTTGGCACGAACTACAAGCTGCTGAAGTTTCTTAACCCATGGCTGCGCAAGCCTTATCTTACTCCGAGAGCAAATAAGGTATATCAAATAAAAATACCTTCCGACGGTATGCGGATATACGAAAGAACGGATGTGCGTAATTAAGAATTGAAGCCAGGGTGCCGGCATGAATGAGGAAATTCAAGTTCTCGGAGCAAGGGTGCATAACCTTCGGAATATCGATGTTGCCATTCCGCGCAACAAGCTGGTAGTCATTACCGGCCTGAGCGGCAGCGGCAAATCATCACTGGCCTTCGATACTATTTATGCTGAGGGGCAGCGGCGCTACATGGAAACCCTTTCGGTGTACGCAAGGCAGTTTCTGGGAGGGATGGAACGGCCTGACGTGGATAAGATAACAGGGCTTAGCCCGGTGATATCAATTGAACAGAAGACCACTAACAAGAATCCAAGATCAACAGTAGGAACAATCACTGAGATTTATGACTTCCTCAGGCTCTTGTTTGCCAGGGCTTCTGATGCATATTCCTGGTCCTCAGGGGAGAAGATGGTTAAATATACTGATGAGCAGATAGTTGAACTTGTCAAAGACCGTTTTTCAGGTAAAAATGTCCGTCTGCTATCCCCTTTAGTGCAGGGAAGGAAAGGCCACTACAAGGAACTTTTTGAGCAGCTTCGAAGGAAAGGATTCCTTAGTGTAAGGATCAATGGCGATATAAGGGAGCTCGTTCCCGGTTTGAAACTCGACAGATACAAAACTCATTTTATTGAACTGGTAGTCGACAAGTTCATTGTTGGCGAGATATCAGATAAGAGGTTGCACAGTTCAGTTCTTACCTCGCTTGACCAGGGCGACGGAGTAATGATGGTACTGGATTCAGAAAGCTCAAACCCCAGGTTTTTCAGCCGGAACCTTATGTGTCCTGTCACAGGTTTGTCATACAATGAACCTGCTCCGCATACATTCTCATTCAACTCCCCCCAGGGAGCATGCCCTCATTGTAACGGACTAGGTGAAGTCACTACAATCGATATCGGCAAACTGATACCAGATCCGGAACTGACTATCAGAAAAGGAGGCATTGAACCTCTCGGCAAATACAGGAATGTATGGATATTCTGGCAGATTGAAGCAATAGCCCAGAAGAACGGATTCACTCTCGATACTCCGATAAGGGATATCCCGGAAGAAGCCCTTAACAAGGTCCTGTACGGATCTGATGAGGTCCTTAAACTGTCGAATACTCCCCTGGGAATGACTTCAAACTATTTTCTGACATTTGAGGGAGTAATAAATTATATTGGGAATCTTGAGGTTGCCAACGGAAAGAAGAACAGATCACGGTTAAAGGACCAGTATGTTCAGTATAATACCTGCCCTGAATGCAATGGCACCCGCCTTAAAAAAGAGTCTCTGTATTTCAGGATTGCAGACAGAAACATTGGTGATCTGTCGGCAATGGATATTAAAGACCTTTCGGTCTTCCTGTCGGAAGTTGAGGCAAAGATGACAGATAAACAGAGAACCATAGCATCGGAAATACTTAAAGAGATCAGGGCAAGGCTTGGTTTTCTTGTCGAAGTCGGGCTTGATTATCTGTCACTCAACAGGGGAGCAAGGACGCTCTCCGGAGGAGAAAGCCAGAGGATCAGGCTGGCTACTCAGGTAGGTTCAAGGCTCGTGAATGTTCTTTACATCCTTGATGAACCAAGCATAGGGTTGCATCAGAGGGATAACAGAAGGCTTATCGCTTCGCTTAAACAGCTCAGGGATTCTCATAATTCAGTCATTGTCGTTGAGCACGACAGGGAGATGATACTTTCTGCTGACCATATAGTGGATATGGGACCCGGTGCGGGAATTCACGGAGGAAACATCGTCGCACACGGTACCCCGGATGACATAAAGGCCGCAGGTACATTGACATCGCGTTATCTAAGCAATCATAAAAGAATAGAATTCCGCCCCGAACGCAGGAAAGGTAATGGTAATTACCTCCGGATAATCGGGGCTTCAGGGCATAATCTCAAAAATATTGATACAGTATTTCCGCTGGGTACATTTATTTGTGTGACAGGCGTCTCTGGCAGCGGTAAATCTTCCCTTATAAACCAGACCCTGCATCCTGCCCTTGCTAACATTTTTCATAATTCTGGTAAGATACCTCTGCCTTTCAGGGATATAAACGGCATTCAATACCTGGATAAGGTGATTGAGGTCAGCCAGTCTCCTATAGGGCGGACACCCCGGTCTAATCCTGCCACCTATACAGGTGTCTTTACTGATATCCGCAAGCTGTTTGAACAGACAACTGAAGCCAGAATCAGGGGCTTCGGAGCAGGAAGGTTCTCCTTTAATGTTAAGGGTGGTCGCTGTGAAGGATGCGAAGGGGCAGGTATGAAAACCATTGAAATGAATTTCCTGCCCGATGTTTATGTTCACTGCACGGAATGTAATGGCAAAAGATATAACCGCGAGACGCTCGAAGTAAAATACAAAGGGAAATCTATCGGGGATGTCCTGGAGATGACCGTTAATATGGCGGTGGATTTTTTTGCAAACATCCCTTCGATATATAACAAGATAAAAACCCTTCAGGATGTTGGACTGGGATATATATGCCTGGGCCAGCAGTCAACAACCCTGTCGGGAGGTGAAGCACAACGCGTTAAACTTGCAACCGAGCTTTCCAGGCGTGATACCGGAAAAACCCTATATATTCTCGATGAACCAACTACAGGACTTCATTTTGAAGATGTGAGGGTGCTTCTTGACGTTCTTCAAAAACTGGTTGACAGGGGAAATACGGTAATTGTAATTGAACATAACATGGATGTTATAAAGGTGGCCGATTATATAATTGACCTCGGGAAAGAGGGAGGAAAGGATGGAGGTGAAGTAATCTTTTCCGGCACTCCTGAAAACATTGTCAGATGCAGTGAAAGTTATACGGGAGTATTCCTGAAGCCTGAACTTGAAGGACTGATCCCTCAAAATGAATAACAAAACAATCATATTCTATTACTATGATGGAAAAACATAAAGATCTGATTAAGGATGCCTTTGAACAGAAAACATGGCAGGAGATTCATATTACAGACTCATGGAGGATATTTAAAATAATTTCAGAGCTTGTTGAAGGTTTTGAAAAGCTTGCCCGTATCGGTCCGTGCGTCTCAATCTTCGGTTCTGCAAGAACACACCATAACGACAAATATTACAGGCTTGCCGAAGATATTGCATACAAGCTTACAAAAAACGGTTATGGGGTTATTACTGGCGGAGGGCCTGGTATTATGGAGGCTGCTAATAAGGGAGCAAAAAGGGGAGAGGGCAAATCAGTGGGAATAAATATTGATCTGCCATTTGAACAGAGGCCAAACCTGTATATCGATTCTGATAAACTGATAACCTTTGATCATTTCTTTGTGCGAAAGGTCATGTTCATGAAATATGCCCAGGGCTTCATTGTACTGCCCGGTGGATTCGGCACCTTTGATGAGCTGTTCGAAGCAATAACACTTATCCAGACCAGGAAGATTGGTAAATTCCCGATCATTCTGGTAGGGAAAAAGTACTGGTCCGGACTTATAGCCTGGATAAAGTCGGACATGCTTGCCGAAGAGCACAATATCTCACCCGAAGATCTTGATCTTTTCACACTGGTAGATACATCTGACGAGGCAGTGGATTACATAGCAAGCTTCTATTCACGCTATCTTCTCAGTCCTAACTTCTGATACGATCCATTTCACGGGCGGCATCCTTGCGCTTGAGAGTTTCCCGCTTGTCATACTCTTTTTTGCCTCTTGCAACTGCTATTTCAGCTTTTGCCAGTCCTCTTTCATTAATGAATACCTTGATAACAACTATTGTAAGACCGGTTTCCCTGATTTTCCTTTCGATTTTTTTTAACTCACGCCCCGTTAGCAAAAGCTTTCGTTCCCTCATAGGATCGTGATTATTGAGATTGCCCCACCAGTATTCAGCGATATGCATGCCTTTGATATAGAGTTCTTTATTGCTAAAGAAACAATAGGTGTCAGCGAGAGAGGCCTTCCCCAGGCGGATGGATTTTATTTCCGTTCCCGTCAGTTGTATTCCGGCAATGTATTTTTCGAGAAACTCATAATCGTGTGAAGCTTTCTTATTCTTTATGACTATATTGTCAGTACCTCTTTTCATCTTAATATTAAGAATTTGCCTGAAAAATGTTCTTTTCGGGCGAAGCAAAATTACATAAATTTATGGTAACTTTCTTTTGTGTTTAAATGCCCGGGCTGATGAAAGAACGGATATCTACGGAATACGATCTTCTGGCGGTTACTGGCCCTACTGCTTCGGGCAAGACATTACTGGCTGCTTTCATTGCCTCCAGATTAGGGGGCGAAATTATCAGTGCCGATTCCCGGCAGGTTTACAGGAATATGAATATTGGCACAGGGAAGGATTACGACGATTATGTGATTGATGGTAAAAGCATTCCATATCATCTTGTTGATATTGTGCATCCGGGTGTAAAATATAATGTATTTGAGTATCAAAGGGATTTCATTTCAGCATATAATGACCTTAAGGCCAGGGGAGTGTTTCCGGTGGTCTGCGGCGGATCAGGTTTATATATCGACAGTATTATAACAGGCTACAGGATGTATGAAGTGCCGCCTGATGCAAACATGCGGTCAGCCCTTGAAAAGAAGTCAATGGCAGAACTGACGTCTATCCTTTCGACATACAAAAAGTTGCATAACAAAACCGATCTGGACTCAAAAAAGCGTTTAATACGTGCTATAGAGATTGAACATTATCAATCATCGGGGAAAAAGCAGGTTTCACGTTTCCCTGCGCTTAAAGTGCTGGTCACTGCTATAGGGCTTGACAGGGAAACAAGGAGGAGGAGAATATCCGAAAGGCTGAAGCTGAGGCTGGCTGGTGGCATGATCGATGAAGTAAAGAAATTGCTGACTGACGGGGTATCATCAGAAACTCTTATCTACTATGGTCTGGAGTACAAGTATATTACACTGTACCTGATGGGCCGGCTAAGCTATGAGGAGATGACCTGTGAACTTGAAACGGCCATACATCAGTATGCAAAACGCCAGATGACCTGGTTCAGGGGCATGGAGAGAAAAGGTACTGTAATCCACTGGATTGATGGAGATTTACCCCTCCACAAAAAGGCTGAACAGGTAATAGGCCTACTTTAGCCAGGTGTCAAGCCATTCAAAGAATTCCCTTTGCCATATAACCGCATTCTGAGGCTTGAGAACAAAATGAGTTTCGTCCTCAAAAAAAAGCAGGCGGCTGGGTATGTTTTTCAGCTGGGCTGCCTGGAATGCTTCAAGACTTTGTGAATACGGGATCCGGAAATCGTTTGCGCCCGTTATTATCATTATCGGGGTATCCCAGTTATCAACCATAAGATGCGGGGAATAACTGTAGCTTTTCGGCTTGTTCCAATAAGGTCCCTCGATGTCCTTATTAGGGAACCAGAGTTCCTCGGTAGAACCGTACCAGCTAATGAAATTGAACATTCCGCAGTGCGATATGAAGGCTTTGAAACGTCCGCCATGAACCCCGGCAAGATAAAAAACTGAGTAGCCTCCGTAACTTGCTCCAACGGCACCAAGGCGATCAGCATCAATGAATGGTTCCTTCGATATTGCATCGGTGGCATCAAGGTAATCGTTGATGTTTGCTCCGCCATAGTCGCCTGATATCTGTTCTTTCCATTCCTGTCCGAAGCCGGCGTTTCCGCGTCGGTTAGGAGCAATGACAACATAACCGTTGGCTGCAATCATTTGCATATTCCAGCGGTATGACCAGAACTGACCCAGTGTTGATTGCGGGCCGCCGTTGCAGAAAAGAATTGCCGGGTATTTCTTTGAAGGATCGAAATCAGGCGGATAGATTATCCACATCTGGAGGTTTTTTCCATCCCTGGTTTTAATGTACTTTTCCTCTGTTCTTCCCATCCTTATAAGATCATAGATCTCCTTATTGATGAAGGTCAGTTGTTTTATCTCACCTGTAGCCAGATCTACTTTTGACAGCTCGGTGGCCATTGACATTGATGTCAGCCCTGCTATCATCACTCCTGACCTCAGGCTTATGGGGCCCATGTCGTGCATGCCTTCGGTAACCTTATCCACTCTGCTGTCAGATGTGCTTATTCTGAAGATCTGGGTGGTGCCAAGGTAGGCACTGGTAAAAAACAGGTTATTATCATCTGCCCATCTTACATTCTCAGTGTCAAATTCCCATCCCTTTGACAGCCATGTTCTTTTATTGTCCCTGATGTTAAAGATAAAAAGCCTGTCAAGGTCAGCTTCATAGCCGTCACGAGCCATACTCTGGAATGCTATCCTGGAGCCGTCAGGTGAGAAGACAGGATACCTGTCGTAGCCCTTGTTATCTTCGGTTATGTTAATCTCCTTTCCTGATTTGATATCATAAAGGAAGATATCTGAATTAGTGCTTAATGCATCATCAATGCCTTTAAGCCGCTTGCTTGTGTAGGCAATCTGTTTCCCGTCGGGACTCCAGGCTATTTCGGATTCGTCGTAATAGGGAGCTGTCGGGCATTCAAATTTCTGGCCTTCCATAATGTCGACAGGATTTGTAACAGATCCCCGGGTGAATGAAGCAACGAAAAGATGGCTGTAAGAGTAGTCACTCCATGAATTCCAGTGCCTGTACATCAGGTCGTTTATGATCCTCACTCTTGCTTTCGGGAGATCATGTTTCTCATTTGCTGTCTGATCAAGCTTTATCCTTCTTGTGAAGCATATCCTGTCATTTGTGGGTGAAATGCTGAACGATTCAAAGCCTGAGATGCCATTTACCTTTTTCCTGTCGGAGCCGTTTTTATCCATTGTCCATAATTCTCCATCAACCACATAGGCAATTCTTTCCCCCTCTTCATACCATTGGGGTGATGTTCCGTCGCAGGCTGCAAGTACTACAGGCTCTCCTCCTGGCAGGTTTATTTTCATAAGATCTGTTGTGCGGTTTTCGGTCTGAAGATCAGTAAATGTTACTGTGTATATTACTGAAGAACCGTCAGGGGAGAGTGAAAATGGACCCAGGCGGCCAAATTTCCACAGTATTTCCGGAGTCATAATTCCGCCTTTTATCTCATCTTCGGTAAGCATGATGCCGTTAGCGGGCAAAGTTTCTTCAGGGGGAGCCTGTGTCTGTTTGCACGAGACAGGTATGATGATGAGGAGAATCATCATCAGGTAAGCAGATTTTTTCATAATGCCTGATTGGGGAATTAGCTCATGATTTTCTCAGAGCCTCAGATATCTTAGACTTAAGCTCTTCGTACAGTTCGGGGTTATCCTTAATTATTTGTTTGACAGCATCACGTCCCTGACCCAGTTTTGTTTCACCGTAACTGAACCATGAGCCGCTCTTCTTTACAATGTCGAAGTCCACTCCGAGATCAACAATTTCTCCTAATTGGGAGATGCCCTCGCCGTAAAGTATATCGAAGTCGGCTTTTTTGAAAGGAGGGGCAAGTTTGTTCTTAACAATTTTAACTCTGGTCCTGCTTCCTATCACATCATCTCCTTCCTTAATCTGATTAGTCCTGCGGATGTCAACTCTCACAGAGGCATAGAATTTCAGGGCATTGCCTCCGGTAGTTGTTTCAGGATTGCCGAACATGACCCCTATCTTATCCCTGAGCTGGTTTATGAAGACGCATGATGTGTTTGTTTTGGAGATATTGGCAGTCAGTTTTCGCAGGGCCTGCGACATCAGTCGTGCCTGAAGTCCCATTTTCGAATCACCCATTTCCCCTTCAATTTCCGCTTTTGGTGTCAGGGCAGCAACCGAATCTATAACCACAATATCCAGGGCTCCCGATCTTATCAGGTTATCCGTAATTTCCAGAGCCTGTTCACCGTTATCGGGCTGGGATATGAGCAGGTTTTCGACATCCACTCCGAGTTTTTCGGCATATGTTCTGTCAAATGTGTGCTCTGCGTCTATAATGGCTGCTATTCCTCCGTTTTTCTGGGCTTCGGCAATAGCATGGATAGCCAGGGTTGTTTTTCCGGATGCTTCCGGGCCATATATCTCAATTACACGTCCCCTGGGAAACCCTCCGATACCCAGGGCTGAATCAAGGCCTATTGAACCCGTGGAGATAACCTGGATATTCTCAATAGCCTGGTCGCCAAGCTTCATTATTGTTCCCTTGCCAAAGTCCTTTTCTATTTTTCCGATTGTAACCTCGAGTGCCTTAAGCTTCTCCTTGTTGATTTCTTTTCTTTCGTTGCTCATATTACTGGTTTTTACTTGTACATACCGAAGATCTGCTCTGCATGAGTCTTGGTATCCACTTTTGAAATGATTTTTTCAATTACTCCATGCTCATCTATTATGAATGTGGTTCTTATGATCCCGAAGTAGCTCTTCCCGTACATCTTCTTTTCGCCGTATGTTCCGTAATCCTTTGAAATTTTTCCCGTGGTATCGGCAATAAGGGGAAAGGGAAGAGTATATTTTTCAGCAAATTTTTGGTGCGACTTCTCACTGTCCATGCTTATTCCGACGACAGCAAAACCCCTGCCAAGGAATTCTTCATAGTTGTCGCGCAGGTTGCATGCTTCAGCAGTGCATCCGGGTGTATTATCCTTGGGGTAAAAATACAAGACAAGCTTTTTTCCCGAAAAATCGCCCAGCTTTATCAGGTTGCCGTTCTGATCGGTACCTTCGAATAATGGGGCTGCAGTTCCTTCTTTTAATTGTCCCATCGTAATGTTATTTTGTTATTAATGGTAAATTTACGAAGTTTGAAAGTTATTATGTAAAAGATAAGTAATTATTATCAACACGATTTGAGGATATAAAGAATGGTGCTGACCTTGCGAAATCAAGGAATAAGGGCAGTTTCAAATTAGAAGGATTTATGACCGGCCTGTTATGTCATAGGGTGAAAAGAATAGCGGCTGTTGTTGCGGCGGCGCTGATATGCAGCCTGACCTATGCTCAGGACAATGACCGGCAAGGTTCCAGGCATTCAGCTTTTGAGGCTTTTTCAAAAGGGAACTATGAGGAAGCTTATAATGGTTTCTCTCAGCTTCTTGTCACTTATCCCAGGGATCCGCTTTACAGGTATTATGCCGGGATATCGCTTGTAAAGCTGATGCGCGATCCCGACAAGGCTTCCGGGCTTCTGAAGGAAGCGGCAGAAGGACCGTCAGATCTGAAACCAGTGCCCGTTGACGTATGGTTTTATCTGGGAAGGGCTCAGCAGATGGCTGCAAATTATGGCGAAGCATTAATATCGTACAATACTTTTTCAGATAAGGCAGGGCGAAAGCGGACAAAAGAATTTGAAGTGCAAAAGTATGTCAGGGAATGCAACGAGAGAAAGGGAGAGCTTACGGGTTTTGAAGTCATTCAGGCCGGATTGGAGGCGAAACCGGTCCCTTTATCATTGGATGCGCTGAATACTGATACCGTCGTTCAGGAAACTGATGTCCGGGAAGACCTTCCTCCTGAGCTTGAAACTGCCCTTGTAAGGGGAATGGATTACCAGCAAACCTCTGATTCGTTGCTGGCGGAAGCATCAGCATTGAGGGAACAGCTTGAAACCGGGACGGATGATCAGAAAGCTGCCGTCAGAAAAGAAATCGCCGAGATAGAATCGAAGGCAGCCGCTTATCAGAAGCAGTCTGACCAGGCTATTGGTTCTGCAATACCGGCATCAGGTATTGAAACAACTACGATACCGCCCGCTGTCGCAGCAAGTAATAAGGAAAATGCCCAGGAGATAAGGGCTGCTGCAGAAAAAAAAGAAATCCCCGAAACCAGACAGCTTCCCGTGCAGGAAATTAACAGTAATGGGCAACAGGATGAGGTCTATAGCATGTTTGAGGTAATAACCGATCAGAGAAAGATTGCGGAAAGCATTATTGAAATTGATCCCGTTCTGCCTGCCGGCCTTGTTTACCGCCTCCAGATCGCTGTTTTCAGCAAGCTTGTGGATCCTCCGACCTTTAAAGGCATTGTGCCGGTATCGGGATTTACCATAAAAGGAGGTAACGTAAAAAGATACTACGCCGGCATGTTCCGGAAAGCTCGGGATGCAGGAAAAGCACTTCTTACTGTAAAACAGCTTGGCTTCAGGGATGCATTCCTTACTGCTGTCATGAACGGTGAACCCGTTTCACTCGACAGGGCAGCCCTCTTTGAGAAAGAGTGGGGTAACCGGCCCCTGTTAATTAAGGAAAAACCGGTTGACGTGCCCAAAAAGGATCCGGTGCCTCTCACCCTGACTTTCAGGGTAGAAATTGCCAGGTCAGCAAAACCGGTTACGGATGAAATGGAAAGTGTTTACAGAAGGGTTGCAGGAAACAGGGGACTCGATATTATTAATACGACCGAAGGAAGCTTTGTTTATCTTATCGGTAAATTTATTACTTTTGAAAGTGCGTTTGAATACTCGGATCTCCTTGTACGAAACGGTTACCGCGATGCAAAGGTTACTGCCTGGATCGGCGAAAGGGAGATCGATGTTGAAACAGCAAAAGGGCTTTTTGAGAAACACGAATGAAGGAAAAAACACTACATAAGGGTGATCATCTGAGTCATGAGGGGGAGAAGTATTTCCTGATACTTTACAATGACGATGTGAACACATTCAACCATGTAATTAAATCCCTCGTTGAGGTCTGCGGCCACGACTCGGTTCAGGCTGAACAATGTGCCCTGATCGTTCATCTGAAAGGCAAATGCGAAATAAAGTCGGGTGTCAGGGAGGTTCTTCAGGCCATGAGCAAGTCACTCAATTCAAAAGGCCTCAATTCAAAGGTTGAAAATACCTTTTGACCAATGCTTTGCTTATAAAGTCACCTAAAAGCTTTCCTTATGGAATACCCTGAAGAGAGCCTTGTCAAAGACAGCAAGAAATAGAATACACACGGCAAGGTATGGCAGCCATGCAGGAATATTAAGATTCAGAAAGTAACCTACCTTCCCTGCCAGCATGGAAATATTGATCTCAGGTATGTACCTGGAAACCAGTCCTGTTTCTGTTGCTCCATGATTATTGAACACGAAGGCTGATATTGTAAGTATTGAAATAATGCAGGCCGTAATTACTGGCACGCTTATCCTGCTCCAGACCTTTGGGACTTTCCTTTCAGCAACAACCCCGGCCGTTATTCTTGACATAACGTCGGACGTGAAATCCTCGGGAGCTTTTTCGATCCCCTCCCTTTGGATATATTTGCGGAGAGGATCTTCCTCAAATTTATTCAGGCTATTCATGGTATATCATGTTTCTCTTTTCTTCCTTTTTAATTATCTCTGCCATGCGCTTTCGGGCTCTGAACAGCCTTACCTTTACATTGTTCCTGCTTATCCCTGTAATGAATGAGATCTCTTCACTGCTTAGTTCCTCATAATAATATAAAGATATGACAGCACGTTCATCCTCGCTGAGCTTCTGCATGGCGAAATTTACCAGGTAATCTCTGTATTCCTTCTCTGCCTTTATTTCGTCGGGATTTTCATTTTCAAAATCTTTTATGCTGGCAGGGAACTCATCGAGCGACAAAATCGTTTTCTTTCTCGTTCTGATGAATGATACAGCTGTATTATACACTATTTTATAGAGCCAGGTACTGAAGAGACTGTTCATTCTGAATGACCCAAGTGACCGGTATGCCTTGAGAAAAGCGTCCTGGGCCACCTCCTCCGCTTCCTCGCGGTTGCCGGTTATCCTGAAAGCCAGGTTGAAAACCCTGTCCTTATGTCTGTCCACCAGCGCGGCATACGAATTAATATTTCCATTCAAAACCTGCCTGATAAAATATGTATCGTCCCTTCTGTCCATTATGGAAGTTTGACGCTCAAAGTTAAAAGCTGGTTACGAAACAGGATAATAATTTTTGAATTATTTGATCATGTTTGTAACCAACCGGGTAATAACTGAGTCTAAATGATAAAAATTATCAATAAACCAATAATTAAAACCATGGAAGGAATTATCATTTCAATTGCATTTTTTGGAACAGTTTTCGGTTTCATCTATTTGTTCTACACAACAAGGAACAAGGAAAGGATGGCGCTTATTGAGAAGGGAGCCGATGCCAGCCTTTTTACAAAGGTCAAGGAAGGCGGGAAGTTTACAAACTGGGCAAAAATGACCCTTAAGGCAGGTATGTTCCTGATGGGAATAGGCCTTGGAATAGTTGCCGGAGCCATTCTGGAATCATTCAGCGTAATGACCAGCGGTGCGGATTACACCTCTATGATATTCCTGTTCGGGGGCTTGAGCCTTGTTCTATACTACCTTATTGACAGGAAGAGCAAGCAGTAATAAGTTTCAGTGTCTTTTGTGACTTATCCGGGATCCTCTGTGCAGGCTTGTTCAGTTGTGCAGAGGTTTCACAGAGAATGCGGAGGACTATTTTTTAATGTGTATGGAATTCGATCATTTCCCTTATAGCCTTCTGGCATACCCGGCAGAATTTATTAGAGCTGTAGCCTTTCATAAGACAATCCGTCTGAGGCCTGTAAATTCCTTTGGCTGAATACCCTCCGCCTTCAAACAGCCCTGTTGTCTCGACATATCTGTCTTCCGGCGGGGTAGGTACCGGAGTACCGGGATCAATAAGAGCCTTCCATTTTGAATCAAAGTTCACCAGGGTTGTGATATTCGGTTCCCATGGTTCCACATCCAGCGGATAGAATTCTTCGTAAGTCACTTCTGATGTGTAGTATTCATCGGCAAGTCCTGCGAAGCCGTGTCCGAACTCGTGTATGAAAACCTTCAGGGAAAAGGGATTATCAACAGTAGTCCCGCTGTAATAGTTGTAAACTCCCCCGCCTCCATACCTTGGGCTGTTGATCAGGACCACTATGTTGTCGTGGGGAACAACGGCTGCATAATCATTGACGGACTTAATGTCCTGGGTTGTAAGGTACCTGTCGAGGTCGAAGGTGTAGAAAGATGAATTGAGTGCCGAGTTAACATATAGTTGTTCGCCAGGAATGTCAGTGCCTCTTTCTGATGACACCGCCTCAACAGCCCAGATGTTAATTCTGTCCCTGTAATCGCTGAAGGGTGCCACGCTGAAGAGGAATTCAGCCATTTTCCTGACATCAGACAGAAACTTATCCATGTCGTCCTTTGTATAACCCTCAGCAATGAATGCTATATCTACACATTTCCCGGGATCACCTGCATCATGCACTTTCGATGAAGATGCATCCACTGGCTTCTCTTTCCTTATAAAATAGTCTGACGGATCAATGAACGTTTCATAGAGCTTTGCGAAGCTGCCATCTCTGCCCCTTACGCTCAGGACAAACCTGATTTTCCTGAGCGGATAGGGCATTGTTGCCACTTCATAGAAGCTGCGCTCAATTTCCTTTGCTTCGGCAGTAGTCTGCCATTCCTGGTAAAGCGAACTGAAACCGCGGGAATAGATGAGCCTTTTTTCCTCGGCATCAAAGACTTCGTACCTGAAATTACCGTATCCGAAAGGATCCGTCAGGTTTTCTGAAGGTCCTGCCCAGAAGGGTTCCTCCTTAAATGCAACCGGATAGACAGTTGTTCTTTCTGCATTCCCGGCCAGCATAAAGTCAAATCTCAAAACCTTTCCGGTGAAATATCTGTCAAAATCCGTCTGACTTAAGGCAGAAATTGAAGAGAAGAATAATAATAATGCAGCTGCTATCCTCATATTCTAACTATTTTATCCCTGTCGGGCATAAAAACATGATTTATCTTCCGCGATTGAACAGACTTTTACAAAGGATAAAAGATTCTTTATCAAAAAACGCATTTGGAAATATACATGCAGTCTTGCTTTCGTTACACCCATATCAATATTAATGTCCAAATGTAACAATAGTCAAATATATCAATTAATAATTTATAATTTTGCCCCGTACTGAACGCCGTATTTTTGCTTTGCATTTTTGTCCCATCGGTGCCTGAAAATATCAGGCATCATTTAAATACTTAATACTATTCCTTATGGCTGACCTGGTTACAAAAATTAGCGACTTTGTCTGGAAAAATTTGAATGAAAAGCGAGTTAAAGGTAAAAAGGATATCTTCTGGGAATCGCTACGGGGAACGGGGACGGAAATATGGCTCGATACCGGCGATATAAATGAGGCAGAAGCAATATGGACGGATGAGATGGGAGCTCTGACAACTAACAATACCCTTCTCAACAATGAGATACAAAAAGGCATTTACGACATACTCATCACCGAGTCGAAAAGTATTGTCAGGGAACTTCCCCAGGAGGATCGGATCAGGGAAATTGCATTCATTCTCAATGCCAGGCATGGATTAAGGCTGGCAGCCAGGTTCGGGGGATTCATCAGCGTTGAACTTCACACCGATACAGCTCATGATATTAAGGCAATTGAATACTACGGAAAAAGATATCATGAGATAAGTCCGGAACATTTTATTGTTAAGGTGCCCTTTACGGCTGAAGGATTGATAGGTGCCAGGCGGCTGAAAGATGCCGGGGTCAGGGTTAATTTCACACTTGAGTTCAGCGCACGCCAGAATGTACTGGTAACCAGTGTTGCCCGTCCTGATTACGTGAATGTTTTCCTGGGCAGGATAGGGGCTTTTATTATGGATAACAAGCTTGGTGATGGTGCCGGGGCAGGGGAAAAGGCAGTTGTTGCCTCTCAGAACTGGGTTACGGCTCTTTCATCGAAAAATCCCTGGCAGACAAAGCTCATTGCCGCCAGCATCAGACACTACAACCAGCTGACCCTCCTTGCAGGTGCGGATGTCTTTACCATCCCTCCAAAGGTGGCAGTGTCGGGGAGAGCCGAAATGCGTGGTAAATTCTCCCCAAGGATGCATGAGGATTATGAGGTCACACTGTATTCCTCGGCAGAAGGTGCACATATTCAAAAGTTCTGGGAAGTCGACGATAACGTTATTGGCCTTTCTGAGAGGCTGGCATCGTCACCCCCTTCAACCGGAGCAGAACTGGTGCACATTGCCAATGAAGAGGGATGTGCTGACCTGTTCCCTGCTCTTTCAAAGGATGAAAAGGCAGTTATTGCTACAGACGGGAAGATACCGGTTTATTCCAGTTGGTCGAAGCAGATAAAAGAAGGGAAGATTGCTCCGGATACCTTGCTGACCCTTGCAGGTATTGCATCATTTACCGCCGATCAGAATATGCTCGATGAGAGAATAAGAGGGATAATCAGCTGACAACCTGTTGTCTCTGCCTGTTGATCTCATAAAGGAACACCCCTGCTGCCACGGAAACATTCAATGACGGTATTGTGCCGGTTATCGGGATCCTTACGGCAGTATCGGCGAGCGCCGATAATTCCCTGCTTATGCCCTTATCCTCCGAGCCCAGAATGAGAGCGGAAGGCCCTGTAAGATGAACCTCCGCTACTGCATTTCCTGAACTCTCATCAGCGCATATTACCTTTAGTCCCGATTCTTTAAGATATTGCACCGCTCTCAGGATGCTCTTCTCCCTGCATACAGGAAATGAATTAAGCGCTCCCGATGAAGTTTTTACCGCATCGGCGGTGATCCGCGCCGATCCCTTTTCAGGTATAACAATAGCGTGGGCACCAAAGCACGCGGCACTTCGTACTATCGCACCGAAATTCCTGACATCTGATACCCCGTCAAGGACTATTACAAGCGGATCCTGACCTTTTTCAAAGATCATTGGAAGCAGATTGGCTATCTTCTGGTATTCGATAACCGAGAGCCAGGCTAGTACTCCCTGATGGTTTTTCCTGGTTACTAACTCTATTCTTTCAACGGGCACTATCTGGTAAGGTATCTGGTGCTCCCTTACTTCAATCATAAGTTCGTGGTAAAGAGCTCCTTTCAAACCCTGTTTTACAAGGAGCCTGTCTATCTGCCTGCCAGCCCTGACAGCCTCAATAACAGGCCTGAGCCCGAATATGCAGTCATTTTCCTTTATCATGTTTTATCAGAAATCAGAAGGATTATCGAGACGGAATACAATGCCTTTCCTCCAGCTTGCAACAGCCTGATCCCATTGAGTGACAAGAGTCTCGCTCCTGCTCAGGTAATAATCATTGTCGGAAAATATACCTTCCCTCATCCTGAAATTAAAGAAGATGTAATTCTCTTTCATATGATATCTTCCTCCCCATGATGACCTTATCACCGGCTTGCGGTATCCCCATTGTTCACCGTCAGAGGTCTTGTAAACCTTGTCAGGAGGCCCGTAAATAATGTATATCATTCCTCTTTCAGTCCTCCAGCCCTCTTTAAAGGAAGTGAAATAATAATTTGAATAAAGGACCCTCGTGTAGTAGATCCTTATCAGCTCCCTTGCCTTCTCTATATTGCCCCCGCATTTTATCCAGAAATTATCGAGTTCAAGCTTCTGCCTCGGTGATGAGCGCAACGAATTCATTTCATCCTCGGAAGCCAGATAGGCCAGGGGCTCAATCATGGATTCAGGTTTCGTCTGCGAAGGAAACTCATCCCCGAAATTGAAAAAAGTAAAACCTTCGGTCAGTTCCCTGTCGGTTTTGAAAAGGTAGACTCCTTTTTTTGGCAGCATAACAGGCAGGGTGTCAGAGTATGCGAAGGCAATCGTTGTATCCGGCTCATAATCTATTACCTTTTCAGGCAGAAGCATTGATGGCGGATAAGGTACATTCTCCAGCAAACTGTAACGGGAAACGAAAAGAGAATCGACAGGCATCCTTGGATAAACTAGGTTTACATATTCATTTGATCGTAAAACCGGATTGAAAAGCATATTCTTTGTAAAATGCCCGCGGGCTATAAAATTGTATTTGTTGGTGTATGAAAATGTATTGAAGGGAATGAAGGCTTGCACGACATGCTGCCTGAGTCGGTCAAGGACCTTGGCTTCAGCAATATATGCATTTCCTGGCTCCACATTAAGAGATACGGAGTACGTATATTCGGGACTGGATTCTCTTTTGGGTATGTTCAGGTTAAATGCTGCAGTATCGGCAATAACCCGTCCGTTACTTATATTATAGAGTTTTACCGACAACAGCAACTGTGCCATCGGAATTCCTTCGGGATTTGCCTCGGAAAAGAAAAGATCAGACGGGAAGAATTTAACATGCAATACTGATGTCCTGTCATTATCGTTGAAGACAGAGTATCGCGGATTAAGGAAATTCTTTGCAGGGTTGTAGAGATACGACAGGTCCTTGGAGTCAATTATTGGCTGAGTTGTTTTGCATGATACCAGGGATGCGCACAATGCCGCCGTAATAAAAGTCCATCTGGCAAGATGATTGGTTAGTCTCCGGTTGTTCATTTCACATTAGATTTACTTGCAGTTTTTTCTTTCCAGGCAATTCTTATCCTGCAGAGTGCTGTATTATCTTGCGATCGCAGAATGAGATGATCGAATGACAGACCGTCATCACTTCTTTCAGTTCCCATGACAGTGATTCCATCATCAAACCACGATTCGGCAAGATAGTTTATTTCCACGGAATTCGGAATTTTATTCATCACAAAATCAAGGCTATAGCTATCAACGGCCCATTTGATGTATTTTACGTTGTTGGAGTGCAGGTTCACATCGAGGTCGCTGACCCTCACCCTGAACTGCGACATCGGTTTCATATTATCTTCCTCAAGGTTGAGCTTTGATGCATTTCTGGGGAGAGAGTTTATTCCGGCCGATTCAGGCCTGTATCCTTCCAGTGTGTTATCGGGCCTGCATATTCTCTTTGTCACCTGGTCAATAATCAGCCATGAGGAGGTGGCGGCTGCCATCAATTCTCCTGAGGTGGAACGGACAACATAATCTCTGAGCGCAAAAAGCTTCTCGATCCCTTTTGGCCATGTTTCAACAATAACAGAACCGCTCTGGTAAGGAAGCTTGTAAATAACCGAATATATTCTTGAAAGGATCCACAGGCGGTTTGTTCTCAGCAGATCGTCTCTTCCATATCCCAGTTTAACCGCATGGCATGCAGCAGCGTCCTGGTAGAAATCAAAAAGAGAATGCAGATTGAGGGTCCCATCCGGTCCAGAGTCATAGACATGAATATCGTACTGCTTTTCAAACTTGTTTATTTCCATCAGTACCTGTTTTGATAAACTCTTCAAGTTCATGGGAATAGATGGCCCATTTATTCATTTCTTCGTTGAGCTTTCTCTTTGTTTCCTCATACTTTTTTAAAAGCTCCTTCCCGTCCTTTTGAAAAACCTCCGGATCCATCAGCCAGTTGTTTATTTCCGCAAGTTCCTTTTCCATCCTTTCAATATCCTTCTCAGATTCCTCATGCCTCTTTCTGAGCTTCCTCAGAGTCCTTTCATACTCTTTCTTCTCAAGGTACCTCTGTTTGGCAGTAGATTCACCCGATGGATCTGAAAATGAGTGAGAGGGGTCTTTCTTTTCTATTTCCCTTAGATTTTCAATTTTTTTCTTTCGCAGGAAATCATAAATGCCGCCGATATGTTCCTTAATGTTTTTATTCCTGAATTCATAGACCCTTGTAACAAGTCCGTCAAGGAAATCTCTGTCGTGTGAGACAACAATTAATGTGCCATCATAATTGACAAGGGCCTGTTTGAGGATATCTTTTGAATGCATGTCGAGGTGGTTGGTTGGCTCATCTAGCACAAGCAGGTTGCATGGCTCCAGCAGGAGCTTTACCATAGCCAGCCTTGATCTTTCTCCGCCGGAAAGGATCTTCACTTTCTTTTCTATATCCTCTCCCCTGAACAGGAAGGCTGCCAGCATATCCCTGAGTTTTGTCCGGATCTCTCCCGTGGCTGCATCGTCGACGGTCTGCCAGACACTCTTGTTCTCATCCAGTAGTTCATCCTGGTTCTGGGCAAAATAGCCTATCCGTACATTGTGACCTTTTTTCAGGGAGCCTTCATGATCAAGTTCTCCTATTATGATCCTTGAGAATGTGGTTTTTCCTTCGCCGTTACGGCCAACGAAAGCAACTTTTTCTCCTCTTGAAAGGCTGAAGGATATCTTCCGGAGAACCGTCAGCTTATCATACCTTTTCGAAAGATTTTCTGCAGCAACAACTAGTGTCCCGGAGCGAGGAGCAGGAGGAAACCTGAGGTTGATGGTCCTTGTATCTTCCTGATCCACCTCAAGCCGGTCAATCCTTTCAAGCATCTTTATCTTCGACTGCACCTGTATTGCCTTGGTAGCTTTATACCTGAACCTTTCGATGAATTTCTCAGTATCCTCGATCATCTTCTGCTGGTTCCTGTATGCTGCCAGCTGCTGCTCCCTTCTTTCCTGCCTTAGCCCGATGTACTTCGACCACGGCACCCTGTAATCATAAGTACGCCCCAGGGATATTTCGATTGTCCGGTTTGTTATGTTGTCGAGAAAAGCCCTGTCATGTGAGACCATAACTATACCTCCATTGTATCCTGCCAGAAACGATTCCAGCCACTGAATTGACTCAATGTCAAGATGGTTGGTGGGCTCGTCAAGAAGAAAAAGTGAAGGTCTTGAAAGAATGAGCTTTGCTATTTCAATCCTCATCCGCCATCCACCGCTCAACTCGCAGGTTGGCCTGCTGAAGTCATCTCTCTCAAAACCAAGACCCAGCAGTACCTGTTCTGTCTCAGCCATGTAATTGCTTCCACCCAGTATCCTGAATCTCTCTTCAGCTTCGGTCAGGCTGTCACATAACCGAAGGTAGTCGGGCGATTCAAAATCATTCCTGCTTGCTATTTCACTGCCGTATCTTTCTATTTCTTCCGAAAGGCTTATCAAAGACTGGAATGCTTTCAGCGTTTCATTAATGACCGAGGTTGTATCGCTTACTTTCATCTGCTGGGGAAGATAGCCAATTGTCACGTTTTTCGACATGTCGATTATCCCTGACGTGGGGCTGTGTAATCCTGCAATAACCTTCAGAAGCGTTGATTTCCCTGCACCATTATTGCCAGTAAGGCCTATGCGGTCCTGGTCATTTATCAGGAATGAAATATTGCTAAGCAGATCAAAGCTGCCGAATGAAACAGTGATGTCCTGAACAGAAACCATAAAAAATATTATGCGCAAATATAGAAAAACTATGGAAGCCATTTAAATGGCTTCTGTGAACGGAATCAATTATCTTTGCTGTAGCTTGACATTGAATTCAGATATAGCTTATGAGAGAAAATCATCGACCATTTTTAATTCTTGTATTCATCCTGGTTGCATTGGCACTGGCAACTTCCTGTACCAGGGAGGAAGAGGAGCGCCAATATTCTTACTTTATTTCAAAGGAGCTGGTTGTCACTTATAATAAGGGATATATAGAGAGCATTCTCAGCGCTGCAGCGGAATATTATCCGGATGTAAATGATCTTAAAGGATATGTCGCGAGTGATGTTGACGTATATAAGGTAGTTTACAAAACAACAGTCGGAGGGAAGGAAATCAACGCTTCAGGACTGGTATGCGTCCCATCCACAGCCAATTCATATCCCGTATTATGTTTTCAAAACGGGACAAATACTAAAAATGACCGGGCTCCCAGTGAATTTGCAGTGAACACCAGCTATCAGCTGATAGAATTTGTAGCTTCAATGGGTTACATTGTTGTCATGCCTGATTATCCGGGTTTTGGTGAATCGGCCCAGGTACCTCATCCATATCTCATTACAGAGCCGACTGTAAGGTCATCCATCGATATGCTCTTTGCAGTCAGGGAACTTCAGAATGATGAATTGCCGGGGGTATCCCAGACTGGCGATTATTATCTTACGGGATATTCCCAGGGAGGCTGGGCTACGCTCGCCCTTCACAAAGCTATGGAGACCGATTTTGCCGGAGAGTTCAACCTGATAGGCAGTGTCTGCGGTGCCGGTCCTTACGATCTTGAGATTCTTCTTGAAGGGATGACTGAAGAAGAGACCTACCCTATGCCTGTCTACATAGCATACATTGTTAATGCATATTCTGCCTATGAGCAGTTCCCAAATCCTGTGACCGACATACTTAATGAATCCTATGCGTTAAAACTACCCTCTCTTTTCACCGGGAACCTCGATTCTGACCAGATAAACGGTGAACTGACGACCTCAATAACTGATCTTATATCTGCTGATTTCCTGGCAGGATACAGCACTGAAGAGAAATATTCCGGAGTAAGAGAAGCCTTTATGCGTAACAGCATTACAGCATGGAAAACTGAAAAACCGTTATACCTGCTGCATGGTGGAAATGACACCCATGTAGATCCGGCTGTAACGGAGAATCTGTATGCAGAAATGATGCAGGCCGGAACGTCGCCCCTGATTTGCAGTAAGGAGATAGTCCCTGGTGTTGATCATGCAGAAGGAGTGGTCCCGTGCATGCTGAAAGGCCTTTTTTTCATCCTTGGTCTTAAGGGTGACTGAGAAAGGCCGGCCAGGAATTCAAAATAATAGCATCAGTGGGAAGGAAGAAGGAATTACCGGTAATAGAGAATGTCAGGATCACCGATATCGGTGCCGAAGGGAACGCCCTGGGCAGGGTTGACAATATGGTGGTATTTGTTCCCATGCTGGTGCCTGGCGATGTTGTAGATATAAAGGTACGCAGGAAGCGGAAGAAATACATTGAAGGAAGGGTGATCAGGTTCAGGGAGTATTCTGCTTCAAGGATAAAGCCCCAGTGTCCTCATTTCGGGGTATGCGGAGGATGCCGGTGGCAGCATATCCCCTATGAGCTTCAGCTCTTCCATAAGGAAAAACAGGTGAGGGAAAGCCTTGAGAGGATAGGCAAAACGGAGATCCCCGGAGTTATGCCAATAAAAGGATCACCAGATACATATTATTACAGGAACAAGCTGGAGTATGCTTTTTCCGACAGGAGATGGCTTACCAGCGAGGAGATTATCCTGGATGTTGAATATTCCAGGGAAGATGCACTGGGTTTCCATATCCAGGGATTATTTGATAAGATACTTGATATAAGAGAGTGTTTCCTTCAGCCTGAACCCTCAAATATGATAAGGGATGCTGTAAGGGACTACGCCCGTAAGGACAGGATGATCTTCTTCAATGCGAGGGAACAGACTGGTTTTCTCAGGAATCTGGTTATCCGTAATACCCTTGACGGGAAGTTCATGGTGATTGTCGTCTTCTTTTATGACGACAGGTCGAGGAGAGAAGGCCTGCTCGATCACCTGGCATCGAAGTTTCCATGCATAACATCGCTGATGTACATCATCAACAAGAAGAAGAATGACTCTCTTACCGACCAGATCCCCGTGCTGTACAGGGGGGTGGATCACCTCACGGAAATAATTGACGGCCTGAAGTTCAGGATCGGTCCAAAATCATTCTTTCAGACAAATACCCGTCAGGCTGCAGTGCTTTACAGGACAGCTAAGAGCTTTGCAGGTCTCAAAGGTTCGGAAATTGTTTATGATCTTTACACAGGAGCCGGCACCATTGCCTGCTATGTTGCTGATTCGGCAAAAAAAGTCATCGGCATTGAATACGTTGAGGAGGCTGTTGAAGATGCTGATGCAAATGCCGGATATAACGGCATCACCAATACGTTTTTTTTCGCGGGGGATATTAAGAATGTGATGGACGAAGCCTTCATCAATAAACATGGAAAGCCTGACGTAGTGATCACTGATCCTCCCAGGGCAGGCATGGCTGAGGATGTTATAAAGGCAGTCATCATGACAAATCCGCAGCGGATTGTTTATATAAGCTGCAATCCCGCCACCCAGGCCAGGGATGTGGCGTTGCTTGCAGGTCATTACAGGGTTAAACTGGTGCAGCCATTTGATATGTTTCCCCAGACTCACCATGTTGAGAACATTGTTCTGCTGGAAAGGATCTGATCTGCCCTGGCGGTATTATTCAGGCCGCACATGAAGGTAAGATAACAATATTTCCGGAGGCGGGTCTGGTTGTTGCCCGAGGTAATTCCGACAGGAATGGTTCACGGGATGCTTTCAAACGATAATAAGCCCTTGCATCCGTTGCATGTTCAAAACGGGAAAAATATTCTGACATTCCTATGTGGTAATTCAATTTTGAAACGTCTTTACATTAGTACAGATTAATGAGCTTTGTTGATCAGGAGGGTTTTAATTAAGGCTTTCTTCAATAAAGAGTTATTTTTTCAAGTGGTTATAGGTTAGATGTTTTGGGAATGTGAAATGTCAGTCGATGATTGGCATTTCACATTATTTTAAAAGCAAGAATAATGATAGATAATCTGTCATTGCCGGAAATCAAAGTAAAGTTAAATAATTCATCCTCTTTAAAGGATTTATTACCTTTGGAAATTAATCGCAAAGCAAAATTGGATGATATTCGCAAATCAATTGAAGAGACATTGATCTCCAAATTGTCTGCTGGCGATTATTCTGCATTTTCAAGCATTTTCACTACCTATTATAAAGACCTGGTAGTTTTTGCCTTACGCTACACTCACGATTTTAGCAATGCTGAAGAGATTGTGCAGGACACATTCGTTAAACTCTGGGAAGATCGTAAATCGGTAAATATTCAAAAATCCCTTAAGTCCTTTCTTCTGAAATCAGTCCAGAACAGATGCATTGACTGGTTGCGGCATGATAAGACCAAGCAGGATCATTATAGATTTATTATTGAAAGTTCGGTTCCGTATGATCATGATACTGAAAACTATATTCTTTATTCGGAATTGCACAGGGAAGTGGAGAAAGCCATTGAATTGTTGCCTGAGCGGATTTCAGAAGCCTTCATGATGAACAGATATCAGGGACTTAAGTATCATGAGATAGCCGGAATGCTAAATGTTTCCGTAAGGACTGTTGAGGTCAGGATCGGAAAAGCGTTGAGCCTGCTCCGTAATTATTTGAAGGAGTATATTATTATAATTGCAGGCATTGCCTGCATGCTCATATGACTAAGGCATTAGTTTTAGGCACAATCATTTGGCAGATGGTTAATCAATAGTGTTTGCAGTGTGTTGTTTTTAGTTTTTGAAACCTCTTATGACATCATATTTTGGAAATGGGAATAAATAATCAGGACGAAATTTTATCATTAATAGCAAAACATCTTACAGCGACAGCTGATCAGGTTGAAACAGCCAGACTGAAGGAATGGATTGAGTATTCGGAAGAAAACAGGAGATATTTTGAACAGGTTGGCAATATCTGGGATTTATCCGACAGGAGTATTGATCTTTCAAAAATAAATACTGATGAAGCGTTGAAGGAAGTTCAAAAAAGGACTATTAAAAAATCTCCGGTAAGAACTCTTTGGCGTTCATGGCAGAAAATAGCTGCCATAATTATCATTCCGCTTCTGGCAGGGACTAATTTATGGATTTACCAGAAATCCAAAAGAACGATAAGTCAGGATGAGGAAGCTGTTATTTACACTGAAGTTATTGCAGCTTTCGGGACCCGCACATCATTGAGTCTTGCTGATTCCACCCTGGTATGGCTTAATTCCGGAAGCAGTCTGAGGTATCCCAATAAGTTCAGTGATACTGACTTCAAGGTGTATTTAACTGGAGAGGCTTATTTTGAAGTCAGAAAGAAGAATCCGAAACCTTTTATAGTCCAGACTTCAACCTTGCAGGTAAAAGCGACGGGTACCAGGTTTAATGTTCAGGAATATTCTTCGGATAACATTTCCGAGGTGGCTCTGGTTTCGGGGAAGATATTTGTAAATGAATTGGATGATGACAATAATCAATCTAATCTGATTGCCGAGCTTTTTCCCAATCAACGTCTGACCTATAACAGGCAGACCAAAATAAAACAGATCACTGACGAGGATACATACAGGTTTGTCGCCTGGAAAGACGGGAAGTTGATTTTCCGTAATGATCCTCTTGAAGAGGTTTCAAAAAAATTAAGCATGATGTTTAATGTTGACATCGAGGTTAAGGGCAGTGAGTTAAAGAATTACAGATACAGGGCCACCTTTGAAGATGAGTCTCTGGAGGAAATATTAAAGTTGTTGAAGCTCAGTTCTCCGATCAATTTCAGCGAAGAGAACAGAGTTGCATTACCGGATGGTTCTTACCCGAAAAAGAAAGTGATAATTTACCCGGCAATCTGAGATTAATACATTGATCATGAATTAGTAATTAGTAAAAATCAAGAACATGACACCCCCATGAACCGCTTTGTTTAAAGGCCATAAAAAAGGGAAAAAGTGCGGCAACACCTTTTCCCTGTTAACGGTCAAATGAATGTCTTTTCCTTTAAAATCAACATTCTATTATTAACCCTAACACTTCAAAAGTATGAAAAAAAAACTTAATTGCTGCGGGTTTGAAAGATCCTGTGGTAATTGGCAAAAATTACTACTAACCATGAAAATTACAGTATTTCTGTTTTTTTGCGGATTGGTGAATCTGATAGCCAGCCCCGGCTATTCACAAAACACAAAAATCTCCCTTTCCATGGAGGATGCTTCAATTGAGAGCGTGCTCAATAAGATTGAAGAATCGAGTGAGTTTTATTTTCTCTTCAACCATAAACTTGTTGATGTGAATCGCAAGGTTGATATCATGGCTGAAGACAGACCCATCAGGGATATTCTTGATGAGATCTTTGAGGATGATGTCAGATTTATTGTAAGCGACCGTCAGATAGTGCTGACTCCAAATCAACAAACTTCATCTGATCTTGAGAAATCACTTCAGCAGCTTACATTAACTGGAACAGTTACTGATGCATCAACAGGGGACCCCATGCCAGGTGTGAATATAGTTGTAAAAGGTACAACTATTGGAACTATTACAGATATTGAAGGCAAGTTTGCATTTGACCTGAATGATCCAAACTCTGTCATAGTAGTTACCTTCATAGGTTATACGCCTCAGGAAATTGCAGTTGCCGGGAGGAGGATTGTTGATATCCAGATGGCGTCAAGCATTGAATCACTTGATGAGGTTGTAGTTACTGCTTTAGGAATATCAAGGGAAAAGAAATCATTGTCCTATGCTGTTACTGAAGTTTCAGGTGATAATATTGCCATTGCGAAAGAAATAAACCTGGGGAATGCATTGACAGGTCGTATCGCAGGTGTTAACGCCTCGGGTTCAGCTACCGGACCTGCCGGATCAACAAGGGTGATTATCAGAGGGAATGGATCACTTGTAGGTGATAACCAGCCTCTGTACGTTGTGAATGGAGTGCCTATAATTGTAGAAAACCAGGGATTTGCAAGTACCTATGGAGGAAGGGACCAGGGAGATGGTCTGAGTAGTATAAACCCTGACGATATTGAATCGATTTCCGTACTTAAAGGAGGAACAGCCGCTGCCCTGTATGGTTCACGTGCTGCAAACGGGGTAATCCTTATAACAACAAAATCGGGCCGTGCCAGAACGGGTATCGGCGTTGAGTTTAATTCTGCTTTTACTTTTGAAAATCCTCTCACTATACCCAAATGGCAATATGAATACGGATCAGGTTCGGGAGGTTTGGCTCCTTCTTCCCAACTGGAAGCTATAGCCAATGGCAGAATTTCATGGGGTGCAAAATTAGATGGATCAATGGTTGTTAACCCTGATGGTGTGGCCAGGCCATATGTTGCTCAAAAGAACAATATTAAGAACTTCTACGATACGGGGACTACATTCACCAACACATTGGCTATTAATGGAGGTAATGAGATAGCTAATTTCCGTTTCTCAGTTTCAAATACTGATGTAAAAGGAATTGTTCCAAATTCAACTGTAAACAGGAAGACATTTAATCTGAGCACCAACGCAAATCTCTCCAAGAAATTGATTTTTGAAGGTAAAGCCCAATACAATCTGGAGCTAAACAAAAATCGAACTGCAATTGCAGATTTTACCGGAAATCCGAATGCAGCAGTAGGATTGATAGCAACCAATATTGATGTAAGAACCCTGGCTCCCGGTTATGATGAAAACGGATATGAAACCGCATGGAGCGATTATGTCTTTGTCTCAAATCCATATTTTGCGGCCAGTAAAAGAAAAAATGAAGATGAATGGAAGAGGTTTATTGGCTCGTTTAATCTTCGCTACAATATCGCCAGCTTTTTATACGCACGGGCAAGAGTTGGAATAGATTATGCAAATATCGAAGGTTTCGACATCACTCCTACCGGTACATTACACAGCGCTCTTGGTAGTATGAGCGAGAATTCAAAGGAATTCAGCGAGACCAATGCTGAGTTATTGTTTGGATTCGAGAAGCAATTTGGTGATGTCACGGTAAATGCTATTGCAGGAGCCAATAATATGTACACAAAAACTCTGGGGAGCAATTTCTCAAGTGGTGATTTGAATGTCCCGTTTATTTATTTCATTACTAATGGAAAAACACCAACTTTCAGCAGATCATTTCAGGAGGCCGCAATCAATTCATTATTTACATCAGCTGATATCAGTTACAAGAACTACCTGTACTTTACACTTACAGGCAGGCAGGATTGGTTTTCCACACTTGCCAAGGAAAGCAATAGCCTTTTCTATCCTTCTGTTGGATTAAGCTTAATATTATCAGAGGTCTGGAAATCAATACCAGACTGGATGAGTTTTGCCAAAATAAGAACATCGTGGGCTCAGGTAGGTGGCGGAGCTCCGGATCCCTACGGACTCAGTCTTACCTATACGGCTCCTACATCAGCTCATCTGGGACAGCCATTAATGTACATTACCAGCAGTACAATTCCCAGTTCTCTTAAACCGTATACTTCCACAACGCTTGAGGCTGGATTGGATCTGAGATTATTTAACAACCTTTTAGGAGTCGATTTTACTGTCTATGACAGGACCACAACTAATGATATTGTGAATGCGTCAGTCCCTCCCTCAACGGGTTATAATAGTGTCGCACTTAATGTGGGAGAAGTAAGGAACAGAGGTGTTGAATTAATGCTGAGCGGTTCTCCTCTCAGATCTTCATCCGGATTGAATTGGGATATGGTATTGAATATGGCTTACAATAAAAATACGGTAGTTAGAATTTCAGAGGGACTTAAAAGTCTGGCACTGGCTACTGCCAGGACAAACAATGGTTATGTATACCACTTTGAAGGAGAACCTTTCGGGATGGTTGCCGGTTATGAGATGAAAAAAGACGACAATGGGAATATAGTTTATAACAATGCCAATGGGATTCCTCTGATGAGTGAATTTAAACCTTTGGGTCGAGGCGTTCCTCCTTTAAACATAAGTTTGACGAATGATCTCAGCTATAAGAATTTTACGTTTAACTTCATGTTAGACAGTAAATTTGGAGGTGTGCTCTATTCGGCAGCCAACGCTTATGGAACATATTATGGCCTGCATAAATCAACCGTGGCAAATAATGTCAGAGAAACAGGTGTGAAAATAGAAGGAGTTGATCAGAATGGGGAGCCATATAATGCTACAATTGATGCACAGACCTATTTCAGGGGACTTGCTTTTGCAATTACAGATGAATATGTGTATGATGCAGGATTTGTTAAGCTTAGGCAATTTTCCTTAGGATATTCCTTACCTCAGGGATTTTTGACCAAAACCCCATTCCAGTCCGCGAATATTTCCTTTACAGCCCGTAACCTCTTTCTCATCTACTCCCAGATTGAAAATGTTGATCCTGAATCCAATTATAACACTACTAACGGACAGGGTTTGGAAAACTGGGGTGTGCCGCCTTCACGAAGCTATGGCTTTAATCTTTTAGTAAGATTCTAACTATAACCGATAATGAAAAATTATCAATAATAAGTATCATTATGAATATTATTAAATCAAAATATAAAAGTATGAATTTGAGAAGTTCAGCTTTTAAAATATGGGTATTGGCAACAATATTCCTGGTCTCATGCGATAAAGGTTTTGAAGAAATGAATATCAATCCGAATGCTTATGTAGATCCGGTTATTGGTAGTGTTTTTTCCTTGAATATTATCAGAACTGCAGGTTGGAATGACGGCAATACACAATATCCCAATGACAAGCTTGCAGGTGCAATGATGCAGTACTTTGCTTCCCTGAACCCTTATCAATGGACAGGAGACAAATATCTGCACAAACCTGAATATACAGATGGACTTTTTAATGCTGTATATCGGACTGAACTTAAAGAAACACAGCAGCTTATAACTTTAACTAAAGACAATCCCGATCTGGTTAATCATTATAACATAATGAGAATATTTCGTGTGCATATCATGCACCGGTGCACAGATATGTACGGCGACGTCCCTTATTTTGACGCAGGCAAAGGATATACAGATGGTTTATACAAACCAGCTTTTAATAAACAATCTGATATTTATGCTGATATGCTAAAAGAGCTGGAAGAAGCAGCCAACGGCTTTGATCCTTCAAAACCATCTTTCGGAAGTGCAGATTATATTTATCAGGGAGATGTTACTAAATGGAAAACATGGGCATATTCTCTTATGTTGCGTTTAGGAATGCGAATGACAAAAGTAGATCCCGCCATGGCTGAAACATGGGTTAAAAAAGCAATTGCCGGTGGAGTAATGACAAGTAATGATGACATCCCATTATTGGAGCATACTGATGGCGACCAATACCAGCGTAATAATGACACCTACAGAATGAGCAGAGGAGAAGGAGTGCCAATATCAGCAAAGGGAACAGGGTATGGAAAAATGGGTGAGACTTTTGTCAGTATGTTGAGGGATATGAATGATCCCAGATTGCCTTTCTATATAACATTGTGGGAGGGAAATGCTGATCCGTCGAAATTGCCCCAAAGCACAGAACCAAGTATTCAAAAGGGCATTCCACATGGTTATGATTACAGTACAATTAAAACAATTATCCCTGACTGGACCGATGCAATGCTGGCTGAATATTCAGAAATAAACCTCAACTCAATCTCAAATAACGCAGCACCAACAATCTTCCAGCATTATTCAGAGGTAGAGTACTATCTTGCAGAGGCTGCCCTTCGCGGATGGGATCCCGGTACACCTCAGGAGCATTATGAAAGAGGATTAAGAGCTTCAATGGCAGTTGAGTCTTTGTATCCCGGAGGATTTAGTGTTTCAGAGGATCAGATACTTGCATATCTGGCTCAGCACCCATATAAAGCCACAGGAACATTTGACGAACAGATGGAACAGATTCACACCCAGTTATATCTTTCAAACTTCATGAACAACATGGAGACTTATGCGAATTGGAGGAGAACCGGATACCCTGTCCTGATACCCACAAATTATCCGGGAAGTCAAACCGCAGGAACCATCCCCAGGCGGATACCCTGGCCGCAAACAGAAGCCAGTTTAAATACTGAAAATTATAATATTGCTGTTCAGAATCAGGGACCTGACCTTTGGACAACCAGGGTATGGTGGGACAAACAGTAGAATACTTGCACCATTGCATGTTGAATAATATAAAAGGTAAAGGTTGGTTTTTTTAGTATTAAGGGGATTCCTTCTTTAGTTAATTGAAATACAGAACAGAGGAATCCCTTTTTTGTATTCATTTAACGACCATTACCTGAAAAGCATCCCTTGTTTATGAGTTAAAATTTCAGCCTAAGCCATACAAAAAAATCAAATGTTACATTAATAATATCAACTATGAAAACACAAAGAAGATCAGCATTGAAGAAAATGTTTGCCTCATTTGCAGGTATTGCCGGAATGGGATTATTGACAAAAGCAAATTCAAATATTTCTTTATCAAAGGAAGCAGGTAATATTACAAGCTCTCAGAGGTTACCGATGTTTTCCGGGCATACCAAATTTGGGGATCTTATTTTTATTGCAGGAAAAGGAGCTCACGTTGCACCGTTCGACATAAAGAATCATACAGAAATTGTACTCAAAGAACTTGAGGAAGAACTTATAAAAGCAGGTTCCTCGATGGAAAAAGTTCTGAAAGTAAATGTTTACCTCGATAAGATTGAAGATTACCAGGGCATGAATGAAGTCTACAGGGGCCGCTTTGGCAGCAAGCCTCCGGTGCGTACCACTGTCGCAGTTGCTAAAGGCGGTGTTCCCGGTGATTCACTTGTTGAGATGGATTGTATTGCGTATATTTAGGGTTATAAACCTTCCGGAAAAATCAATCAATCAAAGATATGGTACGAAGAGATATTATTAAAAGCCTTACAATGCTTCCGTTTGCTGGGAGCATAATGCCCCTGGAATCCTTGTTAACAGCTTCATCAGGTCCGCTGGAAGCCGGTCCTGACATTTACCAGTCAATAGGTGTTGAGCCCGTAATAAATTGCAGAGGGACATTTACTATTATCGGAGGATCTATAGAGAGACCTGAGGTTCTTGAAGCAAGCCACGCTGCTTCAAAATTCTTTGTGCAATATGATGAGCTTGCATTTGGCATTGGCAGACGCCTGGCAGAGATTACCGGGGCAGAATGGGGAATGATCTCGGCGGGCTGCGCCGCTGGTTTAAAACACGTTACTGCAGCATGTGTGACAGGCGGCAATCCTGAGAAACTCATACGTATCCCTGATCTGTCAGGATTGGATAAAACAGAGGTGGTCTTCCCCAGAAGCTCCAGGGTTACCTATGATCACGCAGTTAGAAACATTGGCGTTAAGATAATTACCGTTGATACCCTTGAAGAGTTGGGGCGGGCCCTTAACCCAAGAACTGCAATGATATTCCTTATGACAGGAAGAGATACTGACCCGGGAGAGTCGTTTTCGATTGAATCTGTTGCCAATCTTGCAAAACCTCACAATATACCGGTTCTTGTAGACGCAGCCGCAGAGGACCTGACAATACCAAATGTCCACCTTCAGGCTGGTGCCTCAGTTGTTGCATACAGCGGAGGAAAAGCTCTTTGCGGACCTCAGTGTGCAGGATTACTTCTTGGGCGAAAAGATATCCTTATGTCAGCCTGGCAGGCCAGTTCCCCTCACCATGGTCCAGGCAGGGATAATAAGGTGGGAAAGGAAGAAATGCTGGGTATGCTGGCAGCTGTCGAAGCATGGGTGAAACGCGACCATGATGAGAAATATAGAACCTGGCTGGGTTACCTTGATCATATTTCAAAACGTGTGTCTGTTATCAAGGGAATTACAACTTCCATAAGTGAACCAAGAGGGCTGAACAACAGAAGTCCGTCTCTGATTATTAAATGGGATCCTGAGAGTTTTAATATAACAGGCCCTGATATAGTTGAAATACTTGCAACGACAAAACCGCGGATAGCAATCGGAGGAAGCGATATTGGGGCAGATGGCTCAACTTCCCTTAGGGTAACTGCAGGACAAATGCAACCCGGAAATGACCAGGTAGTTGCTGAACGCCTGCACGAACTGCTTTCAAAAAAATATCCGAAACAGAAAGTCATGGATCAGCCGGCAGGTAACATAACCGGCCGATGGACGGTGGAGGTTGAATATTATAGCAGCAAAACAAAACATATGTTCAATCTGGAACAGGATGGAAACTGGATTCAGGGTCTGCACAAAACCGACTTTTCTTTGCGTGAAATGGGAGGAACTATTGAGGGCAATCACGTGAAACTTGCCAGTTATGAAAGAATGATGGCCGATAATATACCATTTATATTCTCCGGCAACCTTGAAGGAGATAAAATAACCGGAGAGATATATATGGGAGAATACCTGCGTGCAAAATTCGTTGCCAGACGCGAGGATACAAAAAGACCAAGAAGAAAGATAAGATATCCTGATTATCAACCCTTATCAAGCTAAGAATTGATTCTTCCCCCTGGCCGGAAATAAAAGAGAAGAGATTAATTCCTCCTGAACATCTCTCCCCGTATAATTGAATGAACTTAACCTCAACGGTTACATTCTGAAAATAATACATTTAATATCTTTCAAATAGTATGATTTTTATGGTCGGAGCTACTATTTTGAAGATATTTGCTATGTTTAGGCTGGGAAAGTTCTTTCCCCTACGCCATGTATGATTTGAACTTTAAACGGAAACATGTTTCAGATGCAAAACAGATTATCTTTAGCCTATCAAAATCATCGGGTGAACTCTAATAAGTTAACATAGTACATTAACGAATTTTATGCTTTTTGAATTTAAAAACATCAGCTAATAGAACAAAAAACCATTCCTCAATGAAAAAACTGTTTTTCCTGATCCTGTCGGGTGTATTATTTCTGAGCCTGAGCTCTTTTAAAGGAACACAACACCTTCAGCAAGCCGGTCAACCTGAAAAAAAATATAAATTCGTTATTAAAGGAGGACATGTAATCGATCCCAGAAACAGGATAAACGAGAAGATGGATATTGCCATCTCTTATCCGACTGCTCCGGATGAAGGCTACCAGCAAGGGACAAGGGATGCCAGAATTGCCCTGGTCGCTAAAAACATTGATCCCGGCCTCGGAGCTCAGGTCATTGATGCCACCGGACTATACGTAACACCTGGGCTCGTTGATATCCACGTACATGTATTCTGGGGAACAGACACAGTGGGAGGATACAGGAACGGCCCCCAAAGCCTTCCTCCTGACGGATATACCTCAAGATCGGGAGTCACAACCATCGTTGACGCAGGAAGCTCAGGCTGGAAAACCTTTGAAAAGTTTAAAAGTCAGACAATTGATGTGTCCCAGCCCAGGGTGCTTGCCTTCCTGAATATAGTAGGTGAAGGCATGGCAGGAGGAAAATACGAGAATAATCTCGATGAAATGGATGTGGCAAAAGCTGTGGAATATGCAAGAAAATACCCCGACCATATCGTAGGGATCAAGCTGGCCCATTTCAGCCGGAGAGACTGGACTCCTGCCTTAAGGGCTGAAGAAGCTGCAAGACAGGCAGGCATCCCGCTGATGGTGGATTTTGGAAGTGCCAATCCTGCTTTGTCACTCGACACCCTTCTGAACCACGTATTCAGGCGGGGAGATATTTTTACCCATTGCTACGGCGGAAGCCAGGCAACCCCTGAAATAAGACCCGGCGGAAGGGAATCGCTTGTAAATATGAAAGGGGAGGTTAAACCTTTTGTGTGGGAAGCAAGAAAAAGAGGAGTGATATTTGATGTTGGCTTCGGAGCTGCCAGCTTCAGCTTCGCAGTCGGGAAGCCAGCTGCAGAAGCCAGTTTCTTCCCTAATTCAATAAGCACCGACATGCATAATCACAGTGCAGTAATGAATAACGCCATGAAGAATATGCCAAACATTATGGGACTTTTCATGGCTCTCGGGATGGATCTGCCCGCTGTTATAAATGCCAGCACCTGGGAACCTGCCAGAATAATCCAGAGAGAGGAGCTTGGACACCTTTCTGAAGGAGCTGTTGCCGATGTGGCAATATTTAACCTCCGTGACGGGAATTTTGGATTCTGGACAAGAGATGGCAGAGTAGAAGGTACAAAAAGACTCGAAACCGAAATGACCATAAAGGGAGGCGAGATAATATATAATCTGAACGGCAGGATAGATCCGGTAAACCTTCCTCAGCCCCGAAGATAATAATCAATATTCAGCCTTCTAATGTTAATCACTCTCTTGCTTTCATATAATGAAGTGATGCCAAATAGTAATCATAATTCCGGGGGAAATAATAAGTCAAATGTCAGAAGGTATTATTGCATTATTAAGTTTTAGTCCTATAGCGCTTATTTTTATTTTGATGGTAGGTTTTCGATGGCCTGCTATCAAAGCTATGCCATTGGCTTTTGCGCTGGCTCTGTTATTAGTGCTTTTCATCTGGCAAACGCCATTGAACTGGGTGATGGCCTCGAGCCTGAATGGCTTTGTAATAGCATTTAAAATTATTCTTATTGTGTTTGGTGCGATTGCTCTTTTGTTCACCCTGAGGGAAATCGGCGCCCTGGCAGCAATAAACAGGGGATTCATATCAATAACCCCCGACAGGAGAATACAGGCAATAATTGTTGCCTGGCTATTCGGAGCATTTATAGAAGGATCGGCAGGCTTTGGCACTCCGGCTGCCCTGGTTGCCCCACTGCTGCTTTCTCTCGGTTTTCCGGCACTGGCTTCGGTACTGGTTGCACTTGTGGCCAACAGCACGCCTGTCTCGTTTGGAGCAGTGGGGACACCAACAATAATAGGCATAGGAGAAACATTGAACACCCCGGAAATATTAAATACACTGACTGAACAGGGAATGACCCTGAATGGTTTCATATACCAGACAGGCCTGTGGACTGCAATACAGCACTCGATTCCGGGAATCCTGATGCCCCTTGTCATGGTAGTAATGCTCACAAGGTTCTTTGGAGAGAAAAAAAGCATTAAGGAAGGCTTCCGCATCTGGCCATACGCCATATTCGCCGGATTGTGCTTTTATATTCCGTATCTGCTTACAGCCCTCTTGCTGGGACCGGAGTTCCCGGCAATTTTCGGAGGCCTTATCGGTCTTCTCATACTAATTCCTGCAACAAAGGCGGGATTTCTGGTGCCGAAAGAACAATGGGATTTTGCTGACAGGCAAAAATGGGAATCAGCCTGGAATGGCTCAATTTCAATTAAAGGGAACTATGAAAACACCAGTATGGGTCTATTGAAAGCATGGACTCCTTATATACTAATAGGCTTTTTGCTGGTATTTACACGGGTGCAGTTTCTGCCTTTCAGCAGCTGGATAAAATCCCTGAAGTTTGTCTCGCCTGAATTATTCGGAACAAACATAGTTACTGATTTTGATCCGTTAAATATTCCGGGGATCATGCCTTTCATGCTTGTTGCGCTTCTTTGCATTCCCATGTTCAGGATGAGTGGAAGGCAGGTTAAAACTGCCTGGGTGGAAGCTTTAAAAAGGATCAGGGCTCCTTTTATAGCTTTGATTTTTGCAGTGCCGCTGGTCAGGATAATGATGCAATCGGGAACAAATCCAAACGGATATAGCAGCATGCCGATTGCGATGGCACAATATATGGCCGACGTATTTAAAGGAGCATGGCCGCTTATAGATCCGTTCATCGGAGCCCTTGGATCATTCATGGCCGGATCAAACACTGTTTCAAACATGTTGTTTGCAGTTTTCCAATATTCTATAGCTGACAATACCGGACTTCCGCATATTATAATTGTTGGTCTTCAAAATGTCGGAGGAGCCCTGGGTAACATGATCTGTGTGCACAACGTGATAGCTGCCTGCGCAACTGTAGGACTCATAGGCGTTGAAGGACTGATTATCAGGAGAAACCTGATACCCATGTCTTTTGCAGTCCTTATTTCCGGGATCACAGGCCTGGTGCTTACACATTTTATAGGGAATGGTTTGTTCTGATCTGAATACAAATAGTTAACCAGTGAAGATCAAAAAGCCTGCATTACCTGGAGATGAGTTCATATTTACAGGGGGATTACCTTCTGTGATCCCTGAAGGGGCTCCCTGCAGCTCCAAATTACTCCCTGCTCGTTTCTCTCGCAGGGATTTTGTTTTTTACATTTACTCGCTCAGGTAAACCTGGCGGATTGAGGGGGGATTACCTTCGGTGATCCCATTAGAGGGCTCCCTGCAGCTCCAAATTACTCCCTGCTCGTTTCCCTCGCAGGGATTTTGTTTTTTACATTTACTCGCTCAGGCAAGCCTGGCTCGTTAATGCAAAAAACAAAATCCCGTCCGCCATACGGCGGACGGGAGTAATTTGGAGCTGCGGAGAGAGGGGGATTCGAACCCCCGGTACAGTTACCCATACGGCAGTTTAGCAAACTGCTGGTTTAAGCCACTCACCCATCTCTCCTGAACTATACTTTCGTCGCCGACAAAAGTAGAAAATCATGCTTTAAGTACAAAATAATTATACTTGTTTATTATCAGTAGCGCGACACTACCTCTTTTCTATTAATTATTTTTAGCCGGATAAATTTCTGTAGGAGCTGGCCGTAAAATTTCTACATCAATATCCCTGCCAGCGAGGCAGAGACATACGAAGCCATTGTGCCGCAGATCATGGCCTTGAATCCCAGCTTTGCCAGATCGGCTTTACGGTTTGGTACCATAGCACCGATGCCTCCAAGCTGTATGGCTATTGAGCTGAAGTTCGCAAAACCGCAGAGCGCGAAACTTGCTATGACTATCGATTTTGCACTCAGTACTCCCTGTTGAATCATAGGTGAGAGATCCGAGTAGGCAACGAATTCGTTTATCACCATTTTCGTTCCCATAAGTGACCCTACTGTAAGCGATTCAGACGGGGGTACTCCCATTACTATGGCAAAAAGTGAAAAAAATGCTCCGAAGACATCCTTAAGCCCCAGATTGTTGACATCAAGACCTATGGCTTCAAGAGAAAGGCCCGTCCAGGCCAGGAGGTTTCCAAAATAACCAAGAAGGGCATCCAGAAGGGCAACAAGTGCAATAACTCCTATAAGCATGGCAATGACATTGATGGATATCTTCATCCCATCGGAAGCGCCATGCGAGATGGCATCCATTATATTTGAATGTTCCTTTTTTACTTCAAGTTTGACGGTTCCCTTCGTTTCCGATTCCATGGTTTCGGGGAAGACGATCTTAGAAATTACAAGAGCTCCCGGGGCAGCCATCAGGCTTGCTGCAAGAAGGTATGAAGCCGGTACTCCCATCGAAATGTAAACTGCCATCACACCTCCTGCTATGCAGGCCATGCTTCCGGTCATCGAGGCCAGAAGCTCCGACATTGTCATGCCCGACAGATAGGGACGGATCATGATCTGGGCTTCAACCTGACCTACGAACGCACTTGCCACATTTGAAAGAGCCTCACTGCCGCTTACCCTCATAGCCCAGTGTACAAAACGCGCCATAACCGCAATAACCCTTTGCATAATACCTACATGATATGCTATGGCAACAAGCACACAGACGAAAATAATTGTGGGAAGAAGAATGAAGAGAAACACTCCGGCGCTAACCATGGTCTCCGGCAATATTTCAGATACCTTTGTAAGATCCCCGAAAACGAATAAACCCCCTTCCTGTGAAAAGTCGAGAAGCTTGTTGATGGCTTTGCCAAGCCAGTAAAATATCTGCTGTCCGAGGGGCACTTTTAAGATGAATATTGCCAGAGCCAGCTGTAACCCGAGACCGGTGAAGACCAGCCTGTAATTTATTGCTTTACGATTATTTGACCACAGGTATGCAAGCCCGAGGATCACAATAATTCCGATGATGCCGGTAAATCGTGCCATGTAAAATTCGATTCATGCTGAGTAAGCATCAAACCTACATTTTTTTTAAATAAGAGTGAAAAAAAGCAGGAAATAAATTCAGTGGTGGTTCTTTTGGAGAAATTCCTGAGCTTGCTACGGGGTCTGCACAGTTTCTTTTTGTTTGCTGAAAGACTACCCGATAACCATTAGAAGTCCGCCTATCTGTAGACTGCTACCTGGCCGTTGACAGGTATTGCCCTGTAGATCACTTTTGCTTCAGCTTTGGGAAGGCGTATCATTATCCTCGGATGGTATTCAGGTATCCTGAAGCGTATTATGCTGGCAGCTGACCTGCCGAAATTCCTCAGCCTGTTGCGAAAGTCGAACATAAAAAGCTTAAACCTGTCACCCCTGCCGGTTTCTTCCTGGTATACATAGACATCAACCCCTGCATCTGTTATAAGAATAAAATTGACAGGTTCAAAATCGGATGTATCGGGCAGGATGTCAGGTTTGTACTCCGATGTGTCTTTTGGAGCTATTTTTATCATGATCGGTTCCTTGGGGATGGTGGCAAAATCCTTTACGATTTTCATTGGTGAGCCAAGAAGTGATAGAATTGCAAAATCGTTTCCTCTTCGCAGCATTTTGCTTGTACTGAAACTGGTCATTCTGGAGGAATGGACTACCACTCCGCTGATTTCCAGATTTATAAGGCTATCGGGTAATGTTATTGTGAGATAGACTGAATCTGTCTGAGCCATTGCAATCCTCGACTGGTAGAAATTCTTTTCTTTGAGGAGCCCGAGGTAAGCAGAATCAGTGAATATCCTGCTGTCGGGCTGCTCTTTATCAGTTTCCGCCGGGATGAATTGTTCTTTCAGGTCAGCCATTTTTCGAGATGGTGCCATCAACGACATTACCATGTAGAGGATCATAAGGATCAGAACAATGGATAAGATGGCGATCAGGAAAGATTTCTTTGGCAGGGTATTATTTTCAGAATAATCATACATTTTCCGGCTTCCTCTTCTTTACTTAACTGTCAGAATATATATACTTTAGAACCGACGCTCAGTGTGTTGTAGATTGCCTCAAGGTCTTCGTCGTTGAGCCTGACGCACCCGTGCGTGACCGGCATTCCCAGGAACCTCTTGTAAAGGGTACCGTGGATAAGATATCCATCCCCGATACTGAGCGCGTAGTCTCCAAGCACTCCGTATTCATATCTTGAAGGATGGTTGGCTGAAGGAATGGGCAGTCCTTCTTCTACAAAAGCCCAGTCGGGCCTTCTCCATACCGGTGAGCTTATCTTGCCCTGTATCCGGTATTTACCCTTGGGTGTGCGGAAGATCCATTTCTTTTCACCATCGGCTTTGAGCATCGTGTAACTTCCTGAACTACAAAATCCTTCCCTTATAAGCTTCTTGTTCCGGTAAAGGAAAAACCTGTTGTCGGTAGTATTGATCACAATATACGACTGTCCGGATGTATATGAATTATATTTCCGCGAAAGGCTCTGTATGTCGCGTTTAAGCTGGCTGATCTGCTGCTTGTAGCCCTTGTCCCCGGCGAGTTCCTGATCGCTCTTTATTGCTGATCTTCCTCCGGCCATCATATTCTGCAATCCCGGAATAGCATACAGCAGGAACCAGAGGATAAGAAAAAAGCCAAGCACCGACAGGATGTTGCGGGTGGCTGTCCTTAGGGTCCGGTATAGTTTTTTGTCAGCTTTTATTTTTTCCGCTACCTTGTGGAGTAATTTCCTGAAATCCTCCGCAGCACGGTTAGCAAAGTCTTTTTCTGCTGCATTTCCTGAGATATCCTCTCCCGGGTTTACAGGGTTTTCCATTCAGTACTGATTTTTATTTTAGTATTTGCTGAATATCAATCAATGAACCTACGATTGTAACCGGGGTTCCGACGCTTGCAATTCTGTAAACGGCATCCATGTCATGGTTTGACAGGGCAACGCATCCCTCGGTCCAGTCGATGCCTCTTCCTCCGCTTCCGTGAATTTCGATAAGTCCTCCTATTTTTGCCGTATTGGGTAGTTCACCATTGGCCAAACCCTTTTTGAATTCCTCACGGTCAGCGGCATTGGGGTAATCGATGAGCAATGCCTTGTGATATTTTGTGCGGTTGGGCCCCAGCTTCTTAGTGATCCTGTATAATCCTTCCGGGGTGGCACTGTCACCATTAATCTTTTTATGGCCCACCCAGTTCTTTCCAAGCTCAATATCATATTCGTGCTTCAATGATCCGCCGGAATAAACCATGCATTTCCTTGCAAATTTATCAATAACAATGGCATAGCTGTGGTTTTGTCTTGATTCCCTGATAGTTTTATCAACCCACTTCTGCCATGTAGTGAAGGACTCAAAATATTCCTTAAGGTTTTCTGCAGCATTTTCGTACGAAGTATTAAGCAGATATTCCGCGTCGGTTATCTTGACATTTGAGTGGAAATATTCCTCCTTTCTATAGGCGATCTCGGATTCCTTCAGGAGCATCTTCCCCTTTGAGACCCTCTCCCAGAAGCCTGCTGATAACGGATATGTTCTGAATATCCTGTTGATCCTGTCAGCAACCTTATTAAGGCTATCGATTTTAATACTGAGTTTAGTCTTTAATGTAAAGGTATGGGCAGTTGATCTTTTGGATGCCTCCTCTGATTTTTTTTCAGAAAGTTCAGCCAGCCTTACCACTTCGTCATAATTTCTGAAAAAAATGAATCTGTCGTTCTGTTTACGCCATGCTGACATTGCTGAATCGTATAATGACCTTGCCTCATCATACTGTTTCTTTGAATAGGTTGATGCATTTGCAAAGACTGCCCGGGAAAGGGCTTCCCTGGCATGTTTCATCTCATTTGCGGGAGGTTCAGGCACGAGGCTTGACAAAAGCAGGAGCAAAAGAGGTACGGATGCCAGAATTATAGCTGACAGGAATACCCTTTTCCATACTTTTTTCAACCTCATCCGTTTTTTCTTAACTATAACAATTCATAAACTTTGTGTATCCTTTGTGAAATCCTTTGAGTTTGTGGCTAAAGATTTTGAAACCACGAAGTTCACTAAGGCAATCACTAAGTAACACAAAGGAATACAATAAATTATCGATATTTATGAATTAAACAGATTAAAAAAGAAGCTGTATCAAAAGTATATTTTTCAGGTCCTTTCACCTTGCCGGCCTTTATGAAATCCTTTCAGGTCCTCTGATAGAATTTAACCACAAAGTTCACAAAGTTTTTCAGGAAGGCGCACAAATTACTTTTGATACAGCCTTGTAATATTTCAAAGAATTGACTCAGATCAGAATCTGATCCTGGCTTTTGTCAGAACTTCCTTAATTTCTGCGTTAAGACTTTCAGCTTTTTCTTTGGCTGCATTGATCTTGTTAAGGGCATCCATGAATGACCCTTTGTCAAAAAGACCCTGAGCTTCAACAACTGCTGCGTCGACTGTAGCAAGGTCAGCCTTGATCTGCTCAATTACCTGTGCACCTTCTTTGCCTCTCGGTAATTTTGGAATGAGTTTCCCGTTTTCTTCGATAACGGTTTTAATACCATCCATCAGGGTGCTTACCTGGCCTTTCACTTCTTCCTTCTTTCCAGCAACATCCGAGGTAAGCTGGTTTGCCTTTGCAAGTGTTTCGTCGAGCTTCAGTTTGACATCACCGAACTTCTTGAACAATTTGCCTTTCTGTGTTTCGATGTCAGCCATGGCAGAATTCATAGATTCCTGAAGAGCTGCAAATTCATCCGGAAGATAAACATTTGCTTCAGCAGTTTTTGCTGCTTCAATGGCAGCGTTAACAGCATCAATCTGAGCTTGTGGAGCTTTGCCACAACCCGTAAGGAAAGCAACCATCATAAGAGTTGCAAGACCCATTAGAACTTTGTTTTTCATTTTTTTAACCTTTTTAGATACTTTGTTTCAAAAACCCGGTTGTTTAGATTTAACCGTTTCATTTTTAGAAAAATCGGTGCGAAGATATAACTTTTTGCGGACATGGCAACGGACGACTGGGATTTATTTTTATTGATTGTGCAATTATGCGATTGTTTCGGGTTCCATGTTACTGGTTCTGCCCTGCAGGCTGGCTCCCTGCCTGAGGCGGGGCAGGCTCTTCGCTAAAAAAGTCCACCGGACCTTTTTTTAACGCTCGGCCCGGTTCCTTGTTCCTGGTTCCTGGTTCAAGGTTCAAGGAACCAAACCATCGGCGAGCTCGGCTTCGCCTCGGTTCAGGTTTCAGCTAAGTCATTCCCTTCTTCCTTTCGTCCCTTCGTCTCTTCGTCCCTTCGTCCCTTCGTCTCTTCGTCTCCCCCCATCCCCCCATCCCCCCATCTCCCCATCCCTGCTTCGGGTACTGATGTGATTGTATTTATTTCACAGAGGAAAGCCGGAGGAGACACAGAGGGCCTCAGAGAAAAAATCTCCCCCTTGAAAGGTGTGAGTTGTGCTACAACTACAGAAAAGTGAGAAGTTTGGGAAAGGGGGAGATTTTTATTTTCAGCCGGACAGGCTGAATGTCTTATTATTTTAAAGTTATTATTATTGCTTTGTTCGTATTTCTTCGAAGGGTGACAGTATTCCCCTGACAACAGGACAATTTTCTCTGGTATTTGATGGTATTTCCCGGTCAATTGGAGGCTCCCCGCGTACCATCGGAAGTATTTCCCTGTCCATCGGACGGTTTTTCTCGCCCATCGGAGCCCTCCCGCGATCCAAAGATTCATTATCCCTGTCCGAAGATGCGTTCCGGCCGACCGAAGATGCGTTCCGGCCGACGAAAGATGCGTTCCGGCCGACGGAAGATGCGTTCCGGCTGACGAAAGATGCGTTCCGGCTGTCCGAAGATGCGTTCCGGCTGTCCGAAGATGCGTTCCGGCTGTCCGAAGATGCGTTCTCCACGTCATTGCTATCATATTTTCACCCGGGATATTCATTTCATTTTCCATTTAAGTCCTTCGTTGTGTCCTTTGTGTCCTTTGTGTCATCCTTTGTGCCCTTCGTGGTTAAATAAAATTTTCACCACAAAGTGCACGAAGGTTTTCACAAAGGCCTCGAAGGCTGAATGTGAATTTCACTGATCTTTCACTGAGATAAAATTACATACCCCCGGGGCCATTGTCAATAACCAAAAAGGGCTAGACCTTTCGGGCAATGTCGACTCGAATTCTGCAATTCTGCAATACTGTTGCTTGCAATCTGGTCTTTATAGTCTTTTAAGTCTAGCTCCCTTCGGTCGCCGTCTGAGCAGTCCTGAAAGATTGCG
>JAVEVC010000044.1:0-24275 GCA_034005245.1 Bacteroidales bacterium
CTGCGCTGATCCTGGGCATTGCCGGTACTGATCGAAAGAACCAGTGCTGCTGATAGAAAATAACCAAATTTCATGACCCTGAAGATTAGTTGATTGTAAATAATACTATAATAATTGAAAACCTACTGTGAGTCTTAAGCAATAAAGCCAGCAGTCAATAACATTTAAAGTTATAAAATTAGTGCTTATCATTAGTTGGTTTTTCAGAAATTGACATTTCTAAAAATCTCCGGCATAATCTCCCGGTAAAATTTATTTGACTTCAGGTTCAGACAGATGTAACTTTAATAAAAATTCTAATTGGCAGTGAAACACATCCTTGGACTGAATGTTAAATCAGTTGCCGCAGTGATTGCAATAACTCTGGTAATTACTGCGTGTAAAAAGGCAGATGATCCGCCGCCTATATTATTCAATACTTCGATTGACTACGGCAACATGACCGATAAGGACGGAAATATATACAGGACCGTAATTATTGGAGATCAGGTCTGGATGGCCGAAAACCTGAGGGTAACACAGTTCAGAAACGGTGATCCTGTTCCAATAATAAGCGACGATGACCAGTGGATAAATTCAAGAACAGCTGCCTGCTGTATATATAATAACGACATAGAAAATAAAGAGATATATGGTCTTTTTTACAACTGGTATGCAGTAAGTGACTATCGACTGCTTGCGCCGGCGGGATGGCATATTCCATCAGATAATGAATGGGAAAAATTAAGTGATTATCTGGGAGGTATGGCAACAGCAGGGGCAAAACTTAAGGAAACCGGGTCATCGCACTGGTTGGATAGCTATGATTGCAGAAATGATGGCAGCAATGAAAGTGGATTTTCTGCCCTCCCTTCAGGTTTCCGGTCATACCCTCATTTTAATAAAACGTTCTGGTATAACGGATTCTATGGCAGATGGTGGACTATTACAGAAGAAGACGAGGACATGGCCTGGATAAGGGAGTTATATACCTGCAGCAGCGAATTGAGCAGGTTTTCAGATATCAAGGACCATGGCTATTCAGTCAGATGCATAAAGGATGAATAAACATCAGGATGCAGCTATGAACCGTCTTTCAATAAAATCACTTAAATAATAGTAGCAGAACTGCAGTGACTGGAAAAAGAGGTCACAATTTCCAGAAAATAAAGGTAATAATCAGCAACTCAACGACTATGATAAGGGAAGGGACCAGGAGACCTTTTGATTTCTTGTCATTATGCTTTTTCATGAAACCAATCCTGTGGGTTTCACCGATGTAATCGCATAGCATCCTGGCTGCTGATTTTTGAGAAGAAAAAACAGTTCTTCCAGGTCCGGTCTTTCCGGAGACGAGAGAAACAAGCAGCATCAGGAAGGGAAACACCACTAATGCCACGATTCCCAACAGCATCAAATGTGCCAAACTGAGATCTCCCACAGGTAAACCTTTAAATAAATTAATTCCGAACTCTATTCATGTCAAATTTCATAAAAAAAACATTTTCAGTCAAGAATTCCTGAAAAAAAATTCATAAAAAAGTATCATTTGTTTATCAGGGTAGATCATGGTTACGATGGGAAAATTATCAGACATGAAAAGTATATTATTCCTGCCCTGATGTCTTCGTTAAAACTATAAAGAGTGCTGTTAATTAACGCCGGGGGCAAGCCTGTCCACGAAGTAACTGCCCAATCTGCAAGCTATCTCATTTCAGGATGTATTTGGAGTACTTTCAAAAAGACGCCAGACAAATTTCTTCCAGGACCTGTAATTCATCTGGGGAAACCAGTATGCGGGCGATTTCTGAACCTAAAGGGTCATCCCCTTGTATACCCTTGAATCATTTATTGTTACCAAGTGTCCCTCCCAGGTAAGCTTACCGTGTCGCTGCCCGGAGATAGTTGCGGTTGCACGGTTATCTGCTGCAATTGTCATAAAGATATCATATGTGCCTATGTTGGTCAGCAGATTAAAATGAAGCCTGTAAATCATCTTTTTGGGATCCTTGTACACCTTCCATCCTCTTACGGTGCCTTCGGCTGTGACCCCTCCGACACCGTTGTAACCCATCCGTGAATCAGCTCCGGTCTGTAAGATACCTTTCGATTCCTCAATGATTATAAAATTCAGAGTGGATGTTACAGGCAGTCTGTAGCCATAGGTGTTTTCAAGGAAATCTGCTTCAAGCACAAATCTTTTTGCATCGAGAAGTGATCCCAGGAAATAAAAGTTCTCTGTCATCCTGGCTTTTTTGACTTCCTTCTTTTCCTGCCGGCTAAGCCTGTTATCCTGCGAATAGCCGGCAACAGATGCCAGGAATAATCCCGACAACATCAGGAGACCTGCTATTTTCATATGTGTTGTTTTCATGAAATTAAATATTATCTGCTTAAACAATGCAAATAATATACCAAATCCTGAAATCAAATCCTTAGAATTTAAGCATTACCCTGAACTTGATATTTTTAGGTCAAGCGACCATTTTCCTCCACCGAACATAATCAAGACAATTAAAAGCACTGTCAGGGAGAAATCTGTTGTATACTGATGTGCAAATGCCCAGAAGCCTTTTGAAGCAAGCAACGGCAACTTGGTTGTGATGAAAGCCGTTATCATTATGATCATCAGGGGTATGGAAGCAAGCCGAGTTAACAGGCCAAAGACTACCAGTGTTCCGCAAGAGATCTCAAAGGTTCCCGTAAAATATGCCCAGAAGAAAGCATTGCGAAAACCAATTTCATCAAAGAAACTGGGACCATATACTTCAAGGAAAAGGAATTTCAAAACGCCTTCCAGAATGAATACTGACCCAACTATCAGCCTGATGAATATTAATTTATAATCGTCGCCCGTGTTAAGCAGCAGTGACTTTATTGTTCTTTCTTTCTTCATGGTCATGCAAATTGTTGTCACTTTACCCTATACCTATTATCATAAACAATTAGTGTAGGCAGTTTGTTAACTTCCATAAAATTTTATAACAGGAAACTCATTCTGATCGCATCTCAATCATTACCATATCAATATTATAACACGAATGATATCAGCAAGGCTTGTTCATTGAGGCAGCATTCCGGCAAAACCAAATGGGTTAAATGACTTTATAAGAATTCATACCTGAGATTGATCCTTCTTTTTGTGGATTTTTTACCCAGGTAAGTTATAATTAGAATTCTGTCTGCATTTCCTGCACCCTCACCAGTTTAGCGAAGTAGGACAAACTGGGATTCTTATCACCTGATTTCAGATATGGAAGAAACTGTCGAGACGATTTCCCCTCTTTAACCTATAATGATAAAATAAAAATATGAGCGCAACCGGAAGAATTGAAACGGCGGCAATCCCTGACCATCTCAATTCGACAGAACCTCTCAGATATTCATCAAGAATCACTTCAGTAGCAACCATCAATCCTGCAAGAAGGAATAATGTTGAAGCTATTATGTTGAATCCTTTGAAATTGGCTGAACGGTACAGGACAATTGTCAGGGCTGCTGCAAAAAAAACTGCGATTGCCATCGGCAATCCTACAGGCAGAAACCAGTTCGCTTCCGGTGTGATCAGGTCAAATGCAAGAACCGCGGCTAAAACCGAAAGAACCAGGCCGGGAATTAATATTGCAGTGCGCCTTCTGCAGTAAAGAATAAGTGTCAGAATAATCCATGCTGTGAATATTGAAATATCAGGAAACAAAGACCATTTCAGCTTCCTGGTTAAAAGAAGTTCTATTATTGTGCAAACAGCAATTCCCGAGAAAGCAAGGATTGCGCTCAATTCCCAGAAATTCCTCCTGTTTTCCTTTTCCTTTATACTAATGATTTCTGAAGGAGTATTCTTTAGCTCAATCTCCTTATCACCACTTCTTTGCAGACTCTTTCCACAAAGAGGGCATACCTCTGATCTTTCGCCCAGTTCAACACCGCAGTAGTCGCATAATATCATCTCGCTTCCCTTTAAAATTCGTTTAAGATCCTAACACTCAGACCCGCTTTAGCCAGGTGCCTTAAAACAAGGCGTTCGAGCTCTCTTGATTGCGTTATATTACAAAAACTTATTCTCATCCTGTCTTTGTACGAAACAATTCCTATACTCATCTTAACGGCAGTATTTGGAGGAGGAGGAACGATCTCGAAGAAATCGACGAGATCCTCCATTCCCGGGGGCAGAGAAACCAAACCAAGGTTTGTGATTACTGCTGTCAAACGTTTTGAAGCAATCCCTCTGTAAATAGCTGAAATGGCCATCTTCTTGACAAAAAGGGGCAGTATCCTGACAAATAATTGCCTTTCATAACTGACATTCGAAGACAGGAATCTTGATATCTGCTTAGTGTCAGTACTTATCTGAAACTGATGATACACCGATTTCACTATTTCCTCAAATGTGTAAATACCCAGTCGCAAATCAATTTCAGGCAATACATAAAGAGAAAAGTTGCGCATTGTCCTGCTTGGGTACTTGGTTCTCATATTAACTGGCACTTCTATTCTGAGAACCCTATTCCTGCACGTTCCTGCTTTACCATTTCCGGAAATATATATCTGCTGGAGAGCGAAATGACAGACCGAAACAAAATATTCGGTAACTGATACTTTATATTTTCGTGATAACTCAAGCATTTCATCGACCTTCAACTCGGCGTGCAAAACCCTAAGCCGTGGCTTTTCATTCAGCCTGAAGGGAAGATGCCATGCTTTTGCCGGTTTTGCAGGAGGAGGAAGTTTGCGGAAGTACATATTGTATCCGTCTTCGATTTCCTCAAGGGATATTTCAGATCCAGGCAGAATAATATCACCTGGGTCAATGACATCCTTTCCTGAAAGGGACCTGTAAGTGTAAATCAGAGATCTCAGGTATTCCAGAGCGCCGCTCCCGTCTGTGAGCAGGTGAAGGAACTCAACAGATATTCTGCACCCTCTTACAAGAATCCTGTACAAAGGTTCGTTTCTGCTTTTTACCGCAAATGCGGTGCATGGAATATTTTCCTCAGACTGTATTCTTGGCAGCTGATCATTAAACTCAAGAAAATGCCAGAATATGCCCGTTCCCAGTGAAACGCTGAAATAAGGGAATCTCTTTGAGGTTATCTCAACCGCTTCCCTTATGACTGCGTATTTGACAGGCTCCCTCAGAGATGCGGTTATCCTGAAAACCAGGGTAAGGTCATCCGACATAATGGCCGGGAACAATTTTGCGGCATTATCCAGGGTAAGCCACCCCTTCTCCCTGAATGAATTTGTATTGATTTACCTTTCCTCCTGATTATACTTCACAAAGATAAGACGCAAATCGCAGTTTTATGCAGAAGTTCCATTTTAATCATAACTATCGCGGAAAATTCATAATCCTCTCAGAAAGGAATAACTCTGGTTAGTTGTGGTCTTGCAGTCTTGAAGTCTCTCTTAGTCTCTTTCCCCTGTGCTTCAATAACCTTAACTCTTGAAAATAAGGTCAATTATTTTATTTTTTACAGTAATTTTTTTACCTGAAAGGTCAAATTTTTCACCTTTCAGGTCATTAAACCTGAAGTTACTGACCTTTTAAAAGAACAAATGCAGCAGAATAAATGTTTTAAATTATATAGGAGAACCTATTTTACCTGAATGAATCCGGAAACAGCCTGTCTCCAAGACGACCCGGTATCGCTTGCTACATGGGTGATATCAATTCAGATTTATTTGACTTCGCCTGAGAAATGTTTTAAATTTCATTAATAATCATGGTAATGACATATCATTAGATCAACCGGCAAAACATTTGCTTTAGTTAACAAAATCCATATCAAGATATAAATCCGACAAAAATGAAAAAGCTGATAATATCCGGATTCTTTCTGGCTTATCTGTCCATGAACCATGTATCATTCGGACAGAATCTGCCGGATACAACCAAAACCCTGAGAATCGAAACCATTGACGGAAATATTTTTACCGGATATCTGATATCTGAAGATTCCCTGATCCTTGTAATATCAACTCAAACATACGGGAAGTTACGGATTCCGTTAAATCAAATTAAATCAAGGCACGAACTCACCCAGGTCATAAAGGTAGGCGATGAGATCTGGCTTCCGAATCCCCAGTCCTCGCGCTATTTTTGGGCCCCCAATGGTTATGGGCTCGACGCCGGAACATCATATTACCAAAACATTTGGATATTGTATAATCAGTTTTCCTTCGGAGTAACAGACAATTTTTCAATTGGAGCAGGTATGGTGCCTCTATTCCTTTTTGCAGGCGCTTCAACACCGTTCTGGGTGGTTCCTAAATTATCTCTTCCTGTTACCAAAGACAGGTTTAATATCGGAACCGGCGCTTTTCTCGGGACTATCATTGGCGAAAATACCGGTATATTCGGGCTCCTGTATGGCACAACCACATTTGGATCACGCGATAAGAACATAAGTTTTGGTATGGCTTATGGATTCGCACAGGATTCCTGGCTGGATGTTCCGGTAATAAATATCAGCGGGATGGTCAGAACAGGACCAAGAGGTTATTTTGTAACCGAAAATTACGCAATCTCAGCCGAAGGTGAATTTGTTCTGCTGCTATCAGCCGGCGGTCGAAGTATAATCAGAAACATAGGCCTTGATTACAGTTTGTGGTTCCCACTTGGAATGGGATTGGACACATTCGTGGCATTTCCTTTCCTGGGAATAACGATACCCCTGGGAAAATGAACTGATAAGGTTATCGACGCATTAAGCCGTTTTTGAGTACTGAGGCTTTAATGATCCAATGCATCATATCGCCATCGGAATGCTCACTTTGTTTTCAGGCGTTTCTAATTATGTAAAATCCTGTCTCCCGCTCAGACTTCATCAGAGCATCTCCAGACTAATGCCTCGCATATTAAGAAACTATCCATAACCAGAATATGATGTTTGGCATGATTCACAATATGCATGAGGGATTGATCGTTACCCTTTAAAATTCCTTTTGTAAAAGTAGAAAAGGTCCTTTCACCGATCTTGTAACTGATTATATTCTGACTGATGAAGCTGACTGAGGTACACATTCCTTCTACTAATACATCTCCCGAGGTGATCCTGATGCCAGGAGGAACCATCAAAATAAAGGGACGTGGGCTGACAGTGAACAGGGTCGATGTACCTGAAAAGATAATGAAATGGATTGAAGAGTATCTTCTTGACCCGGCTGAATCAACCTGTGTAGATATCTGCTTTGAGTACCTGAATAGCTACTCCTCCACAATCCTTGTTACCATAATAAAGAAGATCAGTACAGTTCTGCTGAAGGGAAAGAAACTGATAATAAACTGGCATTACGAAGACGATGATGACGATGTTTACGAACGCGGCGAGTACATATCATCGTCGATCAGCATACCGTTCAACTTTATCAAGATCACCTGAAACAGGTCTCAAATTAAAAATATTCTGGAAAAGGCTGTCCTATTTCTCCCTCCATTTTGAACGGTCAGGCAAGGCCGGGATTGTCACTTTCTCTGGGGGATTCTCCTTGAGCTCTTTCAGCAATACCTCCACTGCCTTTTCAACACAAGGATCCATGCCTTTTGCCAGTTGTTCGGGACGGTCAACAACTTCGATATCGGGATAAACACCTATTCCTTCAATTATCCATCCTTCTTCGTTGTCAAATATTCCGAACTGCGGAACTGAAATATTTCCGCCGTCAACTAGCCGGGCGTTACCCGATATGCCTACCAGACCACCCCATGTCCGTGTCCCGATGAGCTTGCCCAGGCCCATCTTCTTAAAGAAATATGGAAAGGCATCGCCTCCTGATGATGAATATGCATTTATCAGCATCACCTTTGGTCCGTCGTGGGCTATATTGGGGGCCTTCATCGGCTGAAGGCCATTGCGATGCCAGTATACCAGTGTGTTCCTGTCGAGAAGGTCAGTCATCCTGTCGGGAATAAAACCTCCGCCGTTATAGCGATCGTCAATTATCAGGGCTTCCTTGTCGTAGTAGGTATACATCCCATGGAAGAGCTCGCGGTTACCCTCAAAGGAGGTGTTCGGCACATGTATATACCCAATCCTGCCTCCGGAAAGGCTGTCGACCAACTTCCTCCTTTCATTCACCCAGTTGAAATACAGGAGCTCCAGTTCGCTGGCGAGAGGTTTTATCATCGATTTCCGGGCATTCCCGGACGAGACTGTGCTGCTTACCTCTATTTCGACTGTCTTCCCTGCCTTGTTCTCAAGAAAAAGATACGGATTGCTGTCAGTTGTTACCTGCTTCCCGTCAATGCTTATTATATAATCGCCTTCCTTCACATCAACGCCCTGCTCTGTCAGAGGAGATCTCCTTTCAGGATTCCAGTTTTGTCCCTTGTAAATCCTTGATATTTTGTAACGCCCCGCTGTCTTGTCAACTGAAAGTTCTGCGCCGAGAAGCCCGTTGTCAATCCTTTTTACTCTTTCAAAATCACCCCAGTCGACATATGTATGTCCTGTATTGCTTTCTGCAACCATCTCATTGAGGATATAGTCAAGGTCAGCTCTGTGGCTGACGTATGGAAGAAGGGTGCTGTAAAGATCCCTTATCCCTTTCCAATCGACACCATGAAGGTTTTCCACATAGAAATAGTCCCTGAAAATACGCCAGGCATCGGTGAATATCTGATTCCATTCTTTCCGGGGATCTATTTTCATTTCGATGCCTTCCAAATCGAGCTTCCCTGCACCTGCTTTCTGTCCGGGAGACAGCTTGATGATCCCGAAATCATTGCCGGAACGATATATTGCCATTTTGCCATCAGAAGTCAGGGAAGCTGTCATCACCTGGTCAAGAATCTCGTCTGACTTTTCATCTTCCATGCTGTATTTCATAAGCTTCCTGTCGCTAATGTAAATAAGCCCTCCTTCAGCAGTGCCAACAATCTGATATTCTCCAGGTTCTCCCGGCAGAGCTGATATACGGTCATTAATGCCCTCAAAATCGATGCTCACCTTTACTTCTTTCTTATCGGTCGCTGGCTCATCGGCCGAGGAGCTCTTTTTGCCCTTCTTATCCTTTGCTGCCTCAGCAGTGGGTTCTTTAGCTTTTTCCTCCGCTACTGGCTCAACATCATCCTTGTCCTTTATTAATTTGGGACTTTTCGGTGTCAGAGCTAGTGCATAAAGTTTGGTTGCCTTATCATAAATATAATCGAAGTCATAGTTTGAGAAGGAAAGGTTGAAGCTGCGGTTTGAAGCAAAAAAGATATAATTTCCGCAAAGGCTGAATACCGGATTGTCATCAGAGAACAAGCCATCTGTAACCTGGTGTTTTTCCCGTGTAGATATATCGTAAACCCAAATCGCATACTTTTCGTTTGTTCCTTCCTTCTGGTATGCTATCCAGCGGGAATCAGGCGAAAAACTGTAATTACGGAATTCGCTCCCGGTTGCGTTATCTATATCAGTAAGTCTGCCGGTAGCTACTTGGTACAGCTTTAATTTCAGTGTCCTGTCTGAGAAAACGAGGTAGCGGCTGTCGGGTGACCACACAGGCTGGTATTTCCAGGAAGAGGAGTTGAAAGTAACCTGCTTTGGCTTTGCGTCTTTTTTGTTTTCCAAAAGATAAAGTTCATATTCGCCGGTGAGGTCGGAATAATATGAGATGAATTTGCCGTCAGGCGACCATGACGGAAATATCTCACGGACTCCCTGGGTCTCTGTAAGGTTTACAGTAATGCCTTTTTCGGCCGGTACTGAGAAAATATCTCCTCTGGCATCAAACAGGGCGCGTTTCCCGGTTGGAGAAACTGCACCGCTATGTATATTGTCTTTAACATTCTTATAATAAGGGATAAGGTTAGGGTTGTCAAAACCTATGCTTACCTTTATTTTCTCAGTCTGGCCTGACTGAAGATTGAGCTTGTAAAGATACCCTCCGTTCTCGTACACCAGCTGGTCTCCGTTTCCTGAAGGCCACATTACGTCAAATTCAGTATGATGCGTAACCTGTCTTGTCTCTTTGGTCAGCATGTTGTATTGCCATATATTGAGCTTGAGATCGCGATCTGAGGCAAAGAAAATATTGTTTCCCGACCATGTTGGAATCTGGTCGCTTCCCTCGAAGTCAGTAATCTGTTCTGAAGTGTTTTCTTTGAGGTCGTAAATCCACAGATCGGTGGCTCTGCCGCCCTTGTAGCGCTTCCAGTTACGGAATTCCCTGTCAACAGGGGTAAATACAAGCTTCGTAGCGTCTGGCGAAAGCACTCCAAAGCCCCCGTTTACAGGCGGAAGTGCTTTTTCAAAACCTCCGTCAAGGCCTACCAGAAAATACTTCCCGTTACGATCACCAAAAGTTGTACGGTTCGCCCTGATAAGTATCTGTTTGCTGTCAGGAGTCCAATCAAGGACGGCATTGTCAAAACCTCCACGAGGAGGCATCACTCCAACTGAATTATACCAGGTAAGCTGACGGGGGACTCCCCCATTAGACGGCATCACATATATTTGCCGGCTTCCTGTATACTCGCCTGAAAAAGCTATCCACTGGCCATCCGGCGAAATTTTGGGAAAAAGCTCCAGCCCTTCATGCGACGTAAGACGCTTTGCTTCTCCTCCGTTTGAATTTACAGTCCAGATATCTCCAGCATATACAAATGTTACCAGGTCTTTATTTATATCTGGAAATCTCAGAAGTCTTGCATCCTCTGTGGCAGCTGTGCATATTGTCAGAATTGATGCAAGAAGCAATGAAGTCAGTTTGTATTGTATTCTTCTCATTGTCTTATATTTATTTATTTATCATCCGTTCAATCCTTTCAGCCACTTCCATAGCCATCCGGCCATTATGATACGGGCATATCCAGTGGCCTGCCTTATCTCCCCAGCCGGTCTCCCCTGATTCCCTTACATTCGGGAACCAGCCTCCGTTTACATGATCCACATGGTGATCAAGGGTATAATTCCAGCAGTTTATCGAATAGTCGAGAAATTTCTCATTACCTGAAAGTTCAAATGCATTCAGGTACCCGACTATAGTTTCTGACTGGGCCCACCAGCTCCTGTTGGTATTTACATGGCCTGTAGCCAGATCTTTTTCATAAATGATGCTGCCATCGGGTTGTATTGCCTCTTCAACAGTCTCAGCCATTTTCACTGATGTTTCCTTTACTCTCTGGATCAGTTCAGGGTCACCGAGCAGACCCGCGGCTTCATAGAGCAGCCAGGAAGCTTCAATATCGTGGCCATAGGAATCAATCTGAGAGGTTCTGTTCCAGTTCCTGTCCATAAAACATATCAGGTGAAAGGTATTTCCATCAATGATCTTGTCGAGAAAGATCTCGACAAGGTTCCTTAGCCGGTCAGCCATTTCAGGGACTGGCCACACACGGTAAAGGTTAGCATAAGCTTCCATAAGATGAAGCGAGGTATTCATTGTTTTCTCATCATTATCTGATGATTCTCCTATCATCCTGTCACGGATTCTCTTCCAATCGCGGTCGAAGATTTCAAAGTAACCGTTTGCCTCCCTGTCCAGAGCATGCTCTTCAACGAGGTCAAAGATAGCCTTTGCAGCTTCAAGGGATTCATTATCACCTGTGGCCCTTGCATATTCTGAAAGCCCGTATATAAAGAATGCGTTTGTGTATAATTGTTTCCTGGTATCAACAGGTTCTCCTTTTGCATCAACGCTCCAGAATGCTCCCCCATACTCCTTGTCGATGAAATGTTCAAGGATATAATCCTTTGCCCTTGTTGCAAGCCTGAGGTAAGCTGTATCTTTCAATATTCTGTACGCGGCAGAATATGTCCAGAGTATTCTTGCATTTAAGATCCCTCCCTTATTGGCATCTGCAATAACCGAATCTTTATGATTAATGCGACCGTAAAAACCTCCATTCAAATAATCAACACTCTTTGCCGACCACCAGGGAAGAAGATTATCTGTCAGATCAGTATGCACTTCCTTCTTAAGCTCTTCAAGCTTTGCTATTTGCTCTTCAGTCAGCTTATTTTTATGTTGACCGCAGTTGTTCATCATAATGAATAGTATAAAAACGAGTAAAGGTAAAAGGCTTTTCATACGTTTCCGGGTTTAAAAGTACGCTGATAAAGATCGATAAAAAAATGAAATAATTTCAATATTCCATGAACAATGAGCATATATCCTGAGACATCTTTCCTAAATTTGGAGGAACCAAATGAAAGATCATGAGACCAAAATGTTTTAATTCAGCCATCAGAGCATCATTGATTTTATTACTGTCCCTTGCGTTCTCTATCGGACTGAAAGGCCAGGTAAGAGTGTCTGAACAGCAGTGGTTAATCCCTACATACCTGGTGAGTCAGCCTGATAAGAATCCCATTTTCTTCAAAGGAGAATCCTACCAGGGAGCATCGAAGGTAATATACCCTTATGCCATGAACGATGTAATAACAAATGAAAGGATTGAAAAGCCCTGGAAAGCCTTAATACTTGAGAATGAATTTATTAAAGTTTGCATTACTCCTGAGATAGGGGGAAAGCTATACTATGCAACCGATAAAACAAACAATTACAATTTCATCTATAAAAACAATGTGGTAAAGCCTTCCAACATAGGGATGCTTGGAGCATGGGTCTCAGGAGGCATTGAATGGTGCGTTATTCATCACCACAGGGCTTCCACATTCCTTCCGGTTGATTATACCCTTACAGAAAATGAAGACGGCAGCAAGACCATATGGGTAGGTGAAACAGAACCGAGGCACAGGATGCGATGGACCATTGGCATAACTGCCTTCCCGGGCAGATCATACTTTCAGACTGAAGTCAGGATACATAATCCAACCCCTTACACGCATTCATTTCTTTACTGGGCAAACGTTGCTGCACACACAAACGAGAACTACCAGGTCATATTCCCTCCCAGCGTGCAATTTGCCACCTTTCATGCCAAGAATAGCTTTACCAGGTGGCCTTTTTCCACAGAGGTTTATGCAGGGCACGATTTCACTAGTGGTTTAGACGTCAGCTGGTGGAAAAATGTCGTAAACTCCGCTTCGTTCTTTGCGCATGATCTCAGGGAGGATTTTATGGGGGGATATGATCACGGGAAGCAATCAGGAACAGTCCATATTGCTGATCACAATATTGTTAAGGGTGCAAAACTGTGGGAATGGGGATCAGGTCCCAGAGGACAGGCTACGGAAGGCCGGCTGACTGAAAATGATGGCCCGTATGTCGAAATTATGGTGGGCGCTTTTTCAGACAACCAGCCTGATTACAGCTGGATAAAGCCTTACGAGGTGAAAACATTCAGGCAATACTGGTACCCGGTAAAGGATATCAGAGGATTTAAAAATGCAAATCTGAACGGTGCTGTAAACCTGGAGTCACATGAAAAAAACCAGGTTTTCCTGGGATATTATTCAACGGGAATTGTAAAAAACGCAAGAATAGTCTTAAAGAATAAAGACGTGTTGGTATTCAGCAGGGAACTTGAGATCTCACCGTCAAAAGCCTTTGTCCAGACCATAAGGCTGGATGAACCATTTGAGATAACCGACCTTTATACTGAACTGACAGATGCCGGCACAGGAGAAATACTTATTTCATACAAGCCTTCTGAAAGGAAGGATCCCGGGCCTCTGCCTGAAGAAGTGAAACGACCGGTACGCCCTGAAGAGATAACCACCGTGGAAGAACTATACCTTGCCGGTCAAAGGATTCAACAGTTCTACAATCCCACCCTTAATGCCATGGATTATTACGAAGAAGCCCTGAAGCGTGATCCCTCCGACATCAGAACCAATACTGCCGTTGGTTACACATGTCTGAAAAACGGCGATTATCTTAATGCAAGGAAATACCTGGCCACTGCAATAAAAAGACTTACCAGGGACTACACCCGCCCCTATTCATGCGAGCCGCTGTACCTGCAGGGACTGACACTTAAAGCCATGGGATTGTATGAGGAAGCTGCTGACACCCTTTATCGTGCAACATGGGATTATGCATGCCATTCGGCAGCTTACCTCGAACTTGCAAGGATCTCCTCAATGAAAGGCAACACGCAGAAAGCACTTGCAGAAACAGAGGAATCGCTGTCAACAAATGCCAGAAATAACAGTGCAATAGCACTTAAGGCTTCTTTGCAGAGGCATTCGCGAGATTACCGGGGCGCCCTTAAAACCCTTAATGACCTACCCGGGAACGACCCTCTCGATTTCAGGATCCTCAACGAAAAGTACCTGGTTTTGAAGGAATCGGGAGACCCCGGTAAAGCAGCTGAAGCCCTTGATGACCTTAACAGGAAAATGAGAGATCTTGATCAGAATTATCTTGAACTTGGCATTGGTTACCTCAATGATGGTTTTGTTGATGAAGCTAAAGACATTTTCTCAAGGTTCAAAGGCAGTAATCCAATCATTATATACTATCTGGCCTTTATAAAAAACCTTGAAGGAGACAAAAACGAAGCTGTCAGGATGATCAGGGAAGCATCGGCTCTTCCTGTGGATTACATCTTCCCGTTCAGGCTTGAAACAATAAAGGTTCTTAAACTGGCAGCAGAGCTGAACCCGGGTGATGCAAAACCTTGGTATTATCTTGGCAACCTTCTGTACGACAAACAGCCGGAAAAAGCCATTGAATCATGGGAAAATGCTGTTAAAGCCAATCCCTCCATGGCAGTTGCCCATAGAAACCTGGGATGGGGTTATTATTACTGCAAAAATGATGGGAATAAGGCGATCTCGCATTATGAAAAAGCCATTGAACTCGAGAAGAAGGAACCCCTTTACTATGAGGAGCTTGATGCATTGTATGAAATGAGCAATGCACCAGTATCAAAACGGCTGAGCCTTTTTGCCGGCAGCAATGAAGTGGTTAAGAAACGTGATGATGCGTTCATCCGCCAGATAACCGTTCTCACTCTTGCCGGCCAGCCGGAAAAAGCCGTTGAATATCTGTCAGGGAAGCAATTCAGCTACAGGGAGGGCAGTTCAAGAGTCCGCGATGTGATTATCGATGCACATTTGATGGCTGGAAGAAATTATTTGAAGGAGAAGAATTACAAAAAGGCCCTGGAACATTTCCAGCTTGCCCAGATCCCCGATGAGGAAGGCGGGAGTGCACGCTCAGGGGCCAGGGAAGTCCAGGTAAATTACTATACCGGGCTTGCCTATGAAGGATTAGGCAGCAGGTCAAAGGCAAAAGCCTGTTTCACAAGTTCTTCCAGGCCTGATGTGAATAAGGAGAGCTACATCAGATATTATCAGGGGATGAGCCAGCTTAAGCTCGGCAATAAGAAAAGTGCACAGGAGATATTTAACTCAATGGCCTCAGTTGCCGACAGGCTTATAAGCAACCGGTCAGGAGAAACAACAGACTTCTTCGCTAAATTCGGTGCACAGGAAGCAGAGAATGTTCTTCTGTCAAATGCTTATCTGTTGAAGGGACTTGGTTTCAAAGGCCTGGGCGATAAGGATAAGGCAAGGGAAAACCTCATGAAGGCAGCTGAATTATCAACTGGAAACCTCTATGCAGGCATTGAAATGAGTGATTTGTAATTACTAATAAACCTACAGGTTTGTTACATGGCTGAGAGAAAATTCCTCCACACTTTCCTGCGTGATCAGATTCAGTTAAACAGCATCGCCAGGCACATGTTTTCAGTGTCTTGATCATCAAAGAATGTGAGATCACTACCTGACCAGCCTGACAATTAATACAAAGTCATATCTCTTCGGCATTACCTGGTATTGAGGGAATACTCCCACAGCAGTGCAACCCACTCCGCTTGTTGCATAATCAATGTTTAATGTTAGCCCGTCGAAAGGTGCAAGCTGGAATGTGTAAAGCGCCCTGGTCAGATTTTCTGTTGAAAAGGGATGGACATTAAAATTAAACAATTCATTACCTGAGAATTCCATTCCACTTCCAGCCTGGTCAGTCATCCTCACCCAACGGTTGTCAGTCCTCAGGCCGTAATCCTGTGGAATGAGGTAAGGTTCATACATCTTGCCGACTGTAGACTCATATATGTCAACTTTATAGCCACTTTTCCTGTCGGGATAGTTTTCCTGGGGGCCTCTCCCATACCAACTGACCTGGTCGAGACTTTTGTCCAGGATCCATTCCTGACCTATCCTCGGCAGCCATGCCGGCATCTGACCATCCGGTATGATAGTATTCTCAATGGTGAGTAAACCATCGCTGCCGACTTTATATCTGTATCTGTTTATAAATGCCCCATTACCTGTTCTTGTAGTGTAGACATTGCCGGCTTCAATTATTACTGAGCCAGCATCTTTCTTCCACCTGAAGTATTCGGGATGCAGTTTCATTCTGTCAATTCCGGATGAATACCATTCTGTAGCCGCTGTACGGCCATATCCTTCAGTATAGTGCTTATTGTTTGAAGCTTGGTACGTCCATTCATCTGTTTCATTAGCCAGAGGAGCCCTCCAGGTATTTAATACCGGTCCTCTTTTAATCAACTCCCTACCCCCTGAAATCATAGATTCAAGAATTCCATCCTTCGTATTGAAGGAATATTCGAAATCATTTCCTTTAATTAACAGCTTCCCGCCAGTTTCTTCCACATTCAGTTCAGAAACCTGTAAAGCGGGCTTTTTGCCATCCATGTAAGACCATGGGAGATAAAACTGGTCCCATGCAATTTCAAAACCCCTGTCAGCCCATATTTCCGGGTTTTTAAGCCTGTAACTGACAAGTAACCTGTATTCCTTCCCTTTGTCCGGCCCAGGCTTTGAATAAGGAATCTTTATTATTTTCTTTTCTCCGGGTTCAATATCAACATTGAGCTCACCTTCCTGAATAATTTTGTTATCAGATTTTAAGAACCAGCAGGTCTGAAGTTTCTTCACATTTGAAAAAAGGTACCTGTTATGGATCTCTATTTCTCCCTCGTCAGCTGAGACGAGGCTTGTTTTGACCGGTTGAGCAGATTTCTTTATCTGCCACATCTCAGGCTGGGGCTTTCTGTCAGGCCAGACAGCACCATATGTTCTGGCTCCTATCCCATAACTAAAATATTCAATTCCTTCATTAATTTGTTCAAAATCAAGCCACAGCAAGGGCTTCTCTTTTAGCGCCAACGAAGCATTTTGCAGGATTTCAGGCGACAGAACATTCCCGAATATTCCTACCTGGTCGATTATTGCGTCACAGATATAAACAGATGTTTCCTGTCCGTGAATTTCAGCATTCCTTCCTATATTTACAGGGAAAGGCGTATTTCTGATGTGCCCTGTTACCGGCTTGTGTTGGCTCTCAAATCCATCAACGTTAATCCAGATAGCTGAACCATCATAGCATGCTGTTACATGGTGCCAGTTGTTTTCCCAGTCTTCAGGCAGCAAAAAACCAACCCTATGCTTCTGTTGAGTGGTAAGGTAGAATTCCAGAGAGTCTTTTGCGGGCTGATGGAGTCCGAACTGCCAGTTGCCTTTAGTTATAAGCGTACCTCCGTTCCTGTTAAGAGCTCTGGGATAAATCCACAGGGATAGAGTCAGCCTGTCGCCATCAACCTCCAGTGCTTCATCCCTGTAAACCTCAATCCACTGGTCATGGCCGTTAAGGTCTATACCTTTCCCGGATATTCCATTTGCCAGCTTCGCCCTGCCCATTACATTCACTTTGATGTCATTTGTTGACTGGTCGTCGACAGTCTTTTCCCTTTCAGCTATACCTGTGCTTATCAGGTCCCATAATGCCCCGCCCATGCTCCTAGGGTGGTTGTAAAAAGCCTCCCAGTAATCATCAAGAGCGCCACCACCGTTACCTGTAAGAGCAAGGTATTCATCAAGGAAAGACGGTCTTGGATCGTCCTGTGGGGAAACCGTCAGAACCTTTGTCAGAAGCTCGTGTATCAAGGGGTATCTCGGGCCGATAATATCCTCGCACGAATGGGCAAATGCATTTCCGCCATACATCCAGTACCTGGTTTTATCATACTTTTTACCTTCCTCAATCACTGAACAGATGTTATCTCCTTCACCGCTCTCGTTTCCTGCGCTCCAGAAAAGAACCGAAGGATGGTTTCTGTCGCGCAGAACCATTTTTCTCGCTCTTTCGCGATACATTGCCTCCCACTCTTTTCGTTCAGACAGGTACTCTGTTGCATGTGCCTCATCACCAGTCTCGTCAACCACATATAAGCCATATTCATCAGCCAGTTCCAGATATTTTATTGCCGGAGGATAATGAGAAGTACGCACACAGTTGATATTGAACTGTTTCAATATCTCCATGTCTTTTCTGATCGTGGCTTCATCCATTGCGTGGCCGGTAACAGGATGCTGCATGTGGCTGTTGATGGCATTAAGTTTTACCGGGGATCCGTTGACATAAAAAACCTGGTTTCTGATCTCGGTCTCCTTGAATCCTATCCTGCCGGAAATTGCCTCCTCTATAATCCCTGAAGCACTGAGAAGCTCAAATGTAAGATAGTACAGATTAGGGTGTTCAGCCGACCATTTATCAGGATTTGATATTGATTCAGATACATTAACGTTTAGCTTTTCATGAGGCATTAATGAGAACTTTTCCGTTGTTATTTCCTTAACAGTACTTTTGCCTGAGTAATAAAGAGTAGTTTTCACAGCCATGTCGTTCCTGGGCTGATCTGAATAATTTTTCACATCAAATGACAGGTGCAAAACTGCATCTGTATAATCACCGTCAAGTTCAGTTATTGCTGTCCAGTCAAAAATATGTACCCGGGGTGCGGCAAAAAGCCAGATATCATCAAAAATACCTGACAGCCTCCAATAATCCTGATCCTCAAGGTAGTATCCGTCTGAATACTTCAGAACTGCAATTGCCGCATGATTTCTTCCTGTTTTTAGGTATCTGGTGATGTTATATTCTGCCGGTTCCTGTGCACCTTCGTTATATCCCACTGCCTTTCCATTGATCCATACAAAAGAAGCTGAAGCTGTTTTTTCCATCCTGAGGAATATCTCCTTCCCTTTCCATGCCGGAGGTATAATGAATTGCCTTCTGTAGATACCTGTGGGATTGTATTCCCGTGGAACAAAAGGAGGATCGGACCTGAACGGTGTGGTAACGTTCCTGAACATCGGATCGCCATACCCTTCCATTTCCCAGTTAGAGGGTACTTTAATTGTATTCCAGTTCCTGTCATTGAATCCCACGGTGTGAAAATCGGGGGGCACATCTTCCGGGATTTCCGAATAATAGAATTTCCATTCACCGTTGAGTGAAATATAACCAGAGGATGCGTTCCGATTGTTAACAAGAGCTTCTTCAGCAGATGAATAAGGTACAAGCGGGGCATGGCCCTCTTCCTGGTTCAACTCAAAGACAGCAGGATTTTCAATGAAGCTGTAAATATTACCGGGGAATCTTATTTCCTGACCTGATAAACTCACAATTGCGATACAGGGAAATAGGAATATCAGAAGTTTTCTCATTGTCTTGGAGGTTTTTATTTACTTCCAAATTAAACCTTTTCGCTGAAATTATCACGCTAAAAAAATTGCCAGATAAAATAAGGAAGTCAGAATCTTTTGATGGCAGAAACCGTAAGTATGCCAGTACAACTAATGCAGGCATTTGGGAAATTGAAGATACTCGCATCTTGCCGCAGGGTATATTTTATCCATTATGTTGTGTTTTGTTTTAGGTTTGCTTACCCGCCAGCAAGCTGCCGAACACAGGGTTTATGAACCTGGAAAAGGCAATGCATGTCCGTTTCATAACATACCATCCTTCCCGGGTATATTTAATCCAGGCAATTATATGTCCGGGTCAAAAAGTATTACAACCCGGCAATAACGGATTAATCCGATTACCAGGCAGTTATTTCTTTTCTGCGATATCGTAAACCATCAACGAAGATCCATGCCTCACATACAGCCTTTTATCCTTAATAACAAGATGCGCCCAGTGAGGCCCGGCCCCAAATGGAACCTTAAATGAGCTTATAACATTCAATCTGTCAGGCAATGGTTCAACCAGAGCCACTTGCCCGGGCCTTTCAGCATATACATAAAGAAGGCCGTCATTGGTGATAATATTAGCGGGACAAAGCTGGTTGGTATTTATGAGTACCTTCCCTGTCTTCCAGTCAAGAGAATAAAATCCCCGATTAAAATCTCCCGTGCCATATATCTTATCATTCAACACCACGAACCCTCCCGTTTTTGGATCAGGGACTTTATTCTTCCAGACCTCTGTAATGGAAGATCCGTCTTCTGAAAGCTTAAGCATCACACCGCCGACACCGTAACCAATGGTGCAATACAGATACCCATTGCGATAAGCCGGTACATTGGGGTGAATACTGTATTGATTTACCAGGCCGTATTTCCATAATACAGTGCCGGTGGCAGCATCAATGCCATGGATCGACCGCTCCATATGGGTTACAAGCAGTTTACGCCTAGGTAAGGTTATCAGTAACGGGGAGCAGTAACCTGATTTCTCTCCGCTGCCTTTACTTTTCCAGATTATTTTCCCTGAATGCCTGTCAACAGCGACAATATTAGCATCACGGCCTCCAGGAACGCAGAAAAGAGTATTTCCGTCGAAAGCAAGGTTTTCATTAATGCCCCATTCAAGGTTTCTCGCATCATATTGTCCCATAAAGTCAATTGACCAAAGCATTCTGCCATCTTGGCAATCCATGCATACAAGCTTTCCATAAGCTGAAAAAAGATAGAGCTTATCATTTATAACCAGTGGGGTAGCTCTTGCTCCGCTGTGACTCTCAGCCCATTCCTTCCCGTATTCCTTCTTCCAGCGCAGCTTGCCCTGGTGATCAAGGGCGAATACATACCCTTTCCCGCTTTCCATGCCAGTTAAGAATACTCCTGATGAAGTAACAGCGGCTGATCCGTACCCCTCTCCCAGTCCGTCAAAATGCCATACCATTCGGGGGCCTGTATCCGGCCATTTTTTAAGCAGCCCTGATTCTTTGTATGCTCCTGTGCGTTCAGGCCCGCGCCATTGAGAAACATCCTGTGAAAACGCTTTTAATACCAGATTGACAAGGATAACTATGGTGATCATTCTGTTCATACGATAGCAGATTAATAGACATTCAATTTTTCAAATATAGCAGAAACCAGGAACTTCAAAAATCTTGCCGGAAATTGATTTTTACAAGCAGATCATTCTGCTCTGCTTAAATAGACTCCAATCAAACCCGTGATTCGCCGATTGTCCAATTTGAGCGAAATACTTATCTTGCCATGAATTTCCCAGCCCTGGCCTGATATCTGGTTGACCCGTAGAGCAATTTAAGAATCAGTTGATGACTTGTACGGAAAATGAAACGACAACTGCCCTGATATTCCCCCGACCATGGAATAACCCGGGATAACAAAGATGCAAAAAGAATAAAATGTTTTCATTTAACCGACATATACCTCCAGGGCAAGATACAGATCGATTACCCATATGATGAAAAAGATTCCTCATACATACGTTATAGTATTCACCATCGTTGTGATATCAGCTGTGCTTACATGGTTTATTCCCGGTGGAAGCTTTGAAAGGCAAACAGTTACAGTAAACGGAATTGACCGGAATGTAGTCATTCCAGGATCATTTCACTATATTGAAAACAATCCGCAGACATGGCAGGTCTTTTCAGCGCTTTATGATGGTTTTGTGGATAAAGCTGACATAATTGTCTTTATTCTGATCATCGGTGGCGCTTTCTGGATCATGAATGAAAGCAGGGCAATCGACGCTGTGATAAAGTCATTTATCAGGTTCAGCAAAAAGATTGAACATAACAGGGTAATAGCCGGAATCGGCGCAGACAATATCATTTTCCTGATGATCATGACAATATTCAGCGTCTTTGGCGCTGTTTTCGGCATGAGCGAGGAGACAATTGCCTTTATCATCATTTTTGTGCCGCTGGCAATATCTATGGGATATGATTCAATAACAGGCGTATCGCTCTGCTTTGTGGCTGCGGCACTTGGATTTGCGGGAGCAATACTGAATCCATTCACTATCGGCATCGCACAGGGATTATCTGATCTCCCTCTTTTTTCAGGAATTGAATACCGGCTGATCTGCTGGATAATATTGAACATTGCCGGATTCACCTTCATTCTTAAATATGCAAGATCAATAAAGAGGAACCCTTCCAAATCAATTGTTCATGAGGAAGATAAATACTGGAATAAACTCCATGGAGAAAGCCCGCACGGAATAAAGTATTATACCCCTTTTTCTGCCTGGCTGGTATACTTTGCGATCATTTCGGCAATGATTGTGGTTTCATATTTTTATCCTCTCACTGGCATCTCAGTAGGTGACACAACCATAACGGTTCCTTCATTTCCGGTCGTGACTTTATTGTTTTCTTTACTGGGCTGGATAACTCTCAGGAAATCGGTGCATTTCTTTGTAATGAACATCCTTCTTATAACGATACTGGTCCTTGTAACTGGCGTGATGGGATATGGCTGGTATATTATGGAAATAGCAGCTCTGTTTTTTGCCATGGGTCTACTAACAGGAATAACCATGAATTATTCTCCTAACAGGATCACTAAATTATTTCTCGACGGGGTAAAGGACATTCAGTCTGCAGCCCTAATTGTAGGATTGGCAGGTGGCATTATTATAATCCTGAACAATGGGAAAATAATTGATACAATTCTTTACAGGCTGTCGGAATCAATATCAGGTACAGGGAAAATGGGATCAATATCAATGATGTACCTGGTTCAGAACCTGATAAACCTAATTATGCCATCAGGTTCGGCGAAAGCTGCCCTGACAATGCCAGTAATGTCGCAGTTTTCAGACCTTATTGGAGTTTCGAGGCAGTCAGCAGTAATGGCTTTCCAGTTTGGCGACGGTTTTACAAATATCATCACTCCCACCTCGGGAGTGCTCCTGGGCGTATTAAGCGTGGCAAAAATCCCATACGATAAATGGTTCAGGTGGGTACTCCCTTTGGTAATCATGCTTATCATCATGGGATTCCTGTTACTTCTACCTACTATCTTCCTTGATCTCAAAGGATTCTGAATTTAAAACAGGTAAAATGACCATCTGTTTTAAAAAACCGCAAATAGTGGCTAACCAGGTCGGCTGCATATATTCAGTGCCACGTTCCCTGAAAGCTTGCCAGCAGGTGCCCAAAACAAGAAAAATGAATCTCGAATGGTACAAGAATTCAAAAAGAGATGACGCCAGCGTTGAACGTTTAAAAAAGTTTATCAACTTTACAGCGTAAAAAGTATGAAAGGGATTGTTTAAATTTTTTTAATCTGGAAAAGCATCTTTCTCTCTCGGAAACGTTTTTATAAATACTAAAAAAAGAACTTAAAAATACTAAAGCCAGAACTTCTATACTTTTAAGACCTATCTAAAAATATCAATCTGTAGAAATATGAATTTAAAACGCCGTGAATTTGTAAGACTCAGCAGTTTAACTGCAGCCGGGTCGTTAATAATTCCTCCCTTTCTTAATTCATGCAATGGAACAAATTTATCAGAAAACGCTGAATTATTCCTGAACCATTTTGAGGTCAGCAGGGAATTATTGAATAAGGTTATCTCAGTTGCGATGGAAAAGGGAGGTGATTATGCCGACCTGTACTTTGAACACACTCTCAGCAATACCAGCGCCCTGGAAGATGGCAAAGTTAACAGCGCCTATTCAAATATTGGATATGGAGTTGGAATAAGGGTTCTTAAGGGGGATCAGACAGGCTATGCATATTCAGAAGATGTTACTAAGGAAGCAATGCTTAAGGCTGCCAGAACCGCTGCAAGCATTGCCGACAATCAGGATTTATTCTCACCCGTAAAAGTAAGCGAATATTTACCGCCCGATTATTATTCCGTCAGAACATCCTGGGAAAATACATCGGTAAAAGATAAGATACCCTTTGTCCAGCGGATGAATGATAAAATCTTTGCTGCTGACAGGAGGGTAAGCAAAGTTAACGTGTACCTGGAGGATAGCTCCTCCCGCATATTGTTCTATAATTCTCATGGGCTTCTCGCATGCGACTACCGTCCGCTTGTCTACCTCGCAGGGGTTTGCATAATGGAAGAAAAGGGACAGATTGAGAATTTCTTCGTTGGCAAATCATTCCGGACAGGTTCCGAATTCCTGACGAATGACCTTATTGATAGCATGTCTTCGGAGGTCGTTGAAAAAACATCAAAGCTTTTTAGCGCAGGGAAGCCAAAAGCTGGTGAGATGGAGGTGGTACTTGGCGCAGGGGAATCAGGAATATTACTGCATGTGGCTATGGGACATGCTTTTGAGGCGGATTTTATCCGGAAGAATCTTTCAATTTTCTCCGACAAGATGGGCAAGAAAATCGCTGAAATTTTTGTTAGCATTT
>JAVEVC010000045.1:0-23836 GCA_034005245.1 Bacteroidales bacterium
TCAATTCCTGCATCCCAGTCCATGACATTCACATAGTATGTGCCCACGGGATCTGAAAGCCATATTGAAGTATCGAATTCAGGATTTGATGCTGTTGCCCCGCCATCGCCCCATTCAGTATGAGGATAGGTCTCGGTATCACTCCATATAACCATATCCATATCATCATCAGTTGCCCATGAAAACACTATGGTCAAAAGCGTTGGATCATTCTTGTTTTCAATGGTCAGGCTTGCTGTCGGCAACACTGAATTTGGATTTACAATATACCTTTCAGCAATGCTTTCAATAGAAATCTTTAAGTTCAGAGTCTCTGCGATTTCAGGCATATTATCCTCGTTGGCAATAACATACAGTTCAGCATGAGTGCTGTAGGGCTGAAGAACAGCCGGTGCAGTTGTAAAATCATCTGCTCCTGCAGTCCCGCCGGTAACAACAGCAGTAAAAGTCACAGCCCTGTCAATCATTTTATCGGTCGTGATGATATATGTCAGGGTATCACCTTCCTTTATTGTTGTTGAGGTTGTTGCCGGAGCTATTGTAGCTACGGGGTAGGTTTCCGGACTTACTATGGGCTCAACGTCCTGAGAGGCTGTGTCACATGCAGCCAGTCCTGTTACGATCAGGGCCAGCCCGATCAATTTATATCCTATAAATTTTCTCATTATAATATTTTTTAAATAATTCGTAGGTTGAAATAAAATCTTCACCATCATATTTACTGAATGCAGTGTTTAGTCCACCGGAGTGAATATTTCATCAAAGATCCTCGGGCCGCCTGTACCGTCATAATAATAGTACAAATATATTATACCTGTTTCAGGATCATAATGTGAGATCTTTGTAGGATCGAAGGGATCTCCCAGTTTAACTTCGTATCCCCATGTATCGCCAACCTCAAATTTAATGGAGTTATCAGCATTGACCGTTATCCAGCATAAGTCGGTATCAAACCATGTTGCAAAGCCTGTTTCGCATTTTCTTCCGGTTACTGCAACCAGGGTTTTTTCATTATCCTCTTCAACGTAAATGTTGTTGGGGTAAGTTCCGTAGCTTGGGTGCCTGTAAATAAGGTGTGCAATATAATCCCCTGCATACGGGTTGGGAGGAGTAAGGGCAAGGGTGAAAGTGCCCAGCTTACCTGTAGCCGTTACATTGGGATCGCCTGTAGCATTCAGTTTCAGTACCAGAACAGGCGATACATAGTCATCGAACTCCGGAGTGCCATCCATAGGAGGAGTGTTGCCTTCAGTCAGAACAGTAACCTCCAGGAGTCCCAGGAAATTATTGTCAGGTGTCAGCGTTACTGTAGGATTAATGATTTTAAAGTGAACGTTCTCAACAGCAGTTGAAGAAGGATCCGCAGATGCAGTGACGGTTATACCGCTCGTTACGAGATCTTTGGTAGGTCCGACAAGCTTAACCTTAAGCGGGAATACGTATTCGGTTCCATTGGCTACACATGAAAGGTTACTTGTAAGTGTTTCAAATGTCGCTATGTTAAGGCCATCATCGTTAAGATCATAGTCGGTCTTGTCTTCAACAAGGCAGGAACTGACAAGGAACATCCCGAAGATGAATAATAATGTATATTTCAATGTTTTCATAGTTCTTTCTATTTAATAAATTATTGAGCCCAGAAGATCTTTTCAGTGAAAGCCATGCTTGGGGTATTCTGAGCCGGGACATTTTCACCGTTTGATGAGTATTCTCCTGCCGGATAGAACAGCCTGACAGGTCTGTCGGTGGTCTTGGTATAATTCAGTGGTACGGGAACTCCTGTGGGGTACCCTGTTCTGGTATAATCGAACCACGACTGTTCAGCTGTTATTCCGTTCACTGCAATCCATTTCTGTGTTATGATAGCTGCTATCTTATTGGATGTAAAATCCCAGTCGACGAGAGCCAGCTCATTGCTATAATAATCTTCAGCTTCAGCAGCATCAAGGCCCAGGTACTCGAATGAAGCTGTTATGCCGCTTTCGTACAAAGCCCTGCCTTCATCGCCTGTGGTTATAAATCCTTTGTTGGCCAATTCAGCCTGGTTAAAATAACTTTCAGCCAATGTATAAATTACTGCATCCATCGTAGCGCTTTGCAGGATCCCCGGGCCAATATTTGATACAAATTCGTACATATAGGCATCAACCACAGGTGTATCATAGTCAAGCAATCCCTGTGGAACACCAAGATGACCTGTGGCAGGTTTCTCATAAATAAAGTCTATCCTTGGATCGCCAAAGCTGGTGAGGGTATTCAGTACATAGTCCGTGGCGCATGTCGCCTTGTTATTCATCGTCATAGTACCTGAATTATCCCAGCCCAAAGCATCCCAATATGGATTTTGTTTCCCGCTTACTTTGGCAACAAATCCGGGATTGATCCCAACATCCTCAGTGATATAGCCGGAACCTTCCGCCTCGATATTATCAATTTCAGCCTGAATGTAGCCATCCCTGCCGCTAATATCTGACTGGCGGGTCAGTATCCTCAGCTTTACAGTATTGGCAAACTGTTTCCATTTAAGCATATCGCCACCAAACATAACATCATCAAGTCCCACTTCTGCAGTGGTCTCCGGAGCATTGTCGATAATGGATATTGCATCGGTGAGCTGCACTATCAGATCCTCGTAAATGGTTTTGGCATCATCGTATTTGGGTGTGGCTTCAAGGCTTCTGCCCAGAGCTTCAGTATAAGGAATATCTCCATAGCAATCGACCAGCAGCTGATAATGATATGATTTCATGATCATGCTGATAGCCTTATAAAGTTCATAGCCTTCGCCAAGATTATAAAGTATCTGATACTGTTTCAGGGCAAGGGAATAGGAATCGATAAATATATCATCGTAGAATGATGAAGTAACATTGTACTTGAACTCGTCGGAATACCATGAGTATCCATCGCTCTGGCTCCAGTTGGCCATAAGCATGTTGCCAAGGTGGTTTAAACTTCTGTTGGTCTGTTCTACATAAGCTGTATAATACATGGCTACAGGCAGAACAAGATCAGGAGATACTGAAGTAGGATTATTCGGATCGATATTCACATCCAGATAATCTTCACAGGATGTGAAAAGTCCGCTAACTATCAGAAATAATGCGATTTTTATTATATTTTTCATCTTCTCTTCTGTTTTAAAATTCAATATTCAAGTTCACACCGAATGATCTGGTGGGAGGAGACTGGAAGTATCCGCCAACACCTACTGCATTACTGTTGGTGTTATTAAATTCGGGATCAGAAAAACTGTTCTCCTCAGGAAGAAGTGTTAAAAGATTTCTTGCAATTACGCCAACAGTCAGTTTCTGAAGAGGTGTATTTCTGAGGATTGCCGATGGCAGAGTATAATTAAGAGCGAGCTCCCTGATCTTGAAGGCCGTGGCATCCCTGATATAGTTTTCCTTGACATCGTTGTAAACATCGGTCCAGTAGCTCTGGCGTCCGTTTGCGGCCTGAATGTTTGTATTTTCCACAAACACGCCGTCACTTACTTCAATAACTGAATTAGGTATTACAAAATCCTGCCTGTTGGAACTGACCGACTCAAGTGATCTTCCGGTGAATTCCATCGCATCGGATCCCTGTGCATAAAATACATGGCCTGTCCGGTAATCCATAGTTGTTGAAAGAGCAAATCCCTTGAATCTTAATGCGGTATTCAATCCCATAATATAATCGGGCATAGAACTTCCCAGGCTTGAGAGTTCTGAATTTGCCTTTGGCCATCCTGTTGCAGGATCGACTATTAATCTTCCTTGAGGATCTCTCTGATAGGTATTAGATTTAATCTGCGGGAATGCTTCGCCAACAACGGCATAGACGCCCACCTGACCCGAGCTGTATGTTGCAACAGCTATTTCATCAAGCCCTTCCTTTATTGACACAACCTTAGTCTCATTGGTGGTATAGTTCAGACTCAGATCCCATCTGAAATCTCCGGCTCTTACAACTTCCCCTCCAAGGGTAAGTTCAAATCCGGTGCCTTTCAGTTCCCCTATATTAGTAAGGAACCTTGTGGATCCTGAGGCAACCGAAGGAGTAGTTCTTGTGATAAGGTCAGTTGTCTTTGTAACAAAATATGAGGCATCGAGGAAAAGCCTTGACCTCAGAAAACCGAGGTTCAAACCTACCTCAGTGGTATTGAGTTTTTCCTTCTTTATATTGGCATCTACAGCTATCTCGCTCAATTCGAAACCATTAACTGCTCCGTACGGGAAAGAACCATGCTTACTGTATGTTTCATTGATCTGGTATGCTCCAAGGTCATTATACACGGTTGAATTACTGAATGTGACCTTCCCGAAAGAAAGCAGATCGTTGTTCCTGAGAGCTTCAACAGCATCAGTAAATACAAAGGATAGCCCTAATCCCGGGTAGAAATAACTGTTGTTGCCTTTGGCAAGAGTTGATGTCCAGTCATTTCTCCCTGAAAGGTTCAGAAAGAGATAGTTCTTATATCCGAAAGTAAGGTCAGTAAAAAACCCATAGTTCCTGTAGTCTTCCTGATCAGCAACGGCGCCATACACTGCCTGTGTCCCGTCAAAGTAATCATAACGGCCCATCAGGCTTCCTGTTCCGTTTGAAACATCATAAAAGCCCGGAATACTGAGGTTAAGAGCTGTAATATAATGGTCATTGAATTTGTGGGAGAAAGTGGTGGCACCCAAAATGGCTTTCAGGGTGAAATCACTGATATTGAAATTTCCTGTCAGAAGTACGTCAGAAACATATTCTGATTGCTGGAATTCAGAATCCGTAACAAATGATGAAATATTTGATCCGGTTGGTTTGATCTCAGGATCAAATAGTGTTTCAGCACGCCAGTCCTTACCTTTACCCCATACATTGTTCAAACCTGTACGGCCTGTCAAATTGAGCCAGTTGGCTATATCCCATGAAAGCTGGACGTTGGCATTGATCCTGTTTGTGGTATTAAACTCCCTGTTTGTATCAATACATTGATAAGGATTTTCATAGTAGCCGTTATAATAACCGCTAGGAGTTGAGTATTTATCCGTTTGCCAGTTTTTATACCTTGAGAGAGGTATATTTGCAGAGGTGTTCAGAAGGAACCAGTATAAAGGCCTGTCCTGGTCACCTATATGCTCGCCAACTTCTTCCGTATCGTCTGTAAAGAAGCTCGAATTGAGTGAAAGTTCCACGTTACGCATTTTTTTACTGGCGTTGACCCTGAAAGTCTTTCTTTGATATTCATCCTTGGGAACGATACCTGTTGCATTCTGAAGTCCGCCCGAAATATAAAACTTGCTTGTTTCATTGCCTCCGCTCAGATACAATGTATTATTAAGGTTATGACCCGTATTGAAAAAATCAAGAAGATTATCTTTAACAGGGGCGTAAGGCACTTCCTGGTAAGAACCATCAGGGAATGTCGGGCCTATCTGACGGACAATACCATCAAAGCGGGGCCCCCAGTTCGTATTTTCAATAGCATCGTAGGCTCCTTCCCAACCTGTTCCGTATTCAGACTGGAACCTTGGCATATAGGCAACCTTCTCTGCCGTATAGCTTGAAATCAATCCAACAGTGAATTTATTTGCAGCATCACCCTTCTTGGTTGATACTATTATAGCTCCGTTACCGGCCCTTGAACCGTACAAGGCCGCGGCTGTTGCTCCCTTAAGGACACTAATGTCGGCAATATCGTTAGGGTTGAGATCATCAAAGGCGGCAACTGTGGAAATAGCTCCATCGATTACTATAAGAGCCTGGTTTCCGGCAGATATTGATCTGAAACCTCTTAAGACAATCTGTGTAGAAGGATTAACACTGTTATCCTGGACGTTAATCTGCAATCCTGCAACCTTTCCTGCCAACGCACTTGTAGCTCTTGTAGGCTGGGCTACAGCAAGCTCCTCATTACCGACCTTCTGGGTCTGGTAGGTGATCTCACGTTTTTCCCTCCTGATACCGAGAGCGGTAACAACTACTTCGTTGAGGCCGACAACGTCTGATGCAAGAACTACATCTATAACTGAACGGCCTTCAATATCTGCCTCCTGTGTTGACATTCCCACAAATGAGAATACAAGGGTTTCAGCTCCATCCGGCACTGAAACTGAATACTTTCCATTAATATCAGTTATAGCACCTACAGTTGTACCTTTTACAACAACAGATACCCCGGGGATAGCTCCCTCCCCTTCAGTTGCTGAGGTAACTGTTCCTGTAATGACTCTTGTCTGCGCAAACAGTGATGTAACACCAATAAACACAGACAAAACAATCAGTAGAAAAAATTTCTTCATACAATTTTGTTTTAGGTTTAAATTTGAACCGCCAAAAATATCTGTTTTTTAGGAAATAGCAAATTAGCGCAGAGTTTTTTTGAATATTTAACACAACCGGTTTAAGACAATTAAATACTTGCTATTTCTTCAATCTTGCATATTTTCTATAAAATAGCGGTATTGTTTCTATGCCTTTAAAATAGTTCCATAATGGGAAATTTTCATTGGGAGAATGAATTGCATCTGATTCAAGTCCGAAACCCATCAGGATGGATTTTATTCCCAGTATTCTCTCAAATGTTGATACAATCGGAATGCTTCCGCCGCTCCTTACAGGCACAGGCTTTTTCCCGAATGATTCTTCTACCGCCATTGAGGCTGCCATATATTCTGGGGTAGAAAGAGGGCTCACATAGGCCGGGCCTCCGTGAAGATATTCAGCCTTAACTTTTAATCCACGGGGAGCCAGAGATGTCAGGTGCTTTTCAAACTGTCTGGCAATCTCCTCAGGATCCTGCTCCGGTACCAGTCGCATTGATATCTTGGCAAAAGCTTTTGAAGGTATGATTGTTTTTGTACCCTCACCGGTAAATCCTCCCCAGATACCATTGACATCAAGTGTTGGCCTTATGCCCATGCGTTCTGTGTCAGTGTAACCATGTTCTCCGTCAAGGTCACTTACACCGGTTGATTTCCTGAATTCTTCCCTGTCAAACGGACGCTTTCCCATTTCCTTCCTCTCCTCCAGAGTACATTCAGTTACTTTCTCGTAAAACCCCGGAATAGTGATTCGGTTTTTCTTATCCTTAAGCGATGCTATCATTTCACACAGGGCGTTACAAGGATTAACAACAGCTCCTCCATATAAGCCTGAATGGAGATCCCTGCCCGGCCCGGTTACTTCGACCTGCATGTACGCCAATCCTCTTAATCCTGATGTAATAGAAGGAGTCTCAGCTGATATCATCGTAGTGTCAGATATAAGAATAACATCAGCTGCAAGGATTTTCTTCTGATCGATACAGAATTTTTCAAGACTGGCTGAACCCACCTCCTCTTCACCCTCAAGCATAAACTTGATATTACAGGGAAAATCACCGGTGTTGTTCATAATTTCAAGGGCTTTGACATGCATAAATACCTGGCCTTTATCATCGTCAGCACCTCTGCCCCATATCCTGCCATCCCTTACAACCGGCTCGAATGGCTGTGTTTCCCAGAGATCAAATGGCTCGGCAGGTTGCACATCATAATGTCCGTATACAAGAACGGTAGGAACTTTGTCAGATACTATCTTTTCACCGTACACCACAGGGTTTCCTTCAGTACTAAATATCCTTGCTTTTTGCGCTCCTGCGTCAAGCAGGCTTTTGCGAAGGTATTCCGCTGCCCTGAGCATGTCAGGCTTATTTTCCTCTTTGGCACTTACCGAAGGGATCCTGATCAGGTCAAAGAGTTCTTCAAGAAATCTCTCCCTGTTGTTTTCGATATAACTTCTTATTGCTATCATTATGAAGGATTTATGTAATAATACAGATTTACGGATATGATGATCAGATTATTTATTTAATAGCTTAAAGGCTTTCAGGTTTCTCTGATATATAAAAACTAACGTTTCCTGACAGTTCTTTTTCCAAGTTCTCTTGCTGCCATGCAAAGTTCGTCATAAAGGTCAGTTCCAAGAGCTCTTTTAAGCGGTTCCCTAAGAAACTCATAAACAAACAATCCTTCTTTTGAACCCTCCTCCCTGGCCGGGCTGCAAATATCAAGCTCGTGGTAGTTCACTGCCCTGAAACCTGAATATTGCTTTATCCGAACCGGAAAAAGGTGGCACGACAAGGGTTTGCGAAAGTTGGTCTTTCCGTCCGCCCAGGCTTTCTCAAAAGCGCACATGAAAATACCCTCACTAATAATTGTGTAAGCACATTCTTCATTACCTATCAGCGGAGTAACTAATTCTCCGTCGAAATCAATCACGCTTGTTCCCTTTAGCTTAACAGCTTCAATACCTTCGGGGCGAAGGTATGAAGACACTGCCGGGAAGATATCATGGAGAAGTTCCGCTTCATCAAGTGTAAGAGGAGCCCCAGCGTCACCATACCTGCAGCAACTTCCCTTACATTGAAGCAGATTGCATTTGAATTTCTTTTCGATAATATCCAAACTAAAAATAGTATCCCCAATCCGAAGCATCTGTTTTTATAAAGCTGTTTTATTCATCCTGTCCCGTTCGGCCAATAACAATGATGGGAGCATTTGTTCGATTATTTTTAATCTCGAAGAGAGATATTATGTTATGGCACACTAATACGAAATCAGGTATTAACCAATATTTTCCCTGTCATTTCCCGGGGTATCTGAAGCCCCATTATTGCAAGCAGGGTAGGTGCCACATCGGCAAGGATTCCCTCACTTATTGATTTATAGTCATCACTGACCAGAATGCAGGGAACAGGATTGAGGGAATGAGCCGTATTTGGTGTTCCATCATCGTTCAGGGCTTTGTCGGCGTTACCATGATCAGCAATGATAAGAACGTCATATCCATTGGCTAAAGCTGCTTTTACAACCTCTCCCACACACTCATCAACGGTCACTACAGCTTTCATAATGGCTTCATATATGCCGGTATGGCCTACCATATCACCATTTGCGAAATTCAGGCAGATAAAGTCAAATTTTCTGGCGCTTATGGCTTTTATAACAGCATCTTTAACGCCATAGGCACTCATCTCCGGCTGCTTATCATAAGTTGCAACTTTTGGGGATGGTACCAGTATTCTTTCTTCATTTTCAAATGCTTCTTCCCTTCCGCCTGAAAAGAAAAAAGTCACATGTGCATACTTCTCGGTTTCGGCAATCCTCAATTGCTTCTTGCCAGCCTCAGCCAGTACTTCACCAATTGTACGATTCGTATTTTCCTTGGGATAGATTATGTGCATCCCTTTAAAGGTTGCATCGTAAGGGGTCATAGTACAATAATGAAGCGGTATGGTTTTCATGCCAAATTCAGGGAGATCTTTCTGAGTGAGAGCAATTGTAAGTTCCTTTGCCCGGTCATTCCTGAAATTGAAGAAGATCACAACATCGCCTTCCTTTAGCTTTCCAATGGCTTCACCTTTTTCATCGACAACCACTATTGGCTTAACAAACTCATCAGTAATATCATTGTCATAGGATTCCTGTATCGCATCCTCAACATTTCTGGCCGGACTACCTTTTCCATGAACGATAAGATCATACGCTTCCTTTATCCTTTCCCATCTCTTATCCCTGTCCATTGCATAGTATCTGCCTACAAATGATGCCACCCTGCCGTTTGAATTTCCAAGGTGGTTATTAAGTTCCTTCATGTAACCTTTCCCGCTTCTGGGATCCGTATCACGGCCATCACCGAAGGCATGTACAAATACGTTCCTGAGATTATAGTCAGCTGTCATATCACAGAGATGGTATAAATGCTCATCCAGGGAATGAACGCCTCCATCTGATAATAATCCGAAGAAATGTACCTGTTTGCCGTTGTCACGGGCATAAGAAAAAGCCTCCTGCAACACTCTGTTATTACGTATTTCCCCGCTCTTGCATTCTTTATTTATTTTAACAAGGTCCTGATAAATGATCCTGCCAGCTCCGATATTAAGATGGCCCACTTCTGAGTTGCCCATCTGGCCGTCAGGCAATCCGACATTCTCACCTGAGGCATGGAGCCTGGAATTAGGGTAATTCTGTTTAAGAGAGGTCATGTTCGGGGTTGGGACCTGGCTTATAACATCAGCTTTTGAACCGTCACCGATTCCCCATCCATCGAGTATCATCAACAAGGTTTTCTTTTTGCCCATGTAGTTATTTATATTATAATTCATTTTCAACAAAAGCAATCCCAAAGAGTTCACTATTGCAGGAAATATGATTTCTGCAATCCTGCAAAATTAACCAAATTCCAGAAAGGGCTGATAAAAATTACGTTCAGGTCAGAAATTATTCAGCGGACCTCACGTATTCTGATCCTGTAATCGGCTCCGGGGCAGGTTTTCTCATAAGCGATATCATTGCCTACATAGGTCAGCCATTCTTCAGGGGTAAAATTTCTTGTGACATAAGAGCATCCGTCAGCAGCAAAAGTATCAGCGAAAGCCGGCCTGGAAACAAGATTTCTTCCTGTTTCAGCACTGGCTGAAAGAATGACATCCCCCTCAGGACTGAACTCAACAGCCATTACCAAGCCTCCGTTATCATTAAAAGTTACAGGCAGATCAAACAGGTTCCCTGTATCCCAAAGCTTTATCGTGCCGTCATCGCCTGTCGTAGCCATCTGAGAATGTGCGCCGTTAAACCTGATGCTTCTCACTTCACCTGAGTGTGCCTTCAGTTCAGTTATTTTCTTTCCTGAAGACAGATCCCATAGTTCAACCAATCCGTCATCATATCCGACAGCAATCCGTTCAGCTTCGGGATTGAATTTCAAAGCCTTCACTGATCTTCCTTCCGATTCAATCCTGATCTGGCCTGCTGACCGTGAAGGATCCCATACCAGGGCTTTTCCGTCATCACTTAGTCCGGCTATGAACTTATCTCCTACAGACAAATCGATAGAAGTAATCTTTATTCCTCCCGTGATATCGGTAGATGTTTTTATTGAAAGATCCCATTTTAGAACTTTCCCGTCAAGCGAGGCTGAATAAAGGTATTTTCCGTCGAATGAGAAAACCAGGGATTGTACCTTCCCCGAGTGGCCTGAAAGTTCGTACGCTTCTGCATTCCCGTTCAATGGGATCATTTTTATTGCTGATTCTTCCCCGCATGCCAGCCAGCCGGCGTCCGGACTGACTGCAAGGACGTCAATAATTTTTGATCCTGAATAAACCAGCCGGAATCCCCTGTCTTTGTCGCCAGGATTCCATTTTAATACTTTTCCGTCGGTACCTGAAGTATAAAACTCATCCTGCCCCGGAACAAAAGCAATGTTCCGAACAACTCCCTCATGCCCTTTATATACTATACATGGACCATCATCATACTGTTTTGCAACATTATACAGGCCCATATAGATATCTGCATCGTTATTCCTGCCTCCATTTCTGGAATTAAACAGGTATGCCTGGTATGCCAGAAGCGACTGGAGTTCCTTCTGATCCGACACATGCTGGGACCGGAGAGCCATTGATCTTGCCAGAGAAATCATCCTTTGCTTCTCTGCCCGGATCTTTTGTTCTGCAGCTGTCCTTGCTGCTTCTTCTGCAAGAAGCCCGGCCTGCCTTAATGAATCAGACTGCTTCCTAATCAGGTCCTGTTGTGTTTTGGCCTGAGAGATCTCTGCTTCAGCAGCAAAGAACCTGCTCTCAAGTTTTTGCCTCATCTGCCTCTCCTGTTGTTCCCTCATCATAGCGATCGCAGCACCTGAATCTGCTTCCACAGATCTTTTAAGCACCAGGGCAGCATATTCCTCCGTGAGATTTTTCTGTTCGTTCAATTTTGCTTTCTGGATCTCAGTCTCCTTTAGCAAATTGTCAGTTGCTATCTTGCTTATCGACAAGGCTATCATCGAAAGAATCGCAAGAATGGCTATTCCTCCAAAGATTGATGATATTATCCTTATGCGTCTCAGTTTTCTCCTCTGTTGTCTTTCCTTCCTCTCTTCCGATTCATTATAGTCCTTTTCACTTGTCCGCAGATATACCATTGCCCTTTCAAAAGCAGGATCATATCTCTGCGCCCACCCGGGGGTGGGCTTGTTCATATCCCGCCAGTTTATTGCCAGCTGAAGTTCCGGTTGCTTAAGAAGCCCTGTTTTCCCCTGCTGGTACATAGCTGACATATCGGAAAGGCGCTGATATATCTTCACTGAATCAGCTTCTTCATCAACCCATTTTGCAAGGCGATCCCAATGTCTTATCAGGCTTTCGTGAGTAAGGTCGATCATGGAATCGTCATCAAGCGGCAAAGGGTGATAAGGGGTAAGAATAGATACGAAAGGATCACGGTATTTTTCAATTACATCATTCAATTCCTCATCGGTGCACATAAGTACCGACTTTATATTCCTGACTTTTGAAGGGACCCTTATGCTTTTGTTTTCGCCGCTTTTCCCAGTTATCAGTTTAAAGAGCCTTTCGCATATTGTTTTGCCCCTGTCATCAAACTGATTATAAATCTCATCGGCATGGCGTGAAATGGAATCCTTTACAGTACCAACAGCATTATAGTCATAATAGCCTATAGCTCTATCCGGGTCAGCCGGCTCTTTCCATTTTGCCCAGGTCTTCATTAGTGAATGCTGAAGCAACAGAAGCTGATCAGTTTTACCGCTTATGTCTTCCAGCAATATTTCCACAAGATCAGTGTCAATTGAAGCACCAGCTCTTTTGATTGGACCTTCAATTGCCTGCCTGAGATTATCCTGTGTCATGGCAGGCACAAGAAAATGGCTGTGATTGATGAGCTGGGTGAAGTTCTTATTGCCTGCACACTCTGAAATAAGATCAGAACGTATGGATATTGCCACATAAATATTAAGACTGTGGCCTGTAATTGCATTGGTAATCAATGAAACAAACCTGTCTGCCTCATTTTCCCGGATCATTTTCCTTTGCAGAGAGCCGTACCTGAAAAGATCCTCAAACTGGTCCATTATCAGCACAATCTTCTCATTGATTTTGAATGAGAAGGCATTTATCACTTCTGTTATTCCGTCAGGCTCTTGTGCGAGTATATTATACAGCTCCTTATAATCAAATACTTTACCGTCCAGTTCCAAAGACAACTGATGAAATGCTCTGGCCAGGCTTCCAACCGGATCTCCGGAAGGTTTCATCATGACAAACCTCCAGATATTGGATTTGGGGGATATTCGGGTTAATGCCGGCAGAAGACCGCAACACAGAAGAGAGGATTTTCCAATCCCCGAGGCTCCCGTAACTGCAATGAACTTATTTGCTAGAAGTTTTCCGGCAATCTCTTCACTTTCACTGTCGCGGCCAAAAAAGAAATCATTTTCTTCCGGATTAAAAGGCCGCAATCCCGGGAAAGGATTGAATTTTGAACTGGTAATATCAATTGGATCCATGTCTGATCACTGGTTATCCTTCATAATTGTCAATATATCGTAAAACTTCCCATGAACTGACGGGATAGAGGAACCTGAACTCTTCAAGAGTGTCGAGATTCAGGACATAGCAGGAAGAGCATCCCTTTCTTCTTATTTCATCTATAATATCCTTACCTGAATTATTATCCAGCATAAAAATACCGGAAAGGGCATTTCCCTCACTGAAGCACCATATAATACTTCCATCAGAGGATGAAGGAATCTGATCCGGAATTTCTTTTTTATAAATCAGTCCCTTGCCAAGCGTTAAAAGTTCATCTTCATAAATTCCGGGGAAACATGATGAAAGGAATTTAACCTTTTCGAACATCAGCTCTTTTTCTTCAAGGATTCCTGTAACAATGCTTTCCAGTTTATTTCTGGCCCTTTCAGGAATCCGTTCAGCAGCAGCATTGTATAGCTCTCTTCCAGATCCGGCTATTGATCGTGCCGCTTCTTCCTGAAGCAAATCCTCAGGGCTGAAGAGTAGAGCCACTACCGATTCTGCAATATCATCATCAACAATCCCTGGAATATCCCTTACAGCGTTGGCTTTGGTCCATACACCTATCAGATTATAATCGCAGTTAATCAGGTCGTCGTATATCTTTTTAAGAGAAGATGCAGATGAGGGAAAATATTTCTGAAATTTCCTTTGCCTTCCTTGTTCTTTTTTCGCATCTGTAAAACTCTGGCTGTCCTTAATGCGATTATCGCCGAAAACGATTTTAGCCATGGCGTAAATCATTCTGCCATAGTCATCATCAATCTCATCATTTGCAGTTCCCTCTGAATGATTAGGCAAATCACCATATGTAAGCGTTAGGAGGTTATACAGGAATGATTCCCAGCGCATGTATTCCTTGTCAACTTCCCTGGCTAGTTCATTCCTGCCATAACTGAAAAGGCCGGCTTTTATATCGGTTATCCAGCTTAGCAATCCAAAGGTCTCATATATAAGTTTATAAAGCCGTTCCTTTTCCTTTCCGCCTGTTTTATAGCCACAGTTAATAAGACCATCAAGTGCTGCTTCCTTCAGCTGCCGGATATTGGAAAGGACGATCTCCAGCAGGAATCCGGCATTTTCTTCAGAGCAGCTCTTTCCTAAAATAAGCAGAGCGGCCTTACGTGCGCTTAAATTTGAAGCAGAAGTTAAATAGAATCGGCCAAGCTCCCTGGCCGGTGCCCTTCCCATTGATTCAAGCACAGCACAGGCATCTGATCTGATCCCCGGTACTGCAAGGCAGGAGCAGACTTCCGGAATCATTTCAGTCATATTGAATTTTCCGACGAGAAAGAGAGCAAGTTTATTGAGCTCCGGATATTTATCTCTAAGCAGCCTGAGAATTTCTGCTGCCTGGGGAGTACGGCTTCCGGCAAGCAGGTTTCTGGTATTGTTTATCCTTTCATTTTCAATCCTTAGGGTGGACAGCTTGCCAATATCCTTACTTTTTTTGATACTATCCTCCATCTTTTCAATAATCTCGGAAGATCTCTGACGAAGGCCTTCGTCGAAGTCTCGTCCGGAAGCTATCCTTTTAAGAGCCGGGAGCATGTTTAAATCAAGGGTGCAGGATGCATGTGAAAAGATCTCTTCAAAAAACCACCTGTTATTTATCTCTTCCATGACAGAGAGATTTCCTGACACCATAGGATAATACGCTGACCTGAAAAGGATTTTTCCTGAATATTTGTTCTTCAGAATACCCCAGTCTTTTTTCATTTCAGATTCATGGGATTTTTTAAAGGGTAGTGTAAACTGCTTTTTCCCCATAGACCCGGAGGTATAAATCAAGATTCTAATTTAGCAAAATATAATATATATACACTATCGAAACCGATTCTTAATCAACGAAATTATCATCTGATAGTCAATAACGTAACCATCTGTCACCAGATCTGCCATGTTGTACCATCTTTCCCTTTCAGCAAGTTTCATAGCTATGAAATCAGGAAGGGCATCAGATTTGATGTTTTTAATCAATGGCCTTCTTCCCCTGAAGGAAGAAAGACGGGCTGCAAGTTGTTCAGGAGTAAGCTTAAGATAGATTGTCAGTCCTGTCTCAAGCATGTATTCAATATTCGATCCTGAGCAGGGTGTTCCGCCTCCGGTGGAAACGATTGTCTCCTTTTCAGGTCTGAGTTCTTTAAGAACCTGTGATTCAACAGCCCTGAAATATTCTTCTCCCTTCTGCTGAAATACATCTGCAATTGACATTCCCAGAAACGATTCTATTTTGCTGTCGAGATCCACAAAATGCCAATTAAGGTTTCTTGCAAGCCTTTTTCCGACAGTCGATTTCCCGCTGCCCATGAATCCAATAATATAGACCGTAGGTATCGCCTGGGTCATAATTCCAGCTTCATCTGGGCAGGATCTGAATTACGGGCTGAATTATGAGGATTCTCCTCTTCGTCTTCTCCCTTTTTCTCATCAAAGTCATCTGATTTGATTGCTGATTCTTTCCTGACCACCGGTTCGATTTCCTGAATGTTGTCGACCATAAAGCTTGTAAGCCGCTTACCTTTGGCCTTGAAGCTTTTCACACCTATAAATTCTGCGACCTCAATGATCTCGCTCTCCCTGTCCTTATGTTTTCCTCCGAAATGAATCTCAAAACGCGGGTATTCCACTTCTGTTATGCTGAAAAGCTTTGATTCGGGATGTTCGTTGATAAAACTCAGGGGCTTTTCAGTTTCTTCAACTGTAAATCTTTTAAGATAGTAGAATTGTTGCTCGGCATCCCAGTAGATAACCGAATATACCTTTCCGGGATGATATTTCTCAATAATAAGTATGTTATCCTCGAAATGATTAGAAAGGTCAAATCCTGTAGTCCTGAAATATCCAGATTTCGTGATCACCATTATTTTGTCGTCAGCACTGAATTCACCAAGATATGATCCTCTTCCATCAACATTAAGCCTGAAGACCGCATCGTCGTACCAGATCTTTCTTCCCCCCAGGGTTGAAAGCCCTTTTTCCTTGAGACTGATTTTTTGGACCGGATTTCTGGTGAGTATATTACCCATCGATGATTTTCCCTTAATAGCAAGCTGGCCAAAATCAAAGTCAAAGACCAGTTTCTTCAGCCTTGCTCTCGGCTTGTGATGAATTCTTACCACTTCGGCTTCTCCGTTTGGATTTGCGCTGAGATAAATTATCCTTGACCCTGGTGTTCCCCTGGTAAGATTATACTCCTTGTCGCGCGTGAGACCGGTGATAGCGCATCGTTTTGCAAGAACGGGACCTTCCTTCCCATCCTGATAGACAAGGTTATAAATAGTGCGTTCATCATTTTTCAGGAAAACCTGGGCGTAGATAATATCATTCCCCACAAAGACTTTATCCGCAACCTTTGTCACAAGATAAACTCCATCCTTTCGTATTGCAATAATATCATCAATATCCGAGCAGTCGCAAACGTATTCGTCTTTTTTAAGGCCTGTTCCTATGAATCCTTCCTTGTAATTAATATAGAGTTTTGCATTATTGGCCACGACCTTTGTGGCCAGGATGGTGTCAAAACTCCTAATTTCCGTTTTTCTTTCGCGCCCTTTGCCGTATTTCCTTTTTATCTGCTTGAAATAGTTAATCGTGAAGGGTATGATATTACGGAGATGATTATTGACTTCCTCGAGTTCAGTTTCAATGCCTTTTATAAGTTCATCTGCTTTTTTAGAATCATATTTCGAGATTCTTTTTATCCTGATCTCTGTAAGCTTTATTATATCGTCTCTTGTAACTTCCCTCTGAAGCCTTTTCCTGAATGGTTTCAGTCCCTTGTCGATAGCCTGGATCACCGACTCCCACGATTCACACTCTTCAATATCCCTGTAGATCCTTTCCTCGATAAAGATTTTTTCAAGCGACGACATATGCCATTCTTCTCTCAGCTCACCAAGTCGTATTTCCAGTTCGGTCTTCAGGAGCCTGACCGTATTGTCAGTTGAGTAGCGCAGCATGTCGCTGACACCCATGAAAGAAGGTTTATTGTCTGATATAATGCAGGTATTGGGCGAAATTGAATACTCACAGTCAGTAAGGGCATAAAGTGCGTCAATGGTTTTATCGGGGGAGACACCCGGCATAAGGTGAATTACTATCTCAACATTTGCAGAAGTATTGTCATCTATCTTTCTTATTTTGATCTTCCCCTTATCGTTGGCTTTTATTATTGATTCGATAAGGGCTGATGTTGTTTTGCCGAATGGGATTTCAGTGATCACAAGAGATTTTTTATCGAGCTTTTCAATTTTAGCCCGCACCTTCACTACCCCTCCTCTTTGGCCATCGTTATACCGGGTTACATCAATAAGTCCACCGGTAGGGAAGTCGGGATAGAGAACGAATTCCTTCCCCATCAGGTAGTTTATTGAGGCATCAATCAGCTCATTAAAATTATGGGGTAGTATTTTTGAAGCAAGACCGACAGCAATACCCTCAACGCCCATAGCGAGCAGGAGGGGGAATTTGACAGGCAGTGTAACCGGCTCCTTGTTCCTTCCGTCGTATGATAGTTTCCACTCCGTTGTCTTTGGGTTAAAAACCACATCAATGGCAAATTTAGAAAGCCTTGCTTCAATATATCTGGGAGCAGCAGCTCCGTCACCGGTCAGTATATTGCCCCAGTTTCCCTGGGTATCTATCAAAAGGTCCTTTTGGCCCAACTGGACGAGAGCATCGCCTATTGAAGCGTCACCGTGAGGGTGAAACTGCATGGTATGCCCGATAATGTTTGCAACCTTGTTATACCTCCCGTCATCCATTCTTTTCATTGAATGGAGTATACGGCGCTGCACAGGTTTCAGTCCATCATTTATGTGAGGTACGGCCCGCTCAAGAATGACATAGGAGGCATAATCAAGGAACCAGTCCTGGTACATTCCGGAAAGGGCTGTGACCGAATGAAGGGCTTCCTGCCCCGCTGAACCCGATTCAGGATTTTCAGGCTTATCTTCAGTATATTCCTGTTCTTCCATATCATCCATAATCTTCACCAGATATCAGCTATTCAATTCTTCCACCAGATCCTCTTCCATCCTGAGGTTTTCTATGATAAACTCCTGACGGTCAGGAGTATTTTTCCCCATATAGAATTCGAGATAGCCATTGACTGCGTCATTTTTCTTCATCCTGACAGGTTCAAGCCTGATGTCCTTTCCAATGAAATGCCTGAACTCGTCAGGAGATATTTCACCAAGTCCCTTAAAGCGTGTTATTTCGGGATTTGGTCCGAGTGCATTGATAGCCTTTACCTTCTCATCATTGGAATAGCAATACCTGGTCTCCTTTTTATTTCTTACCCTGAACAGGGGTGTCTGGAGAATATAAACATGTCCTTTCCTGACAAGGTCGGGAAAGAACTGAAGGAAGAATGTCAGAAGGAGGAGTCTTATGTGCATACCGTCAACGTCGGCGTCGGTAGCTATTACGACATTGTTGTAACGGAGGTCCTCAATTCCGTCTTCGATGTTGAGTGCAGCCTGAAGAAGATTGAACTCCTCATTCTCATAAACGATCTTCTTTGTAAGACCGAATGAGTTCAGCGGTTTTCCCCTGAGACTGAAAACAGCCTGAGTCTCAACATCGCGCGATTTTGTGATGGATCCGCTTGCAGAGTCGCCTTCTGTTATGAATATTGAGGAGTCGAGATTTCTTGGGTCGTTGGTGTTGTAATGTATCCTGCAATCGCGCAGCTTTTTATTATGCAGGCTGACTTTCTTCGATCTTTCCCTTGCAAGCTTCTGAATTGATGAAATTGCTTTTCGCTCCTTCTCTGAGTCGAGTATTTTTTTCTGCAGGATCCTTGCTGTTTCCGGGTTCTTATGAAGATAATCGTCAAGTTGTTTCTTTATGAACTCATTAATGAAGTTCCTTATCGAAGGTCCATGAGGGCCCATGTCTTTTGAACCCAGTTTGGTTTTTGTCTGTGATTCAAATATGGGTTCCTCCACTTTTATGCTTATAGCAGCAATGATGGAAGCACGAATGTCGGAAGGATCATAATCCTTTTTGAAGAAATCGCGTATGGTCTTTACAATCGCTTCCCTGAAAGCTATAAGGTGAGTCCCTCCCTGAGTTGTGTTCTGTCCGTTTACAAAACTGTGGTAGTCTTCACCATATTGCAGGCCATGAGTGAAAGCGATCTCTATATCTTCCCCCCTAAGGTGTACCAGGGGATATAATCCTTCCTTGCTCATATTCTCATTCAGAAGATCAGCCAGACCATTCTTTGAAATAAACCTTGTGCCGTTGAAATTAATTACAAGTCCTGTATTGAGGTATACGTAATTCCTGAACATCGCATCCACGTATTCCGATATATAGTGGTATTTGCCGAACATGGATTCGTCGGGTTCAAAGATTACTTCGCAACCGTTTTCCTCAGTGGTTGGGCTGATCTCATGATCCTTAATAGTAACTCCATGCTCAAATTCGCATACCTTGACCTGACCATCCCTGAAGGACCTTATAATAAACATGCCCGAAAGCGCGTTAACCGCCTTCACGCCTACTCCGTTAAGCCCGACCGACTTCTTAAATGCCTTTGAATCATATTTGGCCCCTGTGTTCATCCGCGAAACCGCCTCAGTAACCTTGCCGAGAGGGATGCCCCTGCCATAATCACGAACCCTTACTTCTTTTCCGTTGATGGTTACATCAATTTTCTTTCCGAAACCCATCATATATTCATCAACAGCATTATCCATCACCTCCTTGAGCAGCACATAGATCCCATCATCCTGTGATGATCCGTCACCCAGTTTACCGATGTACATACCAGGCCTCAGCCTGATATGTTCTCTCCATTCCAGCGTTTTTATGTGCTCTTCCGAATAACCGACAACCGTCATTTTAGAAATTTTGGCGCAAATATAGTTATTTAAGGGAGGTTTTCTTCTTCAATTTTTCAACAATAAGCCCGAGTTTTGAGTGCTCAGAACCCACAATAAACGGCTTCCCGAAACATCTAACTGATTAATTGACAATTAAATTTAACCACAGATGTTAATAAGTGGAGTAGGTATTCCCTCACCCCTGATAAATAACTATTACCACGAACGTGGTCAGCAGGAACAGTATTATGAGCACAATCTCAATGCTAACTTGTGGTATTATCTCCTAATCCTTTGTCAAACAGCTTTGCTGATACCCTGAAGACTGATTTCTTACGGTAATAATCCGAATCCTTAAGATCAAAATGCCAGGTCCACTCCTCTTCAAGCCTGCCATCGGGGATCTCAGCCAGAACTGATCTTATTTCATGTTTCTCCCCCGAACTTTCTGTCACAATTTCCGAAATGTCTGTTATCAGCAATGACATGTGTTTTCCAAGAAAACTTAAATGGCTTTCCTGTATCTCCTTTCTGAGTTTTACAAAACATTCCTCTTCCACTGCCGATTTTTTTCGGAGCAGTGCGAGGGGAAGTGATTCAAGCTGGGTGAGGATGTTCAGGGAGATAACCATTCCGGGATCATACTGAGGACTGAACTCCCTTATCCCTATTGCATCGAAAGACTTCAGCTTGTTGAAAAAAAAACGCTTTCCGGCGGTTCTCCAAACATCCCCGATCAGTCCTCCTGTTACATCCTCCTCCCGCAATAAAACATTCTCAAATATCGCGACCTGTTTTTTTACATCAGGAGGGTGCACAATATCAACAAGGTTTACCTGCCCTGCCAGTTCTGCAATTTCTCTTAACGGAAGATCCAGCAGCCATCCGCTTCCAAGCACTGTTACTATTGAGGGTTTTGCAATTTCAATTGACCGGGTGATAAAATTCCTGCAATTCCTTAAATGGCTGTTCCATCCGACTTCTTCCCTGAGATGGTGGTAAATCAGTCCCTGCTGGTAGTTATAATACCCCATCCTGTACAGTATCCTCCTGTATGGAATGTCATGCGCCATTTTTATTTTTCAGCCCTCATTTCCCTGAGAGCATCCGACATAAATTTACTGAATCTTGATGAAAGAACATCAGGTTGATCAGTATCAAATGAATCAGGCTGAACAGGATCAAATACCCTGATCCTTATTTTTTGGCCGGTATTGAAAACGAGGCCGTGTTTTGGAAGTATACCGCCTGTGCCATCAATCAGTATGGGAAGTATCGGGATGGATGTATTTATTGCCATCTCAAAAGCTCCTCTTTTGAAAAATCCTATTTCCCCGTTTACCGATCTTGTTCCTTCCGGAAACATCATGATCGAGATCCCTTTTGCAAGGAAATTGTAAGATCTTTCCATCATATCATCCTTGCTGTCCTTATCTCCCCTGTTAACGGTTATGTAACCAGCCATCCTAAGATACCATCCCAGGACAGGAACCTTCATGTTCTCGATCTTTGACACCCATTTAAACCGGTACCGGAGGCAATTAATAAGCAGTATATCAAGTATTGACTGGTGATTTGAAATAATAACATAAGGGGCCCCTCTTAAAGCTTTTTCCCTGCCTTCAGTTTTGATCCGCCAAAAAGGCATCAGATTCGTAAGGATATAACTTTGATACGTCAGCACCCAGTGCATTATGGTTCTGTTTCTGTCAAAGGGCAGTGCAAGAAACCAGACTATAAAGGTTAAAGGGAAAAAAAGAACAATGAATATCACACCCACCACCCAAATAATTAATGACTTAAGAATTTTCATCGATCAAAGGCTTACTTTATTTACTTATTTGCCAGCGCATAATCGTTATTAACCAATATGTTTCTGATGATTAAAAATATAGTTCAGTAAAAATGTATTTCTAAAACAGGTTAAAAATATCAAATTCCCGGATTTGCAAATTCCTGTTTGCGAATAACTCTGAAATATCATTTACCATGTGCCTGCATCCGCAAAGAAATCCGGCGGCAGCCTGCAATTCTGGCGGCCCTTTCATTTCGCATTCCCGGATTAAACCTTCCTTGACAAACAAGCTGCATGAAGAGGCCATACCTTTGTAAATGAATGTACTTGCAAACCTGTATTCAGGTCCGTAACCGTAATTCCAATCCCATGTCCTGTACTTGCTGTCAGCCAGATCATTTATCTGTTCAGCTTCAGTGCTGCTGACAACAGTTATTTCCGCTCCGGGATAATTGTCCAGAATCCATTGGAGCATCTTCGATCTGAACTCACAGGTGTTCCCAACCTGTGGGCAATATTCCCTTATATTGCCCACAGGAGAGGGATTCGACCTCACTGCCCTTGTTTCATACCTGCCAATATCTTTTCTTAATGAACCTCTTAGCATTTGAAGGTTTGCATCAAAAAGCAAAGTCCCATGGTGAAGGACCCTGTTCCTGTATATATGTTCTGCGTTACCCGAAATTTTAACTCCATCGGTCCTTATGTCATTTTTGCCTTCGAATTTTGCATTGACGCCCATCGAAATCAGAAAATTCATTACCGGAAGAGTGTATTTGAAGAAATCTACCTGGTGTCCGGGTTCACTGTTTAAAATAAGAGAATAGTTCATGTTTCCAGTATCGTGAAAAACCGTACCGCCCCCTGATATCCTACGGTATACAGGTATATTGTTTTTGTGAACGAATTCAGTGTTCGTTTCCATGTGGGCAACCTGGTGCTTTCCGATCACGGCAGACACTTGATTTATCGAAAGAATAAGGTAATCCTGTCTGCTGTTCTTAAGAAAATATTCATCAGCCGCCAGATTGAAACATGTATCAGTTGTCTCCGATGCAATGCAAAGCATATAATATCCTTTTTAGCAGCAGGAGCATCTCCGGCTGTTCATTGATCATTTCAGCCGGGTGACTGAGGATATTTTTCCTCCCTATGCCTGGTTTCGTAGAGCTCAAATAATTTATACATTCCCCATCCTATAATCGCTCCCAGAATTGATCCGCATATAACATCCCCCAGATAATGAACACCCAGATAAATCCTGCTGTAAGCAACAACTGAGGCCCACAATAATATGCCTGCTGAGAACCATTTCTTCCTGATGAACATAAGGCTCAGCAAAGCTACATTAAAGGAGTTTGCTGCATGAGATGAAACAAAGCCGTATTTGCCGCCGCAAACGCCATTTACAGTATGTACATTTCCGATAAGTGCCGGTTCATGGCATGGACGGGGTCTCTCAACACTTTTCTTGATAACGAGAGCACTTTGGTCAGAAAGGGTTACTGCAGCTGCAATAAATAATACTGCGACAAGAAACTTTTTTCTGTATTTGGAACCTATCCATATCAATATAGCAATGTAAAGAGGCACCCAGATCAGTATCATGCTGACTGTGAACATTACCTTATCCCAGAATGGTGAATTGAGTGAATTCAGGAAAATAAAGAACTGTTGATCCAACTGCTCAAGCATGATTAGTAATTATTTAGCTGTTTCCAGATCATGTCTTTAAGGGCAGTAAGTCCTTCCCCGGTTATTGAGGATATGAAGACCCTTGAAATATCGGGAAGATCCTTTCTTATTTCTTCTTTAAGCTCCCCGTCGAGCATATCTGATTTACTGATGGCAAGAATA
>JAVEVC010000046.1:0-23781 GCA_034005245.1 Bacteroidales bacterium
TCTTTAATGCCTTTAGTTGCAGCCAGCGCTGCTGATGTGGTCGTAATATATGGAATTTTATACCTTATTGCATTTTTTCTTATATACGAGTCGTCATATTCGCTGAGCCTTCCTGCTGGTGTGTTTACCACGAGGTCTATCTCACCGTTCTTGATAGCATCGACAATGTTTGGCCTTCCTTCATGAACTTTAAGAATAAGTAATGCGTTTATTCCATGTTGTTCCAGGAAACTTTTTGTTCCTCCTGTTGAAATGATATTGAATCCCATGTCCCTGAAATTCCTGGCTGCTTCAAGTATTCTTTCCTTGTCGCGGTTGGCTATGGTTATCAGCACATTGCCTTTTACAGGCAGTGGAGATTGTGTAGCTTCCTGGGATTTGTAGAATGCCATTCCGTAATTTTCGGCCATTCCGAGCACTTCTCCCGTGGACCGCATTTCAGGACCAAGCAGAGGGTCTATAGCAGGGAACATATTAAAGGGAAAGACAGCTTCCTTCACTCCAAAATGCTTGATATTTCTTTTCTTAAGTCCGAAATCAGATAATCTTCTCCCGAGAAGTATCTGGGTTGCAATGCGTGCCATTGAAATATCACAGACTTTCGACACCAGGGGGACTGTTCTGGAAGCTCTTGGATTTGCTTCCAGGATATATACTGTGTCCTCGTAAATGGCATATTGTATATTAAGCAGGCCCACAACCTTAAGTTCCTTGGCCAGCTTGCGTGTATAGTCGTAAATGGTCTTCTTGTGTTCTTTTGGAATCACAACAGGAGGTATAACGCATGCTGAGTCACCGGAATGGATTCCTGCATATTCGATATGTTGCATAATAGCAGGGACAAAAGCATCGGTTCCATCGGATATCGCATCAGACTCTGATTCTATTGCATCTTCAAGGAACTTATCGAGAAGAAGAGGTCGGTCGGGTGATATGCCTACAGCTTTTATGACATATTCTTCAAGCATCTGTTCATCAAGGATTATTTTCATAGCCCTTCCTCCCAGGACGTATGAAGGTCTTATCATCAGAGGGTATCCTATCCTTTCGGCAATCTTAAGGGCTTCGGAGAGGTTAGAGGCCATGCCAGACTCAGGCTGTGGTATTCCAAGCTTGTTTATGACATGCCTGAAGCGGTCGCGGTCCTCTGCAAGGTCGATAGTGTCTGGAGTGGTGCCAAGTATTTTTACGCCTGCTTCTGCAAGCTCCTTTGCCAGGTTGAGGGGTGTTTGTCCGCCGAACTGGACAATAACCCCTTCGGGTTTTTCCTTATTGTATATGCTCAGGACATCTTCGGCTGTAAGAGGCTCGAAATAAAGCTTATCGGATGTATCATAATCAGTTGATACTGTTTCGGGATTGCAGTTTACCATAATTGATTCATAGCCGGCATCTCGTATGGCAAAGGCTGCGTGTACGCAGCAGTAGTCAAATTCTATTCCTTGTCCTATTCTGTTAGGCCCTCCTCCCAATACCATGATCTTTTTCCTGTTGCTCACTTCCACCCTGTCGGGTGCATTGTAAGTGGAGAAATAGTATGATGCGTTGCTGACACCGCTTACAGGGACCGGTTCCCATGCTTCAGTTAGTCCGAGAGAGATGCGCTTGGCTCTGATGACTTTCTCATTGATGCCTGTGAGGATTGAAAGGTATCTGTCTGAAAAACCATCTTTTTTCGCCTGGATAAGGAGGTCGTTAGGGATCATCATGCCTTTATAAGCCAGAATCTTTTCCTCTTCTTCCACCAGCTCTTTCATCTGAGAAATAAACCAGGGTTTTATATGTGTTTTTCGGTAGAGCTCATCAACCGAAGCACCTTTGCGCAATGCCTCGTACATGATGAATTGTCTCTCGCTTGATGGACTATTTAGCAAGTTCATCAGCTCATCAAGAGTTTTTTTGTTATAGTCCCTGGCGAATCCAAGTCCGTACCTTCCTGTCTCGAGTGAACGAATTGCCTTCTGCAGAGCTTCCTTGTAGGTTTTGCCAATGCTCATGACTTCTCCTACAGCCTGCATCTGGGTACCGAGCTTGTCTGCAAGGCCTTCAAATTTCTCAAATGCCCACCGCGCGAACTTAACTACCACATAATCACCGGATGGTGTGTATTTCTCAAGAGTGCCTTCGCGCCAGTAGGGTATTTCATCAAGCGTAAGGCCTACGGCAAGCATTGAAGAGATAAACGCGATAGGGAAACCGGTGGCTTTTGATGCCAGCGCTGAAGATCGCGAGGTCCTGGGATTTATTTCTATTACGACAATCCTGCCTGTCTTTGGATCATGAGCGAACTGCACATTTGTTCCTCCTATGACTTGTATTGCTTCGACAATGTCATAGGCGTGTTTCTGAAGCCTGTTTTGAAGTTCCCGGCTGATAGTAAGCATCGGGGCAGTGCAGAATGAGTCGCCTGTATGAACTCCCATGGCGTCGACATTCTCGATGAAGCATACCGTTATCATCTGGTTCCTGGCGTCCCTGACAACTTCAAGTTCAAGCTCTTCCCATCCCAGAACAGATTCTTCTATAAGCACCTGGTTGACCATGCTTGCCGACAATCCCCTGCTGGCTGTGATCCTGAGTTCCTCAAGGTTATATACAAGGCCTCCGCCAGTGCCTCCCAGAGTGTATGCCGGCCGCACAACCACAGGGTAACCCAATAGGGCAGCCACTTTCTCGGCATCTTCAACAGTATTGACAGCAGTACTCTCAGGCATTTCTATACCCAGGCGGTTCATTGTTTCCTTGAAAGCAATCCTGTCTTCCCCTCTTTCAATGGCATCTATATTCACACCAATGACCTCCACACCATATTTTTTCAGGATACCTTTTTTTGCAAGCAGAGAGGATAGATTCAACCCTGTCTGTCCACCCAGGTTGGGAAGAAGTGCATCGGGACGCTCTTTTTTTATTATTTCGGTCAGGGCATACTCATTGAGTGGTTCAATATATGTTATATCGGCTGTTTCCGGATCGGTCATTATAGTTGCAGGATTAGAATTCACAAGAACTATCCTGTAACCCAGCGAGCGAAGGGCTTTGCAGGCCTGTGTGCCGGAATAATCAAATTCACAAGCCTGGCCGATGATTATCGGCCCTGAACCTATGATGAGAACCTTTTTAATGTCTTCCCTTTTTGGCATGTCAGTTTCTGGGATTTATTTATCTGCTTTGAATGCTTAAGAATAATGGCCGCAATTTAGAAAATCAATTTATAATCTCGTAATTTTATATAGGTGATGTGCCTTATTGTTGAGGTATAAAAAATGATGTCAACCCATAACAAATCCAACATGAACAAGAAAACATTGAACACCATCAGCCGCAGGGGATTCATTAACACCTCTGCAGCAGCCATAGCCGGATTCACAATTGTTCCGAGGCATGCAGTCGCTGGCCTTGGGCATGCGTCTCCGGGAGATAAACTGAATGTTGCCTGCGTAGGTATAGGCGGCATGGGAAGGGTAAACATAGAGAATGTTGCAAAAACAGAAAATATTGTTGCACTGTGCGATGTCGACTGGCGCGGATCAACCCTCAAGGTCTTCGGGCAATATCCCGGAGCAACACAGTATAAAGATTACCGGGTGATGCTTGATAAGCAAAAAGATATTGATGCTGTTATTGTTGCGACTTCCGACCATACTCATGCTGTCATCAGTATGGAAGCCATGAGGCGCAGCAAGCATGTTTTTACCCAGAAGCCGCTAACGCATACTGTTTTTGAAGCCAGAACCCTTGCGAAGGCAGCCAGGGAATTCAAGGTTGCCACCCAGATGGGTAACCAGGGGCAGGCAGGAGATGGCCCGCGCCGGGTGAGGGAAATGATTTGGGATGGCGTCATTGGTCATGTCAGGGAAGTACATGTATGGACAGACAGGCCAAATAATGGACTTTTCAAGACTTACTGGCCTCAGGGGGTAGGAAGGCCTGCAGATACACCTCCGGTCCCTGCTGAACTGGACTGGGATCTGTTTATCGGACCGGCACCGATGCGGCCTTATCATCCTTCCTATCACCCGTTCAACTGGCGCGGATGGTGGGATTTTGGAACGGGCGCCCTTGGCGATATCGGATGTCATTCCCTTGACCCTGTCTTCCGTGTGCTTAAACTTAAATATCCGGTATCAGTACAGGCAGTCTCGACGCTCGTTAATGGAGAGACATACCCTTCGGGATCAATAGTAAAATACGAGTTTTCTGCCAGGGAAGACATGCCGCCTGTCAGTCTAACCTGGTACGATGGCGGCTTGCGCCCCATGGTTATCTCTGAAATTGATCCGGGAATGAAAATGGGTGCTGGCGGAACACTTTATATTGGTGATAAGGGTAAGATCCTCAATGATGTAATTCTCCCGGCGTCGCTCAGGAATTCGTATCAGGCTCCTGTACCATATATCCCGTCATCACCAGGCCATGAGGAAGAATGGATTCTGGCCTGCAAGGGAGGTGCCCCGGCAGGTTCAGATTTTGAATGGGCCGGACCGCTTACCGAAACGGTACTGCTGGGAAATATTGCCCTGAGAAATGAGATGAAGGATAGCCTGGGAGGAGAAGTTATGAGATGGGATCCCGATAAATTCTGCTTTACAGGAATGCCCGGGGCTGACCAGTTCCTGCACTGCCCCTACAGCAATGGGTGGACACTCTGAGCTCATTAAACATTTCAACTATTTAATTGTTACACATATATCCTCAACTGAGGTCAGAGATAATAGTTCAGGTTTGTTGATAACTTGATCCTTATCGTGACCCCCGTTTGGACTAACTTTGCTAAATTATGGATTAGCAATAGGGCTGATTCAGTAAGAGGATATTAGTAGTAATTAATTTTTTACTTATTGAAAAAGTCAAACCAACAGGAAGACCAATTGTCCGAATATTCAGAGAACTTAATTAATACTGACAAATTACGGACTGACTCCCTGAATCTGAGCTATGATATCCTTTACCCAAAAAACAGGATTCGTCGCATATCAGGCAAGATATTGAGATTTGCCCTTATACCTCTGTTACTTTCGGCTAATCTTAAGCTTTCTGCTCCGGATGATAGGCCGCTATATATTTCTGAGCCGCCGCGGATAGAACCTTTTAATGATCTTATTAATGCCATAGGGATGGTTGAGACTATGAATAATCCTCTGGCATATAACCCTTTGGAGCAGGCAGCAGGTTTTTTGCAGATACGACCGGTAAGAATTGACGATTATAACATGAGGACAGGGAATAATTACAGTCTGGAAGATATGTTCAACCCCGAATTGTCAAAAAAGGTTTTCCTTTATTATGCTTCGAGGACAGGTCCCTACAACCTTGAAAAGGTTACACGCGACTGGAATGGGTCAGGTCCTAAGACCGAATTCTACTGGAAAAGGGTAAAGAAGTTACTTCACGGCGAAAATTAGCTTAATCACAACCAATTCGTTCAGTAATACCTGACAAGGCGATTTGCAATAATTGCCCGATGCAGAAAGAGTTTATCACATGCCCGGATTTAAGTCCCACAGGTTATGGAGTGTCTGTGGTTTTTTTATCCGTATATTTTGAATTACTGATATGTTTGTTATAATTTTATAAGGAATAGCAAAAGGAAATAATCAAATAATTCATACTAAAAACAGACAAACTGATGAAAACTTCAAGGAGAAACTTTATCAGGACAGGAGCCCTGGCAGCTGCCGGATTGGCGCTGGTGCCTTCAACTGTATATGCTGCGCGGAAAGGGAAAGGCATTGTTGGATTGCAGTTGTATTCAATACGGCAGGAAATGTCGGATGATCCCTTTGAATCTCTGAAACAAGTAGCCGGTATGGGGTATAAATATGTAGAACATGCAAATTATATCGACGGGAAATTCTATGGTTATTCACCATCTGAGTTCAGGAAAATACTTGACGATCTGGGCCTGAAGATGATTAGCGGACATACTGTGATGGGAAGGCAGCATTGGGATGAGAGAAAAGACGATTTCTCCGACAGCTGGAAAAAAACTGTAGAGGATGCTGCAATACTTGGGCAGAAGTATGTTGTAAGCCCTTCTATGGATAACAGTATGCGAAGCAATTATGACGACTTCAAACGCTATATGGATGTTTTCAATAAGTGCGGCGAACTGTGCAGAAGATCAGGTATGAAATTCGGGTATCACAATCACGATTTTGAATTCAGTGAAAGCCTTAACAATGAGAAACTTTTCGATATAATGATGAAGAGTATGGATCCTGATATGGTTGTCGTTCAGCTTGATATCGGTAATCTTTACAACGGCGGCGCAATAGCTCTGGATGTAGTAAAGAAGTATCCGGGCAGATTTGAGAATATCCATGTCAAGGATGAGATTATCTCTTCAGGAGGGGCTGAAAAATTTGAAAGCACTATTATCGGTGAAGGCATTGTAAGCGCAAAAAAGGTAACAAAGCTTGCTACAAAAATAGGTGGTACAGAGGTTTATATAATTGAGCAGGAGTCTTACCAGGGAAAGTCCCCGATGGACTGCATGAAAACAAATTTTGAAGTAATGAGAAAGTGGGGCTATGGGGCATAATGCCCAAGAACAGCTCCGGTAATTCCAGGAATCAGAATGTCAGCCGGTAGATATATGCTTGTCTGTTACCGGAATTTGTTGAATTAAAACCTATTATATTGCCTTCAGGGCTCCAGCGGCAGTGTATGTCGCAACGGCAGAAACCTTCAAACTCAGGTGGATGAACAAAGCGTCCCAGTGAAATTATGGCTTCAGTCTTCATATCCATCAGGTATATCTTCTGTTCACGTAAACCTGAGCTGGGGTATGTATCGGTCACCATCCATTTCTGGTCAGGGGAAAATGTTCCGTGCCCGTCATAATCAAGCAATCCCTTGCCAAGTCTTTTGTAATCCTGTTCTCCAACTGTGAACAGCACATGGGCATACTGTTTCCCTTCATAATTGGCAGTGATCATCAGTTCATCATCGTTCAGCCAGTCGTAATGCGATCCTGCCCAGTTGTCGGGGAAACATCTGGTCAGGCCGGTGCCGTCTCTGTTCACAGTTAGTGAAGTGGTGATACGTATTTTTCCATCCATCTGGCGGGAAAGCCAGAATATTTTTGAACCATTGCGGCTGAAAAGGGTATGGTTAAACCATTCGATACTTCCTTCGCCGACTGGCGGAACAAGATCCCTGACCTGCTCATATGAAACAAGCAACCTGCAGTTTCCTGTTTCAAGGTCAACAAGGAATATGCCATCATCTGGAGGGAATGGGATATCTTCCATGGGATCCTGACCATTCCCTCCGTAACCATAGTCGGGCCGTGTTATTCTGAGCCTGGAAAAATTAATGCTAACAGCTTCCTTGCCGTCAGGAGATACGGCACTTACAGGATATGGGATTATCCTGACCTCTTCTTTTGAATGGACATTCATTATAACTGAAACATATTTACCTTCCCGGAAATCATTATAAATGATCAGAGAGTCTGGCGATGTGCCAAGCCAGTGTGCCATGCACCCCTGCTGAAAATTCCAGGCACGCGTTATAGCCAGCGGTATGAACTCATATGTTGCCAGATCTACAAGCCCAAGTGTTGCAGGATCTGACTCATCGGGGAGTTCGTATTTTATATCCGTTTCAAGAACAGTGGCATAACGCTGTGATTTATCAAATGAATTAATACCATAATAACTGGCAAAAAAGTGCTCTTTGTCATTACTGGTGATTTGAGTGGGACCATCAATTTCCGGGAAAGTCACTGAGATACTCCCGGGCTTTTTATTGTTGCAGGAAAAGGATCCTGCAGCAAGAAGAACAAACAACAGCAGACTAACATTTTTCATCAAGAAGAATTTTGAAGGTATGGTATTTACTAAATTACTGAAAAGCATTGATCCTGGCAAGTGGATCTTCCGGAATAACGTGTTCCATTTGTTAAGGGAATCAACGGGAAATAAATTCTCTTTCTCGAATCCGTTAAAAAGAAATTTTATTCATCCCTGATTTACGTTAGCGACTGTTTAAAATCGTTATGATTCCATACCCCACTCCTTTTATACCGTATGGCGCATCAGGCATTTTGCTTAAACGAATCAAGCACATTGATTTCGCCAGCGATGCAAAAATGATTTCACTAAGCTTGCTGCAGAAGCACACGGGCATTAAAACAAAATCACATATAATCAAGTAAAGATTCCGTGTAGCCAGACACGCGAATCCCTAATTCACTGCTTATCCTGTTGAGACAGTAAATGAAGTTATTCAAATAAACAGACAGGCAAGATTGTTATTTGCCATTAAAGTCCAGAGACCAGTTTCAGTTTTCTTATTTCTGAGAATAAGGCAATACAAATTACTGCTACAGGTAATTAAAAGAATGTAGCAACGCTTGAGCTTTAAAGATGCTCTTTCCCGATCTGTTAAAAAGAAAAACTTCTACTTCTTACCGAGCAGGCTTTTAATAAAGCCAATAATTGAAAGAAGAACACCGCCACCAACACCACCACCTAAGATACTTCCTATAATACTTGAGAGGTCTAAACCACCGTCACCGGTTCCGATACCCAGCCATCCCAGTATTTGTCCTCCAAGACCGCCACCAAGGATGCCGATTATTGAATTCCATGTTGATCCCAATGATAATTTCTTAAGAAGGGAACCGGCACCGTAACCACCAAGGGCACCACTAAGCAGTTGAATGATAATAGCTATAATATTTGTCATGGCATAAAGAATTTTGTTAATAATTAAAAACCATGAAATTTAGGTTTTTTATCCAATAATACAAAGAAAATCGCATTTAATAATTAGGTTAATTAGGATAGGTTCAGCCATCTTTTTATCAATGGCATCTAAAAGATTTACTCTGATTTAGTATATTTGATAGGTAAGGGCAGGCTACTGCCAAGCAATTAATGTCCTTGTAATAAAAGGTAATCATGTTGTAAATTATACAAATAAGACCTATGAAAAAAGAGAGATCAAAAACTGTTATTGATGAATCGCTTTCATTTTTAAGAAGGTTTAATTGTGGGTGTTTCATGAAGGTGATGTCGTTGATTTTCCTGTGTGTTTCTCAAATATCGTTTGCCCAGATTAAGATCTATGTTAATACTGATCTTGAAGGGATAAGTGGTGTTTTCAAGTTTTCGCAGACCCGTGAAAAGGATACTCCTTTGAATATACAGGCTTGTGAGTTCTTTATGGCTGACCTTTCTGCAGTAATAAAAGGTCTGCGCGACGGAGGTGCAACTGAGATTGTTGTTCTTGACGGACACGGGACTCAGGCAATATTACCTCACCTGATGGAGCCTGGAGCCCATTACATAACAGGCACTCCCAGGCCAGGTGTGGCAAACCTCACAGATCTCGACAGCTCGTATTCAGGTATGGTACTTCTCGGTTTTCATGCAATGATGGGCACACCCGACGGTGTCCTTTGTCATACGCAGAGTTCAAGGTCTGAGAACCGTTATTGGTATAATGGGGTGGAATCGGGAGAAATTGCCCAGAGCGGAGCTATTGCAGGATACTTTGGTGTGCCTGTTATTATGGTCACAGGCGATGAGGCAACATGTCGTGAAGCCAGGGACTTCCTTGGAGAGAATGTAATAACTGTTTCCACAAAACGCGGACTTTCAAGGGAAGCAGCCATTCTCTATCCATTCAATGAGACGCGCCAGGCTCTGTATGAAGGAGCAAAAAATGCAGTTGCAGCAATACCTTATTGCAGGCCTTACGTTATGAAAACCCCGATACATGTTAAAATGCAGTATCTTGATCTTGATCCCGGGCTGCCTGAACCCAAACTGATAACAAAAGAAAATGTTGTACAGGATGCCCTGCACCTGTTTGACACATCCGGGAAATGAAATAATTCCGGGATTTAATTTCTTCCGACTGGTTGCCACTTAGTACTTATATCCGGGACCTCTGACAATCCTGCCTGGTTTGGCACCAGTATGCTCACCGTCTTTAAGTACCTGGATGCCGTTGACAAATACATGCTTCATTCCGGTGGAATACTGTTGAGGGTATTCGAATGTAGCATGGTCCTGTATCTTTTCCGGATCAAAAATGACCACGTCAGCAAAATACCCGGTTTTTAAAGCGCCCCGTTTGCTGATCTTCATATTGCCCGCAGGTAATGATGTGAGTTTATGTATAGCCTCTTCAAGGGGCATCACTTTTTCGTCTCTTACATATTTCCCCAGCAGGCGGGCGAAATTTCCGTAGGCCCTGGGATGGGTTCCGGATTCAAGAAACACTCCATCGGTGGAACCTGACATTCCATCAGAACAGAAGCTCATCCAGGGTAAGGCCATCTGTTTTTTAATATTTTCCTCTGACATTGAAAAATAGACTGCACTGCACCTGCTTCCATCATCTATTACCAGGTCCATAACTGTTACCCAGTAAGGTTTTTTTCTCAGTTCTGAGATTTCAGCAAGGTTTTTACCTATGAGATACTTAAGGCTGTCGTTGTTAAAACCGACCATTAATATTTTTTCCGGTGAACCTGTTTTGCTTATTATGGCATCACGTATATCATGGCCTGCAATTTTTCTGATCTTCGGGTCCTTCAATCTTTCAGTCCATTTACTGAATCCGCCTTCCTGCACCCAGTCAGGCATAATTAAGTCAAGGCCCGTTGAACTGGCTGTGTAATTATACATATCAGCAGTAATATATATGCCTGCTGATCTTGCAGAATCTATTTTTCGTACTGCATCGTCAAGTTTGTTCCAATTTGATGTTCCGACCTGTTTGAAGTGGTAGATCTCAGATCTGATGTTTGCTTCTCTTGATGTATTGATTAGTTCATCAAGGCTTTCAAGGAAGAGGTCTCCTTCGTCCCTTATGTGCGAAATATACATTCCATCGTATGATGCTGCAACTTTGCACAAGGTTGTAAGCTCATCGGCGTTGGCAAAGGCGGCGGGCACATATTCAAGTGCCGAGCTGACTCCGATAGCACCTTCCTCCATGGCCTGGCTTAACAGCAGCTTCATCGAGTCAAGTTCAGCGATGGTGGGAGGCCGGTTATCATAGCCGACTGTATGTATTCTTAATGTGGCAGTACCAACAAAGGATGCAATGTTTGTTGAAACGCCTCTTTTTTCAAGATATTCAAGAAATTCGCCCAGAGTTGTCCACTCAATATCGTATTTAATATGGGCCTGGCTGGCTTTCAAATCTTTTTTCATATTGTGGTTCAAAGGGCCCCACGACTCTCCTTCACCCATAACTTCTAGTGTCACTCCCTGCCTGATGTCAGCCTGAGAACGTCCGTCCTCGATAAGTGATTCAACAGCCCAGCTGAGCATGTTGATAAAACCTGGAGCGACTGCCAGCCCTTCAGCGTCAATAGTCAGTTCAGCACTGCCTTTTTTAATCTCACCTATTACGGCTATTGTATCAGCGTTGATACCGATATCCCCTGTAAAGCATGGAGACCCGGATCCGTCGAATATGCGGCCGTTCTTAATAAGGACATCATATTTAGCATGTGATGAGCAGGCTGTAAAGGCCGTAAGCATAAACATTAAAAAGCTGATATAGTTGATATTCCGATTCATATTTTGATTCTTGTTTATGATGAATTCTGAAAGCCAATACTTGTTTCCTATCTGGGATTGCTGATTTAGTCTATCCGGTTTGAAAGAATTATGACTGCCTTTATTCAAAGCTTTTTGCAATTATTCAGCAATAAATCAATAAGATTGTCAAAGCTTCTTTCTTTTTCAAACTGGTCAAAGAACCCGTCAAGGAAGTATATAATGTCTTTTTTTGCTCTCGGGTTCAGATATTGGAAATCGTTAACCACTTTGTATAATTCTTCTTTTTTGTCATAGAATTTTTTCAGGCCGTCACGAAATTCTTCGCTTGTCCTGCAAATGCCCGTGTAAAGCCTGTCACGGACACTTTCAATACCTTTATCGGGAGGGGGTATGGCAAAAGAAGCATTTACAATCCCTGTAAGGTCGAAGTCATAAGGAATGGCAATACCTAACGGAGAAGCCCCCAATTGTTTTGGGCTTACAACATTAATATTATGCTGTCCGGCAACTGACCAGTCCCAGTTTGCGATCATATAATTAAAGACAGCAACCTGGTCCATGATTTCGGGGATTATAAGCTTCTGACCCAGGTTAGTTGCTTTGACAACTGTTGTGTTTGTCCTTGCAGCCAGTGAATTCAACGGTTCGATGAAAAATCCGTATTTGCTTAGAGTCTTCCTTTTATTTTGATTATCTATATAATTGACTTTTAAAAGCCTGACCTTAAAGCTGGTATCGGTAATAACATTGTACAGCTTGTATACAAGGTATTCTCTCAGAACATATTCTTCATAAACAGCTCCTGTTTCACAGTGTGTCACCAGTTTCAACTTCTTTACCTTAACGGAATCAGAACTAATATAAACGGGCTTTTTAAAAGTAACCATAACAGGAGGGAAGGGACATCTTTCAAGACGATTAATACCTCTGGTTCTCATGTTTATTTTCTTCTCCAGGGAATCTGTTTCGCTGAATTTTATTCTCATAAGTGCATCAAGATTCCCGTCTTCGGGATTCTTTTTCAGGAATGTTGCCATATCGAAATAAAGAGATACCTCAAGAAGTTCATCGCTGTTGAAGATTGGATTTATTATCTCAGGCGGCTCTTTCTTACTCTTTTCCGTTGCGACAGTGTCATTCTGCCCGTTCAATCCGGGTATTGAGAAGAATAAAAAAAACAATAAGCATGAGATCAGCATTTTAAGCCTGGCATGACTTGATATTCCTGACTGATTCATAAGTGAATTGCGGTTAGTGTTGTTCATATTGATAATACTTCCTGTTTCGGATGTATAAATTTAAGTTATGAATTATCCAAAGTCAAATGATTGCAGGGTTATTTGAGATATTGAACGGAGTTTATGTATACATTAAAAATGAAAACCTTGCAGTAATAGAAATTAAATGGATATACCTGGATAAGCATTTGCATTGGATGTGTCAGTACTTTTTTCGCAGCAACCGGTTATGTTCACCTGTCAGATTCAATAACGTTAAGGCCCAGCAGAACAGCTACATCCTTTATCTGCTGTCTCAGATCTCCAAGAGTGGCACTTGTATGGATACCGTGCAGATAAGGTTTAAACTGATCCTGCAGTTTTTTTGCATCATCAACTTTTGCAATTATTTTGCCTGTGCACATAACGTTATCAATATCTTCCCCTCCGTTATAAATGAGTTTCCCGTTAACAATCTCAGCGGTATTAAGCCTTATTTCCCTGGTGAGTGAATGTATTTCCCAGAAAGTAACAGGTTCTCCGGCAGGCCATTCGGCAGTGATCCCGGTTGAAGAGCCGGGTTCATCAGGTTTGTCTCTCACAGGACTTTCTGCATGTGTCCTGATGGTATAAGGCAGCCTCCGGTCGTCGCCCCAGGGGTTGACAGGTATTCCACAGTGCAGAAGTATCTCAGTGGAATTAAAAGGATCATAAATGAAATCGCCCAGCATGCTTGGTCTTCCGGTGAGCAGAAATGCAAGCACCTGCGTGAGTATAATATCGGGATAATTTTGGCAGACCGCCTGGATGCCCTTTGTTTTAAATCCAAGTTCCAGACCTAGCCCGGGATTATAGAGATCTTTTAGTTCTCCACTCCCTGAGACGGAACGTATATGCGTTGAGACGGAGTTACAGTTGTATTTTTGTCTCAGAGCTTCGAGAGCGAGATATCCTCTTGCTGTTTTTATGATCTCAGATGTTGAAGCTTCCACTTTTCTTGCTGCCCTGATCCACTGGTCGGCAGTCTCTTCAGCTTTCGCGGGATTTACTTTACTATAAGTGTCATAGAATTCCTCAGGTTCAACAGGAACTATTTCCACACCAAATAACTCCTTAAAGTTCTGGACATACCTGGCATTATGATCTCTGGGAAAAGTCTGGTTGAAATCGCCGCGATAGTTCACGCTGGCAATGATTTCATCATTATTTCTTTTGACCATAAGTATTCTCGTTTTGCTGAGTTCATTCACGATCCTTAGCAGGTTAATTTTGTAAATAAGATCGTTCCACATTGCTTCCCTGGCATCAGGAGAACACAGATTTCTTCTGTCAAGCTGGGCGGTCAGGATCCTTTTTTCTTTATAGTCAGTGCCGCCTTTCAGTATATTTTTTTCTTCATCCATTCTGCCGGTGTTAAAAAGATCATATGGCTGGCCGTCCATAAATTCAAAAAGGTTATAGACAACTATAGTTGGCAATCCTGTGAAGGCCAGCCTGTAATCTCCCGAAATTCTGCCTATTATCAGAACTCCATCGTATTTGTCCTCATTATTTGAGACTTCTTCTACAGCTGAAGAATAGTTACCTTCCCATCTTATAAATTCCACACCGCTGCATACATTCTTAAGGTCAGCCAGAACCATTTCATGGGTTGTGAAATTCAGGGGAGCACCTCCTGATCCGGTGCATCCGCAACCGGCAGAAGTGAAAATTGTAAACAACCTGGTATTCACGTTTTGAGGTGATGCCATTAATGATGCTAATGCAAACACAGTGATGAGAAAACCTGTACTTTTCATTTTAGTTTGATTTTGATTTTAAATGGATGATGTAATTGAATATGATTGCAGGCAAAATTCATTATATATTTGATTTTGAAATCATTCCTGTGGGCTTCAAAATTGATTCCAGCAGACTGATTTAATAGACATAACACAGCCGGGCCTTTTGCCGGAGTTTAATTTACCTGTTGGTTATTTTTAATGCATTCTCACGATATAGTTTTTTAAGGACTTCCTCACTCATGCCAAGACCATACAATGGCCAGTGGTATCCAAACATATCTGTTTCATAGAAATGTTCATCTGCAGTTTCAAGAACTCTGAAAGTGACCCTGTACATTCTTTCATTGAAAGTCATATCAGTGCCATAGACAATCCTGTCCTGGAATTTTTCAATGAAATCATGCACGAATTTTGGAATAGGTGCTATCTCTCCATAACGGGCAGAGATATCGGCATAAAGGTTCGGGTATTTGTCGAAGAAAAGGCCGAGGACAGAAAGATCGGCACAGCAGTTTGCAAGGTGGGCGGCAACAAAAGTGGTATTGGGGTGTTTCTTCAGTGTGTTTTCAAGTCTATCTATCATTTCCTCATGGCTTCTGGCACCATTATCCATCTTGACTTCCCATTTATAGGCATTTATCAGGCCATCATTTGTTGAATCCATTTTTTCGTACATCCACTTATCTTCTGATATATGGAGGTTTACAGGTAATTTCAGTTCAGCGCATTTCTCAAAAAGTGGATCAAAGCGCGGATCATCAGGAAGCATTATTGTTTTTATTCTTGACGAAGGACCAATTCCTTTTCCTTTGAACATAACCTCTCCCACACCTTTTGCCCCGCTTTTGTGACATCTCTCAAGCTCTTTCACAGCATCAGGGCCGTATCCGGGCTGGTCATATCCTGTGTAATCAAATCCGCACCATAATTCAAACCGGTCAGCATATTTCGAGTACATTTTCATAAGGTTATCGAATCTTTCGCCTGTGGCCCCGGTAAGAACGATTGCTTTTTCAATACCGCAGTTATCCATTGCTTTCAGCCATTCAGCGATTTCCTCCTCATTGCGGCCATAAACGTGCGTATGCATATCTATCGCCGGATATTTTGCACACGCAACATTTGACAGCGGTATTTTGTAGATTGACTTTGGCCGGTAATCTTTCAGTTTAAGCTCGTCCACGCTTTGTCCGTAAGAAATCATGCTCAGGCAAAAGAGTGAAATAATAACAAGGAATGTTATACACTTGTCAGGTCTGGTTTCAAAATTTCCGTTTGACATGGTTTTAATTTTATATGATTTTGATTTTTGTACAGGTAGCATAAGATCGCCTGATATACTCATTTGTATAAAGTTATAAAAGATACGGATCAACACCTAATAAATTATTTGCCACACCTCCTCTCTAAAGAATATTTATTTCAAAATTATTGACTTCAGGTTTTTCCTGTCGTAACTTGCTGCTATTGTAAAAAAATACTCTATATGAAAACACATGGCAATGCACTTCGATGGTTAGCAAGAGTTCTTTGTATTCTGGCAATACTTTTTGTCAGTCTCTTTGCCCTTGATTCCTTCTCCCCCGAAATGACCTTTTTACAGAACGCTTCTGCTTTACTGAAACATCTTATTCCATCATTTGTGCTGATTGCGGTTCTTATAGTTGCATGGAATCGGGAAAAAGCCGGAGGCATATCCTTAACTGCCATAGGGGTGGCATGGTGTGTATTTCTTTTTGTTTTTAATCTCCAAAGGACCCATTCCGTATCAGCCAGCCTGCTGATTGTCCTTTTACTTGGTATCCCGTTTGTACTATCAGGAGTTTTATTTCTGGCAAGTTATTTTAAAAGAAAAAAGGAGCTGCCCGCTAATCAAGAGGCATGAATTAGCAGAAATTACGGGATCTGTTGTATAACTTATTTAGACTTTCGCTGTGGAGAAAGCGGATTCACATAATTTCAGTTATACTTCACGGGTAAGTTGCACATTATTCCGGATTTTTGACGCACCTGACAGAGAATCCCTGATTCTTGTCCACATAGCCAAAAATAACGTAGCTGCTTCCGGTATCAAGCTCACGGCACCAGGCATTTGTTTCATCGTAAGTTGTTGCTGTCCAAAACGCGCAGGAGTAACCGATGGCAACATAGGAGCCATCAACGCGACCACCTGCTGGGAGGGCAGTAAAACCTGTTTCATTGGTTGACTTTTCGTTATAAATCAGCCAGTGGTCATCTCCGGCTTCTTTAAGCTTATCCCCTGCAATTTCTTCTCCTCCGAGATAAGTTGTCATTAGTATCCACTCTGCATCGGAAGGCACATGCCATCCTACCGGGCATAGCTTCCCTGAGGATACAGCATACCAGTTATACAATGAGCCATATGAAGAGGCGTATTTTGAAGAATCATTGTCATACCAGCAGTAACCTGGTGTGGAGAGACCGTTCCATGCAGAAAAGTCTGAAACCGAAGGAATAGAGGTGCCATCGTTGTATCTTGTTGACTTCAGGTTTTCCGCCATCCATGTCTGAGTACCCATGGAAATTGTAATGTATGTATTACCTTCAAAATCATCCACGGAACCAAAGATTATCTCACCTGTCAAAAAACTGCGCTCCTCACCATATCCTGTACCTGCTTTGTTCGTAGCATAGGCTCTTAAAGTATAGTAAGTTTTGGGCAGCAACTGGCCGGGAGTGCTGACAAAGGAACCGGCGCCGCTGCCGTCAATGGTCCTTTGGTTTGCCGTTGTGGGCTTCCCGCTTGTATTCCAGCATACACCCCTGGAGATGATCTCTGAGCCTCCGTCATCAACTATGGTTCCTCCGGTTGTTACTGAAGTCGGATTGATCCCTGTAATTTCAGCAGTAGTTACCAAAGGTATTTCTCCCTTTTTGCAGGAATATGATAAGACAGTCACTAAAATAAGTGCTGTAAATAATGATACTGTAATCTTTCTCATCTTTCTTTTCTCAATTTATGATAAACTTACATTTCTCGACCCGGGATGCCTTTGTGCCCATTCTATAATTCGCCTCAACTCCTAATGTAATATCGGCCTTCTACAACTTCTGCTGTTACCTCCAATAATCATGCCTGAATCAATGGTCATCCACAAGCCTTTCATGCATTTTGCCTTGCAAGGTCCTTCAAAAGGATGGGCTTCAAATTTACATTTTCTTTCAGTACCGGCAAAACACTTTACAGTACTAAGCATCTTCAGTATAGACTTTCCCATAAGCTCTCAGCTCAGGTTCCTGGTGGAACCCGGCAATGAAACTGAAAAAATCTTTATTAGGAAGGCTAATGCCAATTCATTTCTCATGGTATTAAGGATTAGTTACATCAGTAATAATTAAAATCAATAAATTTATGCAACCATTAGACAATTAGTTTGCTGACAGGTCATGTAGTGTTTTTAACATAATCACTTTGGGATATGCAATCAGACATTAATCATGCAGACCACATAAACCTTTGCCATATGAAAACCTTAAAAAGCAATACAGACAGGATATTCCACACCATGCCATTCAGCAGGATTTTGAATTTCATATGCTTAACGGGATTCATTCTTGCTTTTGCCACCAACCTCCGCTCACAGACAAAAGAAGATATTTTCAGTTATCTGCAAACATTGGGCAACGGTTCTTATATGTTCGGTCAAATGGCAACATGGGTGCATAACGAGAATCCCGACATGGATCATCCCGGGAACTGGCTGAAGAAGATATGTGATCATACCGGCAGGTTGCCACGTTACGGATGCATAACATATGATTTTGATGACAATCCCTTCACTGATTCGGAATGGAACGAAGGTGTCAAAAAGATGTGGAATAAAGGTATGATAGCAGGGGTTTATAATTTCTTTGCCAATCCCGCAGGAGGTTCATGGAAGGATCCGGTTATCCTTGATCCGATATTTGATCCTGGAGATAATCCTGTCAAGAGTAACTTTTATGACCAGATGGACCGGATGGCAGCAAATTTGAAATGGCTTCAGGAGAAGGGGATAACGGTTATTTACACACCTTTTGTTGAACTTAATGACAGGAACAAATGGCATGCAAGGGAAGGAAGCAAAAATGCCATCAGGCTTTACAGGCTTGTTCACGATTATTTTACGTCTAGAGGCCTTGACAATATCATTTGGGCTTATCACACTACTCAGGGAGACGGGGCGCTGGAAGAATATTACCCGGGAGATGAATATGTTGATATAATCGGTAAGTCAGCATACGGGACCGGCCTCATTTTTTCGGAGTATGAATGGGCGGTAAAAAAGAAGAAAGACCACGGCAAAGTGATCTGGTGGGCTGAGTTGGGCATTCGCGGCCCGAAAGATCCCCCTCGCGATTGCTTTGATGTTCTTGAGAAACTTGAAACCAGTTTTCCCGAGCTGGCAGGATTCAGTTTCTGGAGCGATGCTGACTACTATAATGTAAGGGGCAACCTTAACGGGCCAGAGTTTGCAGCACATCCAAAAATCGTAACGCTTAAGTAACTACCTGATTTGCAGCAGACATTCCGCTGCGGGATAAGTTCGAACCCATCCACATCCATAGAACTCCGGGCCTGGCAGCTTCCGGAGGATTGATGAAAACATCATAAGGATCTTTTTCCCCTGATACAGCCTGAGCCTCGATCGTGAAGGGGATGAAAATGCTTATCAATGATGCAAAAATATAGGTTCTGATGACCAAAAGAGGATTCATTTATCTTATTGTTTTATTGATTAAATAAGGTTTTACTTTTAGATCCTTTTGTCTGAGTTCGGGTGAATAAGGTTAATCCCCGATTGACGACAGGCAGGTGGATAAAAGATCCTGCTTTTTGATATAAGATTCATCCCGTATAATGATGTCCAGGTTCATTTAAATATTATAAATTTACTAACTATTTATGAAATATTGGGAGGGCTTATCTATTATTCCTGAAGGGATAACAGTTTACCGAATATGCTGTGAAAATTAGTATTACATTGCGTAGGTTTCATGTTTATGTGACTGACGGAGCGTTGCTTTACAAAAAACAAAAACCATGTCAGGGATCTTCAATTATACTGGTAAAAAATCGCAATGACTGTCATCATGGTAACAATTGCATTGTTGTTTCAAAGAACTTTCAACACCTGACGCCCCAAACAAATCAGGGCTGCCGTATGCCCATTCATCAATAGCAGTCAAATAATCCACATATAATCCGCAAAAATGAAAGAATCGTTCAGAGCAATTTATGCTTACGGAATCTTATTCATAATCATGATTTCTTTTTCATTTCAAGGTTGCTCCACCAGCAACAGGATCTTCTCCGAAAATGATATCGTTAACTCTGCAAAAAGGCTTGAACTAAAATATTGTATCAGGGATCGGGATCGAAGATCCCCGCTGTTATATTTTACTCAATCAATCGTCAAAGAGATCAATGCCCGGAATGAGATATCATATACTGCCTATGATGTCTTATCATTATCGGCTTCCAGCTTCACGCCTGATGAAAAGGCGATCATTATCATTGATAATGAAGTGTACACAACGGTCATTGACAAAATGGAACTTGATAATATCAGAAACATCTCCGAAAACACAACGAATATTTTAACCTCCGATTCCACAAATTTATCTGTAGTTACAGGTTACTCAGAGAACAACAGGAAGATAGTCAGATTCAGCTACAAAATTCCTCTTTCAACTATTTCGAAAATCAAGGATTCAGATCAGTTTTCTTTGCGTTACTATTGTGGTCCGAGTATGCTAACGATTAAGCCAAAGAGAAAGAGCATTAAAAAGATAAAACAACTGATTGATAATACTTAGAAATTTGGCTTTTAATGATAAGTTGTTGTTTGGTATTGCCTGCAGCTCTTGTGGAGAATTAAATAATGTTTGATGATTGTATGGCCGCTTTCAGTTCTGCCACAGTCAGGCAGACAGCAATGCCTTGTATAACTAACTATTAGTTGATAATTAGTTGACATTTACATAATTACTTAATCAGATATGATTGAAAATGATATTATTAACGAGGAATACTGTCGGATTCTCCAGTCAAAGCATTTTGATAGTGAGGAGGAGCGTGACAGATTTATTAACAGCCTTAATGATGATTTTCATACTATCCCTGTGGCTGATCCTCTTTCTAATGCGGGGAGGGCTCTACAAATGGTTGAAGCTGCAAATTGGCTTGAGGAATCTGAAGGAACTGTTTTAGTCAAACAGGCTCTGGAAATTGATCCCTCCTGCATCGAAGCTTATAGATATCTTGGTGATTGTGAGGTCTCAGACTCTAAGTCTCTGCAATATTTCATAAAGGGGATTACACTCGGGAGACGTTTGTTTAGCCGTGACTATATTAAAGAAAATCGGGGGTTGTTTTGTTCAATTCCGGAGACCAGGTCTTTTATGGGATGCCTGTGTGGCTATGGTAATGTCATGGAATTATGCGACATCGATGAAGAGGCTATTCGGGTGTATGAAACAATGATATCTCTTGATATAAAAGATCATTCATCTATCAGATTTCCGCTGATGCTTCTAATGATTAAAACAAATAATTTTAAGAAATTCGCAAGGTATGAGCAGAGATTCCATGAGGAAAGTAGCATTCATTATCTTTATAACAGAGCACTTTGCTATTTTAAAAAAACAGGTGACAGCAAAATTGCAAATGACTTTCTGGACCATGCCTTAAGTAAAAACAGGACAGTTGCGTCAACATTGATTTCTATATCACCGATTAAGAGACTACCCCCTGTTGAAGATACGGTATCAATGTGGGCTACAATGTATTCCTTTGTAGCTAAACGATACTGGATTAGAACCGATGGTGCTATAAAATGGCTGAGAAAAAAGTTAAATACATTAAATTAAAACCAGCAGTTTGCACAGTCAATTCCATGGACACCTGTCACACAGGGGGTAACAGTGTCCTGGTTTTTCAAATAGTTAATTTCCTAATCAAGTCTGAATTGCTTCTGCACAGATATCTCCGGTATTCAGAGGTAACACGGCGGGATAATGTATCCATCCTTTTGTTATAGATATTTTTAATACGGTCGACCAACCGGGGGGAAATTTAAAGATGTTGCTTCTGGAAGAAATAGAAGTGGTGTTGTTTCACAAGTGAATAAGCTTTGACAGCCGGAGGGTAAAAGAAATAAGCACTTTTCCTTCCTAAGTCCGGTAACGGGTATAAAAAGCTGTTCAACCTCAACATTGGGTCTCAGGAATCTTAAGAATCTTTAAAATATGAATCTGAAAAATTGTTCAACCGTACTATTCGTTAAAGACATCGCAGTATCAAAGAAGTTCTATTCTGAAATACTGGGTCTTTCCATTCATTTGGATTTTGGCAGGGATGTAATCTATTCCTGCGGCTTTGCAATATGGGAAATTCAAAAGGATCATATTATTCCGGGAAAACTGGGAATTGGACATATTAGTGACAATAGAATCAATCGCTTTGAATTATGCTTCGAAACAGAAACTCTTCAACAGGATTATCTTCATCTTAAAGCTAATAGTGTTGAATTCCTTAATGAGATTCACGAGGAACCCTGGGGACAGCAGACAATAAGATTCTTTGATCCTGACAGACACCTTATCGAAATCGGGGAATCAATGAAGCAATTTGTTACCAGACTCCATAATTCAGGGCTGACCATCGAGGAACTTAATAAAAAAACATCTGTCCCGATTGAAGAGATTCAAAATTTATTAAAAACATGAAGAAAAGATAGAAAGAACAATGGCTAAAATAAAAAGCTTGAACACCTTCCTCAGGGACCGTTCAGTACACCTTTTGCTGCCGGAACTTTTTTCCGTCTGAAATATCTGAACGATTGCCTGTTGACCGCTTTTGCCAAAGCCTGTTTTTTTACTGCCTCGACGTTCACTGTAAGCGGTATAAGCCAAAGCAGTAGAGAGCTCTTAGTTTGAACAAATGACCGGCTTCATTGTTAAAGGAATAAGACTGGATTTTTTTTATTTCAATGTAGAATGTCAGGAAGTGAGATAAAAAAGATATTGACATCAAAACAGCGTGAGGATCTGTATCGGATTTTAAAAGCCCGTTTTGAGAAAAACATGAGCCGTCATGATGGCCTTGAATGGGCTGAAGTACAAAAAAACCTTGATGCTGACGTTGTTAAACAGTGGTCTCTCAATGAAATGGAGAGAACCGGTGGTGAACCTGATGTTGTTGGTTATGATAAAAAGACAGGTAAGTATGTCTTTTATGATTGTTCACGGGAAAGCCCTGAAGGTCGCCGAAATGTTTGTTATGACCGTGAAGCTTTGAAGTCCCGGAAAGAGAATAAACCAAAAGATAACGCTATGGATATGGCAGCTTCCATGGGCATCGGGATATTGACAGAAGAACAATACCGGGAGTTGCAGAAACTAGGAAATTTCGACACCAAAACTTCGTCCTGGTTGAAAACACCTTCTGAAATAAGAACACTGGGAGGCGCTATTTTTGGCGATCGCCGGTACAGCCACGTGTTTGTTTGTCATAATGGAGCGGAATCTTACTATAGTGTCAGAGGTTTCCGTGGATCGCTAAAGGTCTGATATTAAGCTTTAAACATAAGGATTTCTCTGGTTTTCTTTGTTTAATAGAAGGATTAAATCCATTCATCTTATTTGTAACAGTTGCATAAAAAGCTGGCCTGGAAGGACTGCAGGTTTACATGAATAACTTTTGGGTAAAATCATAGGTTTGTCACTATTATAGCTTTTGACATTAACGGTAAAGGTTGTTTTAAAAGTCTTCACGTCCGGTTTCATGAGTATAACCGCTAATGGCTAAGAGAAACTGTCGTGGCGTAACATTACATTCCTTTGAAATCCGGGAGAAAAGTATTTTGTATTCCAGTAAAATTTGGCCAAACATTTTAATTCAATGACTGTTGACAGTTACATAAAATTCTTCCCTGAAAATATTCAGGCATTGTTGCAGCAAATCAGGTCAGTTATAAAAGAAAATGCCCCTGATGCAGAAGAAGGTTTCGCTTATAAAATGCCTGCTTATAAGTTAAACAGCAGGCCATTGGTCTACTTTGCAGGTCATAGTAATCATATTGGTTTTTATGCCACACCCTCAGGACATGCTCATTTCCCAAAAGAACTCTCGGAGTATAAGCAGGGAAAAGGATCAGTTCAGTTTCCTTTAGACAAGCCATTGCCACTGGGCCTGATAGCGAGGATAGTAAAATTCAGGGTTAAGGAAAATTTGAAAATGAGGGG
>JAVEVC010000047.1:0-23716 GCA_034005245.1 Bacteroidales bacterium
ATTGCATCAGCGGTAGTAATAAAGAGTGATTGGCCGGGATCTTTATGATCATATTTATAAACACTTGTCATGTAGTTATTCATGGCCACAATGTATGTTTTGTTCATGTCGAGCGGGTCTCCGCTTTCCGTAAGAATGGCTATATCTTCCAGTTCTCCACCTGAATCCAGTTTTAGATTCGTGCTTATCCCAGAGGGGTATAAAGGGGACTTGTCGTCAAGAGGATATGCTGCAGTCATCAGGCTAAGAATTTCATTGCCGGTCAGCCTGGTCACTACCAGCTCATTACCAAAGGGATCTAGCTGGTAAACATTCATGAGCGTTATCGGACCTTTTGCCAGATGACTGATCCTGACGCCTCCCGGATTTACAAGTGCAATATCGGCTTTGGCAGTATGCCGCTGTGCATCGGCCATGAGATAACCGAGTTCTTCATACGATGAGAATTCGTCAGAAGCTGTTGCAATAACCTGTTTTAGTACGGGATTATCATTGTATTTATCTACCATCGCACGGATGGAAGCTTTTTCATTCCTGGAATTTCTTATGTCAATAAGCTCCATATTTCGCTGTATTGATCCATCGCTTCTGACAGTCAGTCTGATGAGAGTACCGTATTTCAGTTTGTTCTCAGCCTGGGTGATCATAATGCCATTGTGTATTTGTTCTTTTTCAACCTTCGTGTGTGAATGACCTCCAATTATCAGGTCGATGCCGGCAGGCATAGTTTCTGCAAGCCGGACGTCGGTTTCAAAGCCAAGATGAGTCAGGGCAATAAAAATATCGCTTTGATCTTTCAGCCAGAGATAATCGGGAGCTGTTTCAAGCGGAGAAAGGAAGGCAAATCCCTTTGTATTTACGGGATGCGAATCGGGAATGCCGTTCTGGTTGATCTGCAGAAGGCCGAGAAACGCCAGCTTAAGTCCATTGGGCAATGTTATTATTTCATAGGGATTTAACTTTATCTTGAGTGAATCGTTTGCTGATGCATTTGCGCATATAAAGCCGAATTTTGCCTTATGGGTCAACTTGCTGAATCCTTTGGGGCTGGAATCGAATTCGTGATTTCCGGTGGCGCTCAGATCGAAGCCAACTGCGTTCATCAGTTCAATCATCGGCAGTCCTTTTTCTGGATACTGATCGTTCACCGGATTGCCTGTCTGGTTATCCCCTGCAGCAACAAGAAGCAAATCGGGATATATGGCTCGCAAACTATCGGCTATGTAAGCTAATTTCGGAAAATTATCGATTGCTGCATGCATATCGTTTACTGCGAAAATGACAGCCTGCTTTTCAGCTTGTTTGCCTGCAGCAGCTTTCTTAGGGGTGCTGCATGAATAAAGAATCCCGATTGCAAAAAGGGCCAGGACCAGTTTTAAAAGCGAAGCTTTCTTCCGGTGTCTGGTCCTGATAACAAGTACATTGCCCTCTGCCAGCTCCCCGTCAATGGCAATGGTGTTCCCATAGCGATCTTTAACGGCAGGCAGATGCCTGGGCCTCCTTTTCCCGAGATGAGAATAATATTTAAGAACTGCATCCATTACTCTGGCACCGGTGTGCAGTTCGAGAATTGTGTTGTTTACCGTTATTTGCATCAGTTGAAGTTTTTAGTAGAATTCCGAGCTCTTTTTAAGGTTTCTTTAGTGTTGATATTCATGAAGATGCCTGTCCTGTAAAGGGTATGGTCCCTGCCTATCTTCATCTGCCTTGAACTGCATTCCAGAATAATTTTCCTGAGCATTAGCCTGTCCTGAAGAATGGCTTCATGTAATACGGGCAGAATGCATTTATTGTAAACGGCACATAAAGGTTGGGGATAACCGTTCTCATCAACAGGAAAAGTTACGCACGAGGGATTAAGGCGTGCTTCTCTGATTAGAAGCTCCAAAACCGGGACAGAAATAAAAGGCATATCGCAAGAGATGACAAGATTCAGATCAGTTTCCGATACCTTAAGTGCCGAATAAATTCCTCCTGCGGGACCTTTATCGGGGTACTCATCCTGAACTTTGGCCAGGTTTTCATATTGAAAGTCTTCGGTTCCCACACTGATTATGACATTATCAGTCACCTCCCTCATTGCATTGAGAACCCATTCAATCAGCGGTTTCCCGTTCAATAGTGTAAGAGCTTTGTTAGAGCCCATTCTCTTGTTACGGCCGCCAGCCAGAATTATACCTGTTACCGGGGAATTTTTTATCATGCTGTATCCTGAATTTTATACTGCCGGCATTATGTTAAAATAAGCAATAATCACAGCTTGCGCAATTAACGGGGACTTTCAGGTAATTGCTTCTTTACCCGGTTAAGTTAGATGCAAAGATACTCTTTCAATGATTTTCCTGAACCAACAGGTGTAATTTCCGAAATTTTCGCAGATATCAGATGCGAAGTCATCATCGTACCAGTCAGTAATCATTGTGCAGTATCGGCGTTTTTCTTTCTGATCTTCAGCCATACAATAAAGCCTGATATCAGGATGAAGAGAACGATCAGACCTGTGAGGGGAACAATGAGAACATAAAGATCACCTATTAATGGCTGATAGATCCTTGCGGTATGGATTTCCAAAGCCAGGTTCCAAAGCGACATTGGTGATTCAGCGATTATATTCCCGGGCATATCCGCAAAACTTTCTGAACCAACTATGGGCAATGCTCCCTTGTTGTAATCGAAATAGAATTCCTGGCCTGAAGATTTCCGGACAAGTCCGGAAATCAGAAAGTCTCCAATTGGTTTTCCGTGTGTCGACGGCTTCGCATATTCCTGTTTCTTTATGTAATCAAATACTTTTCCGTTTTCTGAATCCCAGGCAAAGAGACCCTCGAAAGATCCCACAAGAAATGTGTCGTTGTTCATCTTTTCCAGCACATTAACTCCCATGATGCTTGCAGGAGGCTGATGAGTGAACTTCCTCAGATGAGTTTTAAAATTGTCGTCGGAATAGAAAAAACCTTCCGATGTTGCCAGAATAAATCGTTCACGTCCCTCATCATAATAAATCCGGCGCAGTTGGTCAAACCAGGGATTCTCTGTTGCCAGTTCTGTAAATGGGATCTTCCCGACCCTTGAATTTCCTATCAGCGCCAGAAGGGGAGGTCTGAGAAACATGCCGGTTATTGTATTCAGAACGAGAATGATAAGAGTTATCCATCCCAGTTTGTTATGCCACCTGATATTCCACCGGTTTGAGCTTTTCAGTTTTGTTATTTTTTCAGTATGCAGGTTGTCTTTTTTCAGAACAATCTTGTTGATGAATACTATCAATCCGGTGATTGTCAGAAAGGCAAATACAAGACCTGCAAGGTCAATTATAAGTTTGCCGGGCAAACCATAGATCTCGCCGCTGTGAATAGTCCAGACTGTTTTAAACAGATCGGCTTTGTTGTCATAATTTTCAGGCGGAGGCAGTTGGGTTACAGCAAATTTATTCAGATCAGTTGTTTTTATTAGGAATGATCGCGACAGAAGCAGTACTGTATCGTCCTTCTGAATTATATCGACAATCCGTTTGTCCTTAACCGGCAAATCAACAGTAACCCATCTCTTTTCATCCCAACTATATGAATAAAGGCCTGAGAAGGAGCCTGCCAGAAGTTGGCGGTCATCTTTCGCCACTATCTGGAAGATCTTCCGGTTGTCGATACCCCCGGGAAATCCTGCGTTGAAATCTTTGAATCCGGAATAAGTGCTATCGGTAAGCCATATTCCAATATTTCCGTAGAGCAATATACTGTCGGGCGATATTCTGATTCCGGATTTAACCGCGGCATTGTTCCAGTTATTATACCTGTAAATATCAGGAAGCATATTCCTGTTTATGTCCAGACCTGACAATGCATCCCTGTGATTCAGGATGATACCTGAAAAGACATAGCTTAAAATTATTACTGCATAAATGATTCCAAGCCATTTATGATATTTCCTGAAGAATTTGATCATTTATGTTGAATGATTTCAGGCCTGCAAAATTAGGATTTTATGAAGATCCTGCAACTGATGGTGCCAGTTATCATGAGCCTGTTTCATAGGGATGGCAATTCTCACAGTCGATTCCCGCCAGAAAATATTGATAGCAGTTTAAGTTTATCTGCTTTTTACAGTAACCGGGCGTTTTGAGTGGGTCTGGGTGTTTTTACTACCAATATTCTTGCAGGCACCTTCCCGTAGTTATAAAGGCAGTGGACGATATCCCTGGGGCTTTCAACAAGCATGCTGTCATTTATTTCAAGGGTCTCATCACCAACTCTTATGGAAGGTGTTCCTTCAAGGACGAAGAAAAAAACATCAACAGGGGTGATGTGGGGTTTCAGAGCTTCTCCGGGTTGCAGCAGAATATGCATTACCTGTGCGTCATCAGTTTCATAAAGCAGCCTGACATCAACTTTGTGAGGTGTTTCTTTAATTTCCTTTTTTCTCCAGTCTGTAATTTTCATAGTTTTGATTATATTTTTTACTGCAATGTTCTGCATACTTTATTGAAACAAACCGTTTCCGGTTCCCCTCGCTTCTGTAAAGAATTGGCGGGCATGTTTTTCCAGGCGTGAGGCTTTCTTGTAGTGTATAGATGGAAAAGGTCGTTGCACATTAGTGCATTGATATTGTAAAAATCGCATTGCAGCGGTCTGCGATACCGGATATTGTTGACCGACATGCCAGTCAGCAATGCATGACGGGCAAGACCTGTTTCTGCCAGACTCACTCCGGAAGGGACTGGCTGGTCGGTCCATGATGCATAAACCGCCTGGAAATCTTCTGCTCTTGATTCGATCCATCTTCCTTCTTCCTTGAATGATCTGACATAAGCTGACATTTCATGCATTATTCCACCCCATTGTTCATTATTCTCATACAGCATTGTAACAGCCAGAAGCATCGCGCCGGCATCTGAAAGAAATCCCTGTTGCTGGAGGCTGCCATTGAAATATGAATGTCCAAGAGAGGTTCCGTCCCAGAACATGGCGAGAAGCTTTTTTATCAGACCTTCAGCTTTCGCTTCAAGCCGGGGTTTTTCAAGATATCTTCCAGCCGCGATAAGAGCAACTGCGGCAAGGGCATTTAATCCGGAAATGATCTTTGTGTCAGCTGAAGGTTGCTTCCTGCGCTTCCTGGCTGAAAGGAGAAGGTCTTCTATGTCCTGCACGGAATCGTTGTTCTTCCTTATAAGGTGGTTCTTTCCTTCAAAGTTGCCCTCCTTGCTTATCAGGTAAACATTGCAGAACCTTTTGAAATCTTCTTTAGAAAGCAGATCTTCAATCTCTTTCCATGTCCATATATATGTAGCGCCCTCTTCATGATCAGTATCGGCATTGAAGGCTGACAGATACAATCCATCATCTTCAAAGCATTCTTCCAGGCATTTGAGGATCTTCCCGGCCATATTTTTATAATTCCGTGAGGCGGTTACTTTATATGCCAGTGAATAAGTACAGAGGGCAAGCGCCTGGTCGTACAGCATTTTTTCAAAATGCGGGATGGTCCATCTGCGGTCGACGCAATAGCGGAAGATTCCTCCCTGAAGATGGTCATTCAGCCCGCCAAGGATCATGGCATCGAGGGTGGATGTGCAAATCTTTTCTGTTTCAGGATCGTGGTTAACTGAAAGATGATGCAGAAGGAAGAGAAGGATTGAATGCGGCGGGAATTTCTGGCCTGTGCCGAAACCTGCATGCACTTCATCATAATAAGATGATATTTCCTTGACAATAAGGCTTTCTTCTGTTACAGGAGGCTCCTTTTCCATGGCATGGAAAGGAGCGATCCTGTCACTTTCTGTTTTCAGATATTCCCTGACCCTAAATGCAATTTCCAGAAGTGACAACCTGTGATCGTCGGTCTTTGCCGGAGCGTAGGTTATGGCTACTACCGGCTTAAGGTCAGGTGTCAGGAATACATTAAGAGGCCATCCTCCCGATCCGCTCTGGGCCTGAATGAAGTTCATCATGAACTGGTCGATATCGGGCCGTTTTTCACGATCGACTTTCAGGCAGATAAAGTTTTCATTAAGGAAGTCAGCTGTTTCCTTGTCTGAGAATGCTTCGGCAGCCATCACATGGCACCAGTGACATGTGGAGTATCCCACTGAGACAAGCAAAGGCTTGTTTTCACGGATTGCCAGATCTAGTACGTCCCTGCTCCATTCCTGCCACCAAACAGGATTCTCAGCATGCTGCAGCAGGTAAGGTGATGACGACTTTCCGAGATTATTGCTCCTGCAGCCTGCTGAATCTGTTATGTTGCTTGTCATTGAAGGCTTACTGAATGAATTTAAAATAGTTATACTAAAGAATAACAAATGGTATTGCAAAAAGTTTCCCGGTGTCATGCTTTCTTTCGTACAGGCTTTGCCGTGTCAGAGATCTATCCGAAATGCTATTACCTGTCCGTTGCCTGCGCATTATTATTGTATCAGACTTACATCAGTCTGGACAAAATAACCTTTATTTTCTGGTACTTCAGCGGAGGCAGATGGACAGCACTGTTTTCGATTCTGAATACTGCCTGATCGTTTCCTGGCAGGGAGACCTCAGTAACTTTGATGTTGTCGTCCTCAAGGAGGGAGGTATAGAGAACATCGCCCTTTTCTGATGAGTTAATTCTGAAATAGATCCCGGCAGGCTCGTTGTTCACCCAAAGGTTAAGCATAAGGTAGTTAAGCAGGCAATGTTCAATGCTGTGGTAGGATGTCTTAAACCTGTTTGCCTTTGTTCCGTCAATACCTTTCCCCAGGGAATCCGTGCTAAGGTATGTATCTCCGTTTTTTCTGTCGAGGAAGCCTTCGCTCCATGCCATAGCACCTTGCTCAAAATCATCAAGATACTTTGTTTCATCAGTAACATGGTAAAGGTAAAGGCTGAACATATTTCCATAAGCCTGTATCCACCAGTAGGAGAAAGGAGCTGTTCTGAAAGGTTCTGACCGGCTGACAGTCGACAACCATATATTCCGGGAATTGAACAGACCGGCCTCATGTACCATACCGGCCAGCCTGACAGCTGAATTCAGGCGGCTCTCATTTCCGGTTAAAAGGTAATCTTTAATCAGCATCCAGGCTGCTTCAATATTATGGCCCGTATTGATTTCCGACAGGTCGTCCTTTGCCGGAAGGTATTCCCAGTTCCTGTTGAAACTCTCAAGAATCCATCCGCTCTGGCTGTCAGCCATTTTATTCATCGTTACTTCAAGGATCCTGCTGATCTGTTCGGAGAGCTTACTGTCGCGTGTAGCATGATACAGGTAGAAAAGATAACCTGAAACCGGAGTGATCACTGAACTGAAAGACTTGTTGCTTTCAGATATGGTCCAGTCGCGGTTCATCATATCGAAATATCCGCCTGTTGATCTGTCCCATGCTTTAGCTTCAAGAAGATCGTTGGATTTGATGATATAACTCAGGGCGGTGCTGTCGCGGGTCACAAAATAATACATTGCCAGACCTGTGACGGCATAGACCTGGACGAATGTTGTTTTTGTCGTTTGAACAGGTTTCCCCTCCCTGTCAAGTTCATCGTACCAGCCTCCGTATTCCTTGTCCCATGCTTTACCGATCAGCCATTCAACCGTGCTGTCGGCTTGTCTAATGTACTCTTCCTCCCCGGAAAGGAGATAGGCAGCTGAATAACTGAAAAGGTGCCTTGAGATCATGCTTGGGTATTTATAACTGCTGCCAAAAGGTTCCCATTCGGAATCAAGATTGGTATGGAACCCTCCATAAGCTGTATCACGGGAATATTTTGTCCAGTACGGCATAATGCCTTTAAGAGCCTGTTCTTTCCAGTAATTGCCCGACATTACTGTGGGAGAGTCAGAGGCACTGTCAATACACGAAGGCATCCAGAGAATTAAAGCCGGCAGAAGAAAGATGATCCTTAATATCTTCATGTGAAAATTATTTATTATATGATTGTAAATTAAGTGGTTCGTATGTAACCTTCATTATTTTCATTTTTCTTATTGTCCCGTTTAAAACTGGATGCAGGTTTTTTGCTAAAGCAATAGCTATATTGTTGTAAATTAATTGGTTAAATGAAATTACAGGTTTTTGTTCATCCTGTCGTTCCGCTTAAGACGGAGCAAAGGTCTCAAGATGCTTATTCTTAAAGTGTTTAAGCACATTTAATACTAACCCAGGATCTGTTTCACTTTTGATGATATGTCCTTCCCGTCGGCTTTGCCTGCGAGTTCCTTCATGGCCACACCCATAACCCTGCCCAGATCGGCAGGTGAGCTGGCGCCTAACCGCTCAATGATTGCCGTTATCACTTTCGACAATTCATCTTCGGAGAGCTTTGCCGGCAGGTATTTTTCGAGGACATCTGCTTCCGCGATCTCATTATCATACAGATCGATACGGTTTTGTTCCTTGTAAATTGCAGCAGATTCCCTTCTCTGCTTGACAAGTTTCCGGATTATCTTCAGTTCTTCCTCCGGAGTCAGGACTGAATCGGCTCCCTTATCGCTACGGGCAAGAAGGAATGCTGTTTTGACTGCTCTCAATGCTTCCAGTGCAATTTTATCCTTCCCTTTCATTGCAGCTGTAAGGTCGCTGGTGACTTTCTCTGTAAGTGACATAATATTGGTTTTTAATAGATGAAGCTTATTCCGGAATTATTTGTTTTTAAAATTGACAAGATAGTATTTCTATTGGATCCCGGCAGGCTCATTGGTCTCTCCGGGCCCATAAAGCAGTTTCGTATCAGTTTTCTGAAGAGCAAGCGGGCATTAAATCATAAAATGAGTTTAAGAATCGAAGATTCCTCTCAGTTTGCCTTATGAGGATCAGGTCGTCCATTTCAGAACAGTGTTGCGTTCAGAGTATCCATCATTGACATGTTAAAGGAGTAACCCGAGAAAAAAACCATGCCGTTGGTTCTTTCTTCCCTTGTTATTTCAACTTCTTTTATTAGTAGTTCCCTGGTAATGTCATTATGTGAAGTGTGGATTCCGATTCCGGGATAAACCCTGCAACTGTTTCCTGCAGCATTCATTGCATTACTGACATATTCCCTGAACAGATCAAGGTTGTTGGTATAAAGCATCGGGCAAAGAAAGTCAACAAGTCCGTTAGCCGCCCACTCCTCCCAGTTCTGGGCTATCAGAACGTCGGCTGTTTCCATGTCGGGGAAGACATCTGCCCCCAGAAGCAGTGATTTTCCGGATCCTTTTACTGCTTGCTGAATTTCCTTTACAAGACCGGTAACCTGTCTGGAGTTCCATTTTATCCATTCGCACCAGATCATGCTTCCGCAATCGTGCGATACCTCAAGAGGCGAATACTGGTATTCCCTTTTGAATAGTTCGCATGTGAGACTGTCATAACTGTACATCTGGGTTACAGGGTAGCGTATATAATCAAGATGAATACCGGCGATATCATATTTGAATGTGGCTGAGATCCTGTCTATCCAGTATTTTCTCACGTCAGGGTTTGCAATGTTGAAATGAGGCTCATATTTTCCATCCATACTACGGATAAGCCAATGGGGGTGATCAACAATTTCCTTTTCCAGGTTTACAGTATAACCAGGATAGAAAATGGGATGGATCCTGATATTTTTTTTGTTTCCTTCATCGATAAGTGCCTGGAGATAATCCCATGTAAAGCTGTTTTCCCCGGGTGCAGAATTGTAGCAGAACAGGTTGTTGATACCGGTTTCCTGATAAAGCGTGAACAAACTGTCCATCTGCCTGACAGCTTTTTCCTTTTGCGGACTGAATAGCCCTGAATGAAGCCATACACCCCTGAATTCCGGTTGTTCCTCAGGTTTCTTTTTGCATCCCGCTGCAATGATCAGAGTGATTGTAACAAATGTTACAAAACCAGTTATAATTTCATTACTTCTCATTTCAGATTAATTTTATTCAGTTTTGAGATGGATGTTAAAATACCGATATATCAGAATAAAGATAAGCCATAATTCTTTCTCCTGGCAGTTAAGGGGTACATTGTTTGAATCGATTATTCAAAATGAACTGAGAAATATGTGGAGATGAAAATAAACTATTGCTGCACCGGATTGTTAAATCTATAAAAGATTACAGGTTGAATGGATAAGAATTCTGTTGATAATCATGGAAGTTCTGCGGGTAGTGGTGTAATAACCCGACAATTCCCTGTTACAGGTATGTCGTGTGCTTCCTGTGTGGCTAATGTTGAAGACAGGCTCGGCAAACAGGCAGGAGTATTGAAGTCGAGTGTAAACCTCGCATCTGAAATTGCCACAGTGGAATATGATCCCTCTGTGGTCAGGCCCAAGGATCTCAGGGAGGCACTCAACTCAATAGGCTATGATCTCATAACTGACAGTAATGGCGCAGGATCAGAAACTGTCGAAGATCTTCAGCGCGCAAGGCTGACAGCTTTAAGAAGGAAGACAATATGGGCAATCGCCCTGGCCATTCCTCTGGTGGCAATTAGTATGCTGTTCATGAACATGCCATACGCCAATTATCTGATGTGGATACTTGCAACACCAATTGTTTTTTATGCAGGCAGCAGGTTTTATATAAATGCATGGAAACAGCTTAAGCATGGAAGTGCAACAATGGATTCCCTTGTGGCATTAAGTACAGGGATAGCATATCTTTTCAGCGTTTTTAACACTCTCTTCCCTCAGGTATGGCATAGCAGGGGGTTGCATTCACACGTGTACTTTGAAGCTTCGGGAGTAATAATTGCACTCATCCTTCTGGGAAAGCTTCTGGAAGAGAAAGCCAAAGCAAACACATCATCTTCCATTCGCAAACTTATTGGTCTCCAGCCAAAAACGGTCCTTAAAATTATGGGTGACGGGCAGACAAGGGAATTTCTGGTATCGAAAGTCAATCAGGGAGACGTACTGCTCGTACGGCCCGGTGAAAAGATACCAGTCGACGGTACAGTTACAGCCGGAAGCAGTTATGTTGAGGAAAGCATGATAACAGGAGAACCCGTCCCGGTATTGAAGGAAGAAGGTTCCTATGTGTATGCTGGCACCATAAACCAGAAGGGAAGTTTTCGTTTCAGGGCAGACAAGGTTGGCAATGCCACTCTTCTCAGCGGCATAATCAGGATGGTACAGGAAGCACAGGGCAGTAAAGCCCCGGTTCAGAAACTTGTCAACAGGATTGCAGGTATTTTTGTGCCAGCCGTAGTTGCAGTCTCCTTGCTAACCTTTTCAGTCTGGATCATTGCAGGCGGAGAAAACAACATTACGCACGGCCTTCTGTCGATGATAACAGTTCTTGTCATTGCCTGTCCCTGCGCCCTTGGACTTGCAACGCCCACTGCAATAATGGTCGGAATAGGAAAGGGCGCTGAAAGGAATATACTTATAAGAGATGCCGAAGCTCTTGAAATGGCCTGTAAAACCAATATGCTGGTGTTGGATAAGACAGGTACCGTTACAGAGGGCAGACTGTCGGTTGAGAAGACTGAATGGATAGAAGATTCGAACATGAACCTGTACAGGGATGTACTTTATAATCTCGAGAAAGTATCGGAGCACCCATTGGCTGAGGCTGTTGTAAATTTTCTTGACAGGCCGTCAGAGCCATTCGGCATGGAGAACGTTAAGAGCGTTACCGGCAGGGGTATAATGGGTTCCTATAAGGGGACCATGTATTTTGCGGGAGGGCGGAGATTCCTTGAGGAAAACAATGTACCTGTTGACAACCAGTTCATATCCAGAGCCATGCAGTGGGAAGAAGATGCAAAAAGCGTGATTTTCTTCGGAGATACCGAAAAAACCATAGCCATCTTATCTCTTACCGATAACCTGAAGGAAGGCGTGAATGAGGCTGTTGCGGAGATTAAGAAAATGGGCATTGAGGTAGTAATGGTGACCGGGGATAATGCACGGACTGCAGAGGCAGTAGCATTGAAAGCCGGTATTCCATCCTGGGAAGCAGAGATGCTGCCAGCTGAAAAAGCCGGCCTGATCAGATCTCTGCAGGAAAAGGGAAATATAGTATGCATGGCAGGCGACGGAATAAATGACAGCCTGGCACTTGCCACAGCCGATGTGAGCATTGCTATGGGTAAAGGGTCAGACATAGCTATAGATGCGGCAAAGATGACAATCATAGGAAACGATCTGTCTGCCATTCCGGAAGCAATCAAACTCAGCCGTAAAACGGTGAAAACAATAAGGCAGAACCTATTCTGGGCATTCATCTACAATATTATCGGCATCCCGCTGGCTGCCGGCATACTCTATCCCGTAAACGGATTCCTGCTAAATCCGATGATAGCCGGCGCAGCGATGGCCCTGAGCAGTGTAAGCGTAGTCAGCAACAGCCTGCGGTTAAAGCTTGGGAAATGAAAACTGCTTCGAAACAACCCGGTATTAAAAGCAGCTTTCCCGGGTCTCGAACTATTAAAATTCTGGTACATTATTTGCTCGATAGAATTGTCGCGAACACCGTATTTTATGAAAATCAATAATATGACTGTAATATTAATTCCTTTAATAACTATGGCGGTATTATTATCATCGTGTGAAAAAAACGATGGAAAGGACCTTCCCGGCGAACCTGCCGAAATAATTCTTGAATCATATCAGAGAGATGTGATAAGCTCTGCAAACAGGTTTGCCTTTGACTTGTTCAACCCTGTTCTGTCAGATAATAAGGGGACTGAAAACATCATCATTTCACCTTTCAGCATAACAAGCGCCCTTTCAATGACGCTCAACGGAGCTGCCGGAGAAACTTTTGAAGCTATGAGGAAAAGTCTCGGGCTTGAGGAGAGTACTCTCCAGCAGATAAATGATACATATCTGAAGCTTATGACGGAGTTGGTCCCGGTTGACAATCGGGTGACAGTGGAGATTGCCAATTCTGTCTGGGTTGAAAAAAGGCTTACAGTGAAGCAGCCTTTTATTTCAGCCTTGCAGACCTGGTATAAAGCTGAAGTCCGTGATATCGATGTAAAAAGTCCCGGTGCAGTGGATATGGTAAATGATTGGATTGCAGGTAAGACTCACGACAAGATAACGGAAATGCTTGACTATTTGGATTCTGACCTTGCCATGCTACTGGTAAACGCCATATATTTCAATGGCAAATGGAAATACCAGTTTGATGAGGACAAAACAACCGAGGAACCATTCTATGTCACTCCTTCGGCTCCGAAAAACGTTCCCATGATGCATCTTGACGAAAAGCTGAGGATGACCGAAACAGCAAACTCGAAGATTGTTGAGATACCATACGGGCAGGGAAATTACTCAATGGTTGTGGTTTTGCCTGATGAGGGGACTTCAGCTGAAGACGTGGCAAATTCACTCACGCCCGCCATATGGGAGAGCTGGATGGAGAACCTTGAAGGGAATACTGTTCAGGTTGAACTGAGCATGCCAGGATTCAAATACAAATATAAGAGGACCCTTAATGATGATCTTGAAAGGCTTGGGATGGGAATTGCCTTTACCGGTGCGGCTGATTTCAGTAATATCAGCGATCAGGCTCTGCAGATAAGCAGGGTTCTGCATGAGGCATTCATTGAGGTCAATGAGGAAGGCACCGAAGCAGCTGCGGCAACAGTTGTTGAGATCAGACTTACTTCGATGCCGGAGACCAACATGGTAACGCTTAACCGTCCTTTCCTTTATTTTATCAGGGAGACTTCAACAGGCACCATATTATTCATGGGCAAGGTTGCTGACCCGGCCCTTAACTGATCATTTTTTTGTGCGATATGTTTTTCCGGCAGGGGCCGGGGCCTTTCAACCCGGTTCCACATGGATTGTTACCGTAAGGTTTTCGTAGATCCTTTTCAGCTCATCCTCAATCCGGTCGCAGTAAGAGTGGGCATTGCCGACCGATTCACCTTCAGGGATCTCAATATGGACATCAATGAACCTGTAATTCCCGGCAACACGTGTTCTGAGATCATGATACTTTACTTCCATTTCTGAAAGGTATCCTTCCAGATCTTCTATCTCATCGGTTCCCCATGAAGAATCGAGGAGGGGAGAAAAAGCTTTTTTCAGAAGCACATACGATTCTCTGAGGATAAGGAGTGCAACAAGTATGGCCACCGCAGGGTCAAGCCACTCTATTCCCGTAAGCATTATCAGCCCCAGTCCGGCAGCAACACCAAGCGATGTATAGACATCGGTTTTAAGATGCAGGGCATCGGCTTCCAGTGCAACGGAGCCGGTTTGCCTGGCCACCCTGTAGAGCCTTCGCGAAACGAATGCATTCACAACCGCAGAAATGAACATCACCAGAACGCCGATCCATACTGATTCAAGCTCAATAGCTTCGCCAAGGATCTTCTTAACAGCTTCAATAATTATCAAAACGGCTGCAACAAAAATCAATACTGCTTCGATCACTCCCGATACATTCTCCACTTTGCCATGGCCGTAAGGATGCCTGGCATCGGGAGGCGTGTCGGAGATCCTCACGGCAAAAAAAGCAATGAGAGCAGCAATAAGATCCATTGAAGAGTGTATTGCTTCCGATATAATACTTACCGATCCGCTAATTATCCCTACTGTGAATTTCAATATGATTAGAAGAGTATTTGATAATACGGAAAGCTTTGCTGTATTGATCTTCGTATTCATTGGATAAGCTTTTGCCTTCAGGTCAGTTTAACCGGTAAACAAAAAGGTCTGTTGTTTAAGGTAGTCAGAGGCAATCAGATATTGATCAGTTCATAATGACTGGTCCCGAGTCCTAATTTTTCCGCATGCTCAATTCCTGCCTGCCAGAATGTATCGGGATGGGCAAGCTTGAACTTGTCTGTGCCCGACAGGTCAGCCGGATCATGGTTGCCTGTGATCATGTTTCCCGGCAGTGAGGGAGCTGCTTTTACAAGGTCGGCACATGCCTGGTCGAGAGCCACCGGATCGAATGATGCAGCTATTCCCAGGTCAGGGACAAGAGGATAATCATTAAAACTCCAGCAATCACAGTTGGGAGACACATCCACGATGAAATTTATATGGAATGAGGGCTTGCCTTTAAGTGCAGCAAATGCGTATTCGGATATTTTCCTGCACAGATCCTCGGTTGAGCTGTCATCGCCCGGCACAGCGGCATCATACTGGCACACTGCAACACATTGACCGCAGCCAACACAAAGGTTGTAATCAATATGCGCTTTCCTGTCGCTTCCGACTTTAACAGCTTTATAGGCACAATTTATTTCGCAGATTCTGCAGCCTGTACACTTGCTCTCCCTTATTTTTGGTGATGATCCTGAGTGAAGGAAGAGTTTACCCCCTACCGATGCGCATCCCATGCCCAGATTCTTCAGGGCACCTCCAAAACCTGTAAGCTCATGACCTTTAAAGTGATTAATGGTCACGATAATGTCGGAGTCGGCGACTGCTGTCCCTATTTTTGCCGACCTGCAAAAGTCAAGGCTGACCTCTATCTCGCGGTAGTCAGTTCCCTTAACCCCGTCGGCAATTATTACAGGGCAGCCGGTAACAAGGGGATTATAACCGTTTTCGAAGGCTGCCTCGAGATGCTGGGGAGCGTTTGACCTGCGTCCTGAATACAGTGTATTGGTATCGGTAAGGAACGGAATAGCATTCTTCGACTTGAGGAATTTAACAATCCGGGCGGCAAAATTAGGCCTCAGAAATGCCATGTTGCCAGGTTCTCCCATATGAACCTTGACAGCTACAAGCTTCTTTTCAAAATCAATTTTCTCAATACCCGATTTTATTATCAGGTTTTCAAGTTTTTTCAGGAGATTCTGAGATGGAGTTGACCGGAGGTTGGTAAGATATACTTTTGATTTTGGACACATGATCATATACTTTTTCAATAAGCCATTTTGGTGTGGATGTTGCTCCGCATATCCCTGCCGATCTCTTATTTTCGAACCACGACACTTCAATTTCTTCAGGAGCTGTTACAAAATACGAACCCGGATTAACGCTCTTGCATACCGAATACAGCATCCTGCCGTTGGAGCTCTCCCTGCCGCTGACAAAGATAATAACATCATGCTTATTTGCAAATGCTTTGAGATGAGGTTCCCTGTTTGAAACCTGCCTGCAGATTGTATTGTGCACATGAAGCATCTCTTCCGTATCAGTAATCCCCTTGCTGATAAATCCGGACTTCAAAAGGTTGGTGATCATCCTGTAATCAGCCACTTTCATTGTTGTTTGCGAAAAAAGATGCACGGGTTTCGAAAAATCAATATTTTCGATATCCTTTGGGCCAGATACCAGGATACCCTGGTTGTCAGTCTGACCAAGGAGCCCGATAACCTCTGCGTGGCCCGGCTTGCCGAAAATCACTATCTGCTCATTATTCTCCCTGGTCCTGATCCAGGTTTCCCTTATCCTTGACTGAAGCCTTTTCACAATGGGGCAGGTTGCCTCAATGATTGTGATGTTGTTTTTTCTTGCTGTGGCATAGGTGCCGGGAGGCTCGCCGTGTGCACGTATGAGAACCTTGCAGTCACGCAGCTGGCTCAGATGCGCATGGTCAATGTGCACCAGCCCCAGGGAATCAAGTCTTGCAACTTCAATATCATTATGCACAATAGATCCAAGCGAATAGACTTTTTCACCTTTAAGAAGAGCTTTTTCGGCAATCTCGACAGCATTTCTCACACCAAAGCAGAAGCCTGATCTCTTATCGATTTCAATTTCCATCCAGCTTGTTTTCAATGATCTTCCTTATCCATGCCATCTGTTCTTCAACCGTCAACCTGCTGTTATCGAGCAATATCGCATCGTCAGCTCTCCTGAGCGGACTTATATCCCTGTTTTCATCAGCAATATCGCGTGCGATGATATTCTTCCTTATCTCGTCAAATTCAACGCTCACATTCCTGGCTTTCAGTTCATCATAACGCCGTTTAGCCCTTATATCGATGGAAGCGGTCATGAAGATTTTGATATCTGCATCGGGGAATACCACAGTACCTATATCTCTTCCATCCATTACTATACCTTTAAAGACACCTGTCTGCCTTTGAAGTTCAACCATACGTGAACGAACCTCAGGGATCTGGCTTATTTTGCTTACGTGAGCTGATACTTCCACACTGCGTATCTCCCTTTCCACATTCTCTGAATTCAGGTAGGTCTCGTATTCAAGTATGTCGGAATTATAGATAAAACATATATGTATTTCATCAAGATCCGTGAGAATGGAATCGAGGTCAATAGAGCCCTTGCCTGCATATCCCTTCTTGAGGCAGTATAAGGTCACAGCCCTGTACATGGCGCCGCTGTCGATGTATATATAGTTCAACTCCCTGGCAATAGCCTTTGCAAAAGTGCTTTTGCCACATGAAGAATAACCGTCAATTGCTATAATAAGCTTCTCCTCCATATTTAAATCATTTTCCGGGTATGATCATGAGCTAAAATTTCAAAGTTAATTCAATTTGCTGAGCTTTTTGTATAAAAGATCAGGCCTCACTATAAGCGAAATATTATCGGAGGATCCTGCGGGATGATAAACAGCACGTCCGTATTCAAGATCAAATATTGTTGTGTTGATGCCAAATCCCCATGAAAGTCCGGCAGAAGAAGCACTGGAAGTGGTTTTCAGTTCTTTTCTCCTCTGGTGATTGTAGCCTGCACTGAAATAGAAATTCCTGTGAGGAATCAATTCCACACCCGCAACGAAATGCCTTAGGAGGTTGTCGGGGAAAGAGCCTGAGATTCCCTGAGAATCACCCGGCGTATCAGTCTCATAGTCCCATGTCAGGTCGAACTTCTCGAGATGTCTTGCCGTAAGAGAGAACCTCAAAGGGGCATGAGCAAGCTTAGCTGTTGCTCCGGCCTGTATCTCAAATGGCAGTTTCTGCCCCGGCTCGCCTGCATACCTTGTTATCTGGAAACCGGCATTTCTGATTACCAGCCCGGCAGAGATCAGCCTGCTTTTGCTGCGCCAGCCGGCACCAATATCGAATGCAACACCAAGGGATGTGTATTTTTCAAGATGTGACAAAACCGGCTTGAAGTTAATTCCAAACGAGAACACAGAGTCGGGCTGCCAGGAATAGATTATGTTAAAAGCATATTCAGAGGCAGTGAAAGTGCCTGTTACCACCCCTGAAGCATTTGATTCAATAAATGAACCATAATTCAGGTATGTTATTCCGGCAGCAATATTCCCGGCGCCGGGTAATGATAATGAGTAAATTGCCATACCGTAGTTGATGCCTGCCAGGTAATTTGAATAACTCAGGGCAAGACATCCGGCTGATTCCTTGTCAAGCAGGGCCGGATTATGGTAAGCTGTGTTAAGATTCCCTGCCGACAGCGAAACATTGGCTCCGCCGAGAGATGAGATAAGACCCGAGGGTGTAAGATTCAGGAATTCGTAAACATTATCACCTCCGGTCTGTGGATATACCGCTGAAGTGAAAGCAGTTAACAGAATAATATTAAATATCTTCCCTGGCATGGCTCTAACCACAAGGTAAATATATTAATATTACATCAGGCATCTTACAGAAATATGTTCATGATTTAAACAGCCGGAACCCTATGCAGTTTTTCCGGTAAGGATAAGGGCTTCATCCACGCTTTTTTTGCGGCCGTTGAGCTGAGAAAGCATAAGCCCTGCTATGACAACTATCATTCCCAGCATGTTCTGGACAGTAAGCTTGTCTCCAAGGATAAAAAATGATAATACCGCCGTAAAAATGGGGATGAAATTTGTAAAGACATTTGCCCTGGCTATCCCCATATTTCTTACTGAAAAAGCAAAAAGGATAAATGCCCCGCATGAAGCAAACAAAGCAAGTTCAATTACGGGTATGAATGAATTAAGGGTGATCGTCGCATCACCAAGATGCTTCAGCTCGAAAACAAGGAAAACAGGAAGGAAGAGCATTGTTCCTATTACATTCTGGACATAAACTATAAAAACCGGGCTGTAATGACCTACCAGCCTGCCGAGTGTGAGATTATATCCTACCGCTGAAAAGACCGCAAGGAATAAGAGGCTTATTCCCTTAAGATTGTAGGAAAAGGTGCCGCTCCTGTCAATAATGAAAACAATAACACCAATGAACGAAAGGACTATTCCGAAATAGTTGATCACCCTGAGCCTTTCCCTGAATAGTATCCATGCACCTATTGTCGCAAAAACGGGAATGGTAGATATTAGCACGGAGCCAACGGTAGCTGAAACATATGTAAGTCCGTAACTCTCGCCTATGAAATATAGAAATGGCTCAAAAACTGACAGTAATAGGAATAGCTTCCGGTCCCCTTTCCTGATCTTTCCGAAGCTTCTGGTCGCTGACAGGTATAAAAACAGGATAACGACAGCAATAATAAGCCTGAAGCACACAATGGTTATGGGACGGAAAGTCTCGTTTGCTATTTTGAACCATATGAACGACAAAGCCCAGAATACCATCGCCAGAATAATTGCAACATATATCCGGAGTTTAATCTTCATAGTTCATTAAGGCTGTCATGCCGTATATGGGTTGCGAATTTAAGCCTAATAAACATAACTTGTCATTGGTAGATGATAAAAAAATCCCGGACATCAGGATTTGGTAAGCGTGGGACCTTCATTGTTCATCTGTTCATTTTTTCTTACCACAAAGTAATCAAAGGATTACACAAAGGTCACGAAGTACCAGGTCAGGAATTATTTCCATATCCCCTACGGGGAATAATAATTTATTGTTTATCAATTATCTACAATACCATAACCTCTACGAGGTATCATAATTCCCGGTTATAATCAATATTTACCCGTAGGCATGTGGTATTGTAGAAAAGATGTTATCCAATAATCCATTACCTCGGAGAGGTTAAGGAGAGATGATAAAAAAAACCCGAACTTCAGGATTTGGTAAGAGTGGGTCCTTTATTGTTCATCTGTTCTTTTTTTCTTACCACAAATTAATCAAAGGATTACACATAGGTCACGAAGTACTGAATCAGATTTGTCTTTGGTTACCCTTCCTGATAATGGACCCGTCTTCAGCATTGCCGGATATTTCGAACAATATTTTCAGATTTGAAAAATAACTTCATAATAACCATATAATAAATATGATAAATAAGGCTGTGCTTTCGAATGGTACAAAAAAATGATACCATTCAACTTTGGTAATGAGTCTTTAATTATTATATTTGCCGCCCTGATAACCTTTTTCCGGCTACAATGATTTAATTATATTTACAGCAGATCCTACTAAATATTAAAGAATCGATGAAAGTACTTGTATGCATCAGTAATGTACCCGACACAACAACGAAAATAAAATTCACCGAAGGGAATTCCAGGCTTGATACATCAGGCATTCAATGGGTGATAAACCCATGGGACGAGCTTTCTCTGACATGTGCTCTTGAGTTAAGGGATGATCCGGCCTCAGGAGTGAAAACCGTAACTGTTGCACATGTCGGACTGGCCGGGAGCGAACCGACAATAAGAAAAGCATTGGCAATTGGTGCTGACGAGGCAATAAGGGTAAATGCAGAATCGTCAGACTCATGGTATGTTGCAGCACAGCTTGCAGAGATAATTAAAAAGGAACCATTCGATATTATCATGTGCGGGATTGAATCGAGCGACTTCAACGGGTCAGCAGTGGGAGGCATGATAGCTGAATTCCTTGAAATCCCATCTGTTTCAGCAGTATCGGGCCTAAGGCTTGAGAATGGCACACCAGTGCTCACACGCGAAATTGACGGAGGTAAAGAAATTGTAACCGTACCGGTGCCCATTGTTGCCATAGTTCAGAAAGGGATAGCCAGAGAACCAAGGATTGCTTCCATGCGCGGTATAATGACAGCAAGAACAAAACAGGTTAAAGTATATGAACCGGTTGAAGCAGAACCATTAACATTCATTGCGGGTTTTGAGAAACCTGAACCGCGCGCCGCATGCAAATTTATTGATGCTGATAATCCTGAGCAACTTATTCATCTCCTTCAGGATGAAGCCAAAGTGATTTAGTCAAAGCAAAATAAAATCCAAATAATGTCAGTCTTAGTTTACACGGAAAATTGGGAAGGTAAATTCAAGAAACTTACCTGGGAGCTTGTTTCCTATGCATCATCTTTAGCCGAGTTAGCCGGAACGGGGGTTACTGCCCTGACTATCGGGAATGTCCCCGATGATGAACTGGCGAAACTGGGAAATTTCGGTGCGGGAAGGATCATCAATATTGTCAGCAGCCGGTTATCATCGCTTGATAATCAGGCTTATGCAAAGGCAATAGCCGATTCGGCACAGAATGAGGGATCTGATATCATTATCCTGTCAAATAATAATTCAGGAAGAGCAATTGCTCCCCGTTTATCGGTAAGGCTTAAGGCAGGGATAGCTTCGGGAGTCAGCAGGCTTCCTCTAAATCTTGATCCCTTTACTGTTTATAAGAGAACTTATTCAGGAAATGCCTTTGGTCATCTTGTCATTAATTCCCAAAGGAAGATACTTACTCTTGCCCAGAATTCTTTCAGGTTGATAGAAAAGCCAACAGGGGCCATTACTGAAAAGATCACACCGGATGTTGATGATTCTCTGGTTAAGACCAGGGTCAGGGACTTACAAAAGCAGGAAGGCAAAGTATTGCTTACCGATGCGGAAATAGTTGTATCGGGGGGCAGGGGGATGAAGTCGCCCGATAACTGGGGACCTCTTACAGAACTGGCTTCTCTGATGGGCGGCGCTACAGCCTGCTCGCGGCCGGTGTCTGATGAAGGATGGAGACCGCATGAGGAGCATACAGGGCAGACGGGAAAGATCATTTCTCCAAACCTTTATCTTGCCGTGGGTATTTCAGGAGCAACACAGCACATCGCCGGCGTTAGTTCCTCAAAGTGCATCGCAGCCATCAACGTCGATAAGGATGCGCCTATTTTTGAGGTTGCACAATATGGTATTGTGGGCGATGCGATGAAGGTGATCCCCAGACTCGTCGAGGCAGTGAGAAACCTCAGGAAACAACCATAGTAGAGGCGTTGCATGCAACGCCTCTACGACAGAACCTGCAACACCCTCATCATTTCACATATGTAACCCATTATGGCAAAACAGATAATTTTTGCAGTTACCCTTCTGATAACATCGGGTTTCTTTTTTTATACCGTGAAGAGGCTGGCAAAGTATTTCAGCTTTACCAGGCCGGCTTTCCCGGTAAAGGATATCGGAAAAAGACTGAAGATCATGACTGATGTTGCCTTAGCTCAGTCAAAGATCTTTCGCAGGCCGGTCATTGGCTTTTTCCATGCCCTGGTATTCTGGGGTTTCTGTATTATTATTTTCGGCAGCATTGAAATGGTGATTGACGGACTTGCAGGAACAGAGCGGATTCTGAAATTCATGGGTCCGGTTTATGATATAATAATAGCAGCGGGTGATATTTTTGGCTTGCTGGTTGCGATAGCTGTTGTGATCTTTCTGTTCAGGCGTCTGGTTCTTCATGTTAAAAGGTTTGAAGGAATAGAAATGAAGGAAAGATCCCATATCGATGCTACTATCGCACTTTCGCTGATACTCTTGCTGATGGTCTCACTGCTTGCAATGAATACCGGATATAAAGGCTACAAAACCCTGTCGGGCGAGGAAGTAGCCGGGTTATTTCCGGTCAGCAGCATGTTCCTGAGAATGTTTAGCGGATTTTCATCCGGGCATTTCCTGTTTATGCATAACATATCCTGGTGGACACATATCCTGCTTATCTTTGTTTTTGCCAATTATCTACCTTATTCAAAGCATTTTCATGTTTTTATGTCAGTGCCCAATGTCTTTCTGTCGAGACTTTATCCTTTGGGCAAACTCGTGAATATGGACAACGTCACCCGTGAAGTGAGACTTATGATGAATCCCGAAACAGCTTATTCCGAAACTTCTTCCGAAGCGGCGCCTGAAAGATTCGGGATAAGGGATGCTGAGGATGTTACATGGAAGAATTATTTTGATTCACTGTCATGCACTGAGTGCGGAAGGTGTACGTCGGTATGCCCGGCAAACATTACCGGTAAAAAGTTATCACCGCGAAAGATAATGATGGATCTCAGGGCAAGGATGAAGGAAAAGGGACCTGAAATGATTAGGCATGGAAGAGATTATAGCGACGGCAGGTCACTGCTCACCGGTTATATAACCGGTGAGGAACTCTGGGCCTGCACAACCTGCAATGCCTGTGCCATGGAGTGTCCGGTGAACATAAGCCAGCCTGAGTTGATCCTTGGAATGCGCCGGTATCTGGTGATGGAGGAGGGTTCTGCTCCTGCCGGCCTGAAAAGCATATTCAGCAATATAGAGAACAACGGTGCTCCATGGCAGTATTCTGCGGAAGACAGATTATTATGGGCCAGGGATATTGAATTTAAGGTGCCTGTAATGGCCGACCTGGCCGGGGCCGGTATCAAACCCGATTATCTTTTCTGGGTGGGCTGTGCCGGCGCATTTGACGACAGGTATAAAAAGGTTGTCAGATCGTTTACTAAAATTCTTCATCACCTTAATGTAAGCTATGCCGTGTTGGGCAGGGAGGAGACATGTACCGGCGATCCGGCAAGACGGGCAGGGAATGAAATGCTTTACCAGATGCAGGCTCTGCAGGTTATTGAGATACTCAAAAATTACGGTGTAAGGAAAATTATTACAACCTGCCCGCACTGCTATAATATTTTCAGGAATGAGTATCCCGATCTTGGAGGCAACTATGAGGTTATCAGCTATTTGCAACTGATTGCTGACTGCTTGAGGGAAGGCAGGCTTAAGGGTGGTATGAAATCGTTTGGTGATTCCATGGTCACATACC
>JAVEVC010000048.1:0-23304 GCA_034005245.1 Bacteroidales bacterium
GCGGGTGGCCTCCGCAGCTTCTTCATACCATGGATTGCCGAAATGGGCTGCATGAATGAACATTTGCGGATGTGTTGCGGCAACATCTGCCAGAAATGAAGGACGAAGATGAGCCATCATTCCATTAGATAGATTTCCCGTGTGGGGTGCAACAGGCATTCCAAGCTTCTCCGCCAGCGCCCATACAGTATCATATTTTGGATCATTGTAATCCCACCTTCCCGTTGCAAATAACTCACCCAGCCCTCTAAAGCCCATTTTATGAACCTTTTGAATATCGTCCACAACCTCAGGGCTGTCAATATCTATTGCGGCATACGGAATTACCCTGTCAGGATGTGCCTTGGCAAATGCTATGCCCCGTTCAAGATCATCCATTGACATAAGAAGGCATGCCATGGCATTTCTTTCCGAATATATCCGAAGAAAAGATCTTTCCCATTCATCGGTCGGAACATAATGCATATGCGAATCTATAATGAATGGAGGTGTCGAGTAATTAGGCTTTAAATCACCGACATTATCCGAATTCTTACAGCCGACAAGAAGTGCGGCCAGAAAAGTTAAGATTAAGAACGGGTGTATTCTCATCATCATACGATTTTTATCTGTTCATGTTAATTACCGAAAGGATTTTCAACTATTTCTTCACGCACATTGTCCCAGTACATCTTTTTTCCTTTCCGGTAGGCGCAGGTGGCCATAATACTTGCTATTGAATGCCAGTACCCGGTGTGGATATTGCCGTTGGTATTCTGGTTTCTTGTTCGTATGCAATCAATCCAGTTGTCAAGGTGGTATTTGCTGTCGTCGCTAAGCACATGAGGGCCAGGCTTCATGCCATATTCCTCGGTGGTTACCACTTCAGCCTTTCCTGTCCTGACAGCTTCCTTCATTCCTTCATAAAAATCAAATCCGCCCGGAAGATTCTGATGCTCTGGTATATAGAACCAACGGGCACTGCCTTCGCCCCCATGGGCAAACAAAGTGCCCTCCTTGCCCCTGATGCATGTATAATCTCCAAACCGGTTTGCGTAACTGGAAGAATATGAGTGGAGCAATTTGGCATCATTGTATGTGGCCAGGGCCTGGAATGTGTCGGGATTCTGCCGGATATCAGGCCAGCCAAAAATACCTCCGTTTGCTACCATTGAATCGGGTATGGTGGTATCGGTATAAAAATGTACCAGACCGCTGGCATGGCTCATCCACTGAGAGGTTATCCCTCCGGAATATTCCCGGAAGATTCTGAATTCAAAGTACTTCCATGGATCAAACGGACAGTATGGTTTTCCCAGAAGCCACCTGTTCCAGTCAGTATCTTCCTCCCTGATAGCTGCCACATCCGGATCATCAGGATCGTGCCAGCGGTGATTATTATCATTCCATACCTGCTCAATCTTGGTGATCTGTCCTAGTTTACCCGACCGTACTATTTCCCTCACTATTATCTGCATGGGATCGCTTAACCACTGTGAACCCATCTGTACCACCTGCCCTGATGACAGAACAGTGCTTCTGGCAAGCTTGGCATCTTCAACATCTGTCGAAAGTGGTTTTTCACAATAACAGTCTTTTCCCGCCTTTACGACCTCTGCCAGAAGCCTGGCATGCTGAAAATCACCCGTTGCAATCATTACTGCATCAAGCTCATTCAAAGAAAGCATATCCTCTGAATACTTAAATTGCTTAACCTCCGTTCCGAACAACTTTTTACAGCCGGCAGCAGCTCTCTCACGATTAAGTTTCCAGATGTCACACACTGCCACAACGGCCAGGTTTTTGTCTTTTTCCGACATCTTGACCATTCTCTGATGCCCGTCGCTTCTTGCACCGCATCCAAGGAATGCAATATTCACGCGATCATTTGCCCCGGCTATTCTCCTGTAAGAAGCAGCACTCTGTGAGGTGTTCATTGTAAATGCTGCCCCGGCTATGCCGGCAGCCGTTCTTCCAATGAATTTTCTTCGTGATAAGTCATTATTTGTCATTTCCTTAAATATATAGTTAACTTATGCTTATTTCCCAGGAGTCCTGATTACTGGTTTCAGGTTGTCGTCGAGCGGGATCATTCGGGGCATAAGTAAATGTACAAATCCCAAAATGCATATATAGGAGAATCCCGCAATTATGAAAGCCCAGAAGTACCCTGAATTATCAGCGGTATCCAGAACTGCTCCAAGAGCAAAATCAGCTGCAATTGCTACTGCCACTCCCACCATTTTACCAATACCTATAACAGAGGCAGTTGCCTTTTTCGGAAATACATCAGGGACCAGGGTATAACTGTTTATCGACCACGACTGATGGCCCATTGCTCCCACACCTATCAGGAATACAGCCAGCCATTTACCTGCCACAACCGGGACCAATGCCACAGGAAGTATGATTACAGCATTAACCAGCAATGTTATTTTCCGTGCCTTGTTTATTGACCATCCTTTCTTTATCAGGGCTCCGGAAGCCAAACCGCCCAAAAGGCTGCCTGCATCAGCCATTATGAATATAACCAGGAACGGAAGACCTATATTATTGATATCGACGCTGAACTGTTCGAACAGGAACTTCGCACCCCAGAACAGGTAAAACCACCACACTCCGTCAGTAAGGGTGGTAAGGGCAAATGCCCAGGTTTCTCTTTTAGGGAGCAATCTTGACCAGGCAATACGCTCCTTGTTCTCCTCTTCAGAATCACTGTTAATATAAGCCAGCTCTTTGGCTGACAACCCAGGATGCTCCTCTGGCCTTTCATAAGTTCTCCACCACAGGAAAACCCAGAGGGCGCTTAGAAGGCCTGTGAAAAGGAAGGGAATCTGCCAGTTGTCACCTTCAACAGTAACGATAGCACCTACCACAAAAGGGGCTAAGATAGCTCCCACGCTTGTCGATGCATCAAAAATCCCTGTGGCGAAAGCTCTCTCTCTTTTTGGAAACCATTCAGCCACAGTTTTTATGGCGGCAGGGAAATTTCCCGACTCGCCAAGGCCAAGCCCAAACCTGGCAACCATAAAGCCTAACAAACTAAAAGCTGGCCGTACTGCAGCGTGCAACATGCCAAATAAACTCCATAAAGCTATTGAAAGTGTATAACCAATTTTAGTCCCAAGCCTGTCAATAATACCGCCCATGAACAGTAAGCCGATTCCATAAGCTATCTTGAACGATATCATAATGGCAGCATAATCCTTGTTGGACCAGTCGAAAATCCTCTGCAGGGTCGGAGCCATAACCCCTATTATACTGCGGTCGAAATAATTAATGGTGGTGGCCATGAATACCAGGGCCAGTATCCTGTAACGATAATTACCTGTTCGTGATTCTAATTCATTCATCTGACATAACAATGAAACGACTATGAGACCTGATAGGATTGATTTGTTAATGTTAGTGAACCAAAATCATCTCTCACATGCCTCAGATTCTCATGAATTGTTTGTTAATCATTCGCCGGTAATGGTGAAGATTTGAGTCCATAATGTTTGCTTGTGGAAAAGGTACGAATATTTTTACGCGTTGAAATCAGGAGCTATCGTATTTTTTTTTATTTTGCTTAACCGGAAAAATAGCAGCATTCTGTCCGGGCAATCAAAACCTGAAAGACAATTAAACAATCGCAAGTCAATAATTTATCGATATTTTAAATAATCAAATAAAATTCCGGAAGCTATGAAACAAAAGATCATTTTATTCAGCATTATCCTTTTTGCAGGATTATTCCTTGCAGCATGCAAACAAACTGACAACAAGCTTACCACTCAGGAAGCAGAAGAAGGCTGGAAACTGCTGTTTGATGGCAAAACCATGAATGGCTGGCGCGATTTCAATAGAGAGGGTATAACGGCCACCTGGGAAGTGGATCGCGGAGCACTGTCAGGGCAGGGTCTTGGAAGTGACAGCACAGGCTATATTGTTACAAAAGACCAATACGAAAACTTTATACTATCCTTCGACTGGAAAATAGCGGAAGGAGGCAACAGCGGAGTTCTTTATCACGTACTGGAACGTCCGGGATACAACGTGCCTTATATTTCCGGACCCGAATATCAGGTAATAGATGATCTGGGATTCCCTGATAAGCTGGAGGAATGGCAGAAAGTAGGAGCAGATTATGCAATGTATGTTCCTGAGAGAAAAATCGTGAAAAAAGCAGGACAATGGAATAATTCAAAGATCGTCTTCGACAACGGCCACGTTGAACACTGGCTAAATGGGGAAAAGATCATAGAGTTTGAAGCATGGTCAGATGATTGGTTTGCCCGCAAATCGAGTGGCAAATGGGAAAACGCTCCTGAGTACGGTCTTGCAAGAAAAGGTTATATATGCCTCCAGGACCATGGCAGCCGTTCATGGTTCAAAAATATCAAGCTGAAAGAACTGCCACGCAAGCCAAAAGAAGAAGTACTTTTCAATGGAACCGATCTGACGGGATGGGAAGCATACGGCACTGAACTCTGGTATGTTGATAATGGAGACCTTGTTTGCGAAAGCGGTCCAAACAAGCAATATGGCTACCTGGGTACAAGAAAATATTACAATGATTTTGATCTGAACCTGGAGTTCAAACTGATATCGAACGGTAACAGTGGTGTCTTTATCCGTTCCTACATAAGGAAAGATGTGGAGATATCAGGATGGCAGGTTGAAGTAGCACCTCCGGGACATGATACAGGAGGAATCTACGAATCCTATGGAAGAGGCTGGATTGCCCAGATACCTGATGAAAAAGAAAATATCCTTAAAAAAGATGACTGGAATAAACTTCGCATCAAGGTTTCAGGGGATGTTGTCACAACATGGCTCAATGGTGAGCAGATGACTGACCTTAAAGATGAAAAGATTGGCCAGGGACAGGGACGAATACTCCTCCAGATCCACGACGGAGGAGGGATCAAAGTGAGATGGAGAAATATTAAAGTCACAGAGCTGTAATAATTTACCACCAGCTCTTTGATAAAAAAATAGTCATTTGATGTTAAACGGAAAATATCTTGATCTATACAATAGTTTATCCAGACATATAGATAAGAAAAGGATCTTTCATGACCCTCTCCATACCCTGGCTTTCGGCACTGACGCAAGCTTCTACAGGCTAATACCAAAATTGGTGATCAAAGCATGGGATGAAAAGGAAATATCTTTAATTCTTACTCAATGTTCAGGTCTTAATATACCGGTCACTTTCCGTGCTGCAGGAACAAGTCTGTCGGGCCAGGCAGTAACTGATTCAGTTCTTATACTTGCCACAGATAACTGGAAGAACTACAGCATAAGTGATAATGGATCAACAATAAACCTGCAACCCGGTCTTATAGGAGGCCATATCAACGCACTACTTGCACCCTATGGGAGGAAAATGGGGCCCGACCCGGCTTCGATAAACGCTGCAACAATAGGAGGCATCGTTGCAAATAATGCCAGCGGCATGAGCAGCGGAACGGGAGATAATGCCTACAACACTATTGAAAGTCTTCGTATAATCCTTTCCGACGGAACAATACTGGATACCGGAGAGGACGAAAGCAAAGAATCTTTTCTCAAATCCCACTCAGGCTTTGTGAGAGACCTTCTCTCACTGGCCGGAGAAATAAAGGGAAACACTCCCCTTGCTGAGAGGATAAAGCACAAATATCTTCTTAAGAACACTACTGGTTACAGCCTGAATGCACTGACTGACTTTTCAGATCCATTTCAGATAATAAAGCACCTGATGATAGGATCAGAGGGTACTCTTGGATTCATTGCAGGCATCAAGCTTAATACCGTTCGTGAGTACCCCTGCAAAGCCAGCTCACTGATGATCTTCCCCGATATTCAGAAAGCATGCTCGGCAGTCACAAAGCTAAAGGAAACTCCTGTTAACGCTGTAGAACTTATTGACCGGTCAGGTTTGAGATCGGTTGAAAATGAAACCGGCATGCCGGCATTCCTGAAAACACTTTCTCCCGGAGCCAGTGCTCTCCTGGTCGAAACTGCTGCTGATAACAGCTCCGACCTGCCGGATCAGATTGAAAAGATTCTGGAATCCATAAGTGATATCCCGGTTGAGATACCCGTGGAATTTACAGCTGATCCCTCGGAATATGCAGTATACTGGAACATAAGAAAAGGATTATTCCCTTCAGTGGGTGCCATGCGCAGAAACGGAACCACTGTAATAATTGAAGATGTTGCATTTCCACTGCCACGCCTGGGTGATGCCATTTCGGACCTGCAGGATTTGCTGAAGAAATACAGCTACAATGATGCAGTAATTTATGGCCATGCACTTGAAGGTAACCTGCATTTTATCTTCAGCCAGGATTTCGGAATCAGGGAAGAGGTTGACAGATATGCCAAACTGATGGATGAAGTTGCTGACCTGGTAACAGGCAAATATGACGGATCACTCAAGGCAGAACATGGAACCGGAAGGAATGTTGCACCATTTGTCGAAAAGGAATGGGGAAAAGAAGCATACAGGGTAATGGAAAGAATAAAACAAATCTTTGACCCGCAAAACATTCTGAATCCTGGTGTTATTTTGAATCCTGACCCTGAGATCCATCTCAAAAATCTCAAACCAATCCCTTCTGCTGATGAATCAATTGATAAATGCATAGAATGTGGATTCTGTGAACCGGCATGCGTATCAGCCGATCTTACCCTCACTCCAAGGCAAAGGATTGTTATCTACAGGGAGATAACAAGCCTGATGAGAACCGGGCATGAACCACATATTGCAGCCTCACTTGTACGGAATTTTTCATATGAAGGCAACCAGACGTGCGCAACTGACGGATTATGCGCAATCAGCTGCCCGGTTAAGATAGATACCGGGAAACTCATAAAGAAACTAAGGCTTGAAAATATTGGCACTAAGCAAAAGACAGCATCATGGATAGCCAATCATATGGCTTTAGTCACTTCATCTGCCCGCAAGGGCCTGTCATTTGTTAATTTTTTTCACCTCCTGATTGGCTCAAGGATCATGAAAGGCATAACCGGAGGACTAAGAAAGCTTTCGGGAAATATCATACCATTCTGGAATCCTTATATGCCAGATGGAGCCAGAAAAATCAACGCAATAGAAAATAAGGGGGGGGAAAGCTCACGCAAGGCAGTTTATTTCCCTTCCTGCATTAACAGGTCAATGGGTACATCAAAGGATCACAGGGAAGAGGCTCAGCTCACCCATAAAATGATCAGCCTGATGCATAAAGCTGGTTATGATGTCATATTTCCTGAAAACCTTAATGAGCTTTGCTGCGGTATGCCATTTTTAAGCAAAGGCTACAAAAAAGCCGGGGAAAAGAAATCACAGGAACTTGAAGCTGCATTACTCAAAGCCAGTAACAACGGGGAATATCCTGTTTTATGTGACATGAGCCCCTGCCTCTACACCATGAAAGATAACTTTAAATCGGGGATCAAACTTTACGAACCAGTGGAATTCATAACAAAATATCTGCTGCCTTATCTTGAAATATCTCCTTCAGATGAGACTGTTACGGTATTTCCTGTATGCAGTATGAAAAAAATGGGACTTGCTGAGATGCTAACAGATCTTGCGAAAAAATGCACTTCCAAAGTTATTGTGCCCGAAACAAACTGCTGCGGATTTGCCGGCGACAGGGGATTTACATATCCTGAGCTCAACAGGCATGGATTGCGTAATCTGAAATCACAGATACCTCCTGACGTAAAAACCGGATACTCAACAAGCCGTACATGCGAAATAGGCCTAAGTCTGCATTCCGGTGTGTCGCACAAATCGATAATTTACCTTGTTGATAAAGTCAGCAGTCCAAAAAAAGTCGAGTAAGCAGGCTGCTTTTACGATTAATGATCTCTTTTCCGCTTAAGCACAAATAATGAAGCGCAGAAAACTGTTAAAGAAATTAATGTCCGGGGGAGCTGCCTTCTCAGGTGCAATTCTGATGCCCGGGCTTGCAGCAACAAGCTGCAATGATCCTACCGGCACTTCCTGTGCTGGCTTTGGCAAAATAGCCGGCATGACGCTCCAGGAACTTCGCGACGATTACAGGGAAAGAATTTTCAGGCAATATCTTCCTTTTTGGGAAAAGGGTGGGTACGACAAGGTGAATGGTGGTTTTATGTGCGAGCTGAATGATGACGGCACGGTGGTAAATGACGAAAAGTACATCTGGTATCAGGGCAGGGCAATTTGGATCTATTCATATTTATACAATAACATCTCAAGAGAAAATAAATACCTGGAAACAGCGGAAAAAACGCGCAATTTCCTGGTCAAAAAAATGTACAATGGGAATGGGTTGTGGCATGAATCAGTCAACAGGGAGGGAACACCCATAGAAAGCACTGTTTCACAGGGTTCATCAACCGATATTTACGGAGCCATGTTCTCTGCCGCGGGACTCATTGAGCTGTTCAAGGCTACAGGCAACAAAGAAGATCTTGACATTGCACTTACATCCATCAGATCGTCTGTTGACTTATATGAAAGTCCTGATTATGAAGGCGTCATTGTCCCAGGCATAAATCAAAAGGGCCTTAGGACACTGGGGCATTCCTTTATGTTTATGTGGGCCCTGACCAACCTTTTATCATTTTACAACGACTCTGAGCTTGAAAAACTTCAGAATGAACATGTCAATCACATAATCAATGATTTCTGGAATCCGGAATACAGAATAAACAATGAGAACCTCTTTCACGACTACACCAGGTTGCCTGGAACTGAATCCACTATGTATTCAGGACATTATCTTGAGACTCTCTGGATGCTGTTGCACGAAGCCCTCAGAAAAAAGGATACAGATTTGTTTGAAATTATAAAAGACCGGGCAAGACACCTGATAGAGATGACCTGGGATTATGTATTTGAAGGCATGGGCACTGAGGATTATCATGTTTTCAGCTCTGACGGCAAATGCCAGGGCCCTGAGCTTGACCTTAAGGTTATGTGGGCCCACACAGAGATACTAATCACCACTATGACTGTTCTTGAACGCACTGGCGAACCATGGGCAAGGGATTGGTATGAACGTACCAGAAAATACTGCCTGAAACATTTTGCCAATACAGGAACCGGAGTATGGAGACAGGCAGTTGACCGCTTTGGAAATGATAAGCAGAGACCCGGAATAAGCATTTACCGGAAAGATAATTTCCATCAGATCAGATACCAGATGATGAACCTGTTGTCAATTGAAAGAATGATCAGCAAGATGAATGAAAAAGGCACGGCCTGATAAGGTAAAATAAATAACTGTCAATCAGTTGCATTATGGATCGCAGATTATTTATAAAGAACACATCTGGAGCGGTTTGTTTGCTTTCACTCGGTGATCGTTTTCTTTCACCTGACAAAACAACACTAAGGTTCGGTTTAATAACAGATCTCCACTTCGCAGAACGCCAGAATTCAGGAACACGCATTTACAGTCAATCCGGCAGGAAACTGATACATGCTGTTGAAGTTTTTAACAGTAAAGGTCTTGATTTTGTCATTGAGCTTGGAGACTTCAAGGATCAGGGTGATCCGCCTGACAGAAAAGAAACACTAATATTCCTCGACAGTATAGAAAAGATTTTCAGGAGTTTTAATGGTCCTGTTTATCATGTCCTTGGAAACCATGATATGGATAGTATATCAAAGAGTGATTTTTTAAAACATACCTCTGACAAAAGCGAAACAGGATCAAAAACTTACTATTCATTCAGGCTTAAAGGGATGAATTTCATTGTAATGGACGCTAATTACAATGAAGACGGTTCCGACTACGATTCGGGTAATTTTGACTGGACATACGCTAAAGTGCCAGACTCCCAGTTGAAATGGCTTCGTGATGAACTAAGCAATCATAAAATTCCGACGATAGTATTTATTCACCAGCTGCTTGACGGATTTTCGGGTGTATCTCCACTTGTTTGCGTAAGAAACGCTGATGAGGTCGTCAGGATTCTTGAAGAGAGCAGTTGTGTTATGGCTGTCTTCCAGGGTCACCATCATGATGGAAATTACAGCGAGCGTAATGGAATCCATTATTTTACGATGAAAGCAATGGTTGAAGGAAGCTTACCTGAAAATAACAGTTTTGCAGTTATTGAAATAGACAGCAAATTCAATATCATTGTTGACGGATTCGGCAATTGCAGGGATATGCAAATGAAACCTGAAACAAATAATTCTTTGTCAGATAGCACTGATGCATCCTTAGTAAAATCATCTGTATGAAAAGAAACTTACTTGTAGTGATTTTATTGATATCATGGATAAGCTTGACAGCTCAAATAACAGTACTCTCCGAACCAGAAGAGAAAAGAGACTGGTGGGGTGATATCGATGGCTTTTACAATCAACAGGCCAAACTTTCGCTTGAAATGGTCGATGATGTGCTTAAAAGCAATCCTCCTGATATCAATGAATCAACGATCAGAAAAATGTCATTACTTTTAATCGACAATGTCCTGCATGTGGAACAGGCAGCTCAACTTCCATCTGTCCAGGATTTCTTCCGCAGACGTATTGAAAACGCTGTCAGGGAGATACGGAGTGCCAAAGTAACAGAAGGCGCACTGATCTGGAAGCTTTACAACCATGCTTTTGTTATTAAGACCAATTCACTTACAATAGGATTTGATATTCAAAATGGGCTAAGCAGCGTGAAAGGATTTCAGCTCGGCAATAGCTTATTGGAACAACTGGCAGAAGAAATTGACATACTTTTTATTTCACATTATCATGGAGATCATGCAAATGCAAAAGTTGCAGAGATGTTTCTGGAAAAGAATAAACCTGTTGTATCGCCGGCTGGCCTCTGGAATGATCTGCCTTTTTATGACAGGATACTGCACCCTGAAAGAAAAGCACATATAGCGCGGGAAATAATGCTGCCCGAAAAAAGTTTCAATCTCAGGACTGTTATATATCCCGGCCACCAGGGTACGGAAATAATTAATAATGTTTACCTGATAATTGATCCCTCAGGACTTTCATTTGCTCACACAGGTGACCAGTCAAATGCTGAAGATCTTAGATGGATAGAAAAAGTAAAAGATTTCAATTCAATTGATGTGCTGATGGTAAACAGCTGGGGTATTGATCAGGATTCAAAGCTGATAAGCGGATTCAGGCCGAAACTCATAATCGGAGGCCACGAAAATGAGATGGGACATTCTGTTGACCACAGGGAACCATATTGGCTCAATTATATAAGACTGGGCGGTCAGAGAATATCACCCTGGATCCATATGGCCTGGGGCGAAAAGTATAACTATCGACCCGCAAATTGATAATGCTCTTAATAACAAGTACGGATATTTACAGATGACAAAACGAAGAGCTTTTATCAGGAAAATGTCTTTGGCAACTGCCGGGTTAACTATACCGGGAATGGTTATGCCTGAAATGAACCCTTCTGAGACCAAGATCTGGGCATGTCTTCTTCATCTCAGCTTCAACATGTGGGAGGAGTATATCTCCCCACACAGGCCTTTCAGGGGATATCGTGCTGATATAGAACTGAGCGAACAACTGTGGAGCGATGCTGTAGCGAAAATGACTTCGGAAGGAATGAACATGATAATCATTGATCTTGGCGACGCAGTCAGGTACGATTCACATCCTGAGATTGCCGTAAATAATGCATGGACAACAACCCGCCTGGCGGATGAACTGAACAAAATCCGTCTTGCAGGTTTGGAACCTATCCCTAAAATGAATTTTTCTGCAGGACATGATACCTGGCTTGGTGAATATTCTAAAATGGTATCAACCTCCAGATATTACCAGGTTTGTTCAGACCTGATAAATGAGGTCTGTGAGCTTTTCGGAAAACCACGATATTTTCACCTGGGCATGGATGAAGAAAATGCCGGTCATCAGAGTCATTACAAACATATTGTTGTCAGACAGGGAGAAGAATGGTGGAACGACTTCGCCTATCTGGTTGAAAGTGTGGAAAAAAATAACTCCAGGGCATGGATATGGTCAGATTATATGTTATGGAATTTCCCTGACCAGTTCTTTAAAAAAATGCCAGGATCAGTGATACAGAGCAATTGGTATTATGAAGAAGATTTTGATCTTTACAGAGTTGACGGCAGCCTCAATAAATATGTCAAGGCATATCTTGACCTTGAAAAAGGAGGATATGATCAGATCCCGACAGGAAGTTATCATGCTGAAAATGAAAAAAGCATTCTCAACACTGTGGATTTCTGCAGTAGTAATATAACCAGCAAAAGACTGCTTGGCTTTCTTCAGACATTCTGGAAACCAACCATTGAAGAAAACCGTAAACGGATCATCAAAGGCATTGAACTTTGCGGCGATGCCAAAAGGTCTTTTAAAACTAGGAAATGATCCGATCTGCCTTAAGCAGTTTCATGTAGTTTTGGTCTGATTGATGCTGATACATCATTAAAAATTTTGGAAGTAGTTAATTCGTCACCAAAGTTTAATATCCATGAAAATAATTAAATATCTGGAACTTTTGATAATTCTGAACTTCCTCTTCGTGTTGCGTTCAGGAGCCCAGATTCCAACCAGTGATTTTAAGCTGCTATCTGACAACGATTTGTTGTTTCTGGAAGAACTAACAAAAGATGTACTGGACAGCTCGCGGATTTTCCCGGGACAAAGGATCTCGGATCAATTTGGGGCTAACAACACTGGGGGAATTCTTATCAGACCTGGAGGACGCAACTGCTATCCGGCATTCTGGATCCGCGACTATGCCATGTCTCTCGAATGCGGATTTATTACTCAGGAAGAACAAAAACACATGTTGCAGCTTGCAGCATTGACTCAATGTGACCATTCCCTCATAACAGAGGCGGGAAGCCTGGTGCCTGCAGGTTCGGTACCTGATCATATCAGGATCGATGACTCCATGCCCATTTATTTTCCCGGAACATTTGATTATAAAACACAGGGAGGAAGGACCTGGGGAATGGTCCCTCCATACTGCGATCAGTATCTCTTCATCCATATGGCGTATCACTACGCCAGCGCAACATCATCATTTGATTTCCTGACGAGTGAGATAAGCGGAATCAGGCTTATTGACCGGCTGGAAATGGCTTACAGAGTACCTCCGACAAAAAGTGACGGGGTACTCGTTTATACCACAGATGATTTCAGAGGGGTTGATTTCGGCTTCCGGGATGTAATTTATATGACTGGTAATCTTTGCTTTCCCTCTTTGTTGAAATACAGGGCATCGCTCGAAATGGCTGAATTGTCTGACATGTTGAAAAGAAATGATAAAGCCTTGAAATACAAAACAATTGCATCCAGATTGAAAGATGAAATTCCTGAGTTTTTTTCTGATGGCCGGGGAATGCTATTAGCATCAACAGGGAAAAGCAGGCAGGCCGATGTATGGAGTACAGCCCTGGCAGCATGCTTAGGAGTAATGGAAGGAGAGGAAATGATAAAGAGCTGTCATTTTCTCAGTGATTCATATAAAAAGGGCACTCTTGCAAAAAGGGGAAATATCCGTCACATTCTTACATGTGACGACTTCAGTGAATCAACCTCATGGGAGGAAAGCCTGGCAAAAAAGAATACATATCAAAACGGAGCTTACTGGGGAACACCAACCGGATGGGTGTGCTATGCGATTGCAATGGTCGATCCTGACAGTGCGAAAGAACTTGCAAAGGAATACATAGAAGACCTTCGGGAAGGAGATTACAGGAAAGGTCCGGAGTCAGGAGCCCCCTGGGAATGCTATAATAAGGATTCCAAGCAAAACGCTGTCTATCTTACAACTGTCAGTTGCCCATATATAATATTCGCAAACAAATGGATCTCAAAAAAATCAACATCGCATTAGTTTCCTGTGTATTCCTTACTTCCTGCATAGTGAATAACAGTCTGACTGATAATAACAAAAGGCTGTGGTACACCTATCCTGCAGAATACTGGAACAGCCAGGCATTACATCTGGGAAATGGTTATCTCGGTGCTTCTTTCTTTGGGGGAATTGCAGATGAAAAACTAGCCATCTCAGAGGCAAGTATGTGGACAGGAGGACCAGCCAATGGTGATTGGGAAAAGGCCGGAGTTAATCCTGAGGCAAAAAAATCCCTGCCCCTGATCAGGAAAGCTGTACTTGACGGAAAAATCAAGATGGCTGATAGCCTTGTATCTGATAACTTCTTTGGATCACTTGATAATTTTGGCCATTTCACCTCTGTTGGCGAACTTAACATTCATTTCATAAATCATGAAAGTGAGCCGGGGGAATATATCAGAAGCCTCGATCTGGCAAATTCACTGGGAACTGTATCATACAAGATAAATAACACTCATTACAACAGGGAATATTTCTGCTCCTATCCGGACAGATTATTGGCAATGAGATTTATAGCTGACAAACGCGGAGCAATCTCATTTGATCTCGGGATGAAAATAATCCAGGATTCATCTGAGACAGTAATAACAGATAACATCTTTATGGTCAGGGGAACTATTGACAATAATCTCAGGCCTTTTAATGTCTTGATTTATATTTATAGCAAGGGAGGAGTAGTAAATCGGGAAGGACAAATGATTTCAGTAAGGGAAGCAGATACTGCGGAAATATACCTTGCGGTTGCAACAAATTATAAAATGATCTATCCCGACTATACCGGTGATGATCCGGAACTAATCACCCGGAAAATCATAAAGAATATTGAACCCTTTAATTATGAGCAAATTAAGAAAAGACACGTAGAAGATTACAGGTCGTTGTTCGATAGAGTGAATTTTGAACTGGCATCAGGTAAGAAAACTGAAAGCTTGCCAACCAACGAACGGTTTCAAAGGTTAAAATCGGGAGGATCTGATCCGGGCTATAAGGTTCTCGCATTTAACCTTGGACGGTATATGATTATAAGTTCATCACGGCCCAATACATTGCCGGCAAATCTCCAGGGAGTATGGAACTACTTTAAGGCTGCTCCATGGAGCGGTAATTACCAGAGCAATATCAACCTTCAGGAAATATACTGGTCATGCGGGCCGACAGACCTGGCTGAATGTCAGGAGGCTTACACAGACTGGATTGAAAACCTTGCAATATCAGGACGTGAGATTGCTCAACGTGTTTACGGAACAGCCGGTTGGGTGAGCCACACAACAGGAAATATATGGGGCCATGCAGCTCCTGCAGGCAGCCATCCATGGGGAATGTTCCCGATGGGAGCAGTATGGCATTGCCAGCATATATGGGATCAGTTTGCCTTCACACAGGATACGGTTTATCTTCGCGACAAGGCGTTCCCGCTTTTAAGGGAAGCAGCTATTTTCTGGCTGGAGAACCTTATCCCGTTCAAGGATTACTCAATCACCGCACCTTCAGTTTCAGCAGAACATGGAGCACTTATTACAAAGGACGGCCTCAATCCGGCCTATCATGATTACGAAAGTAATAACTATTGCTATTGTCTTCCTGGAGCATACCAGGATATCGAGATGCTGTGGGATCTCTTTACCAATACATCAGATGCTGCAAGAATTATAGGGTACCCCGGCTTCGCTGATTCTCTTATGAATATCCGGGATAAACTGCTTCCACTCAAGATTGGCAAATATGGTCAGCTCCAGGAATGGTATGAGGATATAGACAACCCAGATTGTCACCACAGGCATATAGCACATTTATATGCAGTTCATCCCGGCAGACAGATACATCCGGCAATTACCCCTGAACTTGCCGAAGCTGCCAGAAAATCCCTCGACATGAGAGGAGATGGAAGGTTTCCTGATCAGGAAACAGTATCAGGAGGTAATTGGGCAAGAGCCCACAGAATGTGGTGCTGGACAAGGCTGATGGAAGGAAACAGGGCTAACAGGATACTGACTGGCTTGCTGACTGAACAGGGATTTGAAAACGGACTTACTTTTCAGCATGCACCATTCCATCAGGGAGGCTCAGAATTTCTTATGGAAGATGAATTAAACTGCCATTTCCAGCTCGACGCTTCAGCATCCGTACCGGGTTGCATTGCCGAAATGCTTGTTCAGTCACATCTTGGTAAAATCCATCTGCTTCCTGCCTTGCCTGATGAATTCAAATCCGGAAAAATTTCGGGATTAAAAGCAAGAGGAGGATATAAAATCAATTTAGCCTGGAAAAACGGCGAACTTTCAATGGCAGAAATATATATTCCAAAAGGGCTGCAGACACCCTCGTTAATGTTGAAAAATAAACAACTTGAGCCAATGAAGTTTAAGTCCATCAAATTCAAAGATTTAGTGTCTGAATTATAACTTTCCGGGAATGGTCTGACTCCTGTTCCACCCTCTATCTGTTGACCGGATGACCCCGCAACCTGCACCTTTTATCCCAACATTTATTCTCGTGCCTTGGAGAGTTATCCTTCTTTTACTATTTTAGCCAAACGAAAAATATTAACTTCAAATAAGCGCAAATCATGAAACAAAGACTATTAATGCTTTTCCTGCTGGGATTTTTCCTTACCCAGAATACATTTTCACAGGTCATTTCAAAGGATGAACTTCTGTTCCTGACATCAGAATGGAAGGGTGAACGGTTTCCTGACGGCAGGCCAAAAATATCTGATGAGCTGATCAACAGGGCGAAAAACATCGGGATCGAAGAAGCCTGGACTGTCCTTAACAATGAAGGGTATACAAATCAGTATGAAGGAAACTGGAAAACATCGAATGGTGACGTTCAGGTTATTGGCCGGGCTGTGACTGCAATGTTCATTCCCAGCCGCCCCGATCTTGAAAAGAATATACTTGAGAGAGGTCACAAGTCGGGATTTAATGGTGCTTCCAACTCCTGGCCTATTTCAGTTCTTCAGAAAGGTGATGTTTATGTAGTCGACTGTTTTGGCAAAATTGATGAGGGGACTCTTATCGGCGACAATCTGGGTAATGCCATATTTAACAAAACCGGCACCGGAGTCGTTTTCGACGGAGGAGCAAGAGACATGAACGGACTTAATGCAATTGACGGTTTCAATGCATTGGTCCGTGGATTCCATCCTTCGTATCTGAAAAATGTTGTATTGGCTGGCCTGAATACTCCTGTACGGATCGGTTCTGCTGTCGTACTTCCAGGCGATCTGGTAATGACAGAAGCTGGAGGAGTGTTGTTCATTCCTGCTCACATGGTTGAACTGGTAATTGTAACTGCTGAATTTGTAAGCCTTAGAGACAAATTCAGCCACGAAAGGATAAAGCAGGGAAAGTACAATGCCGGACAGATCGATAGTCAATGGACCAATGCCATCATTGAAGATTTCCTTCAGTGGATCAAACAACATCCTGAGCTATCTCAACTTACAAGAGCACAAGTTGATGAATTCATGAAAAAAAGAACATGGTGATCAGATTCCCATATTATATTAACTGATTAGTCTTAAAAAAACATTTTAGAAATGAAAACAGCCTTCATTAATTTTTTTATTATAGCATTATTCCTTTCATCATGCTGTTCTGAGAAAACATCCCCCGTAACTGATCTTGCAGACCAGGAGAAGGAAGTTGCAGCTGCGATTGAGAAATTTAAGACCGGAATAATAAATGCTGACAGGGCACTTCTGGAAGACCTTTTTGCCGATAAGCTTATTTACGGGCACTCCGGGGGAAAAGTTCAGAACAAAGCCGAATGCATTGAAGAGATAGTTAGCCTTCAGCCTAATGATTACCTCACGATTGATCTTGCTGACCAGACCATAATGGTCTCAGGTGAAACTGCAGTGGTTCGCCACATTTATTCATCTGATTTTACCAGCAACGGAGAACCAGGCAGCCTGAGAATAGGAAATGTCCTCATTTGGCAGAAGCAGGATGGTAAATGGAAACTTCTGGCACGGCAGGCCTACAAGCTATAAATTACCGTTGGTTGTTTTGAACAGTGTTAATTAATTAACACAACAAAGCGAGGGTTCTGATCTTAATTTAAGTTTCGATGACAAAAATCAAGTTGTTCCGGCGCTTTTGCAGGTCAGGGTTTATGGTATCCCTGTCATTACTGGTCCCTGCCATGAGATTCATCCTCGTAAGCATTATTGATCCGTCGGTATCGTCTGCAAATAATAGCAGCTATACAGGTACATAAGACGGTCCCAATATGCCTGGTGTTGATGATTACCTGCGTCAGGCTGCTGACCTGAAGTGCTGAAGGGAATTATATTATTCATGATGCTGGTGCTCCAATGAAAATAACCTGCTAATAATGAAAATAGTAATTATCGGAGGGACCGGGCATGTGGGGACATATCTTGTTCCGCGCCTTGTAATGGCCGGCAACGAAGTAATTTCGGTAAGTCGTCAGGCCAGGCAACCATATATGGATCATTATGCCTGGAAATCAGTAAGAAGAATAACCATTGACCGCAATGAAGCCGAAATAAATAATGACTTCGGAAATCAGATAGCAAGGCTTCTTCCTGATGCTGTAATCGACATGATATGCTTTAAACCTGAAAGCGCAAGAACCCTGGCCGAGACTCTCAACGGCCGGATTGAGCATTTTCTACTTTGCGGTACAATATGGGTACATGGCCACAGTGAAATTGTGCCAACGGATGAATCTCAGCAGCGCAAGCCATTTGGCGATTATGGGATTAAGAAAGCGGCTATTGAGTCATGGCTATTGCCATATTCGCACAGGACAGGATTTCCCGCAACCATAATCCATCCGGGTCATATTGTCGGACCGGGCTGGATTCCGCTCAATCCCGCGGGCAACTTCAATACAGAGGTTTTCAGAAAACTAGCCGCAGGAGAAGAATTGCTTCTGCCTAATCTCGGTTTGGAGACTGTTCATCATGTCCATGCTGATGATGTAGCCCAGATTTTTGAAAAAGCAATCACAAACCATAGCAATGCATCAGGAGAGAGTTTTCATGCTGTATCTCCCAGGGCGCTGACTCTAAGGGGCTATGCTGAAGCCATGTCTGCGTGGTTTGGCCAAAAACCAAGGCTTCGCTTTCTGCACTGGGAAGAGTGGAAGAAAACAGTTAGCAAAACCGATGCAAATGCTACCTGGGATCATATAGCCCACAGTCCCAATTGCAGTATCGAAAAGGCCAGAAGGCTTCTTGAATACTCACCCCGATATACTTCACTGCAAGCTGTCCAGGAATCAGTTAAACAACTTATTGATAACAAATTGATAGATATACCTGGCATGCTGGCATACTGAGTCAGATCATGCCGAATGTGATCAGCGAATCTATTCCAGTATATAAATTTCAATTATTTAAAAATGATCAGGAAAATTAACAATCCAGTTATTTGGAGAAAGGTCGTTTGCATCAATCTTTACGTATCAGTAATTTTTTTCCTGATCGATGGCGGCAAAGCATATGCCCAGGAGCAGGAAGATCTGAACATAATAAAGAATAACTGGCTGGCTTACAGTGATGCCCCCAATTCTCTCTATCATTATTTAACAGGAGAGGCGTTTATTCTGCTTAAGCAAAGAACTGAAACTGTTGATCAGCTGAAAAGCATAAGCGACTGGGAAAAAAGACGGGAATATGTGAGGAATACATTATGGGATATTATTGGACCTTTCCCGGAGAAGACTCCTTTAAATGCTAAAGTGATCAGGAAATTTAAGAAAGATGGATACAGTGTTGAAAATATTATTTATGAATCGTTACCGGGATATTATGTTACTGCATCACTTTTCATTCCCGAAAGAATAAAACGGCCGGCTCCAGCTATACTTTTCTGCAGCGGGCACAGCGCTGAAGCTTACAGGCGTGATCTCTACCAGCTTCCCCTTCTCAACCTTGTCAAAAAAGGATTTATTGTCCTGGCATTTGACCCGGCAGGTCAGGGTGAACGGCTTCAGTATCTCGATCATGAAAAGAGAGAGTCTGTAATAGGAAGTTCAACAAAAGAACATTCCTATCCTGCTGTTCAGGTTTTCTTGACATCGAGATCAATAGCCCGTTATTTTATATGGGATGGCATCAGGGGAATCGACTACCTTATCAGCCGGAAAGAGGTTGATAGTGGAAGGATAGGCGTTCACGGTCTTTCGGGAGGAGGCACCCAGACAGCTTATATATCTGCATTGGATGACAGGGTAAAGGCATCAGCCCCCTCGGGTTACATTACAAGTTACAAACGTCTTCTCGAGTCAATAGGAGTACAGGACGGTGAACAGAACCTGTACCATGAAACCCTCATGGGTATTGATCATGCCGATTTGGTTGAGGCAAGAGCTCCAAAACCCACTCTGTTAATGGCCACTACAAGAGATTTCTTCAGCATCCAGGGCACTAGGGAAACTTACGACGAATTAAAGAAAGCCTACAGTATATACGGGAAGCCTGAACTGATAGAAATGGTTGAGGATGATTACGGACATGGTTACACAAAAAAGATACGGGAAACTATGTACTCCTTTTTCCAGAAACACCTCAACATGCCTGGATCCTCAACGGAGGAGGTTGTTGATTTCTGTTCTCCGGATGAACTGAAAATAACTGCAACAGGACAGGTCTCTACTTCGCTCGGAGGAGAAACACTATTCAGCCTTAACCGGCAGGAAGCTGAAAAGCTTTTAATCCGCCTGGAAAAAACAAGGTCTGACTCACCGGCTGAGTTACAGGATAGAATAACCAGCGCTGTGAGACTATCAGGATATAAAACTCCGCCGGAAACAACGAAACCTGTATTTACCGGACGCCTTCAGAGGGATGACTATGTCATTGAAAAGTACTATTTCAATGGAGAGGGAAACTATGTTGTTCCATTCCTCTTAATGATCCCCGATAAACCGAACAATAAAGCTCTGATATATCTTCATCCAGCAGGAAAAACAGCAGAAGCTGAACCAGGCGGAGAAATTGAATGGTTTGTCAAACAAGGATTTACTGTAGCTGTCCCCGATCTTATCGGAACCGGGGAAATGGGACCCGGTGATTTCAGGGGAGATGCAGTAATTGGAGGTATTTCCTATAATATGTGGTTCACCTCAGTAATCATCGGTAAAAGCATCGTTGGATTGCGTGCATCCGATCTTGTAAGACTAAGAATCCTGTTGTCAGAGCGAAATGATATAAAGGAGATCTATGGCCTGGCAAAAAAGGAAATGACACCAGTATTGCTGTTTGCAGCTGCTTTTGATGAGAATATCAGCCGGATAGCCCTGGTCGAACCATATTCCTCCTACCGCTCTTTGATTATGAATCAATTCTATTATCCGGGATTCGTGCAAAATCTTGTTCCCGGAGCCCTCACGGAATTTGATATCCCCGATCTTCTTTCTGCTCTGGCACCCAGAAAACTGATGTTGGCAGGTGTAACAGATGCTAATGGGCAAATGGCTGATCAACAGGAAATTGAAAAGGACCTGGAATTTGTAAGGACAACATTTATGTTAATAGGATCCGAGGATCAATTGAATATCATATCGCCCGGATCCGCCGGGAATTTATTTGATCATTACTCAGCCTGGCTGAAATAGCTGAACATTATACAGCTTCCGGGTTAAATGAGAAAAGAAATCTCCGAAATACTATACATCATGATTTATAACAAATTGCGACTGTTTCTCTGCTTAATCCCTGTCTTCCTTGCTACATCATTTTATTCCTGCAATTATTATCTTTCTTCGGAGAGTATTGTTATTGAAAATGAAAAAATCTCTCTGTCTTTTGATCCAAAAAACGGATCCTTAACCAGTCTGAGGAATGTTGAGAGCTCATACGATATGGTTGATGGCAGTATTCCTGGAAGTTCTCCGTGGGAAATAGAACTGGATCAAAACGGTTTAAGCCAAATAATTGACAACAGGTCAGCCAGGACCTTCAGATACTCAAAACCTGACCCGTCAACTTTGCTTCTTGTCTGGAAAAAGTTTGATGGGGCCGGTAACAGGAAGATTGTTGTTAATGCAACTATTACTCTTGAAAATAATAAGCCATTATCGCTTTGGAAGATATCGGTGAAACACACCGGCAAAAAGCAGATCAGGCAGGTTATATTCCCCAGAATTGCCGGCTTGAAAGATCCTGGAGAGGAATATCTTGCAGTACCTCAATGGATGGGACAAATTATGAAAGATCCCAGGAAATGTCTGTCAGAAACTGAAAGCAATATAAAAAGATATGAATGGACTTACCCCGGTCTCTCACTGCAGTGCGTTGCATTATACAGTCCAGTCGAATGCGGATTTTATGGTTCATGCCTTGACACACTGGTATACATTAAGAATTTTTCCTTTTCACTCGATACCTTGAAAACCCTGGTTTATCGGATGAGCAATTTTCCGTCTGTTGATCCGGCATCAACCTTTTATGAACTCCCCTATTCTGCTGTGGTGGGAACTTTCATGGGCGACTGGATCACAGCGGCAGAGATATACAGGGAATGGGGATCAAAGCAAAAGTGGGCCAGGGATAGCAGGTTCAGTAATAAAAAAATCCCTGAATGGCTTGAGAATACAGCATTGTGGGTGTGGAACAGGGGAAGATCGGGAAACGTCCTTTCCCCTGCTGCTGACTTAAAGGAGAGGCTGGGATTGCCTGTCAGTGTTTTCTGGCACTGGTGGCATGGCTGTTCATATGATGACGGATTCCCTGAATATCTTCCCCCGCGGGAGGGTAAGGATTCATTTATATCTGCAGTATCAGACGCACAGAAAAAGGGCATCAGGTCAGTTCTATACATGAACCAGCGTTTGTGGGGAACAACAACAGCCAGCTGGAAAAATGAAAATGCTTCTGTCTGGGCAGTCAAGGATATCGATGGAGATGTGAATACCCATACCTATAACATATTCACTAATAAGCCGGCAGCATCAATGTGCCTTGGAACGCAATTCTGGAAAGATAAATACGCTTCCCTGGCTGATAGTGCAGTAAACCAGTATAAAGCAAACGGGATATATATGGATCAGGCATGTCTTGCACTGAAATGCTACGACAACAACCATGACCATCCGATAGGTCCGGGTAACTACTGGTTTAACAACTTCAGCCGCCTCACAGGCCAGATACGTTCGGGAATACCGGAAACGAGACAACTCGTTCTGGCCGGAGAAGGCTGCGGAGAAGCCTGGCTGCCTTATCTTGATGTCTTTCTTACGCTGGCTGTAAGCAAAGAAAGGTATGCCGGTCTGGATGCCTGGGAAACAATCCCATTTTTTCAGGCTGTTTATCACCAGTATTCAATTACCTATGGCAACTACTCATCCCTTCTGGTTCCTCCTTACGATGAGCTCTGGCCTCAGGAATATGCTCCGGAAAAACCGCTTGAAATGCTCGATGAACGGTTCAACAAGCAATTCCTGATGGAACAGGCCAGATCGTTTGTCTGGGGCATGCAACCAACTATTGCCAATTACCAAA
>JAVEVC010000010.1:0-89038 GCA_034005245.1 Bacteroidales bacterium
ATCTGAAACGGGAGATCCGTGTGGCTTCCTTTGATCCTGTAACTCATGAGGTTAAGGAGGTTATTTCACAGGTATATGATATACAGGAGTATCTTGTGGAAGATGACCTTGCCCCTGATGAAAATGGCAAGCCTACAAGAGATGTGCCTGTATGGTATCCCACAGTTACGGCAAAACTGACCTTCCTGGCTGACGTTCCTGCCCGTCAGAGCCGTATTTTCCATGTATATTATGGCAATGAAGATGCGATGGTTAAGTTCTACAAATCAGATCTTGTCGTTCAGGGTGAAGCCCCGGGCATGAGGATAGAAAATGACAAGCTGTCAATAGCCCTTCATCCTAACTCGGGACACCTTGACCAGATAACACTGAAGTCAAAGCCTGAATTCCCGCTTTACCACCGCAAGGAAACCAACGGGGCTATCCACTGGAATCCTGAGATCTATACGCCTCCGCGGCCATGGACACACACGTCTGACTGGGATCCGCCACAGAATATTAATTTCTGGTCCGGACCCGTTATGGCTACCAGCGAGGTTTGGGGCAATCTGCTTGAGATACCCGAGGTTGACGCTTCAGTGAGATACGATTTTTACCCCGGGAAACCTTATTTCATCAGTTCTACCGTCCTGAGGATTAATGAAACGGTTCATACCATTGCCGTCAGGAATGCGGAAATAGTGATCAAAAGGGAACTTATTACCCATGCAGCATGGTACGATGTTATAAGGGATTCCGTGGTGGTATACGACGTGGTGAAGATGCCCGAACTTATGGACCTGCTTATGGAAGCTGACGTTCCATGGATAACATTCTACAATGAGAAGGAAGGCGTGGGCTTTGCCGGTATCCAGCTGAGCTATGCTAATGCCGGACTCGAATCGGCTCCCCGCCTGCTTAATCCCTTCTTCTATATAACTGGAGGTCCCTGGATCTACTGGGCAAGGGCTCTGTCGCTAAGCTTCCTCTCATCAAACATGCAGCAGATGATACCTGCAATGAAAGGGAATGTCTTCTCGGAGAAATGGGCTTACCTGGTATATGAAACTGAAAAAGGCGCACAGCCCTATGCTCCCGTCCTCGAGTGGAAGAAGGCCCTGACAAATCCTCTCAGGATACAACTTGTGGAAGAAGTTGACGAGAGGGTTTCAAAGACTGTTACCGAACTCTTTGTTGAAGAGGGCCGTACCGGCTGGGAAGGCAGGGAGACCGGAAGGCATCATTAGCAACTGAGGACACGGGGTCATTAATTTGTGATCGGTGTGTCAGGAGAGATTCTTTGTGCCCTTCGTGTATCCCTTTGTGCCCTTTGTGGTAAAAAATACGTAAAATAAGTGTCGGGAATTTTAAATTACTTTCTGTTGATTTTCTTCGTCTACCCCATCCCCAGGGGGAGCGAAGAAAATCTGACAGAAGAGATTAATATAACCGGTTTAGACAATGGATAATAAGCTCCAGATCCTGACGGTAATGGTCATTTACCTTTCTCTTCTGATCGCCTGGGGGATCTACCAGGGCAGAAAGGTAAAATCGGGAAGCGATTACACCATTGCCGGAAGAAAACTTCCGGGTTGGGTTGCAGCCCTCTCCGAAAGGGCCACGGGCGAATCCTCATGGGCCCTGCTGGGTCTGCCGGGCGCTGCTTATGCCATGGGTCTTACCGAGATATGGACAGCCATCGGATGCGTGGCTGGAATAGTGTCGGCATGGATATTCCTTGCCTCCAGGTTAAGGGATGAAGCTGAAAAATACAATGTGACAACTTTTACCGGGTATATAGCTGCGAGGCATGGTGAGAGCGCAAGGGCTCTCACCATCCTCAGCAGTTCAGCAATAGTGTTCTTTTTCTTTTTCTATGTCGGGGCCCAGTTCCTGGGCGGAGGCAAGACACTTTTTACCCTCTTCGGACTTAAGCCTGCAGCAGGAGCTCTCATTACAGCTGCCATTATCGTCCCCTACACTATCTATGGCGGCTTCAGAAGCGTTGTCTATACCGATGTCATTCAGGCTCTGGTGATGATCATAACACTTATCATCGGGCCGGTAGTAGGTATAATTTACATAATGAACGGACATGGTGAATTTGCATCCGGGATTTCTGAAGCCCTGGTAAAAGCAGGAGATAACTATACCTCGCTTACCGGTGCTGCAAAAGGATTCGCTGCAGGACTGGTCATAACCGGCGGATTCAGCTGGTTCTTTGGCTATCTTGGCGGACAGCCCCAGCTAAGCATGAGGTTCATGGCAATAAAAGACGCCCGGCAGGCCGCAAAAGGACGTAACATCGGCATCATCTGGACTCTTGCCGCTTATATAGGTGCCCTGATGACAGGCTGGATCGGTATCGCCATATTCGGGCCGGCAGGACTCAGCGACCCAGAATATGTGATGCCAAGCGTTATAATGAAACTCTTCCCGCCGGTCATTGCGTCAATACTTATCACCGGAGCAATAGCCGCAATGATCTCAACGGCCGATTCATTGCTCATACTCTCTGCCACCGAGATATCAGAGAATATAGTTAAAAGCGAAACAAAGAAAGGTAACAATAGTGCGTCGCACGGAATATTAAAGCGTTACCGGCTGACAACAGCGCTGGTAGCCCTCGTAGCTCTTGCGCTTTCATATGTCTCCCCTTCAAGGCTGATATTCACCCTGGTAAGCTATGTGTGGGCAGGGATAGGCTGTACCTTTTCTGTTGTGATCCTTTTCACGCTATTCTGGAAAAGGTTCCATGGAAAAGCCGCAATAGTAACCATTATCGCAGGATTGCTTGCGACCATTATTTGGATAAGCGGAGGTTTTGAGCAGCATTACAGGGTGACGGAGAGCAAGGCGGTCTTTCTGCTGGACCAGGGAGTTATTGGAGAAAACGAAAAAGCAGCTCTGAAAGATCTTGAGGATATTAAATTTGTCAGCCCGTCAAAATTTGAATCAGTCCTCAGGACAAAACTCGGAGATAAGCCTGAAAATCCGGATATTCAGGCTCTTGCTTCAGCTTTCATAGTAAAGGGAGTTCCCGCAAGGCTTACCACTTTCATCTTTGCACTCCTGGCAGCCGTCTTCGCAACCTTTCTCATCCCTCCCGGCCGCCACCACCCTTCCTCATGAGCACCATCCTCTATCCATGGGCTTCAGCCCGTGGACGCGCGCGGGCCTTCGCTTCAACCTGCAGGTTCGTTCATCCATACATAAACTGCCCCACCTTCGCAAACGACGACTTGGGATTGATACAGCATACCGGTATCTTTGAGCTGTTGGCAATGATATATTGCTCCGAAGCTCCGAGCATGTAGTCGGCCATGCTGATATTCTTTGTCGTCATGATAAGGATAATATCGGCATTGATCTTCTGTGCGAAATCTATGGTCTTCTGTGCGAAGTTGCCTTTTTCTATTTCGTGGATCTCGTAATCAATATTGTTCTGGATAAGATATTTTACGGCGAAGTTCAGGTTTACGTTTGTCTTCCGGCTCAGGGAAACGTCTTTAGTTGCCGACTTAAGGATATGGATCCTGGAGTCAAAATATTTCCCCATGAAAATAGCCATTCCCATCTTCTCCTTATTCTCAATCCTGAAGTCAACAGGGAAGACAATATTGTGATACCTGCCCTGATCGGCAGGAGGATCCTGAACAACAATGAATGGTACCTTTGATTTTACTATGACTTTCAATGCCCAGCTTCCTGTGATCTTTTGCATCCCCTTCATCCCATGGGTTCCCATCACCACAAGGCTTGCTTCCTTTGAATTGGCAAATTCGGCAATGGATGTGAAAATACTGCCCTTTATAATCTGGGAAGCAATAACCATGTTGTACTTTTTGCTGGCCTCATCGGTAACTCGGCTGAGCTGGTGAGTGACCTCCCTTTCTTCTTTCGGTTTTATTCCGGGATCGATGATATGAAGAATGCATACATCGTTGCTGGTCATACGGCTGATCTTAACAGCATGTGCCAGAGCGTTTTCAGCAACCAGGGTGAAATCCCATGGTACCACTATTAATTTTTTGTGCTCTTCCATAGTACTGACAAATTTTCAGTTATATATTCAAAGTTATTCAAGTTTTGGCATTAAACAAAACGCTGTTTCGCATTTAAGCACACTCAAAAACAAAACTTTAGGCATCAACAAACTGATAATGATAAAACTTCACAACTGAAAAAATATTATGAAGAAAAGTCAAAATAACTTTTTGCCGGGCGGGTGACCTGTAAATTATCCTGCAGGTGAGTGATAAGCTATGATGCAATGCTGTAACAATCCGGGTTCAGTGGTTAACGGAAATGGCTTTTTTCCAGTGATATCCTGAACAGAGGGAAGCTCTGCCTGCCCGGGGGAAAATGTTGCCTTTAAAGATACTGCCAGCAGGAGTTGCAGGTTGTGTGTGGTAAAATTTATTATTTTTGCAGATTGATTTTGACCGGAAATATTTTCATTCATGTTAAAGCGCTCAAAGGTTAAAGAACTTCTGAATTCAGCGGTTGCAGGGTCGGAAGTACTGGTTAAAGGATGGGTAAGGACCAAAAGGGGAAACAAGAACATCGTGTTCATTGCCCTGAACGACGGTTCAACAATAAACAACATTCAGGTAGTTGCTGATGTGGCATCCTTTGATGAAGACCTCCTGAAGGATATCACCACGGGATCTTCGGTTGCAGTTAAGGGCAGCCTTGTTGAATCGCAGGGACAGGGACAGAAATTTGAAATAAACGCTGAAAGCATCGAGATCTACGGCAGATGCGATGCCGCGACCTACCCCCTCCAGAAAAAAGGACATTCGATGGAATTCCTCAGGGAGCACGCACATTTGCGTTTCAGGACGAATACATTCGGCGCTGTCTTCAGGATTAGGCATTCAATAGCATTTGCCATACATAAATACTTTAACGATAAGGGATTCTATTATCTCCATACTCCCATAATCACCGGAAGCGACGCTGAAGGAGCAGGGGAGATGTTCCATGTTACCACTCTTGACCTGAAAAATGTGCCATTGAATGATGAAGGGAAAGTTGACTATGACAGCGATTTCTTCGCCAAGGAAACAAATCTGACAGTATCAGGTCAGCTTGAGGGCGAGCTTGGAGCTCTGGCTCTGGGCGAGATATATACATTTGGTCCGACTTTCAGGGCTGAGAATTCAAATACCCCGCGTCACCTGGCGGAATTCTGGATGATTGAGCCCGAGATGGCATTTTATGACATAAAGGATAACATGGACCTGGCGGAAGATTTTGTCAAATATCTTATAAGATATGCAGTCGATAATTGCAGGGACGATCTTGAATTCCTGAATAACATGATCGACAAGGGGCTCATTGAAAGACTTATGTTCGTTCTTGAGAATGAATTCGTCAGGATAACTTATACGGAAGCTGTCAGTATCCTTACAGCTTCCGGGAAGAAATGGGAATATCCTGTCAGCTGGGGCAGGGATCTCCAGGCTGAGCATGAGAGATATCTTGTTGAGGAGCATTTCAGAAGACCGGTGATATTGACGGATTATCCCATGGAAATCAAGGCTTTTTACATGAAGCAGAACGACGATGGAAAGACCGTAAAGGCAATGGATGTGCTTTTCCCGGGGATAGGGGAGATAATCGGAGGTTCTCAGCGTGAGGAGGACTATGATAAACTCTTAAGACGCATTAATGAACTTAAACTTCCCGACAAGGACCTCTGGTGGTACCTGGAGACAAGAAAATTCGGCACTGTGCCTCACAGCGGATTCGGCCTGGGCTTTGAAAGGATGGTCCAGTTTGTAACAGGGATGGCTAATATAAGGGATGTCATACCGTTTCCGAGAACTCCCCGGAACGCGGAATTTTAGTACCTTTGAGGCTTGGTATTTATTAATGAGTGATGTTAAACCAGAGACTACAGCAAAAGCTTCTCCAGAAACTATCGCCTCAGCAGATACAGATGATAAAACTGCTTGAGGTCCCCACTCTTCAGATTGAACAGCGCATAAAGAAAGAACTCGAGGAAAATCCTGCTCTCGAAGAGGGCTCTGAAGAGGATGACGATGTTAATGATCTCCAGGAGGAAGAAGCCTTTGAAGAAAATGATAAAGACCAGGAAGAATTCACCCTCGACGATTATATTGAGGAGGACGACATCCCCGATTACCGCCTTCAGGTAAACAATTATGGCAAGGATGATGAAAAGAGATCTGAGATTCCTTTTTCTGTGGGATCAACCTTCCATGAGCATCTCGAATCACAGCTCGGTCTCAGGGATCTGACTGAGGACCAGAAGGTGCTTGGTGAGTACATCCTGGGAAATATTGACGAAGACGGATATCTGAGGCGCGATCTTGATAATATTGTCGACGACCTTGCATTCCTTCAGAATATAAAAACTACAAAAAAGGAGCTGGAGGAAGTGCTGGAGATAATCCAGGACCTCGATCCCTCTGGAGTGGGTGCAAGAAATCTGCGGGAATGCCTTTTGATCCAGCTTGCAAGGAAAGAGCGCACACAAATGCCTGTAAAATTGGCATATACGATCATAGATCAATATTTCGAGGAGTTCTCCAAGAGACATTACGATAAGATAACCACAAAGCTCGGGATAACGGAAGAGGATCTGAAAAATGCAATTGATGAGATACTCAAGCTGAATCCCAAGCCTGGAAGCGTTTACAGTGACTCGTTTATAAAAGCCGCTCAACAGATTATCCCCGATTTTATCCTGGACCTTACGGAAGAAGGGCTTGACCTTCACCTTAACTCAAGGAACCAGCCCGAGCTGCGGGTCAACTCTGCATACAGCGAAATGCTTCGCTCCTACGTTAAGGACAAGAGTCAGAAAAAGGAGATGAAAGATGCCGTCGTGTTCGTGAAACAGAAGATCGACTCGGCTAGATGGTTCATTGATGCGATAAAACAAAGGCAGAATACGCTGCTTCTTACCATGAACGCCATACTTACCTACCAGGGCGAGTATTTTGTCGACGGCGATGAGACAAAGCTAAAGCCTATGATACTTAAGGACATCGCAGAGATGACCGGGCTTGATGTGTCGACGGTATCGAGAGTGGCAAACAGCAAATACATCCAGACCCATTTCGGGATAATGCCACTTAAATTCTTCTTTTCCGAAGGCCTCCAGACCGACAGCGGCGAGGAGGTGTCAACACGCGAAATAAAACGGATACTCCAGGATTGCATTGAAAATGAAGAAAAACGCAGGCCTCTTACCGATGAACGCCTCACAGAGATCCTGCAGGAAAAAGGTTACCAGATAGCCCGGCGGACTGTGGCAAAATACCGCGAACAGCTGAATATCCCGGTAGCCCGCCTTAGAAGGGAAATCTAATGGATACAGCAAAGACTGAAAAGATCACTATTTACCTGGCGAGGATACTGTCATTCGTCTTTCATCCCCTGTTCTTTCCGATTTACGGCCTGGCAATTATATTCACCGCTCCGACATTCCTTGAATACCTGCCGGCTTCTGTGAAAAGGATACTTTTTATGATAGTCCTTGCAAACAACGTGATGATCCCCGTAGTGATGCTCCCCCTTCTCCGGAACAGGAACATTATCAGCACTTATATAATCGACGACAGAAACGAAAGGATAATCCCCCTGGTAATGCTCTCGGTGCTGTATATCATAACTTCATTTGTCATTTTTCGCATCCATGTACCGCTGATAATCAAATCATTCATGTTCGCAGTGACCCTGCTTACCGTCATCGTTACCCTGATAACATTCTGGTGGAAAATATCAATACATTCTATGGCAACAGGTTCAATCATTGCCATGATTATCATGCTTTCCATAAAGATGTATACCCCTCTCACATGGTACCTGGTGACTGCCATCCTGATAGGTGGATGTATACTTTCAGCAAGACTGTTGCTTGGGTCTCATAATCCTGCACAGGTCTGGGCTGGATTTGCTACCGGATTTCTGGGTCTGACAGCTGTTATGTTAATCTTTTAACACTGTCTGCAGGGCTTTGTCAAGAAGCTCATGGCTCTGCTCAGCTATATCTTCTGTCCATTTTGCCTGTTTGTCTGGCAGCCTGAGACCTTCTTTCAGGTCTTTCTGTCTGATCGTGGCGAACCATTCTTTTCCGGAAAGATATTCTGCAAGGTACTCCTGCTCGGTCTGTCCCGGAGTGGGGATCAGCAAGGCGCTGCATCTGAGGCTTATAAGCTCCATGATCGTGGTATATCCTGAACGGCAGATAATTTTGCTGCTTCCGGTTATCAGCTTCTTCATGTCAGGTGCCGGGAGATGAGGGAACGAGATGATATTACCGTCCCTGAGAGCCTGGTCGCCCTGCTCAGGCCTGCCTTCAAGGATGACTAAAGGAAGGACTTCATTCTTCATTAGTATTGAAAGCTTCTTTCTCAGGATGCTTCTCTGTGGTTCCGGCCCCGAGAGTATTATTGTATTATGGGGATAGTAGTCAGTGCCGGTGCCGCCTCCTGGATCATCACCAGCGCTGAACCTCGATAATATGCCTGAGAACATTGTATTTCCGGGCAGCTTCACGCCATGGCTCAGCCTTCCTGAGATATTGAGGTCGCCGGGAAGATCGGGGATCAGGCAAAAGGTATATTTCTTCATAATGAACCGGTGGGCAGTTATCCCTATGCTTTCCAGCCATCTGAATCCTGCAGGGAAAGGTATGCGGGGCATGTGGGTAATGTAAACGGAAGTTGTTTTCCTGTTCCACAGGCCGAAGCGGTTATCGCTGATCACTATGTCGATCCGGAGGTTTCTTATAATGCTTTTCAGCTTTTGATGCTCCCGGACTATGTGCCAGATCAGGACAGGCGTTTTGATAAGCATTACCAGGTATTGGGGGAAGATAGCGGAATATCCCGGCCGGAATCCGGGGAAAAGTATGCATGGAAGCTCAGGCAGCTCTCTTTTGAAAAAGTCAATATGACTTATGCCGGCGCCGATGGTCACGTTGTGGCCCATGCCATGCAGCTTAAGGGCTAAGGGGATCACACGCCCGGCATGTCCCAGACCCCATTCAAGCGGGCAGATAAGTATATTTTTTTCGCTTTTCAATATCAGCCCGACACCTGCGTCTTTATGCCAAGTTTTTTAACCATGGAGGCAATCCTTTTGAGTTCGGCGAGAGGAACCTTGCAGAGGCTTCCTTCGTCAGGTGTATCTCTCGAAATGGTGTATATCATCACTTCCGACGGTTTTATTATCTCTATTGCTTTCAGCCATGCTGAAAGCTCGTCAGGTGTTGTGTTGTCGATGGTTTTACCCCTGTATTCTCCTCTCAGGAAAAGTGTCTGGATGATAAGCTGTCCCTTGAATTTACTCAGGTTCTCGATCAGTTCCGCAACTTTGAAATTAACTCTTGGCTGGTTATGTATTCTCACTGTGAGATCGAAACCTGAATCAAGCTTGAGGATATTCTTGTCAATCTTAAGCAGGGCTTCTTTAATGCGCGGCAGTGTTATTGTTGTGGAATTTGACAGAACGGCGATCGCTGTCCCGGGGAAATATTTATTTCTGAGTTCGATTGTGTCATCTATTATGCCCGGGAAATCGGGATGAAGCGTTGGCTCTCCGTTACCTGCAAAGGTTATCATATCGGGCGGCTTGTCTGCATTTTTCAGTTCGAGGAGCTTAAGGTCCAGTGCTCTGTAGACTTCATCGCGTGTGGGCAGGTAACTGTCAGGTCTTTTCAGTTCATATGTCCATCCGCATTCGCAGTAGATGCAGTTGAAATTGCACACCTTCCGGGTTGCTGGCAGCAGGTTGATGCCAAGCGACATGCCAAGCCTTCTGCTCTTTACCGGTCCGAAGATGATCTTGTCAAAAAGGAAAGTTCCCATTGTTCTCAGGTTGATCTGCAAAAATAACAAATAGAGCTGAAGATTGTTATAAAACCTTTTTTACACTGCTTTCGGGCATCAGCTTCAGGTCATTCAGGTTTGCATTCCGGATAAGGAGCAGTCCTGGTTTCTTGCCTGGCTCAATGCTTCCGAATGTTTTTTCTTCTCCGAGAGCCCTGGCTCCGTTGAGCGTAGCCCATCGTATCATTTCTTCAAGAGGTGTTTCAGGAGAACAGCGTTGGAGGGTCTTAAGTTCCTCAAGGATGCTCAGTCTTGAGTTGGAGGCGAGGCTGTCGGTTCCGATAACAATCTTACATTTCTGATCAAGGAACATGCTGAGGGGAGGGATCTTATCCTCAATGTAAAGGTTGGAGTTCGGGCACAGGCACCAGTAGAGGTTTCTTCTTGGAGCCAGTGCTTTTACGGTTTCAGCTTCTGCATGGGTATTATGTACGAGGATGAGGTTACCCGACGATGTGACCTCATCGAGGATAGCTGTAACATGGTCCTTTGGCGTTTCAAAGCCGCCTTCGTCAAGGCCCGATTCTTGATATGATACCCTTAATGGTCCCCGGTGAACTGAAAGGAAGAGCATTTCTCCCTTTGACTCCATGAAATGGACCGAAGTCACTTTGTTTTGTTCGCATTTTTCTTTTATCATGCGAAGAAGGCTTAGTGATACGGCATAAACGGAATGGGGTACCAGCTGCCATTCCAGTCCGGCAAGATCTGCTTCCTTTGCCAGGGCAGATGCTTCCCGGATTCTCTTCCCGGCTTTATGGGGATTGAGGCCAAAGATTTCCAGGAGGTTGATGTACTTCACCCTGCTTGTCTTCTTGTGAGTGAAAGTTGCTGGGGTGTTGCATATGTCGGCACAGAGCACGGTCCCTTCATCGAGCATCTCGAGATCGGCTGCAGCAATTGACGAAGAAATACCGTCATGTTCGTTTTCCCTCAGCAGGCGGATGAGCCTGATAAACTCAGCCAGGCCTTTCCCGGGCTGAATGCGGCTTTTCAGATGCGATAGCTCAAGGTGGGTATGACAGTTTACAAAACCCGGAATAATGATTCCGTTATGGAATTCTACAGAGGCGGATTCTCTTAATTCTCCTCCCGTATCTTCAACGCTTGTTATAGTACCGTCGTCCTGTGCCGTTATTATTCCTCTCTTCAGCACAGGCCCTTTATTGGTGAAGATGTATTGGGCTGATAGCTTTTTCATTATTTGGAAAGATTGCGGAAAAGGGCGATATTTTCGACACTCATATGCCTCAGGGATGAAGGATCCTGGTTTTCATAGTTGATGAACCATCCCTTCAGCATGAACGGAGGATTGCCTGATATGGTTTTCGTGATTGAATAATGGTGGGGCAGCCCGTCTTTAAGGAACGGAAGAGATTTATAGTAATCTTTTTTTTCTGTCCGGCCCGTATCAGCTGAAGTTGAGAATATCCCGCATCGCGGATCAGCGGTCTGGTCGTCGGGATACAATATCAGTGTGAAGGAGATGGTATATTTCCCATGTAGTCTGACCGGGAATTCAAACCATGCTGTATCGGAATCCTTTTCTGAGGGCAGGGCATAGAAATGTTGGGCATGCCACAGGTTCTGCCTGGTATCAACGGTACCCGGGGGCGCCAGTTGTTCTATCCGTGCTTCCATTTCGCTGAGACGGCCGAGGACTTTATCATATATTTTTATTAGTTTCTTGGGGCGTTTCATGAAGTAGTACCTCATGGTTTTCTCCATTACTTCCTCATTATAACCATGTTTTTCGAAAATTCCCCTGTATATGGCCAGGTTATCGAGGTTGCTGTATTCCCTTCGTATATCCGGAATGACAAGCAGTCCGTCGGCTATGTGCACTTCCGTCAGTATGGCTATCAGCTCCTTTTCCGGGATGATATCCTTATGTTCGGCTTTGCTTCTCCTGCTGGAACACGATCCTGACAGAATCACCAGCATGGCTGACGCTAGAATGAAGATCCCTTTCATGCTATTTCTATATATTTTGCTGGTCATCATCCCTCCTGAGGTATTTCCTTGTAAGATATCTTACCGGATACCATGCCGCCCAAAAACCAATAAGAAGAACCGTTGCCGGCACAATAATAAAATCCTTAAGCTTCATCACCACAGGGTAAGCATCCATGATTAGAGATTCGCTCTGCAGCCTAATGATCCCGTATTTCTGCTGGATCCTGCAGATTATGAATCCAAGGATGATCCCTGCTGCAGTCCCTATGATCGATATCAGCCATCCCTCAAAAATAAAGATCTTCCTTATAAGTGTGTTGTCTGCTCCCAGGCTTTTCAGGATCTCAATATCTCTTTCCTTCTCAATGATAAGCATCGTGAGCGACCCTATTATATTAAAGGAAGCTATGATTATTATGAAGGTAAGTATGAAGTAGATGGCCAGCCTTTCAGAGCGCATAACCTTATAAAATATCTCCTGCTGCTCATACTTGTTCTGGACAAGGAAATCCTTACCGAAGATCTCTTTTACCTTTTTTTGCACCTGCTCCTCATTTGCCCCGGCTGAGAACTTCACCTCAACAGAGCTTGCCTCCCCGGTGTAGTCAAGAAGTTCGCGGGCAAAATCTATGGGAAGGAAAACAAATTTTGAGTCATATTCCTGTTCAACCTGGTATATTCCTGAGGGGAATATAAACCTTCGGGTAAAGGCATTTTCAGGGTTGATGTTAACCCGGTTTTCGTTGCGGGGTATTACGTATAATTCGAGCGGAGTGATGAAATTGATCCGCAGGCCAAGATAATTTGCTATTCCTATGCCGGGAACGGCATAGGGCCGTCCCTGGTCCGATCTAAGAAGGAATTCACCTTCCCACATTGAGCTGTCGACCCCGGTGACCCTTGTGTAATTACTGTCAACACCCTTGATGGTTGCAACAAACTGCCTTTCGCCATATCTGAGAAGTGCGTTTTCCTCAATGGACAGCGAGTAGTATGCCACGCCTTCTGTTTCCGACAGTATCCGGAGTTGTTCTTTTCCCGGGGTGAATGTCTTTCCTTCCATGACCGTTATCCTGAGATCCGGATCGAAAGTATTGAATATTGAATGTACAAGCGTCTCGAGCCCGTTGAAGACCGAGAGCACAATGATCAGGGCCATGGTGCCCACCATAACGCCTGCAACAGAAACAGCTGATATGACATTGATCGCATTTCTTGATTTCTTTGCGAACAGGTATCTTTTTGCTATGTATAAGGGAAGTTTCACTTCGGGTTTTTTCTTGCTGTTACTATCAGTCCGGTTCCGCTTTTATGGTCTATGCACACATCAAAGGTGTTAAGAATAGCTGAAAGAGGGAAGAAAACTATATAGTAAAATGGGAGAAGAAAGAAAAAAAAGCGCGACCTGTTAAGCATCAGTATGGGATATTTCATTGATAATTTCCACGACAGATTTCCAGGAATGCCATAGGTATATGACGCTTCTACATCGCTGAAGCCTGCTTTTTCAAGCTTCCCTTTAATTTCACCGATGCTGTAGCCGTTTCTTACATGCTCTTCAATGAATGATTCACTGTTTTCATCATCAGCGTCAGAGCCACCCTTGTCGGAAGGTGTTGAGATTATCAATATTCCTTCGTTCTTCATAGCCAGGAAAAGGTTGGAAAAAACTTTCTCATCTTCCTTTATGTGTTCCATGACGTCGACCGAAAGAACAAGGTCATAAAGATCTGTATCTTTCATTGTTGTCAGATCCCCGGCTGTAAAGCTGACTCTTCCTGCCAAGCCGGCCTTGCGGAAGAAGTCGTTACAGTCAGCCACATGTTCCCTGTCGATATCGATTCCGGTGACAGTCCATCGCCTGTTCATCCTGCTGAGCCTCCAGGTATACTGCCCGAATCCTGAACCTGCATCAAGAACAGAAGCTTTGCCCTGGAAATGAGGAGCGACTTTCCGGAGGGTCTTTATGACATGCCAGGCCCGCAGCAGAAGGATATCCAGCAGAAAATAAAAAAGCTTTCTTAGGAATAGTGAGTCTTTGATCAGCCTTCCAAGTGATTTCTTGACAGGATCATACTTCATTTCTCACGACTTCAGCAATTTATCAATGTTGTCAATATAATCGAGACTGTCGTCGATGTAGAAAGCTATCTCGGGAACTATGCGAAGCTGGGATTTTATTTTCTGGCCCATGTCGTATCTGATCTTTGACGTGTGATCCTGTATCGTCTTCATTATTGTATCCTGGCCTGCGGAAGGGAATATGCTTAGATAGACCTTTGCCAGCGACAGGTCGGGAGTGACCCTTACCCTGGTTATTGACAAAAGCTTGCCGGGCGCCATTTCGTTACCCGCTCTGAGAAATATGACAGCCAGCTCTTTCTGCAGAAGCCTCGATACTTTTTTCTGTCTTGTTGTTTCCATGGCCCATGGTCTTTGATCATGCAAAGGTACTATTTTCCTGTAGATTCTTGTTTTGCATTCTGCGATTCTGCAATTGTTCGTGGTTCAAGGTTCAAAGTTCAATGAACCTGAAACCTGAAACCAGGAACAGGAAACTGAACAGAAGGCATGATTAAATTTCACGGAGGAAATCCGGAGACTACCTTCGATAAAACATCTGCAACTGCAAAAATTACATGCCCTTTAAAATGTATTCATGCTAATCTAAGGGTACACAGAGTTCTTCCTCTGTGCCCCTCCGTGCGTCCTCCGGCTTTCCTCTGTGAAATAAATTCAAACACAATGGTACCCCTACCCCCATCCTGTCACTTTAAATACTCCGCGTCGAACGGGGGTAATGAAAAACAATTAATTTTGCGGAGGATTTCATAAAAACCTTGTATGGAGACTGTAGTAAGCGGGATAAGATCGACAGGACATTTGCATCTGGGCAACTATTTCGGGGCATTGAAGAATTTTATAAGGATGCAGAAGGAAAACAGGTGTTTTTTCTTCATTGCGGATTATCATTCGCTTACAACTCATCCAAAGCCCATGGACCTTCACGGGAATATCCGCCAGGTATTGGCGGAGTACCTGGCCTGCGGCATTGACCCCGAGATTGCAACGGTCTTTATACAGAGCGATGTGCCCGAAGTGATAGAGCTTTATCTCCTTCTTAACATGAATGCCTATGTGGGCGAACTTGAACGTACGGCTTCATTCAAGGAGAAAATAAGAAAGCACCCTGATAATATTAATGCCGGGCTTTTGACATACCCGGTACTGATGGCCTCTGATATTATTATCCACAGGGCAAACAAGGTGCCGGTAGGGAAGGATCAGGAACAGCATCTGGAGATGACACGTAGGTTTGCCAGGAGATTCAACACAATATATGAAGTTGACTATTTCCCCGAACCCGACGCTTATAATTTCGGGGAGGAACTGATTAAGATCCCCGGGCTTGACGGATCGGGCAAGATGGGGAAAAGTGAGGGCAACGGTGTGTTTTTATTCGATAAACCTCAGGAAATACGAAAAAAGGTCATGAAGGCGGTTACTGATACCGGTCCTCAGAAACCCGGCGAGGAACCATCCGAACCTGTCAGGAACCTTTTCACCATCATGAAAGTGGTATCAGATCCCTCCACTGTTAAATATTTCACAGAAAAGCATGCCTCCTGCGAAATACGCTATGGGGAACTTAAAAAGCAGCTCGCTGAAGATATTATTAAAGTCACCGATCCCATCAGGCGCCGGATAGATGAGATACTTGCAGATAATGACTACCTGGCGCGAGTTGTGCGGGAGGGTGCTGAAAAAGCACGCGAGAGCGCTTCAAAAACTATAAGGGACGTCAGGGAAATAATCGGATACCGGCCTTTCTGAAAAAAATAAAAGCCAGGTTTTCGCCTGGCTGCCCTTGATACTTGATAAGGTATATGATTGAGATTGCCTATGTACAATTTAATATGCAAATTGTATGCCAAATCTTATTCTTTCCGTAACTTGCATATACAATCACTACTCCTGTTACAAATTTTTAAATGATCCGGAACATGGGAAAAAATGTCAATATCTATCAGGATGGCAATATGCGAAGTACCGGAGGATATTTCTCTCGTCGCAGTTTTATCCGGTCATGCGGCAGCTGTGCAGCCTGCGCTGCACTGGCGCCTTTCGCCCTCGCCGGTTCTCCGCTGCCGGCAGACATGAAGAAGAAAAAGATGAAGATAAAAGTCATTTATTCGCTTCATAGTACTGTGCAGAAACAGCCTGACTGGCCGAATATGGATTTTGATTTCGGCCCGGCAATGGCAAGATTCAACGCTTCCCTCCAAAGGAATTTCAGGGATATCGTGTTCATTCCCGTAACAGCTACAGGGGCTCCTGAAGCTGAGAAAATAGCTGAGGCAGACAGGATTGATCCTGTTGACGGTTACATAGTGTTCCAGATGAATTGCTGGAACCAGGTCGTTCAGACAATTTCAAAGACAGGAAAGCCTGTGCTTTATGCCGACTTTCAGTTCGGAGGAAGTGGCGGATTCCTGGTATATAACTCCGCATTCCTGAGGGAAAACTGCCAGAATGTCGGATTTGTCGCATCATCCGATATCGATGATCTTATCGCAGCAGTGAAATGTTTCGGGAAGTGTGCCGGGGATCCTTCAGGATTCTCGGGGGCTGTTGCGAAGGCCCGCAGGAAGGGTACGCCGGCTGCAGGAAGGTATGACCTGCATGCTGATAAACCTGATGTGCTGCCTGTTGATGAATGCATTTACAGGCTGAAGCATTCGAAGATTCTTGCTGTAAGGGACCAGAAATCGCTTGTTGCTGAACCGCTGCTTGGAATACCCCTGGAGTATATTCCTTTTTCGGAAGTCAATGATGCATGGAGATCAGCCGACAGGGACGAATCGAGGAGTATTGCGGAACTTTGGCAGAGAACAGCTCAGAGTGTTATTGATGTTCCGTTCAGTACTCTCGAAACATCCGCTGCAATGTACCTTGGCATGAAAAAAGTGCTCCGCGGCCACAATGCAAATGCTATTACAATTAATTGTCTCGGAGGATTTTATGGGGGTCATATACACGCATATCCTTGCCTGGGGTTCCATGAATTGTGCAATGAGGGCCTTGTTGGAGGATGTGAATGCGACGTGAGATCGGCTGCAACCATGCTTGCATTTGCAACTCTTTCAGGCGGAAGGCCGGGAATGATCTCCGATCCGGTGATCGACACCTCAAAAAGACAGATCATCTATGCACATTGCGTTGCCCCGAACAAAGTTTTCGGACCGCAGGGCCCGTCCAATCCCTTCAGCATAATGACACACTCGGAAGACCGCCAGGGAGCATCTGTGCGCTCAGTGCTTCCTGTTAATTACCTCACAACAACTCTTGAGATCATTCAGGAAAGGAAAGAGATAATCTTTCACCAGGCTGTTGCTGTTGACAACGATCCTGACGACAGGGCCTGCCGTACCAAACTGTGCGCAGAGCCTGCCGGAGATATTGAAAAGCTTTTTACCATGTGGGATCAATGGGGCTGGCACAGAGTTACTTTCTACGGCGACCTCCGGGAACCGGTGTTCGAATTTGCGGATGCGTTGGGATGGAAAGTTGTTGAAGAAGCTTAAGGAATCGCGGCAAGATCGTTGGCTTAGTAGGGCTCGTCAACCAGAATGCCCTCAGCTTGCTTCGTGGTAGACGGACATTAAACCAAAATACAATATCAGGAATCTCCGATCAGTTCAGCGCACGGCCTCATGGGGATGCTGAAACACGGTTCACCATGGCGCAGTATAAGGATCTGCAAATTATTGCTTATCTTTAAATCATAATTTTCTATTGACTGACAATTGAGAAAAAAGATTGCCGTTTCTGTAATTCTGCTTCTTGTATCAGGGCTGATAATCCTTACATATTTCATATACCAGGGGAGGAAGACCCTGCTTACTGATCCCTATAAGGCCATAAGCCCGGATGCATGTATTGTTATTGAAACCGTTGATATACAAAACTTTTTCAAGACTCTGGCCTCCGGCAAGGGAATCTTCGGCGAGCTTGCCGGAATCCCTGATTTTAAGACATTCTTCAGCAAGATTACATTTATCTCTGACCGGTTAAACAATCCTGAACTGAATAAAACGCTTCATCCCGGACCGGCAGTGATTTCATTTCACCAGGTGTCAGGGAAAAAGCTTCAGCCGTTTTTCTCAATGACCGTGCCGGCCGAAACAGGCTTTCGGCAGATCAGAGAGTCACTCAGACTTACCGGCTTCAGCGATTTTAACGAAACCAGGCAGGACGGGATGCATGTTTTCATGGTTCCGTGCGAAATAAACAACACAGTTGATACTCTTTATTTGACAGTAAAATCGGGAATGCTCATGGCTGCGAAGTCAGCAGTGGTTTTCTACAAGGCTGTTGTGCAGTCTGAATCTTCCAATGATATCCGGAACTCGCCAGGGTTCCGTAGAGTGCTTCTTACATCGGGCAGAAATGAAGACAAGGTTTTCATAATATTCAGGAATATTGCTCCGGTGATAAGAACGCTTCTGAAGCCTTCTGCATCATACCTGGCTGACAAAATTTCAAATCTTGCGGGAACTGCTGGCGGGGACATCCATATCAACGATAAGGGAATCACATTGAGCGGATATTCTGAAGGACTTGATTCCACTGAGATCCTGCACAAATTTAAGTCGGTCAGTCCCGGCTCATTTGATACATACAGGATACTGCCCTCTTCAACAGCTCTGTTTGAATCTTTGATCCTGCCTGTTGAAAATACGGGAAAGAAACAAGAGACCAGGACGCCTGCCAGAATTAACGACCTTGCTGCAAGGCTCAGACCATACCTCGGGAACGAGATAACCAGAGCTTACCTTGATATAAGGGGGAAAACGGCAGGAGAAAGCTCGGTTATAATATACAGGCTAAAAAACCGAGTTCAGTGCGAGCGGATACTCGACGAAGTGATGCGGCCGGAAATGACCATCACATATTTTGAGCCCGACGACCAGACCAGGATCCCCGTTTACAGAACCGGAAGCAAAGGGCTTGCCTCTGTAATTATGCCTGGTTTTGCTCATGAATTTATCGATTCCCACTATGCGTTTTTTGATAGCTACATGATTACCGGAAGTGATTATTCCACAGTATCAAGAATTCTGTATGACAATATCCTCAATAAAACCCTTGCCAACGATGTTACTTTCCGCGATTTTGAAGAAATGCTCCCGAGCCGTGCCGGGTACTATTTCTATTGCGTTCCATCACATATAGTGAATTTCCTGTCGGGTTACCTGAATGAGAATTTTATCAGGACTTTATCTGCCAACAGGAACACTCTCGGGAAGATTGAATCGGCAGGATATCAGTTCGCATCAATAAACGGGATGATATATAATAACCTGTCCGTCAGGTATAGAGAGGAAATAAGGGAAGAGTCCCAAACCGAATGGGAAACCCTTCTTGACACTGTGGCTTCAATCAAGCCTTTCTTCTTCACAAATCATAATACCGGTGCCAGGGAGATTTTCATTCAGGACATGAATAACAACGTTTACCTGATAAATACCGCAGGCCGGGTTTTGTGGAAAGTTTCAATTGATGAAGGCATACAGGGGCAGGTATATATGATTGATTATTACCGGAACGGGAAATACCAGCTTCTGTTTGCCGGCAGAAATAAACTGCATCTACTCGACAGGAATGGCAACTATGTTGCCAGGTACCCCGTCAGGCTCAGGTCGCCTGCAACCAACGCCCTTGCACTTTTTGACTATGACAATAATAAAAATTACAGGCTTACCATAGCAGGAGAGGACAAGCTTATCTATACATACGACAGGGAAGGGAATGTGGTAAAGGGATGGAAGCCTTTCAGGACGGCAGGTATTGTCACAACTGAAGCCTCTTTTTTCAGGGTTTCAGGGAAGGACTATATAGTCGTTGCAGACGAGACTTCGATTTATTTTCTCGACCGGTCAGGAAATGAAAGACTCCGGGTCAGGGAACCGGTTACCAGGGCAAAATCATCCGGATTGAGACTTGTGCCTGGTTCGCCCCCTTCTGTTATTTGCACTGCCCCCGACGGAACAGTCCAGAATATTTTCTTCGACGGGAAAGTGAAGAAATTGGCTTTCAGACCGTTCACCTTTGACCATTGCTTTGATTTTTTTGATGTAGATAGCGATGGTTTTGGTGAATATGTTTTCATTGACCAGGGTATATTGTATCTTTATGATCACAACAGGAAAGAGATGTTTACCAGGAAATTTGATTCGGATGAGCTGGGCGGACCCATCTATTTCAACTTCTCGGCAACAGACAGAAAAATAGGTGTGTTTGATGTTAAAAATAAGCTTATCTACCTCATCGGCAAGGATGGGGAAGTAATGAACGGATTCCCCAAAAGAGGTGCATCAATGTTTTCAATAACCAGACTTACCGATAAAAATGACTGGCATCTGATAGTTGGAGGTACTGACAGATTTCTGTACAATTATAAACTGGAAACTGAATAATAAGAATATGGAAAAGCTTTTAAAAACCATTGTTGCAGGACTGATGCTATTTTGTTTCACCACGGCAGGAGCTCAGGACAGCCAGGTAATGTATCATATGAACCTGCCTCAGAGTCATCTTCTTAATCCGGCCTTCAGGCCAACAAGCTCAATATATGTAGGACTCCCTGCACTGACAGGCATCAACTTCAACCTGGGAAATAATTTCCTGGCCTTTGGTGATCTTTTCACTGAAGGCGCATCTGTTGATGAATCGAATATCCCTTTCCTGAGTGCCGGTTTCAACACTGACAAGTTCCTTTCAGGCCTCAAAGACAGGAACTATCTTGAAACACAGACAGGTGTCCAGTTGCTTGGCGTAGGTTTCGCAGCCGGCAAGGGCAACTATTTCTTCCTTGACATCATTGAAAGGGCAGAGGGTAATTTTGTATTCCCCCGCGACATGATCAGACTGGCCTTCCTCGGAAATGCTGATTTTGCAGGACAGACATTTGACTTTTCATCTTTCCGTACTGATGTTCAGTATTTTCGTGAGACGGGAATTGGTTTTTCAAAGCAGGTAACCGAAAGACTGAGGATTGGCATCAAGGGTAAGATGTATATGGGAATAGCTGCCGTGGCTGTCCAGAATAATTCAATGAAGCTGACGGTTAACAATGATTATACAAGCACTCTTACTACAGATATGAGAGTTAACTTTTGTGCCCCGGTAAACATAATAACCAATGCCGAGAACCTGATCGATGATATTAGTTTCGATGAACTGGATACATCCGAAGACGTTCTTAATTTCATGACAAATACAAAGAACCTGGGTTTTGGAGCTGACCTTGGCGCTGAGTTCTCTCTCACTAACCAGATTGTGCTGTCAGCGGCTCTTACCGATTTCGGGTATATTAAATGGAAGGATAAGGAGTCCCTGGCAAGCCTGGTAACTGAAAGTGATGTTACATTGAACGGGATGAATATCTCGGACGTCCAGGACGGAAATGCCACTTTTGAGGATGTTGCGAAGGAAATGCTCGACTCGCTGAGAAGAGGGATAACTGTCAGGGAACCCGGGAATTCTTTCCGTACCACAATGCCGATGGGAATAACCGCCGGCGGAAAATTCATTCTCAATGATAAGATTTCTTTCGGGGCACTGTCGCATTCCCGTATTATCGGCAAGCAGATCAGGGAAGCTTTCACCCTTTCGGCAAACCTGAATCTGCGCAATTTCTTCTCTGCATCCCTGGCATACACCGCAAGCAATCATTCATATGACAATATAGGGTTGGGACTTGGAATAAGGGGAGGCTGGGCGCAGTTCTACCTTCTTGCAGACAGGATCCCGCTTACCTGGAAAAATGTTATGATTGACGGAGATAAGTTTCCAATGCCGGCAAACTGGAATAATGTAAATCTGAGATTTGGGATAAATCTGCTTTTTGGCAACAGGATAAACAAGCCGGCAGGAGAACTATGAACATAGTTTAATCTGATTAATTCATATATATTACTTGTATTGTGTATTCCTTTGTGTTCCTTTGTGATGAACTTTGTGAGCCTTAGTGGTAAAAACAGGTAACAACAAAATAATCAAAGGTTTACACAAAGGATCAAGAAGGAAGTGTATAATAAAAGTTAAAGAATTAGATTCAGGAAATGATTTTGTTTCGTTTTATTTTAATCTGTATAATCATCTACCTTCTCGTGAGGTCTTTTGTCAGGTTCTTTGCAGAACAGAACAGCAGGTCCGATGAGATCTCTGAAGAAAAACGCAGGAAGAGCAAAAAGTCAGGCGTTTCTAAAGAGATTGGGGAGTATGTTGATTACGAGGAGGTTGACTGATATCCCCGGTGAAGTTAACACTTGGTAAATGGCGGTCCTGGTAACTGGGGAATTTCCTTACTGTTTCAGGACTTGAGGGGGCTTTATGATCTATTTAATAGTGTCGCGCAGCTGTTTTGCAAGAGCATTGGCAAATATGAAATCATTGAGCGTATCGCAGTCGGATTGAAGAATCTCTTCATTGCTTCCTTCCCAGCATTTGCTGCCTTCATGTATGAAGATTACCTTCTGTCCTATCTTCATCACTGAGTTCATGTCGTGAGTGTTGACTATTGTAGTGGTCATGTATTCCTCTGTCAGCTCCTTTATCAGTTCATCGATAAGGATGGCAGTCAGAGGGTCAAGCCCTGAATTTGGTTCGTCGCAGAAAAGGTATCTGGGATTGAGGGATATCGCCCTGGCGATAGCAACCCTTTTTTTCATACCACCAGAAAGTTCAGAGGGGAAAAGCTTGTTGGCATTTATTATGTTTACTCTCTTAAGGCAGAAGTTCACCCTTTCTTCTTTCTCTTCCTCACTCTGATCGGTAAACATGTCAAGAGGGAACCTGACATTCTGCTCCACGGTAAGGGAGTCGAACAGGGCGCTGCCCTGGAACAGCATTCCAATCTCTTTGCGTATGGTTTTCATACCGTTAAAATCCAGCTGGTTGAAAAGGACATCATCATACCAAATCTCGCCGCTGTCGATATCGTGAAGGCCAACTATTGATTTCAGAAGGACGGTCTTGCCCGATCCGCTCCTGCCGATAATAAGATTTGTCTTACCGGGCTCAAACTTCACCGAGATGTCATTCAGCACGGTCTTGTCATTGAATGACTTGAATAGATTATTTATCCTTATCATGACAATAACAGCTGTGTTAGCACTACATTGAAGAGCAGGATCAGTACACTGCTGAAAACCACTGCTTTTGTGCTTGCACGGCCGACCTCGAGCGATCCGCCGTTGACGTAATAACCCTGGAAGGCTGATACGCTGGTTATTATAAATGCAAAGAAGAGTGTCTTTATTACGGAATAAGTTATGTAATAAGGGATAAATGCATACTGAATGCCATAGATAAAATCTTCGGATGTGATGACACCTGCTGTTGTCCCTGCCAGCCATCCGCCTATTATCCCGACGATGATGCTGATGAGTGTCAGGAAAGGATTGAACAGCAGGGTTGCGACTATTTTTGGCAGGATCAGGTAAGAAGCTGAATTGACTCCCATTATCTCAAGTGCGTCTATTTGCTCGGTAACTCTCATAGTCCCTATTTCTGAAGCAATGTTTGAACCGACCTTGCCTGCAAGAATGAGTGCAGTTATTGTGGAAGAGAACTCAAGGATTATTGAATCGCGGCATCCCAGCCCTATAAGGTATGTTGGATAAATTGGATTTTCTGTATTGTAGGCAGTCTGAAGGGTTATCACAGCACCCATGAAGAACGATATGATTGAGATTATGCCTATTGAGTTAAACCCGAGAGAAACCAGCTCATGCATGGTTTGTTTATAGTATACCGGAGCTTTTTCAGGTCTTGAAAAAACCTTTTTAAGAAGGAGTACATACTTTCCGAACTGTTCCAGGAACCTAAACATGGGTTTGTTTAATTGCTGTTAAAATTACAAATATTTGGCGTAAATACTCCATCCCTTTTAAAAACAGGGGAGGGCAAAATAATTATATATTTGTATATTTCTAATTCTCTTAAAATTCAGTAATGGATAACAGATATGTTATTATCATGGCGGGAGGGGTTGGGAGCCGCTTCTGGCCACTCAGCCGTCGGGAGCGGCCAAAGCAGTTTCTCGATATCCTTGGTACGGGCGAAACACTCATTCAGCAAACTTACAGGCGTTTCAGGTCTATATGCAGTCCGGAGAACATCTTTGTTGTGACCAGCAATGAACATAAGGATCTGGTGACTGACCAGCTTGGAATACCTCCCGGGAATGTGCTGGCTGAGCCATTCAGGCGGAATACCGCACCCTGCCTTGCCTATGGAACATTCAGCATACTTAACAGGAATAAGGATGCAGTTGTTGTAGTTACCCCTGCTGACCATCTTATTATAAAGGAGGATAAATTCTGCGATGTAATCAGGAAAAGCTTTGAATTTGCAGAAAAGAACGACGCTCTGCTTACACTTGGCATTCAGCCTGACCGCCCCGAGACCGGGTACGGCTACATCCAGGCCGACAGAAAGAAGCCTGTTAGTGGCTATGACAACCTCATGAAGGTAAAAACCTTCACTGAAAAGCCTGATATTGAACTTGCCAGGATTTTCCTTGAAAGTGGTGATTTTTACTGGAACTCAGGAATATTTATCTGGAACATTAAATCAATACTTGAAGCTTTCAGAAAGCATCTTCCCGATATGTATGCTGCTTTCGACGAGGGGAAATCACTTCTTGGAACCCCCGGGGATGGAAAATTCATTGGGAGAACTTATGCTACATGCAAAAGTATATCCATCGACTATGGGATAATGGAAAAAGCAGATAATGTTTATGTAATGTTTACTGAGATCGGCTGGTCCGATCTCGGTACCTGGGGTTCATTGTATGACCATTCGGAAAAGGACAAGAGGGGCAATGCCATTACCGGAGGAGAAGTTTTTACATACGATAGCAGGGGAAACATCATAAACCTTCCTTCAGGAAAGGTTGCCGTTGTTCAGGGGATGAAGGATTACGTAATTGTGGAATCAGATGATGTCCTTCTTATTGTAAAGAAGGATGACGAGCAGAACATAAAGCATTATCTTGATGATGTTAAAAATTCCACCGGCGAAAAATACCAATAACAAACAATACGCAGGGGCGTTGCAGGCAACGCCCGTTGCCCCGTCAACCAATCGTAATATTATATCCCCGTCAGGAGCGTTGCAACCAACGCCCGTTGCCTGATCCCGTAATAAACGACAGGGGCGTTACCCGTAACGCCCCTGCTGTTATATTCAAAATATATCTTACTGGTTAGTATTCCCAGAGGTCATGCTCAAAATTCAACAGTTCGTTCTTGATCTGTTCAGCTTCAAACAGAGTGTATTTGCCTACAGTGTAGTCATTGATCTGCCGGTCATCATAAACGTTTGATTCCCCGAATATCACACTTCCGAATCTTCTCTGCATAAATAGATCGTCGAATGACAGCCTTTGGGCATCGTTTTTTGCTACGAATGCCTCATGTCTGGCAAGTATATCACGGATATCGTCGAATCTTATCCAGAACAGGGGTTTTCTCAATGCTCTTCCGAGCTGTTGGTCAAATCCCATCCAGTATGGCATTATTCCTATTATTCTTACATCGAGTTTTGAATGCTTCTTATCGAAGAACCATTCCTCGTATAACAGCAATTGTTTTACCTCTTCAGGTTTGGCATCCTCTGTTATTGTGGTGTCTCTTGTTGCCCCTTCGGCATTTATCTGTATCGACTGGACTCTTGTTGCTGCTCCCATATTGGTTTCAATCTCGCCGTAAGTGGTCGGGACATTTGAGTCGAGCGGCGAAAAGGCTTCCAGCCTTCCGGCTTCTATTTCATCAAGAAGCATGTTGATGAAACTTTTTCTTCCGTCAAGCATCTGCTTGGTGGGATAGTACAGGGGCTGATTAAGTTTTTCCCTGAGATCAATGAGCCGCCAGATCTTTTTTGACCATATGACATCGGCTTCCCTGAGGTAGGGATAGTTGATCTTCTTGTTTTCGGGGATAGATTTCTGGTATATATCGCCGAATGATTGGGCTCCGGCCGTGCCGGCAAGAGCAAAAGCGATAATTCCAAAAAAGAGCTTCTTATTCATTGTCTTATAGTTTTTTTACTAGTCAATCTTTAAAATAATAGGGTTCAGGTCAATAGTTCTTCCGTCGGGGCCTTTGGCCTTAATGTCCTTAATGAACAGGTTTTTTCCTCTGGTAAGCCTGTTGATAAGATCTTTCTGCCGTGCGGTGAGAGAACTGCTGTTGCTTTGTTCCTCAAAGTCGCCTCTGTTATCCGTATACAGCACCGTGAAGCCGGTTACATTCCATACAAGGTCAAAGTCGAAATCGGGCAGGGACGCATATACGCCTGTCTGGGCGGCTGCTGTGTTTTTTGGGACGCTTCCCGTATTCTTGCCGGCAAATACGGCAACCGGAGATGGAAGCGGCTTAACCCTGAACTCAATAGGAGGGAATGAAGTCTGTTTGTTTGATGCATCAACAGCTGAAACTATAACCTGGACATTCTGGCCCACAGCATTTGGTTTCACGGCCCAGTTTCCCCTGAAGTTCTGTCCTTTTGAGTTCTTAACTTTCTCAGTTGTGAAGCTCCCGTTGACAACCCTGATCCTTATATTGTTTGGGCTGACGCCGGGTACCGATACATCGATCGGATTTGGAATACCCATGTACATTACGTTCATCGCAGTGGGGGAGACCACAACATTTGGTTCACCCACGTTATAGGTTGAAGAGAAATTATAATTTCTTGTTGTTCCGTCGGGCGCTTTCATTGCAATGATTCCACCCCATGTTTTCGAGCCCGTTGAACTGGCGCGTGCTCTGTAGATACCTCTTCCGGCTTCGTCAAGGGGAAGGACTGTGTTGTTTACGGTGATGACAGGAGCCTGGGTCGTATCTGTGGCCGAGATAAACACCCGGGCTTCATAATCGCTTCCCAGCGTAACATAGTTGGAGGTTGGAATGACTATGGGCATCAGCTTGTTGAACTTGAACGATTCGGCATCTATCTGTGAATAAAGATGGTTAAGAACTTCAGTTTCGCCGTTCCTGACGTCGACCTGCATTTTTGAAAGTATGGTTATCACTGCAACCAGCGGAAGGGTCTGGAATGTAAGGTTTTCCCAGCGTGCAGGCTGTCCGTCGGGATCGCGCCCGTCCTCAGTGTTGAGGCTGCTTAGGAGAGCTTCCTCGGCTGTGGGATTTTTACCGTCAAGGGTTGTGATAAGGAATTCACGGTAGTCATTTATAAGGGCTTTGAGATAGTTGGCTTTTCCATTTTCGTTGGCACCAATAAGGATTTCAGACGGCACGTTATTTTCATCTATCCTCTTTACCTCCTCTATTATTACCTCGCGTCCTTTTACTGCAGGGGTGTCTTTGCCTTCAGCAGTTGTGATTATTTCGATCTTGAGATCCTGTATGTAATTGAAGATCTCGTCGGCTCGTGTCTTAACTTCGTATGCTGTTGTCTTGAAACCGCCTGCTTTGGTCGGATTCATTGCTGCCGCCTGGTCAAATGCGGCATATATCAGGTTATTTTTTGCAGCGTAGTTGGTAATTGTCTGGGTAAGGCTTTTATCAACCTTCTTAAATGCTTCCACGGCTTCTTTTGACACGTTAAGAGCGAGCATGGCAGTAAGGATCAGATACATCATCCCGATCATCTTTTGCCGTGGTGATAGCCTTTCGTGAGCCATTTTCTGGGTTGTTTAGTTTTAAGTATATTAAAATGTCACGCTATTTAACATTCATGGCAGCAAGCATGTTCCCGTAAACATTGTTTAGTGCTGAAAGGTTTTGATTCAGTAAGGATACCTGTTCACGATATTTTTTAGCATCGCCTGCAGAGTCAGCAATATCTTTCATAAGACCCTGAATGCCTTTAAAGACATTCTCAGATTCCTTCATCTGCTCATCGGCGCCTTTTCTCTGGAGTTCATATACTGCGTTCAGTGCTGAAAGGTTTTTATTAAGGGATTCCAGCTGCTGCTGGTACGATTTGCCTCCTGATTCAATCACTGAAAGAGAATCGGCCAGCTTCTGGTAGCCTGTATTTGATTCATTGACCACCCGGGCAGTTGACTGATAGGTCTCGGATAACTTGCCAAGTGAGCTGTTTGCTGCCTCTATTGTACTCATGTATCTTGTGGATGCAGCTGTAACATCTCCCATTACATTGAAGTTTGAAGCCGTTTCACTAAGTTTCTTCATGCCTATTCCAAGCCTCTCGAAGAGGTCGGGAGTGATGTCGGCTTTTTCAAGCAGTTCATCGAATTTTGAAAGGGCAACAGAGCCTCCTCCGCCACCGCCAAAACCTCCTGATCCGGCACCGCTGTATTTCCCGCTGCCTACTGCTCTTGATACTCCGGGCTCTTCTTCCGGGATGCCTGCAAGCTCAGGATAAACGAGCGTCCAGTCAACCTCTTCATGAAGTGGTTCAAATGCCGAGAAGAAGAAAATAATAGATTCAGTAAAAAGGCCCACTGTTAGCATGGTACCTGCAAATGGCCAGTGCTGTATCTTGAACAATGCACCAATGATAACTATGGAAGCTCCGATACCATACAGTTTGGCCATGAAGTTCTTCCATCCGCTGCTCTGTACTAATTCTGCTAGGCTCATATACCTGTTTTATTTAAGATTAATCGAATTTGGTTACTTGCTGATGTTATTGATTCACTCCTATATAAGATCTTACGTTGCGGAATCCTATGTATGATTTTGTTGAATCCTGGTATTCATAATCCCTTGCACTTGTCTGAAGGAAGTATGCTATATCCTTCCATGAACCTCCCCTTATGACTTTGCGTTTCATCACAGGCGGATCCTGTGGTGTTGCATTGTACTCGTAGTTTGGATTGAGGTCATGCTGGAAAATGTAAGCTGAGGGATGGTATGCGCATGTTGTCCATTCAGCCACGTTTCCCGACATATCGAACAAACCGTATTCATTGGGTTCATAGGATCCGACTTTGGCTGTATAAACAGTTCCGTCGTCTATGTAATTGCCCCTCAGCGGTTTGAAATTGGCAAGGAAACATCCCTGATAGTTTCGTGTGTATGGTCCGCCCCATGGATACATTGACAAATCGAGGCCTCCCCTTGCCGCATATTCCCATTCGGTTTCCAGCGGAAGCCGGTAAGCCTGTACATCATATACCCCGTTCTTTCTAAGGGCGGTATTCATATAATCGGTTCTCCAGCGGCTGAAAGCAGTTGCCTGAATCCATGATACTCCTACCACGGGATAATCGTCAAAGGAAGGATGCCAGAAATACAGATCAGCCTGGGGGTCGTTGAAGGAATACGTGAAGTCGCGTATCCAGCAAAGAGTGTCGGGATATACATTTATAATATTGTGCCTGATAAATGAAGACCTGTTCACTACATCTGTACGGGATCCGTCAGGATTTGTGACCTGTCCTTCATATTTTCCGGTGTTGTTGGTATAGTCAAATACGTATCTTGATTTGGCAGCCTGCTGGTAATCAACCCAGTAGTATGAGAAATTAAGCTTTCTGACATCGTACTGCTTTTTTGCATTGAACCTTTCCTCAGGAGGGTAATACATTTCTTCAAGGACTGATGCTGTGGTTTCTTCTCTCGGGTCAATCTTTTCTTCCCAGTTTATGACATTTGGTTCGATCACATTCCCATCCCTGTCGACCATGAAATAATCGCGGTCTGGAACTCCTGCCTCTCCAAGTTTTGTCCTCAGGATCGAATCACGTACATAATATACAAACTGACGGTATTTATTGTTTGTAATTTCGGTCTGATCCATCCAGAAGGCGTCAACAGTAACTGATTTTGAAATGCTGTTCATAGCAAAAACAGCATCCTGATCGCTGGGCCCCATTATAAAATTGCCGGCAGGAATGAATGCCATCTCAAACGGCTCCGGCTCATAGAATTTTTTTCTTCCCGGGACACCCGTCAGCTCCCCGTCATTGGAGGAGCCGCAACCACTTAAAATGATTACTGCTGTCAGAGCTGATAAGATTACCTTTTTCATATTGCTTAATTATTTAGCTGCAAGTAGTTGTTTTCTCGTTAATTTTTTACAAAAATCTGATGCTCTTATATCTCATCGGGCTCCTGCCCGTACTCAAATCAAAACAATAATTTACCATAAATTCATGCGACCCGCTGGAACTCTTCCTGATATCTGAAACCGGGAAGTCATATGCATATCCGATCCTTATACCGTTGAACAATTCCACCCCTGCAATTCCTGTCAATGCGTCTCCGGGTCTGTAAGAAACGCCCCCCCATACTTTTTTATTGTATCTTATAAGGGAAGTTATTGAAAATTGTACAACTTTTCCGTCACTGACAGCGAAAGCCGAGGGCAGAAGCTCCATGGCAGGATTGGGCAGCTGCAGGTTGTAACCTGCTGTTAAGTAATAATGACGGCTGATATAGGGTTGTCCTTTGGTGAATTTTATTTTCGGCTGATTTATATGAGTAACAGAGGCAGCGGCATAATATCTGCCGGTCGTGTAATATATTCCCAATCCTGCATCAAAAGCTACATAGCTTTCTTTATTTTCAGGTATCAGGGGATCGCCCGACGGGGGGGTATGTGCATCGCCTCCGGGTATCTTCCATTCCGGATTGAGAGTCTTGTTCAGCATTCCCGCATTGATCCCTATTCCCATTTTGCCCTGCCCGATATCCAGCAGAACAGAATAGGTCCCCAGAATGCTTATGTCTTTATCGTATCCAATATTGTCGCTTGTAATACCCAATCCCACCCCGCTGCTTATGCCCAGGAGTTTTACGGGAGCATTCACATTGAACAGTGTTGTTGACGGAGCCCCGTCAAAACCAATCCATTGCTGCCTGTTAAGGGCTGTGGCACATACCATGCCCGAAGTGCCTGCAAAACCCGGATTGTATTGCATGGTATTGAACATATAATTACTTAACTGTGGATCCTGCTGTGGGCAGGCCACGCTATAAGTAATTGATAGCAAGAGAAATAAGGTATTTATTTTTTTCACGGTAGTAATCGTAAAAGGACAAGTAATTTATGTGGGAATTTCCATTAAAAAATTAAAAGTACAAAAATGCAAAGACATTCAATTGAAACTTTTAAACATAACGGTTACATTTTTTACCCCGCAATTTTAATACCATAAATTAAACGAAGGAATGACTTATATATTTGACAGGTCAGGATTTTAATCTGTTGGCAGCTTTCACCCACCTGTCGGGTACTTCATTGCGGTTGGCCCTCAGGTAATCATCGTGGGAACAGGCAACATAAACACTCTGTCCGCTTTCACCGGTAATTTCGATCCACCATCTCTCGGTGAGACTGCTCTTGATAAAGATCATATCTTCTTCAAGGTCTGTGACTTTCACATGATATTTAATGAATCTGCCGGCATTCTTCTCATTAAGCACGGGGGTTTCATACTGTTTTTGGGAGAAGCCCTCAAGGAAAAACCATATTATCTGGGCTGCAAGGCCTGATGTCTGATTACGGATGTCATATTCGGGATTAACATCAAAAAGCCCGAATACTTTCAATTTGTCGGATATGCCTGCGTACCTTGCAAGAAGGCATATTTCCTCGCCATAAAATCCATTCGGCGAAGGCATGGTTGTTCCCGGAGCATCTGACTGCCTTACTGCAGAGATGTCAAAAACAGCAGCATGGGAATCTCTGAAAAGGGGTTCTGTAAGATATATTGCCTGCCTCACATCCCCTATCCTGACGAGGTCCCATTTTCTTCTTATGAAGCGGTTGAGGACCTGCTGATCGTTAAGGTAGGTCTGATATCCTACGTTGATGAAATGCCCGAGAGTGCTCCTGGTTCCGGAAATCATTTTGTTCAGGAAGCTGAATGAATCAGGATTGCTGCGTTCGGTTCCAAAGTCGATCCTGGGATCTACTGTGATGAGTGTATATGCTGATGCGGTGCGGGTGAAAGCTCTGTCAATCGCTGGCACCAGGGCGCTGCTTCCGCCAATGATCACCGGGAAAATATCATTTTTCAACAGACTGACCAGTACATCCGTAAGTCCTGCAATGGTATCATTGAACGACAAGCCTCTTTTCATGTTTCCAAGGTCAATGATCCTGATCTTTCCGGGAACCTTTGAGAGTCTGTAGAGTTGTTCCCTGATGGCATCTGGAGCTTTAGAGGTTCCGGCTCCCGGGGAATTACGGCCCTCAGGCACCCCGATAAGTGCAACCTTGAAGGAAGACAAATCACCGGCTGGATTATTCTCAGTATGAACGACAATATTATGAGGGAACCCTGCCTGTGATGAAAGAAATTCAAATTCAGGTTTTTCTATGCTGACCGGGTCTATATAGTCTTTAAGGTCCGTCATCGGGGATTATCAGGTTTTTTTGCCTTCTGGCTCCGCTCAATTATGCTGAGGCAATCCTCTTTTGTCAGCTTGAGGGGGTCGGTCCCTTTAGGGATCCTGTAATTCTGCTTGTCTTTAGTAATGTAAGGTCCGTACCTGCCATTCATCACCGTAACATCTCCAAAATTATTCAAAATCTTCCTTGAATCGTTTTCGTTTTTTTCTTTTATTATTTCTGTTGCACGTTCCGCTGTCAGTGTAAAGGGATCGTCAATGCCCTTTTTCAGGGAATAGAATTTATTCTTGTGCCTGACGAATGGTCCGAATCTGCCGATGCCGGTCACCATATCTTCTCCTTCCAGCTTGCCCAGGGTACGAGGCAGGCGGAAAAGGTTGAGAGCTTCTTCAAGAGTTACCGTTTCAATAAGAAGATCTTTTGTGAGGCTGGCGAATCTTGGCTTCTCACTTTTGCCAGGATCCCCTATCTGTGCTACAGGTCCATATCTTCCCATTTTTACGAGTACCTGTTCCCCTGTTTCCGGATGCGACCCAAGTATCCTCACGGAGGTCTTCCTGTCCTTATTCTCAAGGGTCTTTATTACTGTGACATGAAATGATGAATAGAACCTGTCAAGCATTTTGTTCCACTGAAGTTTGCCGGATGCTATCTCATCAAACTGCTTTTCCACTTCAGCTGTGAAATTGTAGTCTACTATTTCTGAAAAGTTGTCAATAAGGAAGTCGTTGACTATCATTCCTATATCCTGTGGAAAGAGTTTTGATTTCTCCTTGCCGGCAACCTCGGTTTTTGAGGCAGAAGTTATTTTATCGTTTGCAAGGGTGATGATCTTTATCTGGCGTTTTGTTCCGGGTCTGTCTTCCCTGAGTACATAGCCTCTCTGTTGTATTGTTGAAATTGTAGGTGCATACGTTGAGGGTCTGCCGATACCGAGTTCCTCAAGTTTCTTCACGAGGCTGGCTTCGGTGTAGCGCGGAGGCGGAGAGGTATACTTCTGAGTGGCTGATATGTTGTCATAATACAGTTCCATTCCTGCTTTGACCGGGGGTATTACGTATCTTTCCTCCTCGCCGTTCTCTGCATCAGTCGACTCTGCATAGACTTTAAGAAAACCGTCGAAGGTAACCACCTCACCTGTAGCGGTGAAGATCACCGGAGAATTGTTCATTTCAACTGATATGGTTGTCTTTTCAATCTCCGCATTAGCCATCTGTGAAGCAATTGTCCTTTTCCAGATCAGCTCATACAGCTTCTTCTCATTCTGGTTTCCCGATATGGACGAGACATCAAGGTATGCAGGCCTGATTGCTTCATGAGCTTCCTGGGCTCCCCTGGACTTTGTTTGGTATTGTCTTGTTTTAGAATATTTTTCGCCGAATTCAGATATTATTGTCTCCCGGGCTTTTGCCAGCGCAAGCTTTGAAAGGTTTGTTGAGTCTGTTCTCATATAGGTTATTTTCCCTGCCTCATACAGTTTCTGGGCGACTGTCATTGTTTGGGCGACGGAAAATCCCAGTTTCCGATAGGCTTCCTGCTGGAGTGTTGATGTTGTGAACGGAGGTGCAGGGGACCTGGTGCCTGGTTTTACTTCTACATCGGCAACTTTATATAAAGCGCTTCTGCATATTTCCAGAAAATCTGCCGCCTCATTTTCCTGAGGGAACCGTTTTGAGGCTTCTGCTCTTATGATATTGTTGCCGGCTTCTGAGGAATTGATCCTGAATAATGCACTTATCCTGAATGATGATTCACTTTTAAACGCTATTATATCCCTTTCCCTTTCGACAATAAGTCTTACAGCCACTGACTGAACCCTTCCCGCAGATAATGAAGGCTGCACCTTTTTCCAGAGTACAGGAGATATCTCAAAACCAACTATCCGGTCGAGTATCCGGCGGGCCTGCTGGGAGTTTACCAGGTTCATGTCAACCTGCCTGGGATTGGTTATGGCAGCTTCAATAGCATCACGTGTTATCTCATGGAAAACTATTCTCCTGGTTACAGACAGGTCAAGTTTCAGGACACTTGCCAGATGCCAGGCAATTGCTTCCCCCTCGCGGTCCTCGTCAGATGCGATCCATATATTCTGAGCTTCCTTTGCAGCTTTTCTCAGATCGTTCACAACCTTTGCCTTTTCCGCGGGGATCTCATAGTCGGGGGTAAATCCGTTCTTTATATCTATTCCCAGATTTTTCTTGCTAAGATCCCTTATATGCCCGAAACTTGATACTACACGGAAATTCTTTCCAAGGAACTTCTCAATGGTTTTTGCTTTAGCAGGCGACTCAACTATTACAAGGTTTTCGGTCATGTCAGGCGACATATTTTTATTTAAAACAGCGCAAAGTAAATCATTTGTGGTGCAATCTTCAAAATAAACCGGTAAGTTTCTTCAATATTTTAGTAATTTTGGCCAAACTTGGGAAGCGTATGAAAGACAGCAATGACAGCAGAAAATACCTTATCTGGTTCTGGTCGCTGTTCACTTTGCCATTTATTTTCATTATTGTGTTGTTCGTGCTGATATCCCTTGAGAAGCTTGGGAGGATGCCGTCGTTCAGTGAACTCGAGAATCCCGAATATAACCTTGCTGCGGAAGTTTATTCCGAAGACGCAGTGCTTCTTGGCAAGATCAGCATTGAGAACAGGACCTGGACTGAATACCAGGATTTGTCACCCTATCTTGTTCAGGCCCTTATTGCCACTGAGGATATCCGGTTTCTGCGCCACTCCGGTATAGATATTAGGGGCCTTGGGCGGGCTGCAGTAAGGACCATACTGCTTGGACAGAATACAGGCGGAGGCAGTACCATAACCCAGCAGCTTGCAAAACAGCTCTATCCGCGCGATACTGCAAGGGTATCGGCTTTTTCCAGGCAGGTAAGACTGTTCGTATCAAAGTTCAAGGAATGGCAGACCGCTGTCAAGCTGGAGAGGGCTTATACCAAGGAAGAGATCATAGCAATGTATCTCAATAAGTTTGATTTCAGCTATAATGCCGTGGGCATACGTTCAGCAGCAAAAGTGTATTTTAATACAACCCCCGATTCCCTTAATATTCAGCAGGCTGCAGTTCTTACAGGAATGCTCAAGGCATCAACAAGGTACAATCCTGTAAGAAATCCCAACCTGATGCTCCAGCGGCGTAATGTTGTGATATCCCAGATGGGCAAGTATGGTTATCTCGACGATCATGTTGCCGATTCGGTTAAGCTCCTTCCTATTGAACTTGATTTCAGCCTGGAGGATCATAATTCAGGTCTTGCCACCTACCTCAGGGAGTATATAAGGAATATAATGAGAAGACCTGAGCCTGACCGCAGCAAGTATGCCAGGGAATCATCCTATGAGGATGCCTTGTGGGAGTGGCAGAACAACCCGCTTTATGGATGGTGCAGCAAGAACCATAAACCTGATGGCTCCAACTACGATATTTATAAGGATGGCCTGAAGATTTATACTACTATTAATTCAAGGATGCAGCAGTATGCCGAGGAGGCCGTCAGGGAACATTTGTCCGGGGAATTGCAGCCCGACTTCTACAGGAGGGCAAAAGGATTCAGAAATCCTCCCTATTCAAACGACCTCACCAAGAAGGAAGTCGACGAGCTCCTGATGCGATCAGTGAAGGAAAGCGACAGGTATTACATAATGAGAGCCAGGGGTGTTCCGGAAGACTCAATAATGCTGGCATTTAACACTCCGGTAAGGATGAAGGTTTTCTCATGGAAAGGTGAAAGGGATACAGTAATGACTCCCTACGACTCGGTGAGATATTACAAGTTTTTCATCCGTTCATCCATCGTGGTGGAGGATCCCCATAATGGTCATGTGAAAGCCTATGTCGGAGGGCCTGACTTCAGGTATTTCAAATGGGATGCGGTAACGCAGCAACGGAAGCAGGTTGGAAGCACAATAAAGCCCTTCCTGTACACGGTGGCAATGCAGAACGGATATTCTCCATGCCATGAGGTTGAGAACATACCAAGATCGTTCGTTGTACCTAATGATAGTATTCCATGGACTCCCAGAAGTTCAGGACCCAAGCAGTATCACGGGAAGATGGTTACCTTGAAATGGGGTCTCGCTCAGTCTGAAAACTATATTTCCGCGTGGCTGATGGAACAGTTCCGTCCGGCGGCTGTTACGGAACTTATGAAAAAGATGGGCATCAGAAGTTTTATTGATCCTGTGCCTTCTATTTTCCTTGGCACCTCCGACATAAAGCTTGAAGAGATGGTTGGAGCATATGGCACGTTCGCAAATAAGGGAGTGTATACCAGGCCTATGTATGTGACGCGCATTGAAGACAAAAACGGCAATACAATATCGAAGTTCACCCCTATAATAGAGGAGGTTCTTAGTGAAGATCAGGCATACCTCATGCTTGATCTTCTTCAGGGCGTAGTACAGTCAGGATCAGGAATAAGGATGAGGAGGGAGCCATATATGCTTCTTAACCAGATTGGGGGAAAAACAGGTACAACCCAGAACCATTCTAATGGCTGGTTCATGGGAATCACACCCAATCTTGTTGGTGGAGTCTGGAGCGGCTGGGAGGATCAGGCAATTCATTTCGAGACCCTCGGGGAAGGGCAGGGGGCACAAATGGCACTTCCCATTTTTGCTATTTTCCTTAAAAAGGTATATTCCGATCCCCAGTTTGGCATAATGGAGTCGGATGTATTTGAACGTCCGGCAAACTTCAACATTGATCTTAATTGCGAGCAGGTGAAGAGAGAGAACATAAGAAGGGACAGCTATACAAGGATGAGATATTGATCAGGCAAAAAGTGCCCTCACAAGCGTTTCAACCTTGTTTACCTGGATAACTTCAATGTCAGTGCCCTTCAACTGAATGTTTTTATGAAACCGCGATACATAGATTTTCCTGAAACCCATATTTGAAGCTTCCCGTATACGCTGTTCTATTCTTGGTACCGGCCGTATCTCTCCGGAGAGGCCTGTCTCTCCGGAAAAACACACATCCTTGTCAATGGGCAGGTCGAGGTTTGATGAAAGTATTGAACTTATTATCGCCAGGTCAATTGCAGGATCATTTACTTTAAGTCCTCCCGCTATATTCAGGAACACATCCTTGGCTGCAAGCCTGAAGCCCGCTCTCTTTTCAAGCACTGCCAGAAGCATGTTCAGCCTCCTGATGTCAAATCCTGTTGAGCTTCTTTGCGGCGTTCCGTAAACTGCGCTGCTGACAAGGGCCTGTGTCTCTATCAGGAAGGGCCTTATGCCATCGATGGTAACAGCCACGGCAATTCCGCTGAGAAGCTCATCGTGCCTGGTTATAAACATCTCAGAAGGATTGGTGACTTCCATCAGACCGGCTTCCTTCATTTCAAATATCCCCAGTTCGGAAGTGGAGCCAAACCTGTTCTTTACCGACCTGAGCAAGCGGTAGATGTAGTTGTTGTCTCCTTCGAAATACAATACCGCATCCACAATATGCTCCAGGACCTTTGGCCCTGCAATGGTCCCGTCCTTTGTAATATGGCCGATCAGTACCACAGGAATGCCAGTTATCTTTGAGTATTTAAGGAGCAGAGCAGCGCATTCCCTGACCTGCGAGACCGATCCGGCTGATGATTCCAGGATCTCTGTACGCATGGTCTGTATGGAATCAACAATAATGATGACCGGTTTAAGCCGGTCGGCCTGGATAAGGATGTTTTCCAGCACAGTTTCACTGTAAATATAACACTGCGGATTAGAGCTCCTGAGACGCTTTGCCCTGAGGCTTATCTGTTCTTCGCTTTCCTCTCCTGAGATGTACAGGACTGTTTTATCCTTTAATGCAAGTGCAAGCTGCAGTGCAAGAGTTGATTTTCCTATACCGGGCTCTCCACCAAGCAGCAGGAGGGAACCCGGAACAATGCCTCCTCCGAGAATCCTGTCAAGTTCTGATATCCCTGTTTTAATACGTGAATAGGTATCTGACCTGATTTGTGAAAGGAGTTCGGGCTGTTTCTTTGCCTTGCTGATCGTAAGGAGCCCTTCACTCCTGCCTGTCGCTACAACCTCTTCATGATAGGTATTCCACTCCTTGCATGAAGGGCAGCGCCCTATCCATTTGGGTGATTCAGCTCCGCAGTTCTGACAGAGATAAACAGTTTTGGACCTGGCCATGATTTTTAATTATCTCCTTTAGAATATCAGGAGTGGTGATTATTGAAAACAAATATAATTATTACCGAGATTCATTTTTCTTTCTCAGGCGGCCGGAAAGCATGAAAAATGAGAAAGCTCCTGTCACGATTACAAAGAGCATCTGTGATTCATGGGTGAGAAAGGCATAGATCAATCCGTCTTCGATCTGCACTCCTTCCACAAAGGCAAGCCCTCTAGATATAATATAATGAAAAGCCCCAAGCCCGCTCTGTACCGGAGCTGACATTGCAAGTCCCCCGATGACAAGCAGGAAAATGCTGTCACCCAATGTTATATGAGAAGTTGGCTCTATAGCAAACACAACCACCCAGGTCATCAATGTGTAGCTGATCCATATGAAAACCGTATGAAAGATGAATTCCCATTTTCTTCTAAGGTTGATGATTGATTTAAAGCCGTTTATGATCCCCCTGGCCATATCAAACATCTTTGAGAAAAATTTTATTTTCCTCAGGTCTTTTCTATAGCGCAGGAGAATAAAAATACTAACCGCAGAGAGGACAATAAGTACAGCCCAGATAATCCATGTGAATCCGAGGAGTGAAAAGACCTTTTCACGGAGAGGTATGAAAATGCTGACTTTCATGAACTGGTTGATCTGATCGCTCTTCATTATTATCATCATGAGGGTTATACTAAGAAGGGTTATCAGGTCTATGGTGCGTTCAACAAGTACAGTTCCGAAGAGCTGGTCGACCGGGATCTTTTCCTTTTTACCCAGGGCAACGCACCGTGTTATCTCTCCCACTCTTGGCAGTGCAAGGTTTGCCATGTAACCTGTCATCAGTGCGTAAAACGTATTTGCCATTGATGGCTTGTATCCCAGAGGGCATATCAGTATAAGCCACCGTCGTGCCCTGCTTACGTAAGCAAGGGTGCCAAAGAACAGTGAAAGAAAAACCCAGAAATAATCGGCATGTTTCAGCCCTTCTATAAGCTTTTTATATTCTACGTTACGGAAAGCAAGCCACAGAAGGGTAACACCGATAATGAAAAAACCAAAAAACTTCAGAATCTGTACAAGGGTTTTTCTCAAATCAGACCAGTTTATTTGTTGATGTATCGGGGAAGATTATAGTCGGTTTGAATGATTTAGCTTCATTAAATTCAAGAGCTGCATATGACATTATTATCAGGATGTCACCAACAACCACCTTTCTTGCAGCTGCGCCGTTGAGGCCAATATTCCCTGAACCTCTTTCGCCCTTAATAACATAGGTTTCAAAACGTTCGCCGTTGTTTATGTTGAGTACCTGTACCTTTTCGTTCTCTATAAGATTGGCTGCGTCCATCAGGTCTTCATCAATTGTTATGCTCCCGATGTAATTCAGGTTAGCCTCAGTAACGGAGACCCTGTGGATTTTCGATTTCAGGACTTCAATAATCATATCAGTCGTTGTGTATTAATGACTATGCAAAGTTAATTATCCTTTTGATTGGTCATATATGTAATTCAATATTATCAATAAGCCTTATCTGGCCGGCTTTTACTGCTATAAAGCATCGATATTCCATTTCTGCCGCCATATCTTTTATGGATGAGACCGGTACCAGGTTTTTGTCATCAGCAATTTCAACGTATTCAACTAAAAATCCATCACAGGCTTCAATACTGTTTTTAACGAATGCTTTTACATCGGGCACATCTTTTTCAGGTATCATTTCAGCAGCCTGGCAGAGAGTCTTATAAATGATTCCTGCATTGTTTCTGTGTTCAGGCTCAAGGCGACGGTTACGGCTGCTCAAAGCCAGACCGTCTTGTTCCCTCACTGTCGGGAGGCCAACTATAGTGATATTCCTGCCTGTCTGCTGCACAAGTTCACGGATGACAGCCAGCTGCTGAAAATCTTTCTTTCCAAAGTAAGCTATATCGGGTTCTACTATATCAAAAAGCCTGCTTACCACCTGGGCTACGCCGTTGAAGTGACCGGGACGGTGACGGGCTTCCATGACATTGTCAAGATTTCCGAATGAGAATATCCTTTTGTCTTTTTCAGGATATATCTCCTTATCTGGGGGGAGAAAAACTATATCATTCTTCCGCATTACGTTCATCAGCATTCCGATATCTTCAGCCGGGGTTCTTGGATAATTCTTAAGATCCTCCGTGTCATTGAACTGTGTGGGATTCACATAAATGCTTACAACAACTGTCGGGCATTGTTTCACGGCGTTTGATACCAGGGAAAGATGACCCTCGTGTAGTGCTCCCATGGTTGGGACAAATCCGACCGGAGGTAGTGAAATAGAGCTGATCTTTTTACGCAGAGTCTTAACCGTTTTGATAATTCTCATGGATAGTGATTAAAAATGCAAACCTAATTTAAAATATGTTAATATCTACAATGACCATACCAATTATTAGCTTTTGAATGACAGTAAAATAATGGAAGGTTTTCTTTCTTCACAGAAAGGTTAATCTGTTCCGTAAGTCTTTGATTAATTAAAAATATCATTAATTTTTTCTATCTTTGCAGTTTGTTAGGAATGGTATATCCGTGCAGTTAAATGGAAAGCAAGAAGGTTTTATTCATTTCACAAGAAATAACTCCATATTTAGGTGAAACGAAATTATCAAGGATAGGAAGATTTCTGCCCCAGGGAATTCAGGAAAAGGGCAAGGAGATCCGGACCTTTATGCCCCGATACGGTTGCATCAATGAACGAAGGAACCAGTTGCATGAGGTGATAAGGCTTTCAGGGATGAATCTTATTATTGACGACACAGATCATCCTTTGATAATCAAGGTTGCTTCGATCCAGTCTGCACGCATGCAGGTATATTTTATCGACAATGATGATTACTTCCAGAGGAAGCACACAACTGCCGACTCTTTGGGGAAGGAGTTTGAGGATAATGATGAAAGGGCCTTGTTCTTTGCCCGCGGAGTGATTGAAACGGTGAAGAAATTACGATGGGCCCCGGATATTGTTCACTGCCACGGATGGATGAGCGCGCTGGTTCCTGTCTATCTGAGAACTATTTACCAAGATGACCCTCTTTTTCACAATTATAAGATAGTATATTCGATCTATAACAATGAATTTAAGACACCCTTCAGATCAACATTCGCTGATAAACTGCGTTATGACGGCATTGATGGGGAGAGTCTTAAGATGATCAAAAATCCCGATTTTGTAAGTATTTCAAAGCTGGCCGTAAAGCATTCGGATGCAGTTATTATCGGAAGCGATAATATCAATGAGGAATTATCTGCCTACCTGACCACAATAAACAAGCCTGTCCTATCCTTCAAGGACGAAACGCAGTATATTGATGCCTATAATGATTTCTATGACGAAATATTACCATAATCCTCTAATAGCCAGCTTCCTTACTGATATAACCCGCCGCACAGGCAAACTGATCACCTCACTGATTTTTATCGGAGTGGCCTTCTGTATTGTCTCTTGTGAGGAAGACCCTACCAGGATAGGCAGCGGAATACTTCCGGGGAGGGATTTTGTAACGATACTTTCGACCGATACCATAAGTGTTTATTCTTTTACACAATACGATCCGGCAAGCAGGTCGGAAAACAAGGATTATGGTTTGCTGGGATCTGTATATAATCCTTATTTCGGAGTTACTTCAGCGGAATTAGTGTCACAGTTAAGGCTTGGCAGCAGGTGGGCCGACAGCTCATTTGTTGTGGACTCCGTAAAACTTGTATTGAGGTTTGAGGATGTTCAGGGAGATTCATCGGCGGTTCAGGAACTTGCTATCTCGGAAATATCGGAACAGCTGTTTGACGATGTCCCGTATTATTCCAACACCGAAGTTCAACTAACAGGCTATGATGTAGGTACTTTCGTAATCCCTCCTTTGAGAGACAGTATAAGCACGGTTAAATTTAACCTTCCTGTATCATTCGGAGAATACGTTCTTCGCGACACATCCATGCTTTTTCACAGTAATGCGCGGGATGATTTCAGGACATATTTTAAGGGCCTGTATTTCAGGATAACTTCGTCCAGCTCTCACCGGATTCTTACCCTCAATCTCGTCAGGAATTCAACATCGGACGATTTCTATAATTATTTTGTAATATACTACCACACTGAAACTGATGAAGTAAAGCCTTTTTACCTGATTCTTGATGCAAAGAACACAAATGCCAGGTTCAACAGGTATGTTCATGATTTTGAAGCTTCTGATCCTCAGAAGAGAATTGAACATATAAATGACGGATATATCGACACTCTTTCTTACGTGCAAGCTCTCAACGGAGCTTATACTAAAATTGTACTTCCCGGGCTCGAGGAAATAAAAAATGATCCGGAATTGACAAATATTGCTGTGAATAAAGCTCGCCTGACAATCCCGGTATATAAAGACAATGATGTTCTGACGAACAAAACCACAGCCATGAGAATATATCTCACATATAAACTGAGAGATACAGTTTATTATGTTCCTGATTATACCCTCAGCAGTGAGTTCTTTGACGGCCTGCTGGACACAGTAAATAGTGTATACAATTTTAACATCGTCTCATATGTTCAGAATTATCTTCAGGATGAGGATAATGAACTCAAGCCTGAACTTGATATGATGATCGCCGAGGGCCCTGAGAAGAATGCTGTCCTTAAAGCCAATGGCAGCGCCACTCCGGTTAAATTCATTCTTACCTATACCAGATTCTGAATTATTGTCGCAGGGGGATCCTTTCTCTTTATACATTTAATCATACTGCCTGAACCTTAGCATCGGGTATATCATTATTTATTTCCTGCGCCAGGGATTGACGTCCTGAAATTTAAAACGGGGGAACATCGGTTAAGAAATATCTTTCCTTACAGAATATGAGAGGGATATATCCGTTTTTAGTTGATGGGAAATGATACGTCATTGTTGAATAATGTTTAATCCAAGACAATGGAATCCAAAGAAAAATACAGGGATATCAGTGCAGCGGATATAAAAACGCTGATATCAAACAACTGCACCTGCGAAGACTGGAACAGAGTGTTGGTCACGGAAGAATTTGATCCCTCAAGATGCCATAATGTAACCTTTTCAGGCGACGTCAGGCTGGGAGCATTTCGCAAAGCCTTCACTGATGCATCAGGAGTGAGCTATAAAAGCGGAATATCAAACGCTCATGTGCATAATTGCACTATAGGATCGGATGTTCTGATCTGCAACATAGGAGATTATGTTGCAAATTACACGGTTGAGGATGATGTAGTCATAAGAAACTGCGGCAAGGTGCATACTGAGGGCATGTCGTCATTCGGAAACGGAACCGAGGTAGCGGTGCTGACCGAATCCGGCGGAAGATCGGTAAGAATATGGGACAGGTTGTCTGCACACCAGGCATATATAACGGCTCTTTACAGGCATCGTTACAAGACATTGGCCAAACTGAGCCGGATGGTATCGGACTATACTGGTTCGGTGAGCTCAGAGACAGGGACCATATGTTCAGGGACAAGGATATTCGATTGCCGGAATATCCGGAATGTGAAATTTGGCCCCCACAGCCATGTTGAAGGAGCAATAAGCCTGAACGAGGGTTCAGTGAACAGCTACAGTGCAGATCCGGTTTTTATAGGTCCGGGAGTTATCATGGAACATTTTATTACCTGTTCGGGATCAATTATTACTGAATCCACCCTCATAGATAAATGTTTCATCGGCCAGGGCTGCATACTCGGGAAGCATTATTCAGCTGAAAACTCCCTGTTCTTTGCCAATTGCGGGGGATATCACGGCGAAGCCTGCTCCATATTTGCAGGGCCGTATACCGTAACCCACCATAAATCTACACTGCTTATAGCGGGTATTTTTTCGTTCATGAATGCCGGGAGCGGATCGAACCAGAGCAATCATATGTATAAACTGGGTCCCATTCACCAGGGGATCATGGAAAGAGGATCAAAGACAACAAGCGACTCCTATGTCCTGTGGCCGGCAAGAATAGGGCCTTATACCCTGATCATGGGGCGGCACTATAAAAATATGGATACGTCTTCCCTTCCCTTCTCTTATCTGATAGAAAGCAATGACGAGAGCATACTGGTTCCGGGGATCAACCTGAGAAGCGTTGGTACAATAAGGGATGCACAGAAATGGCCTGTACGCGACAGGAGGAAAAGCCCGGAAAAATACGACCAGGTAAATTTCAATCTTCTTAGTCCGTATACTATTGCCAAGATGTTCGAAGGAAGAAATTTGCTTAGAAGGCTGAAATCTGTGTCAGGGACGGTCTCTTCTGCCTATACATTCAATAACATGCTGATAAAAGGACAATCCCTGGAAAGAGGGATTGAACTATACCAGACCGGGATTAACAAGTTCCTTGGCAACTCCTTGATTAAACGACTTGAAAACATTGACTTCACCTGTAACACCGAGCTTCAGAAAAGACTGGCTACCGACCAGGAAATGGGAACAGGCGATTGGGTTGACCTGGCAGGCCTGATAACTCCCAAGGAGGCTGTTGAGAACTTGCTGAATGATATAGAATCCGATAAAATTAATACCCTTGACCAGCTGTCCGGCGCTTTTGCCGCCATGCATAAATCATACTATGACTGGGAATGGACATGGGCATGTAAAAAAATCGAGGAGGAGGCAGGGAAGCCTGTTTCAAAATTTACTGCCCGCGATGTGATAACGCTTACGGAGAGATGGAAAAACAGTGTTGTCGGCCTTGACAAGCTGCTGTATGAGGATGCGCGCAAGGAGTTCAATCTCTCTTCGAGAACAGGATTCGGCATTGATGACGGGGACGAAATAAAAAGAATTGATTTTGAACAGGTCAGGGGAGATTTTGATACTAACGGCGTGGTAGCCGCCATACAGGATCATATAATGCAGAAAACCGCCCTTGGGGATGAGCTTATAGAGAGAATGGGCAAGATAGCCTCCCGGTGAGTTTATTTTCCGGAATACTGACTTATATAGTATTTTTTGTAATCTCCTGAAATGACCCTTTCAAGCCATGTCCCATTGGAGAGATACCAGTCGACTGTTTTCTCAAGACCTTCCCTGAAGTTACATGATGGAGTCCATCCAAGTTCCTCCCGCAATTTTGAGGAGTCAATCGCGTAGCGAAAATCATGTCCGGGCCGGTCTTTTATGAAAGTAATCAGTTTCTCTGAAACATTATCAGGTCGCCCCAGTTTTTTATCCATTATTCTGCAGAGCAGGCGGACAAGGTCGATGTTCTTCCACTCGTTGTTCCCGCCTATATTATAGGTTTCACCTGCCTTACCCCTGTGGAAAATCATGTCAATGGCTTCAGCATGATCCTCTACGTAGAGCCAGTCGCGTTTATTTTCACCCTTTCCATAAACAGGGACAGGCTTGTTGTTCTTAAAGTTATTTATTGCCAATGGAATAAGCTTTTCAGGGAACTGGTTGGGCCCATAGTTGTTGGAACAGTTAGAAATGATAACAGGTAATCCGTAGGTATGCCCGTAGGCTCTTACAAGATGGTCTGCGCTTGCCTTGGAGGCGGAATATGGAGATCTTGGATAATAAGGAGAATTTTCAGTGAAATATCCTTCTGGGCCGAGTGATCCGAATACCTCATCAGTGGAAATCTGATAGAACCGTTTACCGTCGGCATTATCCTTCCATTTGGTCAGTGCAGCGTTAAGGAGGTTAACCGTGCCCAGGATATTGGTAAAAACAAAATCCTCAGGCGAGGATATTGACCTGTCGACATGTGATTCTGCAGCAAGGTGTATAACTGAATCAATTTCATACTTCCTGAAAAGTTCCCAGATAGCCTGTTTGTCAACTATATCGGTTTTCTCAAAAACGTAGTTCTCCTTTTTTTCGATATCAGTCAGATTTTCGAGATTCCCGGCGTAAGTAAGTTTGTCGGCATTGATTACAAGGTAATCAGGATAGTTTTTCACGAATCTCCTGACCACATGTGATCCTATGAATCCGGCACCACCTGTAATCAGTACAATCTTTCCGTTTTTTTTCACATTCATGGGTTTTTCCGGATGGTTTTCTCCCATTCCCATGCTGTCTTCATAGCATCGTCGAGGGTACTGATCGTTTTCCAGCCAAGTTCCCTGTTTGCCAGGGAAGGATTGGCCCATATCTTTTCAATATCTCCGGGCCTTCTGCCTGTGATTCTGTATTTAAGCTTTTTCCCCGAAACCCTTTCGAAGGATTCAATGGCTTCAAGCACCGACACTCCATTACCGGTTCCCAGGTTGAAAACTTCATAATCTGATGCATTCCGGTTCTCAACGAGCCGTTTAACAGCTATGACATGTGCTCTTGCAAGATCGACAACATGCAGATAGTCACGTATACATGAGCCGTCTGGCGTGTCATAGTCATTACCGAAGACTTTCAGCTCCTCCCTGAGACCGATGGCGGTCTGGGTAATATAGGGAACAAGGTTTTCAGGTACCCCGCGGGGAAGCTCTCCTATCAGGCCCGATGGGTGAGCGCCAATGGGATTGAAGTATCTCAGTGAAATAGCTTTAATGTTCTCATATGCAGTTGTGGTGTCTCGGATAATTTCCTCTCCGATCTGTTTTGTGTTCCCATATGGTGACATGGCTGGTTGTATTGGAGCGTCTTCCGCTACGGGCAGTTTTTCCGGCTGACCATAAACAGTGCAGGATGAGGAAAATACCAGTCCCGGTATCCTGTATTTCTTCATGGATTCGAGAAGGTTCATCAGCGAAACCAGATTATTCCGGTAGTATTCCAGCGGTTTATAAACAGATTCACCCACGGCTTTGAAAGCTGCAAAATGTATTATTGCTTCTATACCTGAATGTTTTTTAAAGAAACTGTCGAGATCCTGCTGGTTGCAGAGGTCAAATACTTCAAGATCAGGACGTGTGCCTGTTATGCTCCTGATCCTGTCAATAACCTCTGCCTCGCTGTTATAGAGGCTGTCAATAATAACGACATCAAAACCTTCATTCAGAAGTTCAACAGCAGTATGAGAACCTATATATCCGGTTCCACCTGTAACAAGTATTTTTTTCTTCATCAGAGGCTCCAGTATGTATGGTTTTTAATTTTATTTCGAAGTATACCTTTGACATCCACTATGATACCCTCGGGATTAAGAAGGGGTGAAAGACTTTCCTCGTTGTGTTTAAGGTATTCTTTATGGCTCACTGCAATGATTACGGCATCGTATTTCCCTTTTGGTTTTTTTACCATTTCCAGCCCGTATTCTTTTTTCACGTCCTCGTCGCCTGCACCAGGGTCAACTATATCAATGGAGACCCCGAAATCGGCCATTTCCTTAATGACGTCCACCACTTTTGAATTTCTTATATCAGTAACATCTTCCTTAAAAGTAATGCCCATTACCAGTACTCTTGAATGATTCGGATTCTTGCCTGACGCAATTAATTTCTTAACGGTTTGCTTGCCTATGTATCGTCCCATGCTGTCGTTGGTGAAACGGCCCGAATCTATCATCTGGGGATGGTAGCCCAATGCCTTTGCTTTATAAGAAAGGTAATACGGGTCAACGCCTATACAGTGTCCGCCTACAAGCCCGGGATAGAACCTGAGGAAGTTCCACTTTGTACCGGCAGCCTCCAGCACTTCATAAGTGTTAACACCCAGGCGGTTGAATATTATTGAAAGCTCATTCATGAACGCGATGTTAATATCGCGCTGCGTATTCTCAATAATTTTAGCCGATTCGGCAACCTTTATTGAACTTGCGCGGAATACACCTGCTTCAATTATCAGTTCGTATACTTTAGCTATATTTTCAGATGCCTCTGCATCGCATCCGCTGGTTACCTTAACAATCTTTTTAAGGGTATGGTTCTGGTCCCCCGGATTGATCCTTTCAGGAGAAAAGCCCACTTTGAAATCCACTCCGCATTTAAGCCTGGAGAATTTCTCAAGCACGGGGATGCAGTCATCCTCAGTGCATCCGGGGTAGACAGTTGATTCATAGACCACATAATCACCTTTTTTCAGAGCTTTTCCTACAGTCTCCGATGCCCTAAGTACAGGTGTGAGGTCGGGAAGATTGTAAATGTTTGTTGGTGTAGGGACGGCAATTATATGAAATGAAGCTTTTTTAAGGTCAGCCGGATTGCTTGTGAAAAGGATATCCGTATCTGAGAAGGCTTCAGGAGGCAATTCATTGCTCGGATCAATGCCTTTCTTCATCAGCTCAACCCTCTCAGGCTTAATATCAAATCCTATAACTTTGATCTTACGGGCAAATTCAAGAGCTATCGGGAGTCCAACATATCCCAGTCCGATAACCGACAGGCTGGCTTTTCTTTTTAACAGTTTGTTGTACATATTTGTGATTATTTTGTTTTTAACATTGGATGATAGTCTCCTACGAGACCAACAGCATTGGAATTTCTGATGGTGAATGCAGTGATGACAGACTGGCGGGCATCACTGAGTCCGAAACCTTTCCCTTCAAGTATTTCCTTATAGGATGCGGTATGAAGGTCGGCAAATCCTTCGCTGAATTCAATCTCCTCATCATCAATAACCACTGACCTGAAGGTCCTTTTTCCCTGTTCTTTTGCTGACGACGGAAGATCATCACAATCGATGCTGAGGAACCACCTTATCCTTGCGTTCTCCAGTTCAAGGTATCCGGCAGCCTTATTGGGCTGGGACAGATGGACGATTACCCGGGTGGTATCTCCGAAGATCCAGCTAAGCATATCAAAGAAATGGATTCCGATGTTTGTGGCGACTCCGCCTGATTTCTGGATATCTCCTTTCCATGATATATGGTACCAGTTACCCCTGCTGGTTATGTATGAAAGGTCAATATCGTAAACCTTCCCCTTCGGGCCTGCCTTTACTTTCTCCCGAAGCTCTATAATCTTCGGGTGAAGCCTCAGCTGAAGAATAGTATATATCTTTTTTCCCGTTTCGCTTTCAATTTCCTGCAGGGCGTCAACGTTCCACGGATTAAGTACAATGGGTTTTTCGCATACTGCAGTTGCCTGATGGCGCAATGCAAACCGGATATGGGAATCATGAAGATAATTCGGGGAGCAGATGCTTACATAGTCTATCTTGGTGCCGAAGCGCTTTAATTTATCAAAATGCCTGTCGAAACGTTCAAACTCTACAAAGAAATCGCTCTCCGGGAAGTAGGCGTCAAGGATTCCGACACTGTCAAACCTGTCGAGGCTGGCAAGAAGATTATTGCCGGTTTCCTTAATTGCCTTCAGATGGCGGACTGCAACGAAGCCAGCCACTCCTATCAATCCAAAGTTCATGGGATTACTATCCATTTCCGGTATTTCTGTTAAAACAATATTTCCTTAAAGTAATTTATTAACGGTTCCATTCTCAAGTTTATATCTTTCACCGCTTTCCTGGCAGGCGGCAAGTCCGTCTTCCCCGAATTTAAGCTTGTGACCGTATTCGCTCATCCAGCCTGTCTGCCTTGCGGGATTTCCAAGCACAAGAGCATAGGGTTTAACGTCTTTTGTTACAACGGCACCAGCCCCCACGAATGAGTATTTTCCTATCCTGTTGCCGCATATTATTGTTGCGTTAGCCCCGATAGATGCTCCTTTTTCAACAATGGTAGGAACATAGCTGTTCTTCCTGTTTACAGCACTCCTTGGATTAATTATGTTTGTGAAAACCATTGAAGGGCCCAGGAAGACATCGTCCTCGCAGATAACGCCGCTATATACCGAAACATTGTTCTGGATTTTAACATTTTTTCCCAGCCTGACCCCGGGAGAAATGACCACATTCTGGCCGATGTTGCAGTTTTCTCCTATTTCGGCGCCGGTCATGACATGGCTGAAATGCCAGATACGGGTTCCTTTTCCTATTTTGCAGCCTTCATCTATGACAGCTGATTCGTGTGCAAAATAATCTTTATCCATCATATTATCAATCAAAAAACTTAAGTACGGCTTGTGTGATATAATCAGTCTGTTCTTTGTCGAGTTCAGGGTGCATTGGCAGAGAGAGCACTTCCGAGCAAAGAGCTGAAGTAACGGGGAAATCATTATCCCTGTATCCCAGGTAGTGGTAAGCCTCCTGCATGTGCAGTGGCGCCGGGTAATAGACCATCGAGGGTATTTTCTTTTCTTCAAGATATTTTTTCAATTCATCCCTCTTTCCGTTTTTTATCCTTATTGTATACTGATGGAAGATATGGGATGAATAGGGCACTCTGCAGGGAATTGAAATCTTGTCGCATCGGGCCAGAGCCTGATCATATCTGTTCGCTGCTTCTCTTCTTGACCTGTTGTACTGATCCAGATATTTAAGTTTAACCCTGAGGATAGCTGCCTGAATAGTATCGAGCCTTGAATTTATTCCTATATCGTTGTAGTGATACCGTATTTTCATTCCATGGTTTGCTATGCTCCGGAGTTTTCCTGCCAGGTAGTCATCATCGGTGAACAAAGCACCTCCGTCGCCATAGCATCCCAGGTTCTTTGACGGGAAGAAGGATGTTGTTCCTGCAATCCCTATGGTGCAGGCTTTTTTTATATTTCCGTCGGAGAAGAAAAAATCTGCCCCGGTAGCCTGAGCTCCGTCTTCAATCACCATGAGGTTATTCTCCCGGGCAATATTCATTATGTTTTCCATATCTGCGCATTGTCCGAACAGATGAACGGGTATTATCGCCCTGGTCCTTGAGCTGATAGCTTTTGTGATTGCATTAACCGAGATATTAAAGCTTGCGTGATCAGGTTCCACTATCACGGGTTTAAGTCCCAGTAGTCCCACAACTTCTATTGTTGCAACGAATGTAAAATCAGTGGTGATTACCTCATCGCCGGGCTTAAGTCCGAGGGCCATGAATGCTATCTGAAGGGCATCTGTTCCGTTACCGCATGAGATGACATGCTTCACCCCCATGTAGTCCCTTAGTTCCTCCTCAAACAGCTTAACCTCAGGGCCTTTAATGAATGCTGAGGAATTGATTACCGATTTTATTGCAGCATCTATTTCCGGCCCGATTTTTTCATACTGGGCCTTTAGGTCAACCATCTGGATTTCTCTCATGGCTTAAAAGGTCTCTGAACCAGCGAAGATAATATTTTTTCTGCTTAAACTGGCTAAAGGGCAGGAAATCATAGGGGTAAAAACACCTGCCGGGGCTTATTAATCAGGGTTGCATAATTTGTTGAAAATATACAGGATACTTTGTTGGATATGATGGTGGAATTAGTTTATTTTTGCCGGAGAGGAGACTATCATTCTTGGATATTACTGCTATCATACGCGAGCTGTTGTTCGGATACGACTGTGTCATTCTTCCGGGCTTTGGAGGTTTTATAGGGAACCGAATACCTTCCAGGATAGATGATAATACTTCAACATTTTATCCTCCTTTAAAACAGATATCCTTTAACAGGAATCTTAATTACAATGACGGACTGCTTATAGGAAAGATATCCCAGAAATTTGGTATAAGCTATATTGATGCAAGGGGTATTGTTGATGATTTCGTCAGCAATGTCCGGATAAGAATGGCCCGTGGCGAGAAGATTCTTTTTGATCGCATAGGGAGTTTCTATGTTAACCGTGAAAGTAACATTCAATTCGAACCTGACATGAATTCAAACTATGATCTTGATTCATACGGTCTGGAATCTTTTCAACGCGATCCCCGCGAGGGATATGATTCCAGGAGACGTATATTCAGACGTTTTGACAGGGACCCGGAAAAAAGGGCAAGGATAAAGAAGATCCTGATAAGGGCCGCTGTTGCCATTCCAATTATAGCTGTCCTGGTACTGGTGCCTCTTAAAACTGATATTTTCAAACCTGCCAGGGTGGAGTCAGTGACCATGAATCCATTGGCAAAAGCTGAACTGGAAGAAAACAAAAGCGTTGTTGACCAGGATCTGGCTTCAGGATTTGGAACAGAGGAAGGCATTGCTAATGTTGATGAAAACATTGCTGCTTATGGTACAGATCTTACACAAACGCCGGAACCAACTTATGAAGCACCCGTTCCTCAGCAATCTGCCGGAAATCTGTTAATAATCACAGGAAGTTTCAAATCAAGGGAAAATGCCGCAAGCCAGGTTGATGACCTTAGTAATCAGGGATTCAAGGCTGAAATTATAGCTGCCCAGAATGGATATTTCAGAGTAAGCGCCATGAGATGCAGCGATATGGAAACGGCTGAAACCAACAGGTCTAAACTGTTATCAAAATATCCCGGAGCCTGGATTTCAAAAAATTAGCTATTTGATAGCGCTACCGTTATTAACTCCTGATTCCGGAATCACCATCACCAGCTTGCCGCTTTTATCCTCAGCCATGAGGATCATTCCCTTTGATTCTATACCCTTTATCTTCCTGGGTTCAAGATTGGCAATAATCGAAATTTGCTTTCCGATGATGGCTGCGGGTTCATAATATTCGGCTATTCCTGACACTATGGTCCGTATGTCGAGCCCTGTGTCAATTTTAAGCTTGAGAAGCTTTGTCGTTTTCGGGACTTTTTCAGCTTCAAGGACAGTTGCTGTCCTAATGTCGATTTTGGTGAAATCGTCGAATGTGACCATGTCCTTCTGGGGAATTAATTTTGCGGCCGCAGCCTCATTTGTTTTTTTTGTTTTCATCAGTTTGTCAATCTGCCTTACAATCTCCTCATCGCCAATCTTCTCGAATAATAGTCCGGGGTTATTTATTGTCTTGCCCGCTTCAAGAAGGTTATCTCTGCCGGCATTATCCCATGAGAAGAGGCCGATATTAAGCCAGGTTCTCAGTTTTTCCATGGAGAACGGAAGAAATGGTTCGAGCAGTAAAGCAAGGTTGGCAGTAATCTGAATCGAGATATTCAGTATTGTTTTCACCCTTAAGGGATCAGTTTTGATTACTTTCCATGGTTCTTCATCGGCCAGGTACTTGTTCCCGAGCCTTGCTAGATTCATGGCTTCCTTAAGTGCTTCACGGAACCTGTAACTCTCAATTGCCGATTCAACATTTGCTTTAAGACGGGGTAAGGCTTCAAGTACAGTTTTATCATTTTCGGAAACGGCTCCTCGCTCCGGAACCCTGCCATCGAAATAATTCGAAGTCAGAACAAGGGTCCGGTTGATAAAGTTACCAAGTATTGCAACAAGTTCATTATTGTTCCTGGCCTGGAAATCTTTCCATGTAAAATCATTGTCCTTGGTCTCCGGAGCATTGGAGCATAACGTGTATCTTAAAACATCCTGCTTGCCGGGAAAGTCCTCAAGGTATTCATGGAGCCATACTGCCCAGTTGCGGGATGTTGATATCTTATCATTTTCCAGATTAAGGAACTCATTGGCAGGAACGTTTTCCGGAAGGATGTACGATCCTTCCGCCTTCAACATTGCAGGGAATATGATGCAATGGAAGACAATGTTATCTTTCCCTATAAAATGCACCATTTTTGTTCCTTCATCTTTCCAGTATTTCTCCCAGTCAGGTGTCAGTTCCCTGGTAGCAGAAATATATCCTATGGGTGCATCGAACCATACATAAAGAACTTTTCCTTTTGCTTTTTCAACAGGAACAGGGACACCCCAGTCAAGATCACGGCTTACTGCCCTGGGTTGAAGTCCCTGGTCGAGCCACGACTTGCATTGCCCGTAAACATTTGATTTCCAATCTTTATGGTCTTCAAGGATCCATTTTCTGAGCCAATCTTCATACCTGTCAAGGGGAAGGTACCAGTGTAAGGTTTCACGCAGAACAGGAACACTTCCACTTATAGTTGAACGGGGATTAGTGAGTTCTTCAGGACTTAATGAGGTGCCGCATTTTTCACACTGGTCACCATAGGCGTTTTCATTTCCGCAATGCGGGCAGGTGCCTGAAATGTACCTGTCGGCAAGGAAGCAGCCGGCATCCTGGTCGTAGTACTGTTCAGATGATTTCTCAACGAAGACATTTTTCTCATACAGTTTCAGGAAAAAGCCGGAAGCTGTTTCATGGTGTATTTTATTGGATGTCCTGGAATAGATGTCAAACTTAACGCCGAAGTCCTCAAATGCCTTTTTGTTTAATGCATGATACCTGTCAACAATTTCCTGGGGTGTGACTCCTTCATTGCGTGCTTTCAGAGTAATTGGAACACCATGTTCATCCGAACCGCATATTGAAATTACATCGGCCCCTTTGAGCCTGAGGTACCTTGCATATATGTCTGAAGGGACATAAACTCCTGCCAGATGCCCTATGTGTATCGGGCCATTGGCATAAGGAAGGGCAGATGTGACAAGATATCTTTTGAATTTATTCATAACAGTTCAAAAATAGGGCATTTGTAAAATTTCACAAAGATAATGTTTATTACAGGAGTGAATGAGGTAACTTTATGGAATATTTGATGAAAAGCTCAAGGGAATCATGCCAGTAAGAAAAGCAGTACCACCATATCTGAAGCGTGGCGATGAGGTTGCAATTATTTCGCCTTCATGGGGAATAGATGAGGAGAAGGTCAGCCATGCTGTTGATGTTTTTGAAGACATGGGGCTGAAGGTACGCCTTGGAAAAAATACGCTGAAGCGCTCAGGTCCATTTGCAGGTACCGATGAGGAAAGGCTTGCCGATCTGCAGGATATGACTTCAAGGAAGAATATTAAAGCCGTAATCTGTTCCAGGGGCGGTTATGGGCTTCTCAGGATCATTGATCGGGTTGATTTTTCCCCATTAAAAACTTCTCCCAGATGGTATCTGGGATTCAGTGACATAACAATTCTTCACCTATGGCTGAGCGAAGTTTGCAGGGTTGTATCACTGCATGCCGAGATGCCTCTGAATTTTTCAGGACAGGGCTATTCAGAAGACTCTGTTGAATCGCTGCGTTCGGCTCTCTTCGGGGAGAACTGTCTCATCAGGTGGAATAGCCCGGTGGCGGATACTGGCAAGATAGCAGGCGAATTAACGGGAGGGAACCTGTCATTGTTGTACAGCCTTACAGGCACTAAGGCGGAACCACGGACAAAAGGCAGAATTTTATTCATTGAAGACACGGGCGAGCAGTTTTATCATATCGACAGGATGCTAAGATCGCTTAAGCTTGCGGGTAAGCTTGAGGGACTTGCGGCTCTTGTTGCAGGGGGTTTTACAGGTATGGAAGACACAAAGATACCCTGGGGCATGAGTATTGAAGAAACAATATCTGACGTGGTTAGAGATTATGACTATCCTGTGTTTTTTAATTTTCCAGCCGGACATCAACCTGATAACAGGGCACTTTTCATCGGAAGGAAGGCAAAAATAACTTCTGACGGGGGAAATGCTGTTATGAGTTTCCTGTGAATGCCGGCGAGCAGATTGGCTTAGCAGGGGTCTTTAACTTGTTATCCCGCAGCTTGTTGCGTAGAATGGAAGCAGAAGAGAATAGCATTTGGGGTATTGAAGCTTCTTGCCTTAATACTTCGGAGTATCTGTACTTCAGAAAGCTGAGATCAGCAGGTCAAGGTCTTTTGAAATTGCACCGAATTTTTGTCCCAGAGTCTCGTTTGTAAGGATGCCGTTAAACAGGTATACTCCCTGGCGCAGGTCAGGATCCATTTTAAGCAGGTGGATGATCCCTCCTGCCTCGGCCATATTCTGGAACAGGGGCGTAAAGATGTTGCTGAGGGCAATGGAGGCAGTCCGGGCCACCCTGGAAGGGAGATTCCATGCTGAAAAGTGAATCACTCCGTGCTTTTCATACACCGGGTCGTGCAGAGCCCTGCATTCTGTGGTTTCTATACATCCTCCGCGGTCTATACTGAGGTCGATGATGACAGATCCCCTTTTCATTGTTTTGACCATGTCTTCTGTTATATGATACCATGGTCTCAGGTCCTCAAGTTCAGTGGCCCCTATCAGCACATCGGCTGACTTCAGGGCCTTTTTAAGTACCTGAGGATGGAAAACCGATGTCTGAAGTCTCTGGCCAACAATATTCTGGAACCTTCTCAGGTTATAAAGCGAGCTGTCGAATATTTTCACTTGCGATCCAAGTCCCAGAGCTGCCCTTGCTGCATATTCCCCTGCAGTATTAGCTCCGATTATAACAACTTCTGTGGGTGTGACACCAGTAATTCCACCAAGAAGGACCCCTTTCCCTCCATGATGGTTGCTGAGATAATCCGAAGCGATGAGGATGGAAGTGACTCCGCTGATTTCGCTCATTGCTTCCATTACCGGCATAACTCCGTTCTGGTCTTTCAGTTTTTCAAATGCTATGGCTGTTACCTTTTTTCTAATTAGTTTTCCAAGTGTCTCTTCGTCAAGTTTCAGCACGTTGAGGAAAGAAAGGACTATCTGGTTGCCTTTCAGGTAATCTGCTTCCTGCCCGGTAAAAGGTGCAACCTTGATCACAACATCTGTACTGAACACCCTTGCCGGCGAATCGGTTATCGTCGCACCGTTTTCACTGTAATCCTTGTCGGAGTAGTTAGCGCCTGCACCAGCCCCTTTCTGGAGAATAACCTCGTTCCCGTTTTCTACCAGAAGATTAACCGCTTCGGGAGTTAGCGCAATCCTTTTCTCATCGTTTTTCCTGTCGCACGGCAATCCGATTGATATTTTTCTGTGCCTGACTACCGTTTCCAGCAGTTCCTCCTTTGGCATGAAGGCTGTATTGCCCATGCTGACATGCCCGGTTTTGGTCTTTTCGTTCATTTTAACACCGCGGTTATTTTTTCAAAGGTAAATAAATTGCATTCAGGAACAAAACAGACTCATTTTATGAAACTTCAAATGTCCGGCTGTTGTCACTTTCAACTGTTATTTTGATCTTTACAGCTTCCGGGGGAAGAAGATCGCCTATCATCTCAGGCCATTCCATAAAGCAATATGATCCGCTTGAGAAATACTCCTCAATGCCGAAATCAAGCACTTCGCTTATTGTTTTTATTCTATAGAAATCAATATGATATAATGTTTCCCCTTTTTTGGTCAGGTATTCGTTAACAAGGGTGAATGTAGGGCTGCTGACAATGTCCCTGGCACCGAGTAAAGAGCATATTGCCTTTATTATAGTTGTTTTCCCGGCACCCAGCTGTCCGTAGAATGCAAGTAATTTTCTGTCGCCTGCACAGGCAAGCAGTTTTTTTGAAGCAGTTGCCAGTTGTCTTTTATCACGTATCCGGAATTTCATTCAGCGATTTGAATGATTAAAGGACAGGTTCCAGGCTGGCAACAGGCAGCATTATTTCCTGCATGGATATTCCGCCGTGCTGGAAAGTATCCTTGTAATAGCCAGCATAGTAATTAAAGTTGTTCTGATAAACAAGGTAATCTTTATTCAGTGCAAAGATGTATTTAGAAGTGATATTTGATCTCGGGAGCCCTGCTTTTTCCGGGAATCTCAGCTCAAACACCTCTTTTGGGTTGTAGTCGAGGTTGCGGCCCATCTTGTATCTGAGGTTTGACGATGTTCTTCTGTCGCCGACGACTTTAATGGGATTTTGTACCCTGATTGTTCCATGGTCGGTGCTGAAGATGACCCTTACAGGGTATCCGGAAAGATAATTAAGCAGTTCAAAAAGCGGTGAATGTGTGAACCATGATCTTGTAAGGCTCCTGTAGGCACGTTCGTCATTTGCAAGGTCTCTTATCAATCTCATTTCTGTCCTTGCATGTGACAGCATGTCCACAAAATTGTACACAAGTATATTAATGTCATTTTCAAGCAATGACTTTAATCTGTCATTAACCTTTTTTCCTTCAATGTTGGTTACAATCTTATTATACGACCATTTGTATTTAAGCCCCTTTCGGGCAAGCTGATATTTGAAGAATGCCTCCTCGAAATTATTTTTTCCTTCCTCTTCATCATCATCAATCCACATTTCCGGCATAATGGCAGCAATTGCCGAGGGCATGAGTCCGGAGAAGATTGCGTTGCGGCTGTATTGGGTCGATGTAGGCAGGATACTGAAATAAATGTCTTCTTCAATAACTCTGTAGATGCCAGCCAGCTCGGCGGAAATTGTTTTCCACTGGTCAAACCTGAGGTTATCAATGAGAATAAAAAAGAGTGGTCTGCCTGTCTGGATGCCCGGGAATACTTTCTTTGAAAAAAGTGCCGGGGAAAGGAGGGGTTTATTTTCAGTTTCGGGATCCAGCCAATTAAGGTAGTTGTTGGTAACAAACTTTGCGAAAGCATTGTTTGCCTCCGATTCCTGCATTTTGAGTATTTCACTCATCCCGGGATCAGTTGACTTTTCAAGCTCGGATTCCCAGAAAGTGATCTTTCTGTACAATTCCGTCCAGTCAGTATAATACCGGGCACAAGATATCATATTTCCTATCTTGCTGAATTCCTGCCTGTAGTTGATGGTAGTTTTTTCCGTGACCAGTCTTTTCTGTTCAATGATCCGTTTTATAACCAGGAGGATCTGATTTGGCTTAACGGGCTTTATCAGGTAGTCGGCAATATCAGATCCTATTGCTGCATCCATTATTCCTTCTTCCTCGTGTTTTGTTATCATAACCACGGGAAGATCATTTCGGACTTCCTTTACAAGCCTTAGGGTTTCAATGCCTGTCAGGCCTGGCATGTTCTCATCGAGGAAGATAAGGTCGTAGGGAACATTCTTGACCAGGTCGATGGTATCAATGCCGTTTGAGCAGGTATCTACCTCGTATCCCTTTTCTGTCAGAAAGAAAAGGTGGGGTTTTAGAGATTCTATCTCATCATCGGTCCAGAGTATTTTAATTTTTCTCATTTTCTCAATCAGTCCATTTTTTCAATGGATCATACAGTTCCGGACCTTCACTTTATTACCTTCTCCTGAAGGTAATTTTCCCTGAAAAATAAATGATAACGTTCAGGATTCCTGTCTTTTTCAAGCGCCTTGAGGTTGTTTTCATTTATCAGAAAGCTCATCATCCTGATGCCGGATGAATTTCTTAAAAGTTTGCCGGCATCGAATTCCCTGTAATAGTTCCAGGCGTCGCTGTTACGGGGAAATCCTGATACTTTGATCATAATGTATTTATTATCAACTAGCGATCCTTCAGTGCGATAATTCTGATTGGTGTAATTATCAATATTATAGCTGATCACGTCGAATGATGCCTGGTTTACATTAAATCCGGGATCTGCAATGATCAGTACAAATATATGAAGAGCTGTTGTATCGGCAATGAATAATTCTTCAGCAATCTCAATATCTTCTTCGATTTTCAGTTCGGGGAGTTTCTGGTTAAGGTATTCGATCATTTCTGAAGCCCTCTTGCTTTCGGCTGTTCCGGGCCATTTCTCAATCAGGCTGACGAGCTCTTCCTTAAATGTTCTTTCATCGCTGGTCCTGGCAAGCGAATATGCCTTCAGCAGTTGGAATTTTGGCGCGAGTTCGCTGTCGGGGTAACTTTTTGATGCAGATTCGCAAATGGATATTGCCTGGATGAAATCCTCCCTTTCATAAGCTTCATATGCCTTGGCATAGGTTTGTTCTGCCATTTTAATATTGGCGATCTGTTTGTTATAATATTCCGGGTCAGACAATATCAATGCATACTCACTTTCCGGATACTTTTCAAGAAGTCTCTGTCTGTATGTTTCCGCCTTCTGGTTGTTGACTGGTTTATACACAATATGCAGGTTATACAAAGCTTCCGCCACCAGGATGTTATCGGGGAAGCGTGAAATCAGCAGTTCAAAGGCTCCGGCAGCGCCTTCAACATCTTTCAGTTTTTCAGAATAAGCTTTTCCCGCATTAAGAAAAGCAAATGCCATCTTTTCTTTTGAGGCTGCCATTAAGGAGTCACTAAGCGGGAGGTCTTTCAGGTAGAATTCCGGTTTCTTGTAGTCAGCAACAGGAGGAATTGAATCGGTGCCATTTTTGACTGTTTCTCCGTTGTCTGCAACCTGCTGGACGCTTATCCGGGTTTTATTCATTCTTCTCCAGTTATCCTCAAGCTTTCTGTCGCCCCATCTTCTTCGGAACTCAGAACGTCCGAACGTCAGGGCCGACTGGTTATAGAAGTACCATTTCCCTTCCTGGGCAATATTATCGCGGAATCTTCTTTCGTTCTCATAGTATTGCCCCATGTTATACCTGTCGGCATACTGAGATGTTTTACCCTCGTTTTCTTCCTTGATTATCTTGTCGATGATCCCGGCGATGAGGGCATCCCTTTCAGGCTTTTTCATCAGGGCCACTCTCTGAAGACTGTCTTCTGTCTGAATAATTATCAGCTGTTCAACGAGAGCGTTCAGGTTTTGCGATTTCTCCTTAAGGGCATTATAGTCGGGATGTTTCTGGTCGAGGAAGTAAACAGTGCTGTCGTAATATTTTCCGGCTTTTATATATTCAGGTTTTCCGAAGAAATAATCAGCGAGAGCAAGATAAGACCTTCCTTTCTGGTTTTGATTACTGAAGACGGGGGCAGTTGATTTCATGTAAAGCTCAACAGCTTCTCTTTCTTTGCCTTCCTTCATATTAAGATTTCCAAGGGCATAATAGATCTGGTCCTGGTAATCTTTGTTCTTAATGTCTTTCAGCATTTTTTCAAGCTCATTCCTTATTTGTGACGGGTTGCCTGAATTAATGTCGAAAACCCCGGCAATGTTTATTCTTGCGTTGAATTCAACGTCATATGGAGGATTCATTTTTACCACCTCCCGGTAAAGTGAGATGGCTTTTGCAGCATCGCCTGACTGTTCATGAAGTTGTGCAAGGAGGTATGTCAGCCTGTATTTCGGCCTTTTCCCTGACAGGTACTTGATTGATTCCGAGAGAGGCTCTATTGCTTCACTGTATCTTTTTTGCCTGACATACAAATCTGCAAGAGTTGTATAATACATTGCCTTCAGGGATTTTGGAGATTCAGGATCCGGCATGATGGAGCTCATCAGTCTGGCTGATTCGGAATAGTTTCCTTCTTCGTTGTTTATTCTGGCCAGCCAGATTGTTGATTCGGTCTTGATCAGGGGATCATTAGCCTCCGCGATGCAGTAAGTGAAAACTGAAGCTGCTTCATTGAATTCGTGCCTGTGGAAACGGGCTTTGCCTATAAGCAGATAACTGTCGTCAACCCATTCATTGAACTCTTTCTGTTCAAGCAGTTTTCTGTCGCTATCACTCAGATCCCTTTTTGATTTAAGATCGGGTCTGGCTGTAATGGACTTTAGCGATATCAGTTTTGATGCTTTCTGGATTGCTGTTTCCATGTTGGATGAGCACATTGAGACAGTTGAAGGATCGCTGTATTCAAATACCCTAAGAATATCAGCATAATCATCGGTATACCCGTTGCTAATTCTTGCCAGGCCGGCTTTATAGCTTTCGTAACCGTTGAAATAGATGTTAAATCTTGACGTGAGTCCGTGATAAAACCTTGTTGTGCTGGTATTCTTTTCCACGGAACATTGGGTCAGGATCACAAGCAATCCAAAGGTCACCAGAAACCTGTATGGTATTTTTCCGGTTGCCAATCGATGATTTTTAATACTATAAACTGACTTGACTCGTGTATAGTATTTCAAAGATAGTTAAAATGGATATATTGATCTGTCAGACAGCTATTACCCTTTTCACTTCGGGGACTTCCTGAATTATTGCCTGCTCAACACCTGCCTTGAGGGTTTGCATGCTGTAGGGACAGCCATGGCAGGCTCCTTTTAGTCTGACTTTAACAGTCATGTCTTCAGTTACTTCCACGAAATCAATATCTCCTCCGTCTCTCTGAAGATAAGGTCTTATTGCCTTAAGAGCTTTTTCAATCTTTTCCGTAATACCTGTAAGTTCTGCCATTGTTATTTCAATTAGAGACTCGTATAATGCTGATAGCGAGCCTCAGATTATTTTTATTTAAATTCATTATAAAAGGGCTGCAATAATACAAATTATTCTCCACAATACAAAGGATCATGCAAGTTCTGAGACAGGGTCCCAGAATTTCTCCCTGAATTCTGTTATCCTGTCATCCTCAACACGGATGCCTTCATTTTCAAGAAGCTGTTGCATTGTAGATGAGTTGCCGAAGTGATGCTTGCCTGTCAGGAGGCCATCGCGGTTAACAACCCTGTGAGCCGGGATGAATGACTCATAACCATGGCATGCATTAAGGGCCCATCCTACCATCCTGGCTGACTGTCCGGTGCCGAGGTATCGGGCTATTGCGCCGTAGGAAGTTACTCTACCGTAAGGTATAAGTCTTGTTACCTTGTAGACCCTTTCGAAAAAATTATTCCCGGTATTATCTTTACTGCTGGCCATTGCTTTTTTCAACATCTTTATCGAGAATAAAAGCCAGAAAATGAATACGCAGCTTCTTTTGAATGAACATATATTCATAATATGTTTTTATTGAGAGAACACCGGCATGTTCATTAAGAAATCTATTAATACTGCCCTGGGATGAGTCGTCTTTCACTTCAAGTCCGGCCTCTGAGTAAAGATCCTGCGTTTCAAATATTATTTCGAGGTTGTTTGCAAGGGCTATTTTTCTTGTATAGTCAAACAATTCCCTGTTATCTGTTTTGAGGCAAACTATTCCTTTGTTTATAAGAAGATTACGGTATTTATTAAGGAACCATGGGCATGTAAGTCTTTTATTTGAATTGCTTTTGCCTGGATGAGGATCGGGGAAAGTAAGCCATATGGCATCAACTTCATCGGGGCCGAAGAAATTATTTATGAACTCGATTCTGGTCCTCAGGAATGCTGCATTTCTCAGTTCCTTTTCATTGGCAGTTTTGGCACCTCTCCACATTCTTGCTCCTTTAATATCCACTCCAATGAAGTTTTTTTCCGGATAAAAGGATGCAAGCCCGGTTGTATACTCCCCTTTTCCGCAGCCAAGCTCAAGAGTTATGGGGTTGTTGTTCCCGAAAATTACACTGTTCCAGTTACCTTTAATTCTGTGGTCTCTTCCAGGGGGCCCGTCATTGTCGGGTTCGATGACGTTTTTGAATTGTGAAAGCTCAGCCCACTTAGCAAGTTTATTCTTTGCCACGCGACACGGTTTATTTTTCTACTCTGGTTACCTTAAGGCCGATATCATACACGCCTTTAAGATCTTCAGCCCTCATGCCATGTCTTACGGCGATATTATATATTCCCCTGGCGGGGAAGAAGACATTGTTTTTGTAGGGGAGGGTAAGTTCTTTGATATCTCCGAATCCCTTTCCGTACCAGTTTCCCTTTTCATCAGCAAGGAAGTATTCTATGGTATCAGTCAGGACAGAACCCTGCGGTGACTCGGTTGTTATAAACAGATAAATGTTTCTGAAGGGATATGAGGATCCTGTTCTTATAAGCAGAGAAATATCGTTGCCTGAAACTGTATCTTCAACAGGTATGCTGAAGGTTGGAATATTGGTAATGTTCCATTTTTCGCCATGAATGGGAACAGAATCGGTATATATAACATTTCCCGTACAAGAGCATATAAGAATCAGCGATGCAAAAGCTGAAAAACGCCTGAATTTACTTTTTCCTTTTGTCATCAGGTCTTTTGTTTTTTCTTCTGTTCGGGTTTCTGCGCGGATGACCTGCCGGTCGGGGAGAGTCAAAGCGGTTTATGCTGTTACCCCTGAGAAGGTCCTGTGAGACAGGCAGGCCTTCAGAACCATCTTTGTCTTTGACAAGCTTGTCGGGCTTTTGCCCTTTTCTGTTCATTGCCTGGATCTCCTTCACCCTGTCTACCGGTACTGGGGTCAGGTTGGTGGGCGCATCGGGGTCAGTGACATACCAGTAGATTCCTTTGTGCACTTCCATTTTCTGAAAATATGCTTTTGAATAATGTAGCTCGAGCGGTATATCACGGGGTGGGAATGATCTCTGGGCATCGACATAGCAGTCGAGTTCAAAATTCAGGCAGCATTTCAGTTTGCCGCACTGCCCTGCAAGTTTCTGGGGATTAAGCGATAATTCCTGGTATTTTGCATGAGTTGTGGTTACGGATATGAAATTTGTTATGTGTGTTGAACAGCATAATTCCCTTCCGCATGCACCTATTCCGCCAATCCTTCCGGCTTCCTGCCTGGCTCCTATCTGGCGCATTTCTATCCTTACCTTAAATTCATCGGCTAGAACTTTTATAAGCTGCCTGAAATCTACTCTTTCATCGGCGATGTAATAGAATATGGCCTTGGTCTTATCTCCCTGGTATTCAACATCTCCTATTTTCATGTTCAGTTTCAGTTCTTCAGCGATCTTTCTGGATCTGAGCATTGTTGAAGTTTCGAGATTCCTGGCTTCCTCCCATTTTATAATATCAGCGATTTTTGCTTTACGGTATACTTTTTTAAGATCTTCAGATGAGGGATAAGTCCTCAGTTTTCTCATTTGCAGGTATGTCAGGGGGCCAGTCATTGAAATCCTTCCTATATCATGACCTGGAGATGCTTCAACAGCAACAATATCCCCAATTTCCAGCCTGAGTCCATTGATGTTTCTGTAGAAACTCTTTCTTGTATTCTTAAATCTGACTTCGACAACTTCATTGTCGGCAGGGCCGGCAGGTATATCGCCCAGCCAGTTGAATGAATCAAGCTTATTGCATCCCGGCCTGTATTTAATATCGGGAGAATAGATTTCCTCTGTATTTTCTGTCGGATGTCCTTGTATTTGTTCCTGGTCAGTCATATTAAAAAAGAGAATGTTCTCTGTATTTATCGTGCAAAAGTAGTGAATTAGCTGATCATTTTCAACATTATCGGCTTTCTCAGCGGATGAGGCGTATTACTTTCAACGCAAGATCGAGGAAGATTATCCTGGCATTGCCGTTCGATTCTATATGTGAATAGGCAAGGTTAAACTCATCAGTAAGGGAGTGAATATTTTTCGGATTTATGAACGGATGGAATTTTTCCGAGAAGGCTGCTTCTTGATCAGTCAGGTACACCAGGTTATTTTTTGCCTGGTCAAGTGTAAGCATCAGGTTTTCCCGTAACAGCCGGAGCGAGAATACAATGAAATTTTTTTGTGCTTCCCTGCCTGCAGCAGCTGTTTCTTCAGCCCATGAGATGACAGAAATGACATCGCGTTTCCAGGCAAATCTCATCAGGTTTTTGAAGCGTTCGAAGTTGAGCTTTGTTGAGTCTTCGTTTTCATACAGCTCAATAGCCCTTACAATGTTTCCGTTGGCTACTTTGGATATATCCGGTATCCTTGTATTGTCAGGGCCAAAGCGCTTTTCGAGGTAACTGCTGATTTCCTGATATGTGAATGCAGGAACTTTGACAATCTGGCAACGCGAAAGCATTGTTGGGATCACTTTGTCAGGTTCTTCGGAAACAAGCAGAAAAATTGTTTTTTCCGGGGGTTCCTCGATCATTTTCAGAAGTTTGTTTGCCGCTGAGGGGTGCATTTTCTCAGGAAGCCAGATGATCATTATTTTGTAGTCTGATTCAAAGGTTTTAAGGCTTAGCTTCTTGATTATTTCCGCAGCTTCGCCTGAGAAAATGAGTCCCTGTGCATTGCCTGCCTCTATTACGTCGAGCCATTTGTTGAGTGAAAAGTATGGAGAGACTTTCAGGAACTCCCTCCATTGCTCAATATATGTGTCGCTTACAGGCTCGGGATTTTTCTTGTCTTTAATGACAGGATAAACGAAATGGAGGTCAGGGTGGATGTATTTGTCATATTTGGCACATGATTTACACATTCCGCACGAATCAGAAGGAGATCTGTTCTCACAGCTTATGTAAGTCGCATACGCCAGCGCGAGAGCCAGGCTTCCGCAACCTTCAGGACCGGTGAAAAGCTGGGCGTGGCTGACCCTTCCGCTGGTGACAGAATTTATCAGGAGGTCTGTCAATTCTTTCTGGCCGGGGATCTGTGAAAATTTCATTAATTGTCAGGCTTTCTGGATTTCATAATGCTCTAAGTGCAGCATCATAATCGGGTTCCTGGGCAATTTCAGGGACAAGCTGAGAATACTTAACAGTTCCATTTTCATCTATTATAACAATTCCTCTTGCATATAGCCCTTCAAATGGCCCGTCAGTTATTGCCACACCGTAGGATTTGCCGAAATCATTATCACGGAAACCCGATAAAGTTATTATGTTGGTTATCCCTTCGGTGGTGCAGAACCGCTGATGTGCAAAAGGCAGGTCCTTTGTTATCGCCAGTATCACAACATTGGCTTTTTCTGATGCCACCAGGTTGAATTTATGTGCAGAAGCCGCACACACCGATGTGTCAAGGCTCGGTGATATGCTTAAGATCAGTTTTTTGCCCTTGAGGTCTGAGAGGGTCACTGTACTCAGGTCTGATTTTACCAGAGCAAAGCCGGGAGCTTTGCTCCCTTTTACCGGAAGGTTCCCGGATGTATTTACAGGATTGCCTTTTAGAGTTATTTTTGCCATTTTTCTTTTCAAAATTAATTAAACTTTTAACAAGAGATTAACAGCCATAACATATTTAAGTTTGGCGGCGGGTTAAAATATTTAAAAAATGAGTAGGTTTGTAATTCAACTAAAACTATGTTCTATATGAAAATGATTCAGGACTTCAATTTTAAGGGTAAAAAAGCAATAGTAAGGGTTGATTTCAATGTTCCGCTTGACAAGACCACTCTGGCGGTAACAGATGATACCCGCATCAGGGGAGCCCTTCCGACAATAAGAAAAATACTCGGCGATGGAGGCTGTGCTATTCTGATGTCGCACCTGGGCAGGCCGGAAGGCCGTATGGAGAAATATTCCCTTAAGCCGGTCCTGCCTGTGTTGGAAAAATATCTCGGTTTAAAGGTGAAATTTGCAGATGATTGCCTTGGAGACTCGGCAGTAAGTATGTCAGCTGAATTAAAGCCCGGCGAAGTTCTGCTCCTTGAGAATGTAAGGTTCTATCCTGAGGAGGAAGGGAAGCCTAAGTTGCCCGAAACCGCTACCGAGGAAGAAAAGAAAGCAGCCAAGGCAGAGATGAAGGCCAGACAGAAAGAACTTGCAAGAAAGCTTGCCGGATACGCCGATATTTATGTAAATGATGCATTCGGCACGGCTCACAGAGCTCATGGTACAACAGCAGTTATCACCGAATTCTTTCCCAAGGACAAGATAATGTTCGGATTCCTTATTAACAGCGAACTTGCTGCCATGGACAAGGTTCTTAAAAATGCGCAGCGCCCGTTCACGGCTATCATGGGAGGTGCCAAAGTATCTGACAAGATACTTCTAATCGAAAATCTTCTGAACAGGGTTGATAACCTGATAATAGGCGGCGGAATGACATATACGTTCATAAAAGCGCAGGGCGGTAAAATTGGAAAGTCTTTGTGCGAAGAAGACAAACTCGATCTTGCTCTTGAAATAATACATAAAGCCAGGGAAAAGAATGTAAATCTTTATCTGCCGGTCGACAGCCTGAATGGTGACAAATTTGACAAGGATGCCAACACCGTTGTCACTCCGGCAGGGGAGATAGGCAACGAATGGCTTGGAATGGATATTGGTGAAAAATCGATACAACTGTTCTCTGACGTAATAAAAAAATCAAATACAATACTCTGGAATGGTCCTATGGGAGTATTTGAAATGGAGAAATTCTCAAAGGGCACTACCGAAATTGCCAGGGCAATAGCCAGGGCAACAGAAAACGGAGCATTCAGCCTTATAGGCGGAGGCGACTCGGTTGCCGCCATAAATAAAAACGGACTGGCCGATAAGGTGAGCTATGTCTCAACAGGCGGAGGTGCCATGCTTGAATATATGGAAGGCAAAAAACTGCCCGGTATAGTTGCTGTCAGGGGTGAATAGCTTATTGCAACCCTTTCATATGCCAGGTCTGGGGAGATCCCCTAAGATCTGATTAACTTTCCCTTCAGCCAGTAAAGCCCGGAGATAATTCCGGAGTGTGTTATCACTTAAATTTAGCATTATGAAAAAAAATATTGTGATACTGATGACAGTGTTGCTGTCATTTATAGCGTGCGGAAAGAATGATTCTGAAGAGACCTCGGGTACCGTGACAATAAACAATGAAAGGTTCATGAGTCAGACATATTACATTTACGGTTTTCTATTCTCCACTGGTGAAATTGTTGCTACAACTTCCACAACGCCGCCCGATATAACTGTTGATACAGACGGGACCACCGTAAAATTTGAGGCCAGTAATTATAAAAACTCCTTTTACAAGGCAGGAGAATATAATGATGCTGCAGCAGCCAAAACAGCATTTGATAATCTCAAAACTGTAAATGTTACGGCATGGGAAGAATGGGCAAATCCGCTTAAGGAAAACCAGATCTGGATCTACAGGACGAGATCTGAATGTTATGCTAAGATCAGGATAGTTTCCCTTCTTAAGGAAGTAAGGAACGAAAGGAATTACACTGAATGCACTTTCGAATGGGTGTACCAGCCCGATGGGACAACTACATTTCCAGCTAAATGACATCTGGTTTGCCAGAGAGTATATTCGCCATCAAGGGAGAACCAGAATTCTCAGCTTCTGCCTTTGAAGTTTTTAGTTACCAGGCGCAGAACAACATTGTATACAGGGATTATTTAGCTTTTCTGGGGAAAAGGAGAAGCGACATTAAGAACCTTTCAGACATCCCGTTCATGCCGGTTGAGTTCTTCAAGGGACAGGCAGTAACAACAGGCAGCATGCCAGTTGAGGCAGTTTTTGAAAGCAGCGGGACAACAGCCAGTGTCCCGGGCAGGCATTACGTTCACGACCTGAAACTGTATGAAAGAAGTTTCCTTGAGGGATTCAGGATTTTCTACGGCGATCCTTCAGATTATGTTATAGCATCACTTTTGCCTTCATACTATGAACGTGGCAATTCTTCGCTGGTTTATATGGTTAGCGGGCTAATATCAATGAGTAATGATCCTGCAAGCGGATCCAGTAACCAGAACCGTCCTGACCTGATCAGGAATCTCAGGGAAGCTGTTTCCCGCGGCAAAAAAACCATGCTGATAGGTGTCAGCTTTGCCCTCCTGGATCTTGCTGAGAAAGAAGCTCCTGACCTGTCAGGAACAATAGTGATGGAAACGGGCGGGATGAAGGGCAGGAGAGAAGAAATGACAAGGGCCCGTCTGCATGAAATACTCCGGGATAAATTCAATGTAAGGGAGATCCATTCGGAATATGGAATGACAGAGCTATTGAGTCAGGCTTATTCGAATGGGAACGGGATATTTTATTCGCCTCCCTGGATGAAAGTCTTTATACGTGATCCGTATGATCCTTTCAGTTTCATTACAGAACCGGGAAAAACGGGGGGAATAAATATCATTGACCTGGCAAACTTCCACTCCTGTTCGTTTATTGCCACAGGTGATCTGGGAAGATTGCATAAAGGAGGAGGATTTGAAGTCCTCGGGAGGTTTGACAACAGCGATATCCGGGGATGCAATTTACTGTTCAGCGGATAGTTATTATAGATATATCATCCTTTTTTCATTTGCACTCCTGTAGATAGCCAGGACAATTTCTACAGCCTTGCGTGCTTCTATGGCATCTATTGCTGGAGAGATGCCGCTGTCAATTGCCCTGGTGATATCCATGAACTGTCGTATATGCCCTGTATCGCTTATTGCTTTTGGATCGGAAACACCTCCGCCCGAAGCATTGTCCCCGGAGTATTTCATCCGTATCTGATTATCCTCTTCAGTCTCATGGTCGAATTTCCAGGTCAGTATCTTTTCTTCTTCAACGACTACGGATCCTTTCGAGCCAAGGATCTCAATTCTTCTGAAGAATCCCGGATTTACAGCCGTGGATGCTTCAATAACTCCAAGTGCTCCGTTTCTGAACCGGAGAATTGCCACTGCGGTATCTTCCACCTCAATGTTTTGATGGCTTAAAAGCCCGGTGAAAGCACTTACCGATTCAACTTTCCCCAAATACCACTGCAGGAGGTCAATTGAATGTATTGCCTGGTTCATTAATGCCCCTCCGCCGCACTTTATGGCACTGCCTCTCCATTTCACATCACTGTAGTATTCAGGTTTCCTGTACCATTTAACATACACATCGCCGAGAATGAATTTGCCGAAGCGGCCTGACGCCGTGGATTTCCTGAGGTCGCTGCCTATATCTGTGAAGCGCATCGGGAAAATACCTGATACCACAACATTATTTCTTGCAGCTTCTTCAATTATCATATCGCAGCGATCGAGGGTAACCTCCAGCGGCTTTTCGATAATGCAATGTTTTCCTGCCCTTATTGAAAGGACAGCAGGGTTAAGATGTTCTCCCGATGGTGTACAGACACATACTATGTCAATATTTTTGTCGGATACCAGTTCTTCAGGAGAACTATACGGCTTGCAGTTGAATTTTTTGCTGAAAGAAAGGGTTCTGTCGGGGTGCCTGTCATAGACTCCTCTCAGTACAGAGCCTTCAATCGACCTTATTGCCCTTGCATGTACTTCAGCTATTGCACCGGCTCCAATTATACCGAAACTATGTTTCATATTCTGATGGGTTTATTCAAATTTTATTGAGTAAAGATCCGCATCCTTCATCCTGATGTGTATGCTGATGCTTTCCCCCTGCAAATGCGATAGTTGCGGATTATTTTGCCATTCCACCTGTCTCGATATCTCATTTCCTGTAAGCGGCAGGCAACTGTTAAATGAGTAGCCGGGAATGGGTTTCCCGTTATTATCAAGAAGTTCGAAAAGGATATATCCGGCTGCTGAGGTTGAGAAGTTGATTAAGAGATTATTCCCTGTAAATCTGAATTGCTGTGTGAACATTTCACCTGATTCATATCCTGCATGAAGCGAACAGAAACCATCAATTCTTAACGAATATCGCCGGAGATGAGATGTGGGCTGGGCATAATCCTGGTTTACATAGAACGACATTTCATTCTCGCCTGTTTGCACAACATTAAGTGCAGGATAGTTGGTTCTTGACACCCAGTTCCCCAGGCCAATGCCGGGCCGCAGAAATCCTTCCATGAATGTGCGCTGGTACTTGTTTCCCCCTCTTGATGTCATTAGTACGGCATCAGAGCAGTCGTGGTAGTAAGAAGGATTTACATTGAGCCTTTTTGCCTGGTCGTCGGATATCACCTGTTTACCCGGGAAGAACCTGGCGGCAATAGCAACATAAATGTGGGGTGCCCTGAAATACGGGCTTGTCTGATTTGTATAGATCTCTTCGGCAGGTGTTTCACCAAAATCCATAAGCACAGGCTGTGTCCAGGTATGGAAATCCGGCGAAACAGACCGTGCGACGGAGCGGATATTCTTACCTCCTTCCTTTTTCCACTTTCGTAAATAACAGATATACTGATGTTCCGATTCTGACCAGAAAGAGACATTTTGAGAATCAAACTCACCTCCTGTGATCACAGGATCATGGGCCATTTTTACCCAATGTACTCCGTCGGCGGATCCGTATGGTATGAGCCCCTCTTCGAGGCCTCCAAGAGCTTTGAACTTATATTTGTCAGCCCTGTAGGGATTAGTGTCAATGAATGGCGAGAAATTATGTGTAACAGGCCTGGCATGTGCCAGCACAATGTTGTTATTTTTTGTACCTGAGTATTCAAACAGGTTAAGGGCTGGCTTGTTCCATTCAATTCCGTCGGATGACTCGGCATAGCAGGTTACCTCATTGTCGCTCCCGTCACTTCCGGCTGTGGGGATGCCCCTGTAGTAAAGCCTGTAAAGATTCCCGTCCTTAAGAATGGTAGAGTAACCTGAAAAGACACCTTCCCAGGGATTGTCAAACTTTACAGCCGGGCCATTATCGACAGGTGTATGCAATTTTAGAGTAAGGTTCTCAACTGACCTGATCAGGTAATGGTCAATGAAAAGCTCAAGCCGTGAGCCAAGATCAATAACTTTATCTGCAGTTTCCTCCTGTGCTGATGTTTGCAGGGAACAAATAAAGACCAATATGCTTATAAAACTGCCAACGGATTTGTTCTTCATTATTTGGGACCATTTTGTATTTCAATTCTTCAATGTTACGTGAAACCATATCTGTCATCATCAAAAGAGTTGTGTTGGTTTAATTTTCCTTACCTGGCATTATTTCCCGGGTAGCTCACCAGCCAACTCCATCTGCTCATAGGCTTGCTTATCTGAGAGTGGGATAAAATGCATCCTCCCTGTGATCCGTCTCGAAGTTATCTCCCTTTGCAATAAGTACTATAACATCGAAACGGGCGTCCTTGTCAATCCCGTATTTTTTAATATAGGCTTCCGCCGCATAAATTATCGATCTTCTTTTTTCAGAATTGACAATCTCATCAATTTTTTCCATCAGGTTTTCGGTCCTGGTCTTCACTTCAACAAAAACTATGAATTCATTGTTCTCGGCTACTATATCAATTTCTTTCTTGCCAAAAGTCCAGTTCCGGTGCCGGATAGTATACCCTGCATCCTGAAGATAATTCATGGCATACAATTCACCTTTTTGTCCGAGAGAAAGCGATTCGCTCATAAAATGCGGATTTAACCGATCTTCTGTCAGATCTCTATCAATTTGTTTTTAATGGCGTAAAGTATAAGACTTGCAGTGTTTTTAGAATTGGTTTTTCCCAGGAGGTTAGCCCTGTGCTTGTCAACGGTACGTTTGCTAATGAAAAGAGCTTCCGCTATCTCCTGATTCGAAAGTCCTTCACATATTTTGACAAGTATCTCCTTTTCTCTTTTTGAAAGGCTTGCCGATTTATTTTCATTTTCGCGGTTCTTGATTCTCCGGATTACGTTATATAACAGCTCCTGCGAGAAATAGCTTCCTCCATTGTTCACGCTGTGGATGGCTTCATTTACTTCATTTATTCCGGAGTCTTTAAGAAGGAAACCTTTCACTCCGGCATCTACCATTTTATAATAATAGTCTTCTTCTCCGTACATCGAAAGGGCGATAATGCAGATCTCAGGGCAGATCTTCAGCCCTTTGCGCGTTGCCTCTATGCCATCCATAACCGGCATGTTGATGTCCATCAGGCCTATGTCGGCTTTTGTTGTGCCAAGAATTTTAAGGAACTCTTCCCCGTTCGATGCTTCCCCGACAACTTCCAGATCCTGAAAGGAATTCAGCAGTATCTTCAATCCGTTACGGAAAAGCTGATGATCATCAGCAATAATGATTTTTATTTTATCCATTTGATATTATCTGTTGCCGGGTTATTCGATCAGTTTTATCAAGGCACTTATTCCTTTCCCTGGTGTGCTTTCAAGAATGAAAACACCATCCACTGACTTTACCCTGGTTTCAATATTCGATAATCCCATCCCCTTTGGATCTTCCCTGCTAAGAGCAGTGCTGTTGAAACCGCGGCCGTTATCATTGTATTGCAAGGTAATAAATTTTTCATGCTTATTCAGTTCAATTTCTATCCGGGAAGCTCCCGAATGGCGAACAGAATTATTTATAAGCTCGCATGCGGCACGATAAATGACAACTTCCTTGTCATTTTCAAGACGCAATCCCTCCATATTAGATTTAAAATCTATTTCAACGGCGCCAGTCTGATTAATTTTTGCTGTGAAGGCAGCAATTGCACTTACCAGCCCGAAATTTGACAGTACATGCGGGCTGAGGTTGTTGGAAATATCCTTAAGTGTATTTAATGCCTCATTAACCAGATGATTCGTATTGTTCAGGATATCTGCCCCGGGTGGATCCTTTATCCTTTCAATAAGAGTTGACAACGACATCTTTACTGTTGAAAGGAGAGGTCCGAGTCCGTCATGAAGCTCTTCGGCAAACCTTTTTCTTTCCTTTTCCTCTGTGGTCACAATGGCGTTTATGACTCTTTTTTCGGCTCTGATCCGTTCAAGGTCCATCCTCTTAAGCGAGTAGAACAACTCTCTTATCAGCACAACACCAGCAATAATCATGAACGAGATCAGCACCCCTGTCCATTCATCAATCATCTGCCAGGGATAGGAAGGCGTACCCCTGAAATATTCAAAAAGCTGGATGATCTTCTGAACAGCCATGAAGACAAAAGCAAGCGAAAGAAGTATCCATGAAAGCCTGTATTTTGTCAGCTTCATGAAACGCAGGGCGATTGAGGCAGCAATGATCTGCAGTACTATGGAAATAATGAGGGCAATCAGTCTTACCATCGGTAAAGAATTATTTCATGTAAAAATAGGAGTTATTTGCTTAACGGCATAATGGTTACCTGCAGCGGCGTATTCCCTTAACGGTTCATTTGCGTTATTATGCGGCTTTTATTTCACATGTTTCTGGGAAACAAGTTTAACAGCCGGATTATGGACCTTCTGAGGAGCAGACTAAACCATGCCAGTAATTTTCCCCTTCTTGTTCCACTTGTAGCTTTACGCCTTTTTTATACCTTTGACCGTTTCAAATCGGGACATGAAACTTTTCTATGATCTGGGAATACTTCTTTATGGCGCTGTTCTGCGCGTCATTTCTCCTTTCAATAGTAAAGCGCGGTTATGGATAACCGGCAGGAAGAACTGGGAAAGATCTCTTCAGCTACAGATAGAGAGAGGCCAGCAATATATCTGGGTCCATTGCGCATCACTGGGAGAGTTTGAACAGGGGAGGCCGGTTATTGAAGCTATTAAAAAGGAAATGCCAACCTGCAAGGTCATACTTACTTTTTTCTCACCTTCAGGGTACGAGGTCAGGAAGAATTACTCACTTGCAGATGTAATATGTTATTTGCCTGCTGATACTCCGCGGAATTCCGAAAGATTTATATCAGTTGTAAGGCCTGCAGGTGTAATTTTCGTAAAGTATGAATTCTGGCACAATTATATTTCGGCACTTCATAAAAAGGGGATACCGTTATATCTCATTTCGGGAATTTTCCGTTCCTCACAACCATTCTTCAGGTGGTATGGGATGTTTTTCAGGAAGATGCTCTGCCGGTTCACTCATATTTTTCTACAGGATCAGGTTTCTGCGGAGTTGTTGCGGGGTATTGGTGTTAAAAAATTAACAGTAGCCGGTGATACCCGTTTTGACAGGGTTGTAAGGCTTACCGAATCGGCCAGGGAGATACATGAGTTTGAGGTTTTCCGCGGTGAGGAAAAGCTGTTTATTGCAGGTAGCAGCTGGCACCAGGATGAAGAGATCATGGCACAGTATATCAATAGCCATCCGGGCAGAATGAAGTGGGTATTTGCCCCGCATGAACCGGACCGTCAAAATATTGAGAGGCTCGAGAAGCTTTTTACATGCAGGACGGTAAAATTCTCTGAGTTCCAGGGTGGCGAGTCAGATGCCAGGGTTCTTATAATTGATAATGTAGGTATGCTTTCCTCTGCGTACAGATATGCATATATAGCGGCTGTAGGGGGAGGATTCGGCAAGGGTATCCATAACGTGCTTGAACCTGCCTGCTGGGGTATCCCCGTTATGTTTGGTCCCAATCACGAAAAATTCAGGGAGGCTGTTGAATTATTAAAGGTTAATGGGGCGAGAACATTTAAAAATTTAGAAGAATTTACTGCTATTCTTGAAACCTGGTTGTCAGATGGGACTATTTACTTAAAATCTGCAAAAGCAGCGGCTTTATATGTTAGTGAAAATAAAGGCGCAACTGCTGTAATAATGAGGGAAATTACCTCACAAGTTATTAACAATCATTGCTCATAACTTGTTAAAAAGTAAGAAAGGCGTGATTGGAGTAATCTTTTTAAGTGGAGTAAATTTCGGACTCGTTCTGTTTGTTGAGGCGCGGCAATAATAAATTAATTATCAGACTATTAAAATATTCTTAAATTATTTGTTACTAACCTTAATCCTAGTTTATATGATCAAAGTTTTTAAGAGAATGTTGGTGGTGTTGTTCTGGATGTTAATACCGGTTATGGTATTCGGACAGGGAGCAACGACAGCCTCCCTGGGAGGTAAAATTACCGACACTGATGGGAATCCTTTGCCAGGGGCAAGCATTGTTGCCGTACACAATCCTTCAGGAACGCAGTATGCAACGATAGCCGACAATGCCGGCAATTACAGGATCCAGAACATGCGGGTCGGCGGTCCCTATACCGTTAGTATTTCATTTATCGGTTATACAACCAGAAATTACACCGAGATAATTCTGAGACTTGGTGAAACCTATGCACAGGATGGACAGCTGGCTGAATCAACAACTGCCCTTGAGGAGGTTGTTGTTTCTGCAGGAATAAGGAACTCTATCCTGAGCTCTGAAAGAGCCGGTACTCAGACAAACGTCAGCAGTCGCGATCTGGCAAATCTGCCAACCATCGACCGCAGTATCACTGACTTTGCTAAATATACTCCTCAGGCACAGGGTACCTCTTTCAGCGGACGTGATGGCCGTTTCAATACCATTACTGTTGACGGTGCTGCTTTCAATAATAATTTCGGTCTGAGCAGCAATCCTCTTCCAGGAGGAGAAGCACAACCTATTTCACTTGACGCCATAGAGGAAATATCTGTGAACCTGGCGCCATATGATGTCAGGATGTCACAGTTTACCGGGGCAAGCATCAATGCCGTTACACGCAGCGGTGACAATGAATTCAAAGCTTCGGTATATACATATCTGCGTCCGAAGACTTTTACCGGTAACACTGTTGACGGCAATGAAGTCGCAGGTGCACGCGACAGAAGCCTGCAAAACTATGGAGCGCGAGTTGGTGGCCCCATCATAAAAGACAAACTGTTCTTCTTCCTGAGCGGAGAGTATGAAAAGGAGTCAATACCAGGCGTGTCATGGAGGCCAAGCACAGACGGGGCAGCCAATCCTGATCTTATGATAGCCCGGACTCTTGAATCAGATATGGTGCGAATGAGGGATTTTCTGCTTGAGACATACAATTATGACCCGGGAAAATACAACGACTTTGATCCCTTTCAGAACCTGAACACAAAATTCCTGGCACGTATTGACTGGAACATATCCAAGAATCATAAATTTACTATCAGGTATAACGATGTGGTGGGTACTTCTGACCAGCAAACCAATGCCAATAGCGGACCTCCCAACAATACAAGATATTCAGGCCGTATCAGTAAGCAATCGCTTGCATTTTCAAATGCTTTCTATGGCTTTAAAAACACTGTCCGATCATTAACAGGCGAACTGAACAGTTCTTTCGGGTCAAAAATATCCAATAAGTTCCTGGCCAGTTATACATTCATTCAGGATACCCGTACAAGCAATTCAGACTTATTCCCCTTTGTCGACATATACAAGGATGGAGATCAGTATATGTCGTTCGGGTATGAACTCTTCAGCTACAACAATGATGTTCAAAATAAAACTTTAAGTATAACAGACAACCTTACTGTCAATCTTAACAGACATACTCTGACTGCCGGAGCTTCATTTGACCGGCTGTTTTTCCTTAATTCATACATAAGAGAAGGCACATCATATTACCGTTACGCCTCAATGGACGATTTTATTGGTGGCCTGGATCCAATAGGATTTGGCGTTACTTATGGTTATAACGGTGAAGATGCACCCGGTGCAACAGGGACATTTGGCTTTGCAGCTGTATATGCCCAGGATGAATGGCAGATAATCCCCAGGTTTAAACTTACTTATGGACTCCGTCTGGAAATGCCGCTCTATTTCGATGAAATGGATGATAACCCGGCCATATCTGAACTAACTTTTCTAAACGGCGCAAAAGTTGATGTAAGCTCATGGCCGAAAAGCCAGGTCGTTATGTCACCAAGACTGGGATTTAACTGGGATGTCAAAGGAGACAGATCATTGCAGGTGAGAGGGGGAACCGGAGTATTCACCGGACTTCTTCCCTTTGTATGGTTTACCAACCAGCCTACCAACTCCGGACTTATCCAGGTTCCTGAGATAGGCTGGGGCCCCGGAAATACTAATCTTTCCGGTCTGGAATTCCATCCCGATTATAAAGAATTCATAGCAAGCAGGCCCGATCTTTTCCCGCAGAGTCCGGGTAATCTGCCTAACAACGCTTCTCTGGCTCATGTCAGCAAAGATTTCAAATTTCCGCAGATATGGCGCTCCAACATAGGTGTAGACGTGGAGTTGCCCTGGGGTATGATCTTCACCGGAGAAGCGATGTTCTCCAAGGACATTAATGCTGTGAAGCAAATCAATCTCAATCTTGCTGATCCCACAGGAATTATGCAGGGAACAGATAGCAGGCCATACTGGACAACCTCCAAGGTTATTTCCTCAATAAGCAATGCTATGGAACTGACAAACACTAACAAGGGATATCAGTATTCTTTCACCGCACAGCTCACAAAGAATTTCAGAAATGGTTTGGCAGGTATGTTTGCCTATACATACACAATGGCTAAGGATATAACTTCCAACCCGGGTTCAGCAGCTTATTCAGCCTACTCTTCAAATACTTCGAGAGGCAGTCTTAATAATCCGGAACTTAGCTATTCAGGATTCGCCACTCCTCATAAACTGGTGGGAAATGTTTCATACCGCATTGAATATGCAAACCATTTTGCAACAACATTTTCAATGGTTTATCAGGGTTTCCAGACAGGAAGGCTGACATATACATATTATAACGATGTTAACGGTGACGGAATATCCTCAGACATAATGTACATTCCGATAAACAGATATGAGCTTGAGTTTGCTGACTACAAAGGCATGACAGCTGTCGAGCAGCGTGATGCTTTCTGGAATTACGTTAACAACAACGATTATCTGAAAAGCCGTATGGGTAAATATGCTGAAAGATTCGGAGACCTGGAACCATGGCTGCACCGCTTTGATGCAAAGATCCTCCAGGATATATACTCCAATTTCGGGACAAGCCGTAAATATACTCTGCAGGTAAGTATTGACCTCCTTAATGCAGGCAACCTGATAAACGATAAATGGGGAACCTATACGTTAAATCCTCTGGCAAACTATGATAATGTAAGGCCATTACGCGTAGCAACCAAAGGTGACGGCAATTCCAAACCGGTATATACACTTAATGCATCCTCACTTTCGGAATTCGAGAGCAATACGGTTCTGAGCAAGGATCTTACCACAGCCAGTACCTGGGGTTGTCTCCTGGGGCTGAGATTGATCTTCTAGTAGTACATCATGATAATTGAAAAGGCTGCCGGCAAAAAGGCAGCCTTTTTTGTCCTTGCCGGTAATCAGCAGGCTGTTAATCGTTTTGACTCCGATATGTATTGTTCCAATGCATGCCGGATTGTTCATGTATCAGATAATCAGTTTATTAGGCGAAAGTTAATAACTCTGATGTCAAATGTTAATAAACTAAAAAATTTTGTCTTGCATCACTTTCAGTGCTTGCATAAATTAGCAACTACCCGCTCAAATAATCAGTGGCTACTTAAACTCATCAAAACCAGAGAGTAACAAATATTATTTTTTAAAATGGAAGATCTATTTGTCGAAACGCCGGCTTCAACATCAGAAAAGCAAAATGAAAATCTTCTTACGGAAAACGTGAAAAGGGAGTCAGGAAGGAAAATGAATGAAAAGGAAGAAAACAGAAGGGAGAAAGTTGTGTATAACCATGACGAAGCTGTTGAGGCAAGCATAGGTTACTTCATGGGAGATGAACTGGCAGCCCGGGTCTGGGCTAATAAATATGCCCTTAAGGATTCATTCGGAAATCTTTATGAGAAGACTCCTGACGATATGCATCGCCGTCTGGCAAGAGAGATTCACAGGATAGAAAGGAAGTATAAGAACCCTCTTCCTGAAGAGCTGATTTACAGCGTTCTGAAGGATTTTAAGTATATAGTTCCCCAGGGCGGTCCCATGACAGGAATCGGCAATGATTACCAGATAGCTTCCTTGTCGAATTGTTTCGTCATAGGCAACGAAGGTTTTTCCGACTCCTACGGCGGTATAATGAAGATCGACCAGGAACAGGTTCAGCTCATGAAACGGCGTGGAGGAGTAGGACACGATCTGTCGCACATAAGGCCGAAAGGAACACCCGTTCTTAACAGCGCCCTTACATCAACAGGTGTTGTGCCTTTCATGGAAAGATATTCAAATTCCACACGGGAGGTGGCCCAGGACGGCCGAAGAGGAGCCCTGATGCTCTCAATATCCATCAAGCATCCCGATTCTGGCAAATTCATCGACGCCAAACTTGAAAGCGGAAAAGTAACAGGTGCAAATGTATCTGTTAAACTTACCGATGAATTTATGAAGGCTGTCGAAGAAAAGACAACTTTCCGCCAGCAGTATCCTATTAATTCTGACAATCCGAAATTTGTAAAGGATATCGACGCCATAAAGCTGTGGGATAAAATTATTCATAATGCCTGGAAATCAGCGGAACCCGGAGTACTGTTCTGGGACACCATAATACGCGAAAGCGTTCCCGACTGCTATGCCGACCTTGGATTTGCAACCGTCTCTACAAACCCATGCGGGGAAATACCCCTTTGCCCTTACGACAGTTGCAGATTGCTGGCAATAAACCTTTACAGTTATGTTGAAGATCCTTTTACGGACCAGGCAAAATTCAACTTCGAACTTTACAGGGAACATGTAGGCCTGGCTCAGAGAATGATGGATGATATCATCGATCTGGAACTTGAAAAAATCGATGCAATACTCGCCAAAATCGATACCGATCCGGAAATTGATGAGCTAAAGCAGGTTGAAAGAAATCTTTGGAAGAATATAAGAAAAAAATCAGAAGAGGGAAGGAGAACCGGGATAGGAATCACTGCAGAAGGCGATATGCTTGCCGCATTGGGATTAAGATACGGCAGTGACGACGCTACAGATTTTTCAGTTGAAGTGCATAAAACACTTGCGCTCGAAGCTTACAAATCCTCCACTTATCTTGCCAGGGAAAGGGGCCCCTTTAAAATATTCAACACTGAGCGTGAGAAGGACAATCCCTTCATCTTGCGCCTGAAGGAAGCCGATCCGGTATTGTACAACAACATGGCCAGGTTTGGAAGAAGAAATATTGCACTCCTTACAATCGCACCAACCGGGACAACAAGCCTGATGACACAAACAACATCGGGCATTGAGCCTATTTTTTCCGCTTTTTACAAACGTAGAAGGAAGGTTAATCCCAACGACAAGGATGTCAGGGTCACTTTCAGGGATGAAGTTGGCGATTCATGGGAGGAGTTCAATGTTTTCCATCATAAGTTCGTCGACTGGCTTAAGCTTAACGGCTATGATCCTAATGAGGTAACCAGGATGAAAGATGAAGAAATAGAATCAATAATAGCCAGGTCGCCTTACTATAAGGCTACCGCAAATGATGTTGACTGGGTGGCAAAGGTTAGGATGCAGGGCGCAATCCAGAAATGGGTCGATCATTCAATAAGCGTTACAATAAACCTACCGGCCGATGTCAAGGAAGAACTGGTAAGCGAGCTTTACCTTACTGCATGGAAATCGGGCTGTAAAGGGGCAACAGTCTATCGCGACGGATCAAGAAACGGAGTTCTCATAGCCAGCAAGAACGAAATAAGGGCAGAAAGGCCTAAAAGACCCAAAGTGCTTGATTGTGACGTTATCAGGTTTAATTTCAATGAAGAGAAATGGGTTGCTTTTGTGGGACTGAAAGAAGGCAGACCCTATGAAATCTTCACCGGACTTGCCGATGAGGAGATATTCCCAATACCTAAAACCATAATAAAGGGAAAAATAATCAAGGTCAAAACCGACGATGCAAAAACCCGCTACGATTTCCAGTATACCGATAAGTATGGTTACAAGAAGACTATCGAAGGCCTTTCCCATATGTTCAAACCTGAATTCTGGAATTATGCCAAGCTCATCTCAGGAGTACTAAGGCACGAGATGCCCATAGCTGATGTCGTAAACCTGGTTCAGTCGCTGAAACTCGACAGCGAATCAATTAACAACTGGAAGAATGGCGTGGAAAGAGCCCTGAAAAAATATATACCCAACGGCACGAAAGCCAAGGGAAAATGCGGGGAATGCCATTCGGAAAACCTTGTATATGAGGAAGGTTGCCTTATCTGTAAGGATTGCGGATCTTCAAAATGCGGCTGATCAGGCTGTTCCCGGAAAGGATTGCCGAAGAAGGCAGAATAGTCTGATTCTTAGCTTCAGAGTTAGTAGATTAAGATTCATCCAGGCGGATTAGCCTTCCGGGATGCGAAAGCTAACGTTACTTTATTACGCCAAGTTTCCTGCCGATCTTTTCAAATGCTTTCACAGCTTTGTCAATATGCCATGTTTCATGAGCGGCTGAGAGCTGAACCCTTATTCTGGCCTGGTCCTTTGGCACGACAGGATAGTAAAAACCAATAACGTAAATGCCCTCATCGAGAAGGAGGGAGGCAAATTCCTGCGACAGTTTTGCATCGTAAAGCATTACAGCGCATATTGCTGATCTTGTGGGTTTAATGTTGAAGCCAAGCCCGACCATGCTGTTGATAAAGTATTCGGCATTCCTGTGCAATTTGTCCTGCAGCTCGTTGCTCTCCTTTATCATCTCCAGCATTCCGATACCTGCTGCAGCAACAAACGGGGGTATTGAATTGGAAAACAGATATGGTCTTGATCTTTGCCTTAAAAGATCGATTATTTCTTTTTTCCCGGTTGTGAACCCGCCTATTGCACCACCAAAAGCTTTGCCAAGGGTACCGGTAATGATCTCAATCTTTCCGGTCAGGTCATAAAGCTCGGTGACACCCCGGCCGGTTCTCCCAACGACTCCCGCAGAATGGGATTCATCTACCATGACCATAGCATCATATTTCCGGGCGAGTTCAACAATGCGGTCAAGAGGTGCAACATTCCCGTCCATCGAAAATACCCCGTCAGTTACAATCAGCCGGAATCTCTGTGATTGTGACAGCTGGAGCTGTTTTTCCAGGTCAGCCATATCAGCATTTGCGTATCTGTATCTCTGGGCTCTGCACAGCCTTACCCCGTCAATTATTGATGCATGATTAAGGGCATCAGATATGATGGCATCATCTTCCGTGAGCAAAGGTTCAAAAACACCGCCGTTTGCATCGAAGCAGGCGGCATAGAGAATAGTGTCCTCTGTTCCAAAGAATCCGGAGATCATCTCTTCCAGCTTCTTATGCAGATCAGTTGTTCCGCAGATGAACCTGACCGACGACATCCCGTAGCCATGACTTTCGAGAGCTTCCCTTGCAGCTTCTATCAGTTTAGGATTATTTGACAGGCCAAGGTAATTATTGGCACAGAAGTTCAGCACCTTCATCCCTGAAGCCAGCTCTATTTCAGCACCCTGAGGAGAAACGATGATCCTTTCATTTTTATAGAGTCCGGCTTCCTTTATATCATTGAGAATATTACTTAAATGATCCTGATATCTGTTATACATAATTTTGGTTTTTATGCTTGAAATACTAAATCAATCCCAATCTAAAATGACTTTTCCGCAATTTCCCTGCTCCATGACATCAAAGCCCTTCTGAAAATCATCGATATGGAAATGGTGCGTGATCACCGGATCGAGGTTGATGCCTCCGATGATCATCTGTTCCATCTTATACCATGTTTCCCATATTTCCCTGCCGTATATTCCCTTTAGTGTTATTGCCTTGAAGATTATGTTGCTCCACGGCACAGGAAAATCTGACGGGAGTATTCCAAGCAGGGAGATGGATGAACCATTGTACATGTTATTGATCATCTCGATGAAGGCTTTCGGCGATCCCGACATTTCGAGTCCGACATCGAATCCTCTCATTCCGAGTGCTTTTACGGCATCCGAGATCTTTTCTCCCTTTGAAGGGTTCAAGGTTAGTGTTGCCCCCATCTTTTTTGCTATGCTGAGGCGGTAGTCGCTGAGATCGCTTGCCACAATGAATCGTGCTCCGGAATATTTAGCTATTGCCACAGCCATGTTTCCGATCAACCCGGCTCCGGTTATCAAAACATCTTCTCCAAGCAGCGGGAAGGAGAGGGCTGTATGCGTTGCATTGCCGAAGGGATCCATAATAGCGGCCCAGTCGTCAGGGATTCTTTTGTCAAGCAAAACAACATTTGATGAAGGTATGCTGACGTACTCCGCGAATGATCCGTCAACATGAACGCCTATACCGAGAGTGTTTTCACATACATGTTCCTTCCCTCGGCGGCAGTTCCTGCAATGGCCGCAGGCAAGATGTCCCTCACCTGTAACTCTGTCGCCTTCTTTCAGTAACTTCACCCCGGCTCCCTTCCTGACTATGTATCCCATGTATTCATGCCCAATGATCATGGGAGTCTTAATTGTACGCTGCGACCATTCATCCCATTGATAAATATGGAGATCGGTACCGCAGATTGCTGACTTCTTTACCTTGATTATCACATCATTAAGTCCAGGCTCAGGAACAGGTGCTTCCTGCATCCAGATGCCTTTCTCCTGCCTGGCTTTCACAAGAGCTTTCATTGTTTGCATATGTGAAGGTTTAAAATGCTAATTTAATATTAATATGTTTTACAGATCCGGGAGATTTGTCATGTGCGGCGGCTTTTATTTTATCTGCAGTTAGGATGATATTATCACAATATGATCATCTACAGAAGATATATTTTAAGGGGTTTGGCTATCTTTACATAAATTAATTAAGTCAGATCAATGTCAAAGGTAAGAGTCCGTTTTGCCCCCAGCCCCACTGGCCCTTTACATATAGGAGGTGTGAGGACGGCATTGTACAATTATCTTTTTGCAAAAAAGAACAATGGCGTATTCATTCTGAGGATTGAAGACACAGACCAGTCGAGGTTTGTAGATGGGGCTGAAGATTACATAATTGAATCCTTGAGCTGGTGTGGTATAAAAATCGATGAAGGGATAAGGGAGGGAGGCAAATATGAGCCTTACCGGCAGAGCTCCAGAAAGCATATTTATAAGAAATATGCCGACATGCTTATTGATAAGGGTTATGCCTATTATGCCTTTGACACTCCTGAAGAGCTGGAAGCGCTGAGAAGCACCGCAGAGAAAGAGGGAAGGACCTTCATTTATAATGCCGGCATCAGGGAGAATCTCAGGAATTCCCTTTCACTGTCCGATGTTGAGTGGAATGCGATGCTTGACAGGGGAGATCCTTATGTTGTCAGGTACAAAATGCCCTGTGATGATGAAGTGCAATTTGATGATCTGATAAGGGGGCATATAGTGGTTAATACCAGCACTCTGGATGACAAGGTCCTTTTCAAGTCAGACGGCATGCCAACTTATCATCTGGCCAATATTGTGGATGATCACCTTATGGAAATAAGCCATGTTATCAGGGGAGAGGAATGGCTTCCCTCTCTTCCCCTTCATATGCTTTTGTACCGCTCATTCGGGTGGGAGGCTCCTCTCTTTGCTCACCTGCCCCTTTTGCTGAAGCCCGATGGTAAGGGGAAGCTGAGTAAGCGTGATGGCGACAGGATAGGATTTCCGGTATTCCCCTTATACTGGCCTTATGGTGAAACAGCTAAAGGATACAGGGAAGAGGGTTACTATCCGGAGGCATTTGTGAATATGCTTGCTCTCCTGGGCTGGAATCCCGGGACTGAACAGGAAACTTTCACGATGGATGAGCTGATTGCATCATTCTCCCTGGAAAGAGTTGGCAAGTCAGGCTCAAGATTTGATCCGGAAAAGGCAAAATGGTTCAATCATTATTACCTTCAGAAGCGGACCAATAACCAGCTCGCCCTGGAGTTCAGGGACCTTCTCCGTTCAAAAGGCTATCATTATGATATTGTTCAGCTTGAAAAGCTTGTGGCGATGGTCAAGGAGAGAGTCAGTTTTGTAAAGGAGATCTGGGACCAGACAGATTTCTTCTTTAAGGCACCTGAGGCTTATGATGGTGATGCCATAAAGAAAAGAATAAAAGAAGATACTCTTGACAGGCTGAAGGAATTGGGAACGTTTCTGGAAAGCTCAGCAGATCTACAGGCCGATTCATTCGAAAGATATGTCAGGGAATGGATTGAGGGGAGAGGATATAACACCGGTGAGATTCTGAATGCTTTGCGGCTTGTAACTGTCGGTTCCCTTCGGGGGCCCCATTTATTTGACATCATATCTTGGATTGGGAAAGAAGAGACCCTGAACCGCATAAAACAAGGCATAGCCGTTATAGGTGATCTTAAGAAATGATACTTCCGCACAAGGGCGATTATATTGATATACACACTCATGAAGCTTCACCTGAGCCAGGTCTCTTCATTGTGGAGAACCTCATGGCTCATGAAGGCAAAACACCAGGAAAGGAAGCAGGCTTGATTTATACTGTCGGGATACATCCCTGGCACCTTGACGAAAGCAATCATCACAAGCTTGTTGATTTCACAAGGCAAACAGCCATGAATCCGCGGGTTTATGCCATAGGAGAAGCAGGATTTGATAAGCTGAAAGGCGCTTCACCTGAATTGCAGAGAAGAGCATTCGGGGAACAGGTTACCATTTCGGAGGAACTGGAGAAACCATTGATAATACATTGCGTAAGGGCGTGGGATGAACTTTTTGCCATGCACCGGAAACTCAAGCCAGTGATGCCATGGCTTGTTCATGGTTTCAGAGGCAGGCAGGAACTGGCCCGGCAGATTACTTCGCGGGGCATGTTCATATCATTCTGGTTCGATTTTATCCTCCGCCCGGAATCGGCAGCCCTTGTACGTTCAATAGACACCGGGAGGATCTTTCTGGAAACAGACGGTTCAGGTGCCAGGATTAGCGACATCTACGAAAAGGTTGCATCAGATCTGGATGTTCAGGTTGAAGTGCTTAAAAAAATTATTCGGGATAATTTCATGAATTTTTTTGGTATTGATGGATGACTGGCAGTCTCGTAGCAGGTTATTGATCGGAAGTGAAGGAATGGAAAGACTTTCAAAGTCGAATGTCCTTGTTGCCGGTTTGGGAGGAGTGGGTGCTTATGCCGCTGAGATGATCTGCAGGGCAGGGATCGGAAAAATGACTATAGCCGATGGTGATATTGTTCATCCAACAAACAGGAACAGACAACTGCTTGGTTTGACCGTCAATGAAGGACTGTCCAAGGCAATCCTGATGGGCAGTCGGCTTAAAGAGATAAACCCGCAGCTTGATCTTACAGTCATTGGGGAGTTCCTGAAAGATAAAAGAATGACAGAAATACTGGATTCCGGATTTGATTATGTTGTTGATGCAATTGATACTTTGTCGCCCAAGGTATTTCTAATCCGTCATTCTCTCTTCAGGAAATACCCGGTAGTAAGTTCCATGGGGGCGGGAGGAAAATCTGATCCTGAAAGGATTATGTCAGCTGATATTTCACAGACAAACAACTGTTCGCTGGCAAGGATGCTGCGCAAAAGGCTCCACAAGCTCGGGGTAAGGGAGGGATTTACAGCGGTCTACTCCCCGGAACCAATCAACAAAAGTAGTGTTGTGGCATTGGAAGGAGAGCCGAACAAGGCATCAACAGTCGGAACAATTTCATACATGCCTGCCGCTTTCGGAATAATATGTGCTTCGGTAGTGATTCGCGACCTTGCAGGAATACCCCGGTGAAGAATAAATGTTTGAACGCGGTAATACCTTTGAACAAAATGAATGATGCTATATCCATGTCATAGCTTCAATTTTTGAAGTATGGCGGATATCCCTGGTGAAGTAATTTATCGGTGAGTCAATCATTACCTTATTGCATCCGAGTTTTTTTCCTGAAAATGAAGTAAACAGGTATTCCTGCAAATACAGTCAGGAGAGCAACAGACGATTCAACTGGCTTTTCCAGGTATGAAAGGAAAAGGATAAGTATTCCTGCTGCCAGATAAATCACCTGGGTTACCGGGAATCCTTTCAACCGAAGAGCATGCGGGTTTTTCCGCCGCAGTATCCAGATTCCTGCAACAGCCATTAGTGGGAAGATGCCAAGAGCAAACCCCATGTATGTCAGGACCTGTTCAAAAGTGCCTGACATTGTAAGCACTACTGCAATTAGGCATTGGAGAAGAATTGAGTTTGCCGGAACCTGGAATTTGGGGTGGATCCTGGCAACCGATTTGAAAAATAATCCGTCGGTTGCCATTGAGTAGTATACTCTCGGCCCGATGATAATGAAAGCACTGAGTGATGAGAACAGTGCAAACGCAATGAGGACTGAAAACAATATCTCGGCTGGTTTTCCGAAAAGGTTTCCCATTGCCAGTCCTCCTATGGAAATAACACCTTTCATGGAATCAGGATCAATTCCATATACATAGAGGATATTGATGCCCAGGTATAGCAGGACTACAATTCCGGTTCCATAGATCAGAGACCGGGGAAGTGTTCTGGATGGATTTTTTATTTCCGCACCAAGGTATGTTGAAGCATTCCACCCGCTGTAGGCAAACATGATCCACATCAGAGAAAGTCCGATGGTTTTCCATCCGGCAAGACCCTGAGGGGCATTGCCTCCAAGGGAAAAGTTGCTGAAACTACCTTTGCCCGATGAGAATCCTGCCACAAGCAGAACAACTATCAGTGCTATCTTAAGGAGAGTAAGAATGTTCTGTATTCTTGCTCCGTACTTTATGCCTCTGTAGTGTATGAATGTGAATATCAGTATTACAGTTAATGCCAGTAATTTTTTTGTCAGCATCGGCCCTGCTATGCCCTCATTCTGGAGCCACAGTGTCATACCTGGAACTGCTCTTGTGAAATATTCGCTGAATCCAAGAGCGGAGGCAGCTATTGGGGCAGAAAATCCCACCATGAAAGAAACCCAGCCGCTCAGAAAGCCAAAAACAGGATGGTATAGTCTTGAAAGAAAGAGATATTCACCTCCTGCACCCGGCATGGCAGCACCCAGTTCCCCGTATGACATTGCACCGCATAGCGCAATAAGGCCGCCGGCAGCCCATAGTACAAGCATTAGCAAAGGATCATTTAGCCCGCTCATCAGCAGGCCGGAGGTAGTGAATATTCCCGCCCCTATCATATTTGCAACAACTATGTTGGTAG
>JAVEVC010000105.1:0-4606 GCA_034005245.1 Bacteroidales bacterium
ATTTTCAATTTTATAAGGCAGGCCAATTCTGGTTTTAAATATGTTCTTTGTGATGTATGGTTCCTGTGCTGACTCCCTTCTCCTATTCTCCCCTTCCTTCCTTCTCTGCTTTGGGTACTATTGTGTTTGTGTTTATTTCACAGAGGAAAGCCGGAGGACGCACAGAGGACACAGAGGAGTACAGGGGAAGAACTCTAAAGGTCCTCTGTGATTTTTGCAATTGCAGATGCTTTGTCGAAGGCAGTCTCCGGATTTCCTCTGTGTAATGTAATCAAGTCTTCTGTCCAGATGAGATTGAGCCGGGTGCTGGGCGGTGGAAGCCTGGCGAGGTTTTTTGTTTCTGGTTCAAGGTTCAAGGTTCCCTGATCCTGGTTGGGCATTCCGTAACTTCAGCAAAGGCGTATTTTTTATTTCTGCCTTCTCCTCTTCCCCCACTCCACCCATCTCCCACTCACATCTTTCTGATAATTGTTAAAAATTGGCTTGAAATAAGTTTCTTTACAAATTATTTCAGATCAGGATGCTCAGATCCACCAGAAAGACAGAAACAAGTACGGGGCAGAAATCAGGTTTATTCAGTGTGATTCATCCTTACAGGGTAATTGTTATACTACTGATCCTGCTGGCACTTGGAGGCAGCGGCATAAACCTTCTTATACCTAAGATTATTGCAGGTGGTATTGATGATTTTTCTGAGAACAGGTTCAACGCCGGAAAAATTGTTGTTCAATTCCTTCTCGCAGCATCCGGGATTTTTGTTTTTACCCTTCTCCAGGGTGTAGTACAGACCTTAACAGCTGAAAGAGTAGCAAAAGATATGCGTAACAGTCTTGCAAATAAGTTATCTCATCAGAGTTATTCTTATATTCTGAAGGCAAATCCGGCAAAACTCCTGACAAACCTTACTTCAGACATGGACTCGGTCAAAATGTTTGTTTCACAGGCTTTTGTCAATATCATCTCCTCATTGTTTATCATTGCTGGTGCATCAGTTCTGTTGATAATGATTAACTTAAAACTGGCACTTGCTGTTCTTTTAATGGTACCTTTCATTGCCTTCGCCTTTTATATAGTTTTCAGGAAAGTGCGGGTGCTTTTCCGAAAGAGCAGGGAGGTGATTGATGCTCTTAACAGGGTAATAAACGAGAGTATTCTGGGTTCAGCGATCATAAGAGTATTGAATTCACAGCAGCCGGAGAGTCAGAAATTCCTTGAAAAGAATATTGAGTCAAGAGAGCTGGGATTATCAATAGTAAGGCTTTTTTCAGTCCTTGTTCCCGTAATAATGTTTGTCTCAAACCTGGCAGTTGTCACAATTCTTGCCCTGGGTGGTCGTTTTGTTGTTCTTGGCACACTTTCCCTGGGTAATTTTGCCGCATTCAACAGCTATCTTGTAATGCTCATATTCCCTGTGATGATGATCGGATTTATGAGTAACATAATAGCCTCTGCCACAGCTTCATACGGCAGGATAAGAAAGGTTCTGGATGAGCCGCCCCCACCAGAGTCAGGCACGGTCAGATCGGATATCAGGGGAGAAATTGTACTGAAAAACGTATCATTAAGCTATGACTGGAAGCCGATACTTAGAAATATTTCATTCTCTGTCAAGGCCGGCAGCAAGTGTGCAATTATCGGTCCCACCGCTGCAGGCAAGAGTCAGTTGCTTTACATTCTTACAAACCTTGTATCTCCTGATTCCGGTATTATTGAATTTGACGGGATTTCCATTGACAGATATTCAAGGGAAGTATTTCATAAACAGGTTGGCTTTGTATTTCAGGACAGCATAATTTTCAACCTGAGCTTCAGGGAAAATATAGCGTTCAATGATTCTGTCACTGAAGAGTCTCTAAAAAAAGCGATTGAAACAGCTGAACTGGAAGATTTTATAGAATCACTTCCCGGGAAGCTCGAAACAATAGTCACGGAAAGAGGAACCAGTCTGTCGGGAGGACAAAAGCAAAGGATTATGCTTGCGAGGGCACTGGCCATGAATCCGCCAATATTGCTCCTCGACGATTTTACTTCGAGGGTGGACAGGAAAACAGAGAACAAGATCCTGTGCAATATCCAGGCTAACTACCCCACCCTTACACTCCTGTCGGTTACCCAGAAAATAGCGCCGGTAAAACATTATGACCAGATAATACTTCTTATGGAGGGGGAGATAATTGCCTCAGGGAAACATAAGGATCTGCTGGAAAGTTCACCTGAATATATTCAGATCTACAGTTCACAAAAAAGCACTCATCATTATGAATTATGATCTGAATCAGGCAACGGATAAAATGTCAGGGAAACTTCCGGTGCTGGCATCACTCAGGAAGCTGATCACTATTATAAGCGGAGAACGCCGTAACCTGATAATTGCCTTTTCAGCAATTTTCCTGAATGCGGGACTTAGTCTCACGGGACCGTATATTGTGGGTTATACAATCGATAATTATGTTCAGGCGAAAGATTATCATGGTGTACTTTTATTTGCCGGGATACTGCTGATAATGTATGTTGTGGCATTTGCCGTTAACTATGCACAGATGCGCATGATGGGCGGTATAGGTCAGAGGATGCTTTTCAGCCTTCGTAACTCGGTTTTCAACAAGCTGCAGGAACTGCCTCTCGATTTTTTCAACCAGAATAAGGCAGGTGACCTTATATCGCGTATCAACAACGATACTGACAAGGTAAACCAGTTCTTTTCCCAGTCGCTGATGCAATTCATAGGAAGCCTCATAACCATGACAGGCGCAGGCATACTCCTTCTGGTGATAAACCTGCCCCTTGGAATTGCAGCACTTTCACCGGCTATTTTACTGTGGATATTTACTAAAAGCGTTTCACCGTGGATCAGGAGGAAGAACAAAGCAAGTCTTAAAAGCCTGGGTAATATGTCAGCAGAAATACAGGAGAGCCTTGCAAATTTCAGGGTGGTGGTTGCCTTTAACAGGCGCGATTATTTCCGTAAACGGTTCGAAGAGGTTAACAATGATAATTACAATAGATCAGTAAAGGCAGGTATTGCAAATACCATACTGACACCTGTTTATACCTTTGCTTCAAATATTGGTCAGCTCATAGTGCTTTCCCTGGGTATATGGCTTATCATCAAGGGATATTTTTCAATAGGACTTCTGATAAGCTTCATTGCGTATATAGCTAATTTTTATAATCCATTGCGGCAGATGGCTGCTCTGTGGGCCAACTTTCAGATGGCACTGGCAGCCTGGGACAGGATCTCGCACCTGCTCTCATTTGAAAACAATCTTAAGGTTATTGCCGGCAGGAGGAATAACAGAAATACGTCCTACTTGCATTTCAGGGATGTCTCATTCAGTTATCCCAACGGGAAAGAGGTATTGCACAATGTCAGCTTCGATCTTCAAAGAGGGAAGACATATGCTTTTGTCGGTCCAACTGGAGGCGGGAAAACGACCACGGCTTCTCTCATTGCCAGGCTGTACGATGCAACAAAGGGAAAGATTTTGCTCGATGGCAGGGATATCAGGTCGTACACTCCCTGTGAGAGAGCTTCTAAGATAGGTTTTATACTGCAGGAACCTGTTCTGTTTTCAGGAACGGTGCGGGATAATATTATGTACGGCAATCCCGAATGTGCAGGTTTCTCCAATGACCAGCTTGAACAGGCTCTTAAGGATGTGCAGCTCGCCGGTCTGCTTAAGCGCTTTGATAAAGGGCTGGAAACACCTATCCAGACAACTGGTGATGGAATAAGCCTCGGGCAGAAACAGATCATTGCTTTTATGAGAGCTATATTGCGAAACCCGGAGATTCTCATTCTTGATGAGGCAACAGCAAATATTGATACCGTTACCGAACAACAGCTTGAAGCAATAATGAAGAGATTGCCGGAGAAGACTATCAAGGTTATCATCGCCCATCGCCTTAACACAATCGAGAACGCCGATGAAATCTTTTTTGTCAACTCAGGGGAGATCATTGCGGCAGGTTCATTCGATGAAGCCCTCGACCTGCTTATGCACGGGAAAATGGAGAGCTGATCAAGAGGTCATACTCATAACCATGTATGAGGCATGCCATGGCAATTCATGAGGAACTGCTGGTTGGATATCATAAAGACCTGAAGATCCTCGCTGAGGCCGCTGACGGAGCGAGTACCCGGGCTTTTCAGAAATTGCTTTAAAGAACAGGTTCCCTCATTATTTATGGCCTTACAGAAAAAGACAATAATGAATACTATATCTCAGCTCCTGTGGTTTCAGAAAACGGATTGGCAGCAAACTATCGCAAAACTCATCTCTGGTGGAAAGATGAGGGACTTCGTCATGAACCAGGCTTCTATAAACCGGGGAATGAACTCGTAACATTCAACGTAAAGGGTTATTTATGCGGAATTATGATCTGCTACGACGGTGATTTTCCTGAGATGACCCGCTCTTATGCCAATATGGGTTGTTCAATGGTTTTCCGGATGAATAACAGGGGCAGCCGTGGTCATGAGGAAGTTAAAGATCTGGCCGGAAGAAATTCCATGATTATGCCTGTATAATGTTGCTGCGGAAGAAACGAAAGTGGATATCTGTGCAGGGGCGGAAGTAATATTACCAGACCAAAAGGAGAACTT